>JAMFRO010000021.1 GCA_026224825.1 bacterium | reverse complement strand
GCGGCGGGTTGATCACCGGCGGCGGCGGTGGCGGCGGCGCCTCCGGCGGCGGCTTCACCTCCTGGATGATCTGCGCCTGCAACGGCGCCCGCAAAACCTGCACAACAGCAGAGCCAAGCCCGCTCACAAGCGCATAGATGATCGCAACATGCAGAACAACCACAAACGCAATCCCAGCAACCTTCTGCGGAGATGAACTCTGCTCAAGATAATCCACAACGTAACTCCAAATTCCAGGCCAGAAAAGGGCTGGTTGCCGCACGTCTAATCTTCCATACACTTTTAATCTATGGAAGTTATAGTGATATTGAAGTGCATTCGGAAAAATACTTTAATATTCCAAATTTTCCGGGATTTTGCGGAATTATAGCGCGAAGAGCGCGATGTTATTGGAAAATAATTTTATCAAAGCCGGCGGAGGTATGGCGCTGCCACCGCTCAAATGAGGGCCGGGGTGGGGATATGGTAGGATTAGCGGCCGTTTGTGCCGCTCCTTGAAGGGGAGCGGCACTTAAATCAGCCCTACCCCCGGCTGCGCGGCATGCCCAACCGGCGCTCGGCGATCATGCTGCGCATCACCTCACTGGTGCCGCCGTAAATCGTCGTGGCGGTGGCATGGCGATAGCCCTTCTCGATAATGCTCAACCCCTCCTTGCCGCGCAGCAGCGAGTAGGGCGCCGTCATGTCGAGCAGATCGGCGGAGTCGGTAATAAAGGCTTCGGTTGAGAACACTTTCGAAGCCGGCCCGTAGGCGAGATCCTTCTCACCCGCCAGCCGTGTCCACATCGCCTTGCAGGAGAGCCCCTCGCCGACATTCACATGCACATGCGCCCGTGCGAGCCGTGCCAGAATATCGGAATCCTCGATCACCTTGCGCCCGTCGCGGTCCGTCTCCCGCGCCCAGATCACGGCCTCCTCTTCCATCTCACGGATATATTCGTGGAAATACCCGCCGCCATGCTCCAGGCTCAACGCCGCCGCCAGCACCTTGGCGCCACCATTCACCGGCCCCATGCGGTAGCGGTCGGGGATGCGCACATCGGCATAGAAGGTCGCATTGGTGCGCTCATCCATGAAAGTATGCACCGGGTGGATCTCGATGCCCGGATGGTCGAGCGGCAGCAGGAAGATGGTGATCCCCTTATGCTTCGGCGCCTCCGGGTCGGTCCGGGTGATCATGATCACATAGCTCGCGTATTCCGCGCCCGAGGTGAACATTTTCTGCCCGTTGATCACCCATTCATCGCCATCCTGCACCGCGCGGGTTTTGGCGGCGAAGGCGTCGGACCCGCCGGAGGGTTCGGTATAACCAAGGCAGGCGCTGATTTCGCCACGCCCCATGCGCAGAAGTACCTCTTCCTGCAGCTCCGGTGTGCCGAATATCTGCACGATATGCCCGATCATCGAGGTCGTGCTGCGCGGCAGGCCAGCGTAGCCCACCTCATGCCACACGGCCAGGCTGGCGCGGGTGGAATCCGCATCGGCCCCACGGCCGCCAAACTTCTCGGGCCAGTTCGGGTACAGCAACCCGGCCTTGCCGATGGCGCGATGCACCTCCCAATCGTGTGATTCAAAATTTGACTCATGCAGCCGGTGTTTCGCGGGATCCAGTATCTTCTGGAACAGCGCCCGCGTCTCCGCGGCCAGCTCCTGCCCGCCCTGCGGCGCTGAAAAATCGACATCCACCAGTCCCACATCCGGCAGGCTCGTGGCCTCGCCCAGATACAGCCGGCGCCCGGCACGGATCAGCTCCTGGCGCGGGTCGCCCAACGTAAGCGCCCAGGCCTTGGCGCGGCGGTGGTAGAGCTGCAGGTCATATTCATTGGTCAACCCATAGCCGCCGAAAGTGTGCAGCGCATGCGCCACGCTGCGAGTCGCGGTCTGGCTGGCCCACCAGAACAGCCCGGCAATATCCGCCCCCGCTTCGGCCGTGCCATCGGCGATGGACCGCAAGGTGCGCCACAGCAGCATGGCCCCGCCATCGGCCGCGATCACATCATCGGCCAGCGGATGGGAAATGCCCTGATACGTGCCGATCGGCTGGCCGAAGGCCACGCGCTCAGTGGCATAGGCCGCGGCCATGGTCAGCACCTCGCGCGACATGCCGATCAGCGCCGCCGCCGTGAGGATCTTCCATTCTTCTATGCCGGCCGCCCAGATCTTCCCCGCATCCGCATTGCTGGAGATTACATGGCGCGTACCCGTGCCCGGTGTGAACCGGCCAATGGCCGCCCCGCCCAGGGTGAAAGGCGCGTCCAGAGGAGCACCCGGCACCTCAATGGCCAGCTCCTTGCCGTCGAAGGTGAGGATCGCCTGCGCCGCGGCCCCGCCCGGCACCAGTTGCGCCGCACCCGGCACCGCCTGGTGCAGGGCCAAACTCAGCACGGTCTCGCCATCACGGATCTTCTCAATCCATTGATGCGCCGTCTCGCCGCCGGCCTCGCCCAGAATGCGCAAGGCCACTACCGCCTCCGCCAGAGGGGCAGGGGCCAGCCGCCGCCCGGCCTGCTCCATCATCAGGCAGGTGTCGAACAGGCTCATCTCCCCGCCGCCGGCCGCGGCGTTCAGCCGCATGAACGGGGCATCCAAAGCCACAAGCTCACGCCAGAGCGCCGCATCGAACCCCACCGGCTCCGCCGCACGGACCCGTACCGGGGTCGCTTCCGTCGCGAAGAAGCGCTCGAACATCTCCTGTACGGGGACGCTGTCATCTGGCAGGCTGAGTTTCATCGATAGGCTCCTAGGCTCGTCCCGGCATTTCCGGATTGGGTTTGGGCGTAATCTTAAGTGTGAACCGCCCCCCTGCCTAGTATGGGCCCGGCCCGTATGCCGCCGGTACCGCATCGCCAGGCCGATCTTTCAACAACGGGCGGGCGCTGGCCTTGCCCAGGGCAAATCCCTATGCTGCCCCTCAAGTCAAGAACGGGAGGGTAAAATGACGGCAGTAGCAGTGGTAACGGGCGCGAGCTCGGGCATTGGCAAGGAAACGGCAAAGGCCCTGGCGGCCCAGGGCTGGCGTGTCATAGGCATTGGCCGCGACCCCGCCCGCAGTGCCGCGGCAGAGGCTGAAATCCGCGCTGCCTCCCGCACCGGCCAGGTGGAATTCCTGCGCGCAGATCTGTCCCTGATGGCCGATGCCGCGCGTGTGGCAAGCGAGATCGCCGCGCGCACGGACCGCGTCGACATCCTCGTCAACAACGCCGGCGGCATGGCCAAGGCGCAGATCATCACGGCCGAGGGGTTCGACGAGAATTTCGCCAGCAACCATCTCGGGCCGTTCCTGCTCACCACCAGGCTGCTGCCCTTGCTGCGCCACGCCGCAGCCCTGGCCCCTAAAGGCAGCGTACGCATCCTCAACACCTCATCGGATGCCGGCGAGATGATTCCCGGCCTGCCCTGGGATGATCTGCAACTGCTGCAGAACTTCAATTCCGGCCGTTCCTACTGCAACGTCAAACTCGCCAATGTCATGTTCGCGCGCGCTTTGGCCAAACGCCTCGCCGCCGACGGCATCATCGCGCATGCCATGCATCCCGGCTTCGTCGATTCCAATTTCATCAACAATGCGCCGGAAACTTCGCAAGCGCATATGCGTACACTGAAAGGCCAGACGGCGGAGCAGGGCGCGGACACGCTGGTCTGGCTCGCCACCTCCGCAGAGGCAGGGCAGAGCAGCGGCGGCTATTTTTATCAGCGTAAGCCGCGGGCGCCCAACCCCTTCGCCGAGGATGATGCCGCGGTTGAGCGCCTGTGGAGCGAGAGCGAAAAACTGCTCGCAAAAATCGCAGCCTAGAATAATTCGACCAAACGCGCGCGGCCGCGCGCGTTTGGTCTCGAGCAAGGGCCGCGCCGCCGCCGCCCAAAAATCTTAACATCACGCCGTAAGTGATTAACTGCTTACGCATGCCGGCGCAGCCCCGCCGTGATCCGAAATATATAACATCCACAATAGAAATGTTAATAAATTTAGGGTGGCACAGGATCATTCGAAAATCCAGGAACGCTACCGGCATATAATATGTCCAACATCGGTGTCATGCCGAACCATATTTTACATTCATCATCCTGGGCGCGCAAAAAATTTTCGTGCCGCCGATATCCGGTAATCGCCCGTCAACTACTTCCCACTAGAGCGCATAATCAATGCTGGATGGCTCTGCATCTTATGCCTTCCTGCCAGCTTGTGCTTGGTAATCTTGTGCTTGGTAATTTCGGGTTGTTATTTCAGGGGTGGCGATATGACATTAAAACAACGTCTAGGTCTGGCTTCGGCCACCGTGCTCTGCATGGCGCTGGCGCATCAGGCCCGCGCGCAGAATGTGGATTACGGTGCGCTGGAGCAGATGTTCGGCCAGCCGGTAACAACCTCGGCCACCGGCTCGCCGCAGTTGGCCTCCCAGGCGCCGGCCGATATGCAGATCATCACCGCCGATGACATCCGCCGCTCAGGTGCCACCGACATCCCCGGTGTGCTGAAATTCACCGCCGGCATCGACGTGCGGACCTACGGCACGCAGGACAGCGAAGTTGCCATCGGCGGCTTCAGCCAGGTCTACAACCCGCGCCTGCTGGTGCTCGTCAACGGCCGCCAGGTCTATAACGACAGCTACGGCTTCACGGTCTGGAACGCGCTGCCGGTGCAGCTTTCCGATATCCGCCAGATCGAGGTGGTGCAAGGCCCGGCCTCGGCATTGTTCGGTTTCAACGCCGCCAGCGGTGTCATCAACATCATCACTTACGATCCTTTGACCGACAAAACCGATACGCTGAATGTCGGCATTGGTTCCGACGGCACCTATCTAGGCTCTCTGGTCGCCACCGCGCAGAAGGCCGGCAAGGCCGGTGTCACGGTGCAGCTCGGCGGCATCAGGGCGAATGAATATTCCGGCGATTCACTGCCGGCCCTGAATGCGCCGTATCAGGGCAATGCGGATAATGAGAATTATGCGATCGACGGCCGCGCCAAACCCTCGGCACATACGGAGATAACGCTCGAAGTCACCCATTCCGATTCCAGCGAAAGCTCGCAATCGATCATCTATATTCCGACCTCTTACCGGTTCCGTACCCAATCCTTCAAAGCCGGCTTCTCGGCGGATACGGCCTGGGGATTGTTCAATGTGCTGGGTTATTTGAACAAGGATCAGGGGACCAGCAGCCTGCCTCTCGGCGGCACGGTCGATCAGTCCAGTTGGAACCAGGTCGGCGTCGTGCAGGCGAATGATCTATTTAAAATCGGAACGGAAAACGCGTTCCGGATCGGCGTCGAATACCGCACCAACCGCGAATGGGACCCGGCCGACTTCAACGGTTCATCGGATTATCAGGATTATGCCATCAGCGGCATGTGGAACTGGCAGATCACGCCGCAGCTTTCGCTCACCAATGCCGGGCGCATCGACCGGCTGGTCGTGCACCGCACTTCGCCGGTTGTGCCTGGCACGCCCTACACCCAGGCGGATTACGCCCGGACACAGCTCACCGCCCCCAGCTTCAATGTCGGGCTGGTCTGGGAGCCGACCAGCAATGATACATTCCGCGCGCTGGTCGGGCGTGGTGTGCAGGCGCCGAGCCAGGATGAGTTGGGCCTGGACGTGGCGCATCCTGTCGGAGGCGGCATCACCCAGATCACAGCGGGCAATCCCTTTCTGCAGCCTTCGGTGACGGTGAATTACGAGATCGATTACGATCGCGTGCTGGCACCGATTGAATCAACATTGTCGACGGCATTCTATTACAGCACGGTACAGGATCTACTGACCGCTTCCAGCGTGCTGCCGGGTACATTCACCTATCCGTATTATGTGCAAGAGGCGCAGAATATCGGTAATGGTCAGGTCTATGGCACCAAACTCGTATTGAAGGGCTCCGATGCGTCGGGCGTACGCTGGAACATCGGCTACACCCTCACCGCGGTGCGTGCGCATCTGAATATCGCCGGGCCGCCGACCACGCCTTACGACTTCAACAATGCGACACCGAGCAGCGCCATCGTGTTCGGCATCGGCGATAGCTGGAACAAATTCGAGGTTGACCTGCAGGGTAAATGGCAGTCGCGCTATACCGATGTCTCGGCGGCCATCGGCGGCGGCGGCCTGATCTATGAGCCGAAGGTGATCTCCAACTTCGTCACCATCGATGCACGCGTCGCCTACAACGTCACGCCGCATCTCGTCCTCGCGGTCTCGGGCTCGCAGTTGCAGTCCAGCCAGACCATCGTCAGCGCCGGTCCGGAGGTTGACAGGCGTGTTCTGTTCACCGGGACCTATAATTTCTAGCAGAGTATTTATTGCCGGTGATTAACGCTTTTGGAATGTTTTGCCAGTTTATTTCTCGGGTCAGCTCATGGAGCGGACCGTTTGGCCCAGTGCGGGCATAGGGGGCATCGTGCGGAAATTTTTAGTGAGCCTGTTCGGCGTGGTCGCGATATTCATACCGGTGGCCAGTCACGCGCAGGTGACGGCGAAGGACATACAGGTGGCGGCCAGGGTGCTCAATTTCACCGCCACGCCCTTCACGGGCACGGTCAAACTGGGCATTGTCTACGACCCCTCAGTCGCGGCCTCCGCCGCCGATGAGCAGGCGCTCACCGGGCTTCTGGGCAGCGGGCTGACGGTCGGCAGCATCAATCTGGTGGCGGTGCCGGTACCCATCGGCAAACTCAGCTCCACCCCGGTGGATGTGCTGTTCCTCACCTCCGGGCTAGGTGCTGCGGGGGCGGCCGTGGGCACACAGGCGGCATCGGCAAAAACCCTGTGCATCACAACGGATTTAAGCGCCACCCAGGCCGGGAATTGCGCGGTGAGTGTGCAGAGCGACCCGAAAGTGCAGATCACGGTGAACAAGGCCACCGCCTCGGCCAGCGGCGTGAGCTTCGCCTCGGCCTTTCTGATGATGGTCACTGAAATCTAAAGGGGCTTGATGACATGAAGCGCTTTGCGGATATTTCCCTGGTCTATAAGGTTGGCTTTCCCTCGGCCTTCGCTCTGGTCATGCTGGCCGCGGTGGCCGCCATGGCGGTCTGGTCCGCGCGCGGCCAGACCGATGTGCTCACCCATGTCATCTCCAACGACAGCGTACAGAGCCGGCTTGCCGCGGATTCCGAACAGATCACCGCAGCCAATGGCGCGCTTTACGTGCTGATGACCAAGCAGGCCGCAGGCGGCACACCAGACGCCAGCGCCACCGCGCTGAAGGATGTGCTGCACCAGATCGACAATGTGCAGGCGGATCTGGTGCAATTGCGCCCGGCACTGCCGGCGGACCAACGCGCCGGTTTCGATCTCGTGTTGAAAAATCTTTCCGATTACCGCGGCGGGGTCAACGTCGTAGGCTCGATGCTGGGCATCGATTTCAATTCCGCCGCCGGTTTCATCGCCCCCTTCCAGGCCAATTACGAGCGCATGACCAGCACGCTGACGGGTATTTCCCACGATGTGGCAACATTATCCAGCACCAGCGCGCAGCACAGCGCCAGGCATGCGGGATTGATCGGGCAGATGCTGCTGGGGTTTGTCCTGGGCACATTGGTGGTTGTCGCACTGGTCGCCGGGCTCATCACTCTGGCGGTACGGCGCACGGTGAACGAGATTTCCGGCGCCACCGAACATCTCGCCTCCGGCCATCACGACATCGATCTCGCCCGGCTGGCGCGCGGCGATGAATTCGGTTCGATCGTACGTTCACTGAACGTGTTCCGCGAGAATCAAATCCGCATGAATGCACTGCGGGCCGAGCAGGAGGCCATGAAGGCGCAGCAGGAAGCCCAGCAAGCCGAGCAGCAGCGGTTGCGCGAGCTCAAGCAGGACGAACAGCGCAATGTGGTGAACGGCCTGGCCTCTGGCCTCAGCAAGCTCGCCGGCGGCGATGTCATCTACCGCCTGCAAGACCCTTTCGCGGCGGAATACGAGCAGTTGCGCGGCGATTTCAATGCGGCCATGGATCGTTTGCAGGAAACGCTGAAGTCGATCGCCAGCAACACCCAGGGCGTGCGCTCAGGTGCGGAGGAGATCATGCAGGCCTCCGACGATCTGGCCCGCCGCACCGAGCAGCAGGCAGCCAATCTGGAACAGACGGCAGCGGCACTGGGCGCCATTACCGAAGCGGTACACGAAACCGCGAAAGGCGCGCATTCGGCACGTAGCATTGCCGAATCCGCCAAGCATAATGCCGAACAATCCGGTTCGTTGATGCAGGTCACCGTTTCCGCCATCAGCGATATTGAGGCGTCATCGAAAAAAATCGCCAACATTGTCGGCGTCATCGACGATATCGCCTTCCAAACCAATCTTCTGGCACTCAACGCCGGGGTCGAGGCCGCCCGCGCGGGTGATGCCGGGCGCGGCTTTGCCGTGGTCGCCACGGAAGTGCGGGCGCTGGCGCAGCGCTCCGCCGAGGCCGCCAAGGAGATCAAATCGCTGATCTCCACTTCCAACGCCCAAGTCGGCAGCGGCGTGAAATCAGTGGCTGAAACCAGCTCCGCACTGGCCCGCATCGTGGAGCAGGTGGCCGAGATGAACCGTCTGGTCGGCGACATCGCGGCCTCGGCCGAGGTGCAGGCGACAGGCCTCAACGAGGTGAATTCAGCAATCACCCAGATGGACCAGGTGACGCAGAAAAACGCCGCGATGGTCGAGGAAGCCACGGCCGCCAGCCATTCGCTGGCCGGCGAAGCTACAGAACTGGCCAGGCTGGTAGGGCTGTTCCAGGTCGGCGAAGCCCAGCCGCCGGCACTGGCCCGCGCCGAACCCCGCCGGACCGCAGCACCCCCACGGCCCCACACTCCCACCCGCGCCCCAGCCCCCCGCGCTTACGCAAGCGCCGTCCCAGCAAAATCCGGCGCCGAAGACTGGGACGAATTCTGATCCGGAGTTAGGGCTTAGGGCGGGGTGTTGCACGGAAAAGGCGAGGGCTCCGCCCCTCGACCCCGCTGGGGCCTGAGGCCCCAGACCCCCACTATTTCGGGTCTTTGAAGAGGATGCCCTGCACGGGCTTTCCACAAGTATGCTGTGGAGGGCATCCTCTTCAAAGACCCGGGTGGGATCCAAGGGCCCTTCGGCCCTTGGCGGGTCCAGGGCAGAGCCCTGGCCTTTT
>JAMFRO010000020.1 GCA_026224825.1 bacterium | reverse complement strand
GCGGCGGGTTGATCACCGGCGGCGGCGGTGGCGGCGGCGCCTCCGGCGGCGGCTTCACCTCCTGGATGATCTGCGCCTGCAACGGCGCCCGCAAAACCTGCACAACAGCAGAGCCAAGCCCGCTCACCAGCGCATAGATGATCGCAACATGCAGAACAACCACAAACGCAATCCCAGCAACCTTCTGCGGAGATGAACTCTGCTCAAGATAATCCACAACGTAACTCCAAATTCCAGGCCAGCACAGGGCAGACCACGGCTCTGTATCCCGATATGAACTTAAAGTCTATTGGAAATATAGTGTAATGTGCAAGACAATCAGAAATTAATTCCGGTTTTCCTGCCGATCTACATGTAATCGAGTAAATAATACCAAAAATAGGTGAAAAAATGGAAACATTACATACCGCTGAGTGAGGTCAGCCAGCGGCTTGCCGGGGATACCGCACGGCAGATTCTGAAGACCATCGCCCTATAAAAATCAATCCACGCCGCGCCGGCACAATCTCAGCATCGTGTTTCCACCGCGCATGAATTCGTAAGGCACCACCTGCTGCTCTACAATATACCCTTCCGCGGATAATGTCTCACAAATCGGAATGATATAGGGAGACGGCGCGCCGGAAAGGTCGAGCAGCGGGAAAATCCTCACCTCCCTCGCCACACGCAGCAATGCGCGCACGGCCGCGATATGCTCGTCCAGCGACAGATGCTCCGAATACAGAAACAAAAGATGCGAGCACAACGCAAGGTCGAACGCGCCCGCCGCAAAATTCAAATCGGGCAGCGAAGCCTCGACATAACGGCCGGCATTTTTACCCGTTTCATAATCGCGCAGAAAACACCGCATGGCATCCAACCGGGCGCGGCCGAGTGCGTCGGCATCGGCAAAGCGGTTCCAGACAAAGCGGTCCGCCGCCGCACGGGTTTGCGACACCACGGTCTCGAATATCTCATTCACACGGCTTTCTACCTCGGCCGCCGTAAAAGCATAGACAGGGTCTACGGAAACAACCCGCACCCCCGCTGCGGTCGCCTCGGCATTAAAGCTCGCCGGCCCATCGCCACAGCCGAGCACGCGCCCTTGCATATCTTCAACCGATAAGGCGAACATGTCCCGGTACTCGGCAAAGCTGCGTCCCCATGGTACGATATTGGATAATTGCACGGCCTCTCCTACATCCCCAAAAAACGCGACGGATAATCCGTGATCACACCATCAACCAGCAGCGCCCATCAGCCAGATTGGCATCATGATGCAGCACCGGCACCAGGTCGCGCGTCAGCACGATATCCGTCTCTATCCCCGCCACGCCTAGGGATTGCGCATACAGAAAACCCTCCAGCGTGTTTTCCGGCCGCTCACCCATCGCCCCGCGATGCCCGTAGATTTTCGCCGTCATCTGCCGCACCTCTCCCGCCGGCAGGCAGTATACACAATAAACACCATAGAAAATATAGACATAATCGCCCCACCCGCCTAAAACACCGGCAGGATCACCTGAGGAAACCCAGCAGCATGAAAACCAGACCATTAGGCCGTTCCGGCTTGCGCGTTTCCGAGGTCGGGCTCGGCTGCAATAATTTTGGCGGCCGTATTGGGCTGGAGGAAACCCGCGCCGTGGTGCATGCGGCCCTCGACCAGGGGATCACTCTGTTCGACACCGCGGATGTTTACGGCAACCGCGGCGGCTCGGAAACATTGCTCGGCCAGGTGCTCGGCGCCCGCCGGAAGGACATCGTGCTCGCCACCAAATTCGGCAACCCGATGGATGAGGCCAAGGGCCTCAAAGGCGGTGCCCGCCGCTATATCATTACGGCCGTAGAAGCCAGCCTGCAGCGCCTGCGGACCGACTGGATCGACCTCTACCAGTTGCACCGCCCGGATCCCGGCACGCCGATCGAGGAAACCCTGCGCGCGCTGGACGACCTCGTCCGTGCCGGCAAAATCCGTTACATCGGCGCCTCAAACCTCGCCGCCTGGCAGTTGGTGGAAGCCGATTGGACGGCGCGCGCGGCCAACCTCACCCGCTTCATCTCGCATCAGGACGGTTATTCGCTGCTCAACCGCGAGATCGAAAAAGACCTGCTCCCGGCGGCGCAACAATACGGCATCGGCCTGCTCCCGTATTTCCCGCTGGCCAACGGCCTGCTCACCGGCAAATACAAACGCGGTGCGCCGCTCCCCGAGGGCACAAGACTCGCCGGAGAGAGCGGGCGTGCCGGCCGCCTGCTCACCGAGACCAATTGGGCCAAGGTTGAACAACTGGAAGGCTTCGCCGCCCGGCACGGCCACAGCCTGCTGGAACTCGCCTTCGCCTGGCTGCTGGCCAAGGGGGCAGCCAGCGTCATTGCCGGCGCCACCAGGCCCGAACAGGTGCAGGCCAATGCCAGCGCCACCACCTGGGTACTGGACCAGGCGGCTTTGGCGGAGATCGATCTACTGCTGACACAAGCGGCCTGATTACCCCTCGAACCTATCCCCCCGCCGCAACCGCGCGCCGCAAGCGCCGAGCTTTTCCTCCATCCGGTCATAACCACGGTCGAGATGGTCGAGCCCATCCAGAATCGTCTCGCCTTGCGCCGCCAGCCCCGCCAGCACCAGCGCTGCCGCCGCGCGCACATCCGTCGCCGTCACCCGCGCCCCGGCCAGGTGCGGCACGCCGCGTATAAAGCCCGTCCGCCCCTGCACGCTGATGTTCGCACCCATCTTCCTCAGCTCATCGACATGGCGGAAGCGCTGCTCGAACATCGTCTCCGTCACGGCACTTGCCCCTGGCGCCATGGCCAGCAGCGCCATGGCCGGGGACTGCAGATCCGTCGCAAAACCGGGATAGGGGCCGGTCACGATATCCGTGCCGCGCAAGCCCCCGGCAGCCCGGCGCGCGATCACCCCATCCGCCACCTCCCGCAGCTCCACCCCGGCGGCGCCGAACAGCGGGGCCGCGGCACCCAGCAGCTCCATGCGGCCGTGCCGCAACAGCAGCTCGCCATCCGTGGTGGCGGCGGCGCAGGCCATGGTGCCGAGCTCAATCCGGTCGGGCATCACCTGATGCACCGCACCGCCCAAAACCCGCCCGCCCTCAATCGTCAGCTCATCGCTGCCAATGCCGCTTATCACCGCCCCCATCTGCCCCAGGCATTGCGCCAGATCGATATTCTCCGGCTCCCGCGCGGCATTGCGGATCACGGTCGTGCCCTGCGCCAGCACGGCGGCCAGCAGCAAATTCTGCGTCGCCCCCACGGAGGGAAACGGCAGGCGTATATCCGCGCCATGCAGCCCTTCCGGTGCCGTGGCATGCACAACCCCGCCATCGAGGTCGATCCGCGCCCCCATCGCCCGCAGACCGGCGATATGGAAATCAATCCCGCGCAGGCCGATGTCATCACCCCCCGGCATCGGCAGCCACACCTCGCCGCAACGCGCCAGCACGGTGCCCAGCAGCAATACCGAGGCGCGCATCCGCGTCACCAAAGCCCGGTCTATCCGCGCCGGATGCACATGATCGGCGCAGAGCGTGACCGAGAGCCCGTGGCTCCCGTGCGACCAGCTTAGATTAACCCCAAGCCCCTGCAGCAGATTCGCCAGCACCGCGACATCGAGTATGCAAGGCACATTATGCAGCGTCACCAGCCCCGGCGTCAGGAGCGAAGACATCATCAGCGCCAGCACGGCATTTTTGGCACCGCTCACCGGGTAGATCCCGGTTAACGCCTGCCCGCCCTGGATGCTGAGATGCCGCCCGGGCCTGGGCTGCCACCAGGGTGCGGCCGCATGCAATGATTCTGCTTCTGAATGGCTCATGCCGGTACTCCTTGGTACAAAGCGGGTATGCAAAGCGGGGTTCCCGCCATAATGCCGATGTTTCGTGCCAAGACAATCGGGGCGTGGGCAGTTTGACCGGCTATTTTTAAACCTCAGTGCCGTCCGTCGCGCCGGATATCGGTTCGGCATCCACGACATGAATTCGCTCAAACCCCTCAGCGAGACCTGGCGCCTCAAACAGCGCGGCGACCGAGCGGATTGAGGTCTCGGGAACCCGCTCATCGTCATTTCGTTGTGCATTCCGGGTGAGCGCGACAGATAGCGGCACCTTGATCCAAACCGCCTCCACAATTGCACCCTTGGTTCGGGCAATATCAATGATCGGCTGCCGATGCCGGGCGCCGGGCAATGCGGCATCGAAATAGATTATATCCGCCCGCGAATTCTGTTGGGCGATCCAGCTTGACTTGCCCGCACCCTGCAACCCGCACACAATCACCACCACCTGCCGCGGCGGGCGTTCCTTCAACATATGCTCCAGCGTTGCAAAACACTGCTGCCACGCGTGCTCGCTCCTTTCGGGCGTCCACACCCGGCCATTATCCGTTTTGAGAAAATGGTCGGGATTTATGATGAACGGGGCAGTATGATCAGCCATGGCGGCGTATTACGGCAAATATCCGCTTCAGAGAAGCTGTTCCGCAAATCCACATTTCAGCCGACCCGGTTCCCCTTTTCATCTCTGCGGATGGTGAACGGGCCAGCATCGGCTGCATCAGGATAGTGAACCTTCTCTTCGCCCACCTTGCGCGTGCCAACCACCAGCACCTGCGCCGGTGCAGCGGAACGATTCACCAGATGATGCCCGTTCGCGACACCTGCCGGAAAGCCGGCGAATGAGCCCGCCGTCAGCTCATGTTCCCCATTGTCATCAATCAGCACCACAGTGCCTGACAGCACATAGGCGAACTCGTCCTCCCCCTCATGCCAGTGGCGGCGCGCCGACCGCGCCCCGCTCTCCAGGGTGAGATGATTCACCCCGAATTGCGTGAGCCCGGCAAACTTGCCAAGCTGCCGCTCGTTATTGGCAGGTTGGTCTTTATGCGCCGCATGCGGCGGCGTCACCGGCACATTCGGCACGGCCCCTATCCGCGACTTCACGCGCCGGGCGCCAGAAAATCGGTGATTTCATCCCGTGAATGGAGAATGAGTTTTGCGCCGTCGAAGCCTGAAAACAGCCGCTCATGGCCCAGAAAGGAATTTGCATTCCCGCGGGTCCGGTATTCCGACACCCATTGCAGGAGCGCGTTCCGCGACTCCTCGCTCTCGCCCGATTTAATATCTCGTCCGCTTAGATTTCCAGCACATTCAGCCTCGGCAATGTCGAGCCAGATGAGGCCGGTGGCACGGGGCAGCGCCACTTCCGCCAGCCGGCCATATACACCCTCGATGACCCAGCCGTTCTCCAGCGACGCCGCCCGCACCGCCTCTATGGCGGCCCCCGGCTCCCGTTTCACATTGAACCCGCCAGGCTCCCAATGGATTGCATCGAGCTCGATGGGCCTGGTCCCGCGCTGCGCGGCGATCCGGCCGGCCAGCCAGCTCTTTCCCGCGCCGCCATTGCCGATAATGACAACCCGCTCCAGGTTAAACGCACCCATTCCACCCTCCGTGATCCGTCCGAGATCGTTGGGCCCATAGCAGAGATTGACAGCCCCAGCAGCCCCTCTATGCTTGGGCGATGAGCCGCAGCCCCGCCATTTTTGTTTGGTATTACTTTCCGCAGAACAGTCTGACGGAGAGAGGGGCGCGCGCGGTCTAACCGGCCAAAACACCAAGCCCATCCCAACCGTCAGCCCCGCTGGCGGTTTTTTTATGCCGCCGCCGGACCAAGCAACAGGATTTTCCCCATGCTGAGTACCGTCGAAGATTTGCAGACAGAAACACTCCCCTCGCCCGCGCAACTGCACCGCAGCCTGCCCCTAAGCCACCAGCGCGCCGCCGGCATCGCCCAGTCCCGTCAGGCGTTCCGCGGCATCATGCATGGGCAGGACGACCGGCTGGCCGTGATCATCGGCCCCTGCTCCATCCACGACCCGCATGCGGCCCTGGATTACGCCGCCAGGCTGGCCGCCCAGCGCGCTCTGTTCGGCGATGCGCTGGAGATTGTTATGCGCGTGTATTTCGAGAAGCCGCGCAGCACCATCGGCTGGAAAGGGCTCATCAATGACCCGTATCTCGACGGCAGCCATGAGATCGGCGAGGGCCTGCGCATGGCAAGGCAGCTTTTGCTGGATGTTAACGCCATGGGGTTGCCCGCCGCCTGCGAATTTCTCGATACGGTGACGCCGCATTACATCACGGATCTTGTCAGCTGGGGGGCCATTGGCGCGCGCACCACGGAGAGCCAGCCGCACCGGCAGATGGCATCGACCCTGCCCTGCCCCATCGGTTTCAAAAACGGCACGCAAGGCGATGTCGGCATCGCCATCGACGCTGCTGTCACCGCATCGCATCCGCATCATTTTCTTGGTGCGGATATGCATGGGCAAATCTCGGTTATCACCAGCGCCGGCAATGCAGATGGGCATATCATCCTGCGCGGCGGCGGGCGGCCGAATTACGATGCCGCCAGTGTCGCCGCCGCCTGCACGCAGCTCAGCCGCGCCGGGCTGGCACCACGGTTGATGGTCGATGCCAGCCACGCCAATTCCGGCAAGGACCCGGCCCGGCAGGCGGATGTCATCACCGATCTCGCGGCGCGGATCGGTGCCGGTGACAACGCCGTGTTCGGCGTCATGATCGAGAGCAACCTGACCGGCGGCCGGCAGTCTCTGACTCCAGGCGCGCCGCTCATCTACGGGCAGAGCATCACCGATGCCTGCCTCGGCTGGGACGAATCCACCGCTTTGCTGGCACAGCTCGCCAATGCCGTGCGGGCAAGGCGGCTTACGTCACCTCATGGCTGACAATGCGCCAGCCCAGATCCAGCGTCTCGCGCGCCAGACCATGGAAGTGGCGTTCCTGCCAGCGCCCGCTTGCAAGACCTGCATCCCGGCCTTCTCTCCGCAATGATTTATCTCACCGCGCTGCCAATGAGAGAGCTGCCGACGGTAAAGATTTTTCAACAATTCTCAGCCATGCAAGATCGAAAACAGAATGCAAATCCGCTCAAGCAAATTCGGCAGCCCGATACATTAACACCGGCGCCCCCTATCGCGCCCGCGATTTTTTCCATCAGGCTGGCTGCATTGCCACAGAATTGCTAGGTTGCCGGAAATCCACCGAATCAGCACCCGGCATGCGCTCGCCCAAGCACATGGCGAGCGCAAGGGAGCAAAATGCAGGACCAACCTACACTCGACTCGATCCGCGTTGACCGCGAAGCACCGGCGCATGTGCCGAAGGACCGGATCGTCGATCTGTCATTCGCCATGGGCGGTGTGCCGAACGATCTGGTGGACCCTTACGAGCCCTTCGAATGGCTGGCCGGCCCCGAGATTCCGCGCCTGCTGTACAACATGCCCTCCAAACAGGCGATGGGCGGCTTCTCCGGCGGCAATGGCAACTGGGTGGCCACGCATTACGAGGATATCGACCGTATCTATACCGATAACGAGTATTTCTCGAACACCGGTGCGGCGGAATTCCAGCGCCTCATCGGCGAGAGCTTCCGCTCCATACCCCTGGGCGTAGACCCGCCGGAGCACAGCAAATACCGCATGTATCTCATGCCCTATTTCTCCCCGGCCCGCATCTCGCGCGACCTGGAGCCCGGCATCCGCGCCGTGGTGGTGGAGATGATCGAGGCCGCCCGTGAAAAAGGCGAAGTGGACATGGCCTGGGATTTCGCCCGCGTCTATCCGGTGCGCATCTTCATGGCGCTGATGGGCTTTCCGCCGGAGATGTTCGAGCAATTCCTCGACTGGGAATGGGACATTCTCCATTCCAACAGCATCGAAAAAATGCAGGGCGCCCTACGCGGCGTGCTGGCATTCCTGCGCGGCTTCATGGCCGAGAAAGAGAAAAACCCGGACGAGCATCTGGTCTCCTCCATCGTCAACGGCAAAATCCAGGGCCGCGCACCTACCGAGGAAGAAAAAATCGGCATGGTCTGGTTCCTCTGGCTCGGCGGGCTGGACACCGTGGCGGCCACCATCGCGCAGATGTTCCGCCGCATGGCGCTGGAGCCGCAAATCCAGCGCCAGCTCCGCGCCAACCCGGAGCTGATCAACGGTGCCGTGGAGGAATTCCTGCGCACCCAGCCGATCCTCAGCTCCGCCCGCCATGCGCATAAGGATTTCGAATGGCACGGCATGCAGATCAAAAAGGGCGACAGCTTCTCCTGCCTAAACCCGGCCGGTAATTTCGACCCCGCGCGGTTCGAGAACCCGCGCGTGTTCGACCCCACGCGCAAGGCCAACCGGCATTTCACCTTCATCGGCGGCGTTCACGCCTGCCTCGGCGCGCACCTCGCTCGCCGCGAACTCCGCCTGCTCCTGGAGGAATGGTTCAAGCGCATCCCGGAATTCCGGGTAAAACCAGGGGCGGATACATCGGTCTTCCCCGGCCTGCTCTCTATCCGCAACCTACCCCTGGTCTGGGACTAACCCTGAGAAGCCATTCTGGCGGCCGTCTAGCGGCGATTTCTTCCGCTCCGGTGCTCACGTGCAAGCGCACGCTCCGCTCCGGTGCTCGCAAATCACCACTATACGACTCACCAGAATGGCTTCTCAACCGTAACCGTCAGCTGAATCCCGCCTTGTAGCATTTTGCGTACTCTGCCTCTGATCTTCTGCTTATTGGCGGAGGATTGGCGTTGGAGGATGGTGTTGAAGTTGAGACTATACTCCGGAGGGCTCCGG
>JAMFRO010000019.1 GCA_026224825.1 bacterium | reverse complement strand
GGCTTGCCGAAATAACCCTGGTAGTTGAGCGAGGCATCCCAGCTTTCGCGGTAAGTTGCGACGACGCTCATCGAGTAGTAGCCCGTGCCGTGGTTCATCGAGGTCTGCACCTGCGAGTTGCCGGCAAAATTATCGGTCACCGACACGGGGAATTGCAGCTCGAGATTTGGCAGCACTTCGAAGAAGGCTGGCTCAACCTCAAAAACGATGCTCGCCGCGTTCGAGGTACGGCCCGGCGCCAGCAGCGCCTTGTTGTCGGTCACGCGGATCACGTCGTCCCATTCGACTTCACCCAGCACCGTGATTCCGCCCGGATCGAATTTCAGCGCCGGCGAGCCGTAGATGGCATTGGCCAGCGTGGTCACCACATTGCCGACCGGATAGAGCGGGTTGTTATTGGCATTGCCGGGATTGGCTGCGGTCTGCGTGCCGGCGGCGGAGCTGCCCACCAGCGGGTCATGCGTGCGCAGGCTGGTTTCAGCGGCGATGTTCGTGGCGCCCACCGTGGTGGAAACGCTGGTACCGTACAGCCAGATGTCACGCGCGTAGACCGCCTTGTACGAGCCAACCGAGATGCCGCCGGGTGTGGGCGAGAAGCTGGTGGGCGCGAGCTGATAGAGACTCGGCAGCTTGGAGTCGTAACGAAGCCCAAACAGACCAACGTCGTAATTACCGTACTGCGCCTGCACGGAAAGGCCGAACTGGCCGTTCTGCGACGGCGGCGACAGATCTTTGCCGCGCGACAGATAAAAGTTTTCGCCGGGGGTTTGCGCGGCGATAAGGCGCTGGCCGCCGGGCCCGAAAAGATCGCTGGTGCTGAAATACGAACCAACACCCTGCTGCGAATAGGGCACCCACTGGTACTGATAATAGCCCTGGATGGTGTAGACCGAGTTGGGCTGATACGTCGCCACGATCTGCCCGACCGGCAGGAACACCTGCTGGGACTGCGGGTTGATGAGGTTCTGCGCCGCGACCACATCGAGCGGCGCCTGGCCGCCGGAAATGCCGTCGGTGGAGAACAGGCTCTGGCCCCAGAACAAGGTCTGCTGGCCGGCCTTCAGGGTGACCTGCTGGCCGTTGCCGAAGGCCCAGCTATCGTACACGAAGGCATCGAGCAGGCGCCCGTTCTGGCCGTTGGCGGTACGTGTCTCGTTGGCGAAGCTCGTCTGCGAGCTGGTGACCGGGTTGACCGCGCCCTGGTCGTTCTGGTTGCCCTGCAGATACACGGTGTTGAGGAAATACTCACCGGAGAAATGCATGCCGAACGACTTATCTTTGATGTCCAGCACAGGCAGGACTTCAAACGTGTCGTTGACGAGGCCATGCTGCAGATTGGCATCGCCATCATTGCCATTGGCATTTTGGGAGGCCGACACCAGGGCCTGGGTGGGCTTGCCCACGCGCACGGCACCCACGTAGGAGGCAGTGATGTTGAGGTTGATCTCAACATTGTTGCCATGCGTGCTGCCGTCGTACAACTGCATCGCATGCGCCCCAGGTGCTACCGCCAGCATAGCCGGCAGGCTGAGACCCAGGCCGCGCAGACCCGATAGTTTACCGCTTTTGGCCCGACCTACGGACCCGCTCTTCTTGGACATTTAGTAGCCCCCTTATATTTTCTTGTTGTCCCAGACGTCTCGACGAAACCTATAAAATGGTGTGAAACCG
>JAMFRO010000001.1 GCA_026224825.1 bacterium | reverse complement strand
TGGCGGGAGGATCCAGAGGCTGCGGCGGCGCGGGAGGCGCGGCGGTCGCGGCGGCTTCGGCTGCTGGGGCGGGTGGTTGCGGTGGCGCTGCCGGTGCTGATTGTGATTGGGGCGGCGGGGTTTGTGGGTGGGCGGCTTTGGCTGAGGGCGGCGCTGAAGGATAGTCTGCCGGTGGTGGATGGGGCGGTTTCTGTAAACGGCCTGAGTGCTTCTGTGACTGTGCTGCGGGATGAGCATGGGGTGCCACACCTCAAGGCGGGGTCGATGGACGATCTGGTGTTTGCGCAGGGGTATGTGACGGCGGGAGATCGGCTGTGGCAGATGGATGCGTACCGGCGACATGCGGCGGGGGAGCTGGCCGAGATTCTCGGGGCTGGGATGGTTGGGCATGATCGCGACCAGCGGTATCTGCAGTTGCGGGCGGCGGCGGATCGGGCGCTGGCTGTGCTGCCGGTGGATCAGAGGCATTGGCTGGATGCGTATGCGGCGGGGGTGAATGCGCAGATTGCGGCGATGGAGGCCAGGGGTGGGCATCTGCCGGCGGAGTTTCGGCTGCTGCGGTATACGCCTGCGGCGTGGAGTGCGCGGGACTCGCTGCTGGTGGGACTGGTGATGTTTCAGGATCTTTCAACGACGTTTCCGGAGAAGCTGGGGAGGGAGGCGGTGGAGGCCAGGCTGAAGCCGGAGCTGGCGGCGGAGCTGTATCCGGTGGGGTCGTGGCGGGACCATTGGCCGGGGCAGCCGGTGGTGGATTTGACGGTGCCGGGGAAGCAGGTGGAGGAGGTGCCGCTCGATGAGTCGCAGACGATGGTGCGGCGGCCTGCGGAGGAAGAGTTGGGCTCGCGGGAGCATGTGCAGGGGCTCGTAGAGGCCAGGGAGACGCTGGGGTTGATGCGGGCGCTGGGGGCTTGCGAGGGGTGTGTGGCGGGGTCGAATGGGTGGGCGGTTGCTGGGAGCAGGACGAAGTCGGGCAAGCCGATGCTCTCAAATGATATGCACCTGCGGCATAATGTGCCGGGGATCTGGTATGAGGCCGACCTCGAGGCCGCGCAGGCGGGTGGGTTGGGAACGTTTCATGTGAGCGGGGTGACGCTGCCGGGAACGCCGTTCGTGATCGTTGGGCATAACGAGCATATTGCGTGGGGGTTCACGAATCTCGGCGGCGATGTGCAGGATGTGTATGTCGAGCAGACGCGGGGGACCGGGGCGACGATGCTCTATCAGGGTGCGGATGGGAGGTGGCGGCCGGTGGGACATCATGTGGAGAGGATTCGGGTGTCGGGTGGGAAGGATGTGGTGCTCGATGTGATGAGCACGCGGCATGGGGCGATGGATACGCCGCTGATCGCTGGGGGCGGGGCGGGGATTTATCCGAAGGAGCGGCGGGCGCTGGCGCTGCGGTGGACGGTGTACGATCCGGCGAATTTGACTTCGCCGTTCTATGCGGTGAATGCGGCTTCGGATTGGCAGAGCCTTTGTGCGGCTATGGCGGGGTTCGGCGGGCCGACGCAGAACATGATGTATGCGGATGATCAGGGGCATATTGGGTACCACGGGGTGGGGAGGATTCCGCTGCGTGGGGCTGGGGCGGCTGGGTCGCTGGCGGAGGCGCAGGCGATGGTGCTTCAGGCGCAGCCTGCGGCGGCTGATTCGGCTGCGGCGGGGGTTCCGGCGGAGTTGCAGGCGGTTGTGGCGGCGAAGGCGGGCTGGACCGCGCTGACGGGGAAGCCGGTGAGTGGACGGGACGTGGCGCAGGAGTGGGCGGGGTATATTCCGTTCGACCAGATGCCGCAGGCGTTTGATCCGGCGGATGGGGTGGTGGCGACGGCCAATGCGAGGATTACTCCCGAGAACTATCCGTATCCGGTGACGCTGGATTGGTCGGATCCGTATCGGACGGAGCGGATCTACAGGACGCTCGAGGCGAAGCGGGGGTTGGTGCCTGCGGATATGCTGGCGCTTGAGACGGATGTTTATTCTGAGGTGGATCGGGTGATTGCGGAGCGGCTGACGTATGCGATCGACCACTCGGCGCTGGCGGGGTATGGGGCGGATGGGAAGGCGAATGAGCAGACGAAGGCGGGGCATCTGTCGAAGGAGGCTCGGTGGCTCAGGCAGGCGGCGGATGTGA
>JAMFRO010000018.1 GCA_026224825.1 bacterium | reverse complement strand
CGCAGATGATCTCGTTTTCCTGGGCGCGGGCAAAGAGTTTCTCCATGCGCGCCTGCTCGCGCGGGCTGGTGGCCACCAGCAGTTTGCCGCAAATCTCCACGGCTATGCCCGCCTCCGCGCAAAACGCCTTGGTGGCGGCTGCACCCTCACGGCACAGCCGCGCCTTCAGGCTGCCGGGGGCGTAGTAGATGCCGGAATGGATGACGCCGCTATTATGCCCGGTCTGGTGCAGCGCTGGTGCTGCCTCCTGCTCCAGCACCACCAGCCCGAGGCCCGGGCGCTCCTGCAGCAAGGCATAGGCCGTGGCGAGGCCGACAATGCCGCCGCCGATCACACATACGTCCAACATCCCGGCTGTAATCCCCCATGAGCTTTCCGGCCAGTATACGCCGGCGTGTCATAATGGGGAGTGGTGCGGTTTCTGAAACAGCCTCTTAGACACATTCCCGCATGGAGGAGGTTTTTTGAGGCATCATATACCCAATCGACTCGCAGCATGTGTTTGGCGCTGGCGTCATCGAGGCCGGCGCGGCAGTGCCGAGCAGTTGCGGCTCGGCGGCGGCCCGCCGGAAGCGGGGGACGGCCCAAAGCACAAAAGGGTAAGAGGGGCGGTTCGTCATTGTAGGTTCCATGCAGCAGCATATGCGTAGGCAAAAGTGAAAATACCATAAAAACTATATTAAAATAATATAGTGATGACAAGCGGTCAGTCTCACCGGCTGGCACGCTGCGAAACGGCCTACGGCAGCATTAAATATTTAACTTTAAATTCAATGTAATATAAGATGTAATATAAGAAATTTAAGCTGTATTTTCATCCCCGGGCGGAAGCACTGCCGCTCCTGCTTTGTGGCCTGGAACATAGCCTACCAAGCAAATTAAGATACTTGTCATGTAGAGAATAGGTTAATATAGCGGTGCAGCTAGTCCTCTTCAGAAGGTGCATTTCATGAAATTCCAGTTATTCCGGCATGCCGTGGCCGCAGCCACACTTACTCTCGGCCTTGGCGCCGCCCCCTCACAGGCTTTCGCCGACGGCGTGACCACGCTCGGCATATCCTACGCCTATTATGATCCCGTGAGTTTGGTGGTTAAGGATAATGGTTATCTGCAGGACGCGCTCGGCAAGCAGGTGGCCATAAACTGGGTATTGAGCCAGGGCAGCAACAAGGCACTGGAATTCCTGCGCGGCAACAGCATTCAGTTTGGCCAGACGGCCGGCTCCGCGGCGCTGCTGGGCAAGGCCAATGGTACGCCGGTGCAGGCCATCGGCGTCAGCACCAATGCGGAATGGACCGCGATTGTGGTGCCGGCGAATTCGCCTATCAAAACGCTATCGGATCTCAAAGGCAAGCGCGTGGCGGCAACGCCGGGCACGGACCCGAATATCTTTCTGCTGCGCGCCCTGGCCACGGTGGGGCTAACCGGTAATGACATCACTCTGGTGCCGCTGCAGCACCCGCTG
Organism: bacterium; assembly: GCA_026224825.1. Classification (GTDB taxonomy): domain Bacteria; phylum Pseudomonadota; class Alphaproteobacteria; order Acetobacterales; family Acetobacteraceae; genus Acidocella. The sequence goes on along the minus strand of JAMFRO010000018.1, from coordinate 217,071 downwards.
GGGCGCCAGGCGCTCAATGCCGGCCAGGTGGATGCCTGGGCCGGGCTGGACCCGTTCATGGCCGAAGCCCAGCTTACGGACCATGATGTGCTGATCTATCGCAACCCGAAACTCATCTCCCCCGGCACGCTGCTGGTGCGGACGGATTTCGAGCAGGCGCATCCGGATGTGGTGAAACAGGTGCTGCAAGCCTATGCCAAAGCCCGCGCCTGGGCGGTTGCCAACCCCGAGGGCACGGCTGAGATTCTGGCCAAAGAGGCGCATCTGCCGCTGGATGTGGCCAAGCTTCAGCTCAGCCGCTCGCATCTTGCGGGAGAGGCGATTACGCCTGCGGACCAAACCGCCATTCTCGCGGCGGGGCCGATTTTGCAGACCAGCGGCAAGCTCTCCGCCGGGGCCGATCTGAAGGGCGCCGAGGCCAATCTGTTCAACACCTCGTACACGACGGAACTCGGGCTGAAATAAGCCCATGGGTGTGCGCCGCCGCTGGCAATGGCTTATCGGCCTGATCGTGCCTGCTTTACTGCTGGCACTCTGGCAAGGCATTGCCACGGCGGGCTGGGCACCGCCTTCCATATTACCCTCGCCAACGCTGGTGGTAAGCACGCTGCTGGCAATGCTGGCCAGTGGCGAGATGCTGAATGCAGTGCAAGCCACAGCCATGCGGATGGCCTCCGGCTTTGCGCTGGGGGTTGCGGTGGCGACGGTGCTTGGCGGGTTATGCGGTGCCTCCAGCCTGGCGCGGGCGTTGTTGGACCCGTTGATCCAGGCATTGCGCAGCGTGCCCTCGCTGGCCTGGGTGCCGCTTTTCATCCTCTGGTTCGGTATTTTCGAGGAGTCAAAAATCATTCTGGTTGCGGTTGGCGTGTTCTTCCCGGTGTATCTCAACCTGGTGGGCGGCATTGCCAATGTGGACCGCAAACTGCTCGAGGTCGGCCGGGTGCATGGTTATTCGCCGCTGCGCCGGCTGCTGCGCATTCAGCTTCCCGCCGTGCTGCCCGCTTATATCCTGGGCTTGCGCGGCGGGCTTGGTCTGGGCTGGATGTTCGTGGCCGCGGCGGAGTTGCTGGGGGCGGCCAATGGACTCGGTTTTATCCTTGATGATGGCGAGCAGACGGGCCGGCCGGAGCGTGTTCTGGCGGCACTGCTTTTATTCGGCATATGCGGCAAACTCACCGATTGGGCCCTGGCCGCCTTTGGCCGTACTCTGGTCTCCTGGCAGGATACCGATACGGCGCAGGGCGTAAAAACCTGATGGCGCATGAAATCCGCATTACGGGGCTGAGCAAATCCTATGGCGGGCAGCCGATCCTGGGGCCTGTCGACCTCGCTTTGGAAGCCGGCACGATCACCGCGATTATCGGCCGCAGCGGTTGCGGCAAGACCACGCTGCTGCGCTGCCTTGGTGGGCTGGAACAGCCGAGTGAGGGGCAGATCACCATCGGCGATGGCCGGCTTTCGCGCCGGGATGTGGGCTATGTGTTCCAGGAACCGCGCTTGATGCCCTGGCTCACCGTGGAAAAAAATGCCGGGTTTGGTCTCATCGATGTTGCCAAAACTTCCCGGCAGCAAGCGGTCGCCGAAGCCTTGCAGGTGGTGGGGCTTACCGCCGCTGCCCAGCAATTGCCCAAGCAACTCTCCGGCGGCATGGCGCAGCGTGCGGCGCTGGCACGCGCTTTGGCACCCAGGCCCGAGGTGCTCCTGCTGGATGAACCCTTCAGCGCGCTCGACCCGTTTACCCGCGAGCAGATGCAGGAGCACCTGCTGCATCTGCACCATCATTATGGGTCCACAATGGTGCTGATCACCCATGATATGGATGAGGCGCTGGCGCTGGCGCATCGGGTCATCGTTCTGGCCGGTGCGCCCGGCAAAATCGCCGGTGATTTCAGCCCGGATTTACCCAAACCAGTTAACCGCAGCTCGGTTGCATTTTTTGAATGGAAGAAGCAACTGACCGACTTGCTTTCGGGACCTGCAATTCATGCTGTGCCGCAATTCGAAATACAGCCGGGGTTGCAGCAGCGCCGGATTGTCTAACGCATAAAATTACACCGGGATAATAACGCCTCCCGCAATCACCCTACTTTATCTCGCTTTGAAGCGTTTTTGCCAATGCGATCTTATCGATTTTTCCAGCGGTGTTTTTTGGCAATTCTTCAACCAGGTAAATATGCCTGGGTATTTTATGCGGCGTAAGATGCGTGCGGCAATGGGCCAGCAGCTCACCTGCGGGAACCGGCACGCGCGTAACGATAAAGGCCATGACCATATCCTCATTATCCGCCCCGCGCTGGCCCAGCACGGCAGCTTCCGCAACAGCGGCGTGGTTTGTTAAAACCGCCTCGATCTCCGCCGGATAAATCTTGGCACCGCTGCGGATCATCACGTCGGATGTTCTGCCTTGCAGAAAAATAAAGCCCTCCGCGTCAAGATATGCGATTTCGCCGGGATAGAACCAGCCATTCCGGAAATTCACCGGTACGGCCTGCTCCGGCAGCGGCGAGGCCATTCCTGGGCCGCGCAAGCGCAACCTGCCACTCTGGCCAATGGGCAACGGCATATCGTCCTCATCCACCACCTCGGCGGCAATCAAGGCATGCGGCTGGCCGACGCTGTCCATGCGATCGGCAAAGTGCTCCGGCCGCAGCACGGCAATCGCCAGGGTTTCGCTTGTACCGTAGCGTTCCTGGAAATGCGGTGACAAATAGCGTAATGCGGCGCGTTTTTCTTCCGGGTACAAAGGCGCACCGGAGCAGAATAACGCTGCCAGCTCCGGCAATAAAGGCTTATCCGGCGCCGTGGCCAATAACTGCCGCACCACCGTGGGTACGAGCACAGCCGCCGTAATTTTATGGCGCCGGACAAGCTCCACATATTCACCGGCGCTGAACAGGCTGGGGTATAGAACGACGCAATCGCCACGCAGCAGATGCGCGATACAACTATTGCGCCCGCCGCTATAGTAAAGCGGCGAGGTGCAAAGAAAACGGTGCCGCCCGGAAAGGGCCATGATCTCGAACATGCCGGTGATGGCGAAATAATATTGCAGATGCGTCATTTGCGTGAATTTCGGCGCCCCCGTGCTGCCGGATGTCGCCGAGATCATGAAAACGCGATCCCCATCGGTCAGCAGCCCGTCCTCAAGCAGTGTGGCAGAAACCTCAGCCTGCGCCACGGCATTGTGCCAATGCGCATCTACCACCCAGCTCGGTGCGCCCTCCACCGGCAATGCACCCGGTTCCGTCAACACGCATGTAATACCAAGGTCTTTGATGAAGCGTGCGCATTCCGCCGGCTTGGCACGCCAGTCGAGCGGCACGGCAACGCCGCCCATCCACGCCACGGCAAGCATGGCGATGATATGATGCGAACTATCCTTCAGGCGCAATGCAACGCGGTCACCTGGCTGCACCCCGAGGGAGATGAGATGCTGCGCCGTGCCGCGCACCAACCTTGCCAGCTCGCCATAGGTGATTTCCTCCGCCACCTCGATCAAGGCCGGCGCGTGCGGTTGGCGCTTCGCCAATTGCAGGATGATGCCAACAATATTCATCGGCTTCTCATGCCACACGCGAGGGTGGAAGCTGTCGTCATCCGCCTTCTTTGAGTTGCTCGATTTTGGTGGCGAACGCGGCAATGGTCGGGGAACTTACGAGGGTTGCCATCGGCATATTTACATCGAAAGCCACGCCGATCATGCCGAAAATGACGATTGCCAAAAATGAGTCACCGCCGAGGTCCTGATAACTGTCGAACACGCCAATGCAATCCATGCTCAGCACCGTACACCAGATATGCGCCAGCTTCGCCTCGGTTTCGTTGCGTGGCGGCGTATAGGGCAAGGGCAGCGGCAGATGTTCGCGCAGCACCAGCAGAGCGTCGGATTTGCCGCTCATGGCAAACCCGCCGGCTGTATCTCGATGGCGAAAAGATCCGCCAGCCATTGGCAGAAATTATCGTTCGTCAACGCAATGCCGCGCAACAGCTTGCGGTCCTCACGCCCTGGGCCTGGGTGCAGGCGAACCCCCGGAATATCGCCAAGTCGTTCGGCATGGCCCCTGTCGGGCGCTTTGTCGTCATCATAGAAAACCTCGATTCGTGCATTTGTTGACCGCGATTGCATGAATAATTTCATATCGGCCAAATCGGCGGGAAGTTCGCTAAGCAGGCGCTTTCGCATGAAGAGCGTATCCTGGCCGGTCGTTCGCACCTCATCGGCCGGACAGTAGGTCGGCGTATTCATGGTGACGATGCATGCCGCATCGAGATCGATTCCATATCGAATGGCGCCGAAGCCACCGACGCAATTGCCGAGCGTACAGACCCGTGTGACGCCCCTATCGCGCAGCACGCGGCGTAGCCAGTCGATGGTTTGCTGGTAGCCGCCGCCCAGTGAACGGATGCCTGTCATATAGCGCAAGCGGTTAAAGTCACGCAGATAGATCGGTGTTACCGCCAGCGGCACCAGGTAACAGTCAAAGATCGGAAATGGTATCGAAACATCGTCGCCACTGCCCGCGAAGACCAATATCGCCGTATCCGGCCCGGGCGGCCCGGCGATTATCAAATCGGCGCCGAAATCTTCGACGATCCCGGTACGGCTGCCAGGCAGCACGGAGGGGGCGCGTTCGAACAGAAGCTGCAGCTCCGCCTGCTGCCGCGCGTCGGGATCATAAGTATCGGCCGGCTGGCCAGGGGTTACCGGGACTGGTGCCAGTGCCGCCGCCGGACCACAATGGCGCAGATAGATGGGCAGCATGGCGTTGTCAGGCCAGCGCTCAAGGAGTGCCTGGGTTTCGCGCAACAGCTCATCTACACGGCCGAGCCAGTTGAGCAGCTCGATGCGCTTGAAAGGCCAGTGCGGCACGTTGGGTTTAAGGGCTGCGATCTTCTGATAACAGGACAGCACCGACTCGCCATCTCCGCGCTCCGTCGCGGCCCTGGATAATATGACGAGCGCCTCCATCAGGCCGGGGTCGGCAGACAGCGCGTGCAGCGCCGCCGCTTCGGCCGCCTGGTACTCCCCTAAATGCCAGAGAGCCTGGCACAGGGCACCAGCAGCGACAGAGGCATTTGCCTCTCCATCGCGCGCGAGGATCTGTTCGGCGCAGTTGCGCACACGCGGCCAATCGGCACGCAACCGGGCAATTTCGAACAGCGCGTCGAGTTTCTGTCCAGCATCGGCGATGGCAATTTCAGGCGCGAGCCGGGCTTGTGCGGCAAGGAGGAACATATTCAGCTCGTCCGCGCGGTTGGCTTCGCGCAAGGCTTGCGCCATCCCCCTATACAACTGCCGCTGATGGGGAAAGCGTGTGCAAACATCCTCCCACCGGCCAATCGCCGCCGGCCAGTCGCGGCGCGCGTTGGCGGTCCAGCCACGGGCAAGCGCAATATGCACGTGGTCCGGAAACGCCGCGGCCGCAACGCTCAAGATTTGTTCGGCGGCTTCATATTGGCCGCTTTCGCGTAAGGCGTTGCCGGCGCCGACATAGGCCGGCGCATGGCCTGGTGATTGTTCGAGGACCTGCTGCCATAGCAAAGCTGCCTCTTGCCACTCACGGCGCTCCGTGGCCGCACGGGCCAACCCAATCGTTTCCTTAAGTTTTTTTTGGCGCAAGATCGTATCGGAGGCTGCGGACGGCGCGTCATTCACGCCAGAAGCTATGCGGCTACCGGCAGCGGTCAAAGCCGTATCTTGCAGCTCAGCCACGGCTACGTCGCATTTCGCTGGATGAACGCCCCACAAACGGCAACGGCGCCGGCAAGCTCAGCGCCGATGCCGCGCCACAGCAGGTGATTAAGCCCTAGCATTGCCTCCACTCCCGATGCGTGCCTGAAACCTAGTCAGCCGACAGACTTCCGGCAAGAGATTTAACAATGCCATACGGCGTTGCATACATGATATACGGCCAACCAGATGCAGAAACAGGTGCATAAAAGGCGCGTGGTGGTGGTCGGAGGCGGCGTGGTTGGTTGCGCCACCGCGTTTGAATGCGCGCAGGCCGGCTACGACGTGACCTTGGTGGAACGAGACGCCATCGCTGCCCATGCCTCCGGGAAGAATGCCGGAAATCTCAACCCGCTTATCGGCACACCGGCCGGGCAGATCGGTTTCGCGCTGGATGCTTTTCAACGCCATGCGGAGGTCTACACGGCGCTTAACGCCCTAGGTTGTGCGGAATACGAAAAAACACCCGTAAAACGTGTCCACCTGGGGTATGACGAGGCAGACCGCCCCCATCTGGAAGAGATTGCCGCCGCAAGCCAGGCGGATGAACGCTTTTCGGCGCGCTGGCTCGATCGCGCCACTTTGCGCACTATGGAGCCGCGCCTGGCGCCAGATGTCGGCTTTGGTGTTTTAACCGAGGGCAGCCTCAGCGTTTCCAGCCGTGATTTCACCCATGCGCTGGCGCGTGGCGCGGTGCGGCTTGGCGCCAAAATTGTCATCGGCGCCGTCACCGGAATCGTCACCCGCAATGAGCAAGCTGTCACGGTCGGAACGTCTGAGGGGCCTATCGCCTGTGACGCATTGGTGCTCGCCACAGGCCCATGGATTGCGGAAACAAAGGCCTGGCTTGGCGTCAGCATTCCCGTATCGCCGGTCAAGGGGCAGATGCTCCGCATGTGCCTGGCCGGAGATGTTCCGGCGTATGATCTTACCTGGCAATCCATATCTCTCTACAAAAGACAATATAACGAGCTATGGGTTGGCGTGACGATGGAGCATAGTGGTTTCGAAACAAGTACGACTGCCGAGGCCAAAACCTTGTTGTTGAACCAGGCTGCCCGCATTCTGCCGGCGATAGAACAAGCCGAGTTGATTGAGCACACGGCAGCGCTCAGACCCATGCCCGTTTCCGGTGAATGCATCGCGGGCCGTGCACCCGGCTGGCAGAATGTCTATGTCGCAAATGGCGGGGGGGCCAAAGGCGTTCTACTCAGCACCGGCATCGCCCGAAAATTACGGCTGCTTTTGCAACATGACTCCAGCGCGCAAGCATACGCTTGAGCCCTCGCATGCAGCATCTTTGCCTCAACTGCCAAACCGAATACCCCACGGGATTTCACCCATTCTGTGACTCCTGTGGCTGCATGGTAGATGTCACCTATCCGCTGGACCAGGTGCAATTGGTGGACTCATCCGATCCGTATATTCGTTTTGCCGGCTTGCTCCCGTTGGAAGCGCCAGCCAATCTGCCGCCGGCTACCTATTCACCGCTGCTCCACGCCCGCCGGCTTGGACAAAAGCTTGGGCTGAACGCGGTTTATCTGAAAGACGAAACAGCACTTCCGACCGGCACGACCAAAGACCGCATGGCGGCCGTTGCCTTGGCCTATCTGCACCAGCATGGCGTGCGCGCATTTACCTGCTCATCCACCGGCAATAGCTCAACAGCGTTTGCGTACCGTGTTCCAGCCTATCCGGACATGCATGTTTATATCTTCACGGCGGAAAAATTCGTATCGAGGGTGCAGTATTCAGACCATGCGCAGGTCACGCATTTTGGCATGAAAAAGGCCAGCTTCGTGCAAGCCGCGGAGTATGCCGCCCAATATGCGCGCGAGCATCAGTTGATTTCGGAAGCGGGATTTTTTAACCCCGGCCGGCGTGAGGGATTAAAACTGGCATTTCTGGAAGCCTGCGACCAGGTACCGGCGCCTATCGATTGGTATGTGCAGGCCGTGTCCAGCGCCATGGGGGTTTATGGGGCGTATAAGGGCGCGCAGGAATTGTACCAGCTCAATCACATAAAACAATTGCCCAGATTGCTCTGCGTGCAGCAGGCGAGCTGCGCCCCGATGGTGCGGGCATTTGCCGAAAATAGTGACATCATCCGGCCGGAGCACCGTATTGCCCAACCCAGCGGCATCGCCGAGGCGATTTTGCGCGGCGATCCGAGCCGGGCTTACCCGCATATTCGCCGCATTGTCATGCAGAGCGGCGGCACGTTCGTGGCGGTCGGCGAGGCGGAGATTCGGGCGGCGCGCGAGGATTGCATGACGCTTGAAGGCGTCTCCATTTGTTTCTCGGCCGCCGCTTCTGTTGCGGGACTTGCAGCACTCGCCAATGCCGGTGCCATTGCGCCGGATGCAGTCATCGTCGTTAATCTGACCGGCAGCGACCGGCCCAGTACCGGGGAAACGGCCAATATCCAATGGCTCGAACCCCGGCATGGCGGCTGGGCGCCGTCCAGCTAGGGGCAAGGAGATATCATGGGGCTTGAGACAATTTTTGAGGTTGAAGCCGAAATTCGCGTGCCCATCGCGACGGCCCAGCTTATCCAACTGCATCTCCACGCGCCCGTTGAAAGCCCGATGGTTGAGCGCGACACCTATTGGCTGGACATGTGCCTGGCGTCACGGCCCAGCAATTCACGCCTTTGCTACCGCGACCGCTGGATGCATCACCGTTTCGAGCAGATCGGCCGCGTATTCCTGGTGCCGCCCGATGAGGACGTGCAATACCGCACCGAAGGCGGCCCCTCGCAGGCTGCCATTCTCTGCCATCTACAACCAGAACCCCTGAACAAATGGTTCGATGGCGAGCTGCAATGGACCAACCGCAAAATTGAGGCCGGGCTCGACATTCGCAACGCCAACATCCGCGGGCTGCTCCTGCGGCTGGCTGAGGAAACGCGGCACCCTGGTTTTGGCAGCGCTGTGCTGGTCGAGCTGATCGCGGCACAACTGGCCGTCGAGCTCGGGCGTTATTTTGACCGGTTTGGTGAAATTCCGCCGGCGGGTGAGCTGGCCCCCTGGCGCCTGCGGTTGATCGATGAACGGCTCCGGGACATCCCCGCCGCACCCACACTGGAGGAGCTGGCATTATTATGCGGCCTCTCGGTGCGCCAGTTGACCCGCCGTTTTCGCGCAAGCCAGGGCTGTTCCATTGGCCAGTACATAGCGAACAGCCGGATTGACCATGCCCGGCGCCTGCTGGCCAGCGGGCAGAGCATCAAGACCATCGCCCATGCGCTGGACTTCGCCTCCGCCTCCGGCTTTTGTTTTGCATTCCGCCGGGCAACAGGGATGACTCCGGGCGAGTTTCGCGCCTCCAACCGGGCAAAAGGCCAGCGTTCGACATAACCGGCCATATCCAGACGCAAAATACTGTTGCCAGGGGTTACACCTGGGCGGATGCTTGTCCCCAAATGGTTCAGGAGGAACCGAGATGGGAAGCCAGGCCGTTGTTTCAAAACACACCTATTGTAAAATCTGCACCAACCAGTGCGGGGTGGTGCTCGACATCGAGGATGAGCAGATCGTCAAGATCAAAGGCGATTTCGACCATCCGCTGAGCAAGGGCTATACCTGCCCCAAGGGCCGCGCCATCGGCCGTTCGCACCACCATCCTGATGCCATTTTGCGGCCATTGATGCGCAAAGGCGGCGCGCAGGTTGAGGTGGGTTGGGATGAATGCCTCGATGACGTTGCGGCCAAGCTGCGGCATGTGGTCGATACCTATGGCCCCAATGCGGTCGGGTTTTATTTCGGCAGCGGGCTTGGCATGGATGCCGCCGGTTATCGTCTCGCCGATACTTTTTATAAAGCCCTGGGCGCGCCACCTAAATTCTCGCCGCTGACCATCGATGGCACCGCGAAAGTGCTGGTCGCAAGCCTGGTCGGCGGGTTTCCCGGCCTCTACCCCAAAACCGATAATGATAACGTCGAGATGCTGCTCTATGTCGGCGTCAACCCCATGGTCAGCCATGGCCATAACACCGGCATGTTCAACCCGGCGGGGCCTATCCGCGCCATCGCCAAACGCGGCGAAGTGTGGACCATCGACCCGCTGCGCACGGAGACGGCCAAATTCTCCACCCGCCACATCGCCCCTTATCCGGGCAAGGATTACGCCATCCTCGCCTGGCTGGTGCGTGAAATACTGGACGGCGGGCCCATCGACCTGGCCCAGCCCGTCGCCGGCATGGAGGAGCTAAGTGCCGCACTCGCCGGTTTCACCCTCACCACCGCCGCCGCCATCGCCGGCGTGCCGGCGCAGGAACTGGAAGACCTGCTCGCCGCCATTCGCCGGAAGGGCCATGTCGTGGTCGAGACCGGCACGGGCGTGACCATGTCCAAGAGCGCCAACATCACGCAATGGCTGAGCTGGGTGCTGATGATCCTCACCGGCCAGATGAACCGCAAGGGCGGCGCCTGGTTCCACCCCGGCTTCATCACCCAGTACGACAGTTTCCAACTGCCGGTGCTGGACAACCCGTTTACACCCGGCCCGCCGACCATGCCGGAGGTCTCGGGCATCATCGGCGACTGGCCCTGCGCCGCCCTGCCCGGCGAGATTGCGGCGGGCAATATCCGCGCCCTCGTCAATTTCGGCGGCAGCATGATGCGCTCCTTCCCCGATGCCAATCTGCTCGGCCCGGCACTGGCGCGGCTCGAAGTGAATGTGGATTTTGAGGTGGTGGCGAATGAGACCACCGCGCTCTCGACCCATGTGATGCCGACCAAAGACCATGTCGAGCGGCCCGATATTTCCCTCTGGGACACGCTGAGCGGCAGCCTCTCGATGCTATATTCGCCGGCCATCGTAGCACCCACGGGAGAGCGCCGCTCGGCCTGGTGGGCCATCTCCCAGTTGATGCGGCGGATGGATTTGCCGGTGCCTGCGCATGTGCCGGAAGTACATGACCTAGAGGGCGCGGATGACGCCATGCTGGCGGACCTCCTGCAAGGGGCACGCTGCAGTTTTGAGGAAGTCGCTGCCGCGCGGTCGGTTACCAGGCCTTTGGAGTTTCCCGGCCTCTGGGTGGATGAGCATATCGCGCGCATGGGCGGCTGGCGGCTGGCACCGCCGAAGCTGCTGGCGTTTTGGGCAGAGCTGCGCCGTGCCGATGAAGCCGTACTCGGTAAGGAGCGCCCGCTGTGCTATATTTCGCGCCGCCAGCGCCGCAAGCTCAACGCCTCGCTGAGCTTCCTCGGCAGCCCGGCCGATATTCTGCTCCACCCCGAGGACGCCGCCGCCAATGGCATCGCCCATGGTGCGAAGGTTCGTGTGCAGACATCGCGCGGGGAGATCTTCCTTGACGCGAATGTCACCGATACCATCCGCCAGGGCGTGGCCTCCATTCCGCACGGGCATGAGATTGCGAATGTGAATTGCCTGACCAGTGTCGAAAATGTCGACGCCATGACCGGCATGGTGCTTTACACCGGCATTCCCATCGAGGTGGCGCCAGTGTAGCGCCAGTGTTTTGCGCCGCCGGCTGCGTGAAGATCTCGATGACGACGAGAGGAGCATGAAGCACATGCAGGTGCCCGTGATCACATCACACTAAGTGCGCGTGCCGCCTGCACGCATCTGCTCAACCGCTCATACGGGCCGATGCCGGCTTGCGCCTCGCCTAGCATCGGCACTTCCAGCCCCAGCATCAAATCGCGCGGCAGCGCATTTATCAACTCCTGTAAGGGAAGCTCTCCCTCACCAGGGGGCAGACGATAATAACGGGCCTCGTCGGCATAGGACTCATATTTCGATATCACGGGCACATCGCATAATTGCACATAGCCGATCATCTCCGGCGCGAGTGCCGCAACATCCGCCGCCCCACCACCTGAACGGAACAGATGCATGGCATCGATGAGCAGGCGCAAATTCGGATTACCAACTTCAGTCACAGCAGCAGCGGAAGTTGCAAGGTCGCCAATCCGCATGCCCGGCATATATTCCAGCGTTGCGGCCAAGCCATTTGCATCGGCCATCTCAGCAAACAGCGACAACTGATCAATGCCGCGGGACCAATCCGGGTCGATCGGCACGATGTTGATACGCGGAATACCGAGCTCACGCATCAACGCCATATCGCCGGCCGCCTCGCATATATCCGTGCCGGGCCTGACAAGAAAACCCTCGCCGAGCGAGATGGTGATGTCGTGATCGCGCAACGCCGCGATCAGATCTTTTCGTAACCCGGCGTCATCCCGTAATGACCAGAGCGGATAACCCAGCGGATTGCCCGGCATTGGGGTGAGAGCGATGCTGATGTGCTGGCAACCCAGCTCCGCCGCCAGCGCCACGAACTGAACCGGCGGCAGTCCGAAAACGCTGATGAAATCGATCCCAATACCGCGCGGGCGCATCATAGCAACGTCCCGCCATCGACCTGCATGATCTGGCCGGTGACGAAGTCGGACCGGCTGGAGGCGAGATACAGCACAGCGGCCGAAACCTCTTCGGGCCGCGCCACAGGGCGGGCCAACGGTCCGGTACGGGCGCGTTTTTTCATATCCTCAGGCGCCACACCGGTAAAAGCATTTTTGAAGAATCCACTATCCGGATGGAAGCGGCTGCCTTTGCTATAAGCCGCCGGATCCTCCGCGACCGTGCCATAAGGCGCCACGCAGTTGACAGTGATGCCATGCGGCCCGACCTCCTTGGCCAGCACGCGGGTAAAACCATGCACCGCACTCTTCGCCGCGGAATAGATCGGCAGCATGTAATCCCCCACCAGCCCGGCGGTGGAGCCGATGTTGATGATGCGGCCGGTTTTACGCGCGATCATGCCGGGCAGCACCGCATGCGTCATCCGCAAGGTCGTCATCAAGGTGATGTCGATATCGCCCTGCCAGCTTTCGGGGGTGGAATCGACAAAAAACCCGGCGCCGACATTGCCGCCGACATTATTCACCAGCACCGCAACCGGCCCCAAAGCTTCAGCCGCCGCCAAAATCCGCGCCGGCGATGCGGGATCCAGCAAATCCGCCTGCACGAAAATCGCGGCAGATGCACCGCGCGCGAGCGCCTCGGCCACCACGCGCCCGCCCGCCTCAGCATCGCGCCCCACCGCAACCAGTTTCGCGCGCTCCGCGGCAAAATCCAATGCTATGGCCCGCCCGATATTGGCGGTGGCACCAGTCACGATCACCACCTTGCCTTCAACGCCTATATCCATTCTGCCCCCCGTTCATTCACCGGGCATATCACAGCCGGCGTGCGCATTTTCAAGACGAGTATCTTACTCATCCGCGGCAATGCCAAGCCTGCGTTGGTGATACTGACGAAGATATCGGCTAAGCGATTCCTGATCTTTTCGAATATCTTGGTAAGTGCGCAGGTCCGGCGTGTAGGGGCAGCGAGGTCATTTGGCACTGTACAGAACTCTTGGGCGCAGATATATATTTGTCTGAATCGGTCAAGCGGCAGGGGCGCAGGGTGGATAGCATCTGCTCAAATAAGGCCGCATGCCAGACAGGACAAACGGCCGAAAGAGGAACGACAGTCATGGATACCGTATCCGAGGAATTGCGCCCGCTTGCCGACCGCGAGAAAGTTCGCGGCTGACGCCACCATCATCACCTGAAATGATTCCGAGGTAAACATGACGTGCCAACCCACAATCGTTCCGCCGCCCGAAGCCGTCGATATCGCCGCACTCCGGGAACGCTATCTGCACGAGCGCGACAAGCGCGTGATGCGCGAAGCCACCAACCAATATGTCCGCGCCACCGGCGAATTCGAGGATGTGTATGCGCAAGACCCGCACACAGCCTTCCAGCCGCGCGAATCCATTTCCGAAGATCTCGACGTCGCCATATTGGGTGCGGGTTGGACAGGGCTGCTTGCCGCCTATCATCTGAAGAATGCCGGCATCACCAATTTCCGCAATATCGACCATTCAGGCGATTGGGGTGGCGTATGGTATTGGAACCGCTACCCAGGCCTGCAGTGCGATAATGATGCCTATTGCTATCTGCCGCTTCTGGAAGAAACCGGCTTCATGCCTACGAAAAAATTCTCCGCAGGCTATGAGATCTATGATTATTTCAAGCTCATCGTCAAAAAATTCAACCTTGGCGGCGCTGCGTTATTTCAGACCTTGGTCACCGGCCTGCGCTGGGACGACAGCATCCAGCGTTGGCATGTTACCACCGACCGCGGCGATGATATTCGTGCACGCCATGTGATCATGGCCAACGGGCTGCTCAACATTCCGAAACTGCCGGGCATTCCCGGTATTGCCGAATTCAAGGGCAAGATGTTCCACACCAGCCGGTGGGATTACGAATACACGGGCGGCAACAACCGCGACCCGCAGCTCGACAAGCTCGCCGACAAGCGTGTGGCGATTATCGGCACAGGTGCGACCTCAGTGCAGGCGGTGCCCTATCTCGGCAAATATACCAAGCAGCTTTACGTGCTGCAACGTACGCCCTCGACCGTTGACAAGCGTAACAACCCTTCGACCGATCCGGAATGGGTGCAAACCCTGCAACCGGGTTGGCAGCAGGAGCGCAAAAAGAATTTTCATCGCCAGGCGATGGAAGGCATCCCGACACCTGAACCAGATCTGATCTGCGACATCTGGACGGAAATCACGCGCAACCTTGCCGAAGAATTCACCGCCGAAGGCTGGCCCGCGCTGACAGCGGAACAAGCCGTGGCACGGCGTGAGCAGATGGATTACCGCGTGATGGAACGCCTGCGCGCCCGTGTTGACGGGCTGGTGCAGGACAAAGATACAGCCAATGCCTTAAAACCCTGGTATCGCTATCTTTGCAAACGCCCCGCCTCGAACGATGATTTCTACCCAACTTTCAACCGCCCGAATGTAAAATTGATCGACGTGTCGGCCACACGCGGTGTGGAATGCATGACGGAAAAAGGGTTCATCGCAAACGGTGTGGAATATGAGATCGATTGCATGATCTTTGCCTCCGGCTTCGAGGTCAGCAGCGATCTCGACCGACGCTGGGGTATCGATGTGATCGAGGGGCGGAACGGCAAATCACTCTACGACCATTGGCGCGATGGCTATACAACATTGCATGGTATCATGACGCGCGGTTTTCCAAATATGTATTTTACCGGCTATGTGCAGAGCGCGCTGAATGCCAGCACGACCGAGCAGATGGATCTGCATGATCGCCAGATCGCTTACATCATCAAGGAACTGAACCACCGCGGCGTAACGGCGGCGGAGCCCAGCCAGGAAGCGCAGGATGCCTGGGTGCAGCATATGCGCGAGACCGCTTATGATGCTTCGGCCTTCACGCGCGAATGCACACCCAGCTATTTTAACGGCGAAAGTGCTGAAAAGCCGCGCTCCTATGCTGGCGATGTATATGGGCCAGGCTGGTATGCCTATGAAACCGTGCTGAAGAATTGGCGCGACGGCGGTAATCTCGACGGGCTGGAAACGACCAATGTCTGACGACAGATTCGACAATCGCGTCGCCGTCATCACCGGCGCCGGGCGCGGGCTGGGCCGGGAATATGCCCGGCTGCTCGGCGCGCGCGGTGCAAAAATCATCGTCAATGATCTCGGCAGCAGCATGCATGGCGACGGCGTTGACGCCGGCCCCGCCGAAGAGGTCGTGCGCGAAATCCGCGAGGCCGGCGGCGAGGCATTTGCCTGCACCGCCTCGGTCGCCACGCCGGAAGGCGGTGCGGAGATCATCCACGCCGCTCTGGATCATTTCGGGCGCATCGACATCCTCATCCATAATGCCGGCAACGTCCGCTACGGCTCCCTTGAAGAGATCAGCTACGAGGATTTCAAGGCCGTGGTCGATGTGCACCTCATGGGGGCATTCAATGTCGTGCGCCCCGCCTTCCCGCTCCTGGCCAAAGCAGGCTATGGGCGTGTGGTGCTGACCTCATCCATCGGCGGGCTGTACGGCACAAACAACGTCGTGAATTACGGCGTTTCGAAAGCCGGCATGATCGGGCTCAACAATATCGTCGCCATCGAAGGCGCGGCACGCGGGATCAAATCCAATATCATCCTCCCGGGTGCGGTCACCCGCATGGCCGATGGTCTCGATATTTCGCAATACCCGCCCATGGGCCCGGAACTGGTCGCACCCGTGGTTGGCTGGCTCGCGCATGAATCCTGCTCGGTCTCGGGTGAAATGTTCATCGCGGTGGGTGGCCGCGTTGCCCGCGCCTATGTCGCCGAGACGGAGGGGGTTTACCGCCCGGATTGGACAATCGAACAAATCGGGCAGAACATCGGCACAATCCGCGACACGAGCAAGCAATGGATCCTGCCCCCCGTGCCCTCCGGCTATGTCGACCATCTGACCCGCAGTTTTGAGATGGTGACGCAAAAACGCTGAGGACATTTTTTGGAGGATAGTATTGGCGCAGATCCAGACGATCAAGGGACCCGGTAACGAGGTGGTAGATGCACAAGCCAGTAGCCCGGTCGATGTCGTCGATGCCGTGCACGCCAGCATGCTCCGGTTCTTTCCTGAGCTGGCCGAAGAACTTGGCGGCCAACCAGCCCTCCTGCTGCGCAAGGCCGGCATAGAACCGGGACATGCCGCCGGCGATGCGCTGGCAGCCAGTTACCGGCAAACGATCCAGCTCCTGGAAATCGCGGCGGTGGAGTTGAACTGCCCGGATTTCGGCATGCGGCTGGCCCGGCGCCAGGGCGGGTGCGATATTTACGGCCCGCTCGGCCCGGTAATGAAAAACTCAACGAGTTTTGGCGAGGCATTGAGCTACGTTGCCACCCATAATTTCGCCCACAGCCTATCCGCACGCATCTGGCTGCGCCCGGACAGGCAGGAAAAAACCGTGTTTTCCAGCCACGACATTCTGCTGGACCGCATCGCCAATAAAACCCAGGCCGTAGAACAGATCATGCTCATCGGCAGCCTTGGTGCGATGGAGATCACCAGTGGCTATGTACGTGCACGAAAGGTGCATTTCCGTCACCAGCCATTATCATCGCCCGATATTTATCGCCGCTATTTCGGCTGCGAGGTTTTGTTCGGGCAGAACGAGGATGGCTTGTTGTTTTCGGAGCAGGACATGGCCTGCCCGATCACCAACCCTGATCCAACCAC
The DNA here is from genome assembly GCA_026224825.1 of bacterium. GTDB lineage: Bacteria > Pseudomonadota > Alphaproteobacteria > Acetobacterales > Acetobacteraceae > Acidocella. Next base: position 200,256 of record JAMFRO010000018.1, on the reverse strand, counting down.
CTATCAAGCGGCAACCTCTTTCATCGACACCGAATTCACCCAGCATTCTCCACCACTTCCCGTGCAGGTGCGCGGCTGGGTCATCCAATGCCTCGGCACCGGGCATTGCACGAATGAAGAAGTGGCCGCCAAACTCAACATGCACTCGCGCACATTACACCGCCGGCTGACGGCCGACGGCACCTCATTCCAGCAGATCAAGGATGAAGTCCGGCGCGATGCCATGCTCTATTATGTCCAGCACACCAACCTCGAATTCTCCAGCATATCGGAAAGGCTGGGTTTCGCCGAACCATCGGTATTGACGCGGCGCTGCAATTTCTGGTTTTCAACCTCACCGACCAAGCTGCGGCTGCAATCGCGCAGCATTATGCCCATGGACTGAGCCGGTTCAGTTCAAGGCCAGCACGGCTTGCCGCAGCAATACCTCCAACCGGCTGGCCGCCGGCGAGGGGCAAGGAGAATCATAAATCGCATAACCGGCACGGGAGAGGGACGGCAGGGAATCGGCCGGCAGCAGCGGGGCGATATCCGCGAACAGCGGCCCCCGGCAGGTGATGGCAAGGCCAGCCTGCACGGCCGCGCGTATGCCGGACAGGCTGGCCGTTTCCACCAGCACACGGAAGCGCCGCCCCGCGGCCTCCAGCCGCTGCAAGGCGGCGGCGCGGAACAGGCAAGGCGGCTCCAGCAGGGCCAGCGGCAGCACCTCGCGGTCCAGCAGATGCGAATGGCCGAACCACCCCATCGGCACGGTTTTCAGCAGCTTGTGGTCATCCTCCGGGCGGACGCAGAGGACCAGGTCGAGCTGGCCATTGGCGAGCAGGTCGAGCAGCTCCTGGCTGCCACCCACCCGCACCTGGGTCTGTATCTCGGGGTAGGAGGTGATGAATTCGTTCAGCACGCCGGGCAGAAAGATCTCCGCAAAATCCTGATTCATCCCCAGCCGCACCGAGCCGGAGAGCGCCTGGCCCTGCAACGCGGCGAGCACCTGGTCATTAAGAGCCAGAATATCTCGCGCGGTGCGCAGCAGCCGCTCCCCCGCCGGGGTAAGCCGTAGCCGGCGCCCCTGGCGGTTGAACAAAGGCTGACGCACCAGCTCTTCCAGCCGCCGCATCTGCAACGAGAGCGCCGATTGCGTAAGGAAGACGCGCTCCGTGGCCTGCAGCATGGACCCGGTATCGATGATGGCGACGAAGCTGCGCAGCAGCTCCATGGGAAGATTCACCGCCATGCGGTGGTACCGGACTGAAAACAGGACATTGTTCTACCATTAAGGACTAGGCTATATATCTACTTGATAAGTAGTATTATGCAACCCCACCATTTTGGCCGCTCGAACTTCGCGCGCAAGCCGATACCAGAGGCCGGCGGATTGCCCAGCTCGGCGGGGCCGCTGCTTGGCTTGATGGTGAGCGGCGTTGATGGTGAGCGGCGGCACAAGCTGCTTCACCTGGTTAAGGCTGAGCAAGCCGAGCCCCTGGATCAACGAGGCGCAGTTTCGCGGCAACCATCAGGTTTTCAAATCGATGCATGAGTAAATACAATCTCGCTTTGCTTTCCCTTTATCTCTATTAAATGGATAACATTAAACTCTACAAAAGTGAGCGTGATGATGAACGAAACAGCACGGAGATTCGGACGGCGGCAGTTGAACGGATTGGCCCTGGGCGGCCTATTGGCAGCACCTCTCGTTGGCTGCCGCAAGCACATGCCCAAACCAGTGCTGACGCTTGGCGATCAGAAAGGGGGCATGCAATCCTTGCTGCAACTCTCAGGCGCCTTGGAGAATTTAAATTATGAGATCAAATGGGCGGAATTCGCCGATGCGGCATTGTTGTTTGAAGCATTGAACGCGGGGGCCATCGATGCCGGCATCGGCGGTGACGCACCTTTCGTATTCTTTCTGGTATCAAAACCGAAAGCCCGCGCCATAGCGGCACTCAACTATACCAATAAAAACCTGAGCAGTGCCGCGATTCTGGTGGAGCAAAAATCCCCCATCACCAGCATCGCGGATTTGCGGGGCAAGCGTGTGGCGGTGGTGCGCGGCTCCACCGGGCATTACATCACCCTGGCAGCATTGCGCCAGGCAGGCCTGCCGCTGAATGCCGTAACCTTTACGTTTCTCGACCCAAGCGACAGCCTCTCCAGCCTCAGCACAGGTGCCGTGGATGCCTGGGCAACCTGGGAACCCTATGTAGCCGCCGGCGAGCTGCATGACGGCCTGCGGCCATTGCCGATTCCCCAAGGTCTGCTGGCAGGGCTCGGCTTCATCGTGGCGACGGATGAAGCGATCGCCAATAAGCAGCCACAGCTTACGGATTTCATATCCCGCTTCGGCCAGGCGCGGCGCTGGGCGGCAGCAAATCCCGCCGCATTCGCTGCCGGATTCGCCAAGGATACCGGTGTGCCGGAAGATGTAGCAGCCGCCTACGTGGCGCTCGACAGCTATCAGACGGCAAAAATCGATGACACGCGCATCGCCACCGTGCAGCAGTTGGCGGATTTATATGCCGATTCCGGCCTGCTCCAGAATCATTCTGATATCAGCTACGGGTTTGACAAGGCATTTCCATTTCCCGGCTCATGAGTATGAGGGAGATCAATATCAGCTTGAAGGATTCGCATTGGATCCAGGCTAAAACATGCCGCATGATACGTCACTGCAAAGCACTGCTGCAGCACATTCTGGCCGAATACCAGCGCCCGGAATCCAGGTCCGTTTCTCCTGGCAGCCGGGCTCCATCGCCTTCTGGGATAACCGGGGGCAGTCCATTACGCCGTGCGCAATTACGGCGATTTCCCGCGCCTGCTGGACCGGGTGCTGATTGCCGACGAACCGCAATACGCCGATCTGTAAACCAAAAACCCCCGGCAAAACCGGGGGTTTTTTATGGGCTCAGCCCAGTGCCGGCTCCAGTGCCGCCAATATATCCTCGGCCTCCGCGCGCACCAGCCAATCCGGGCTGACATCGGCATAACGGATGACCCCATCCTGGCCGATCACGATCACCGCCGGCATCGGCAACTCCCATGTGCCGGTACCCGTGGTCTTGCCAGTATTCGACCCCTTGGCCTCGGCATTGGCCTTGGCTTCCGCTGTCGGCAAAAAAACGATTCCGAAATGCTTACCCAGGCGATTATCCGTATCCGAAGCGATCCGAAACGAGAGCTTATGCCTGGTTTTAATCTCACCAAGTCTCTCCGGCACCTGCGGGCTCACGGCCAGCAGCGTGGCACCACGCGCGGCAAGCCCCGGATAGAGATGCCGCTCGTAATACGGCAGCGCGATATTACACGCGGGGCAGCCGGCGAAGCGAAAGAACACCAGCACCACCGGCCCCTTGGCCAGCAGCTCCGCCAGCACCACATTGCCGCCCTCAACATCCGGCAATGTAAAATCCGGCAGTTTATCACCCGGTTTCGGCCAGGCGGCACGGTCCGTATGGGCTACCAGATATTCCCGCTGGCGAATATTCACGCCGAGATCAACCGGGTTCATGGTCTCTATACGATGCGCGTGCAAAGCCGCGAATTGTTCGTTCAGTGAATCTGCAGCCATACTATGTCTCCATCATTATCCGGCAACGCCGCGTTTGAAAACCTCGCTCATATACCACATCTGGTTCCTGTATTGCGGATCCGCCGCCCATTCATCCCAGCCGCTATTGCGCCGCAACTCGCCCAGCCAGCCTGCGGCACGTACAGCCACCGGGTCTGGCATATTTTGGTTTTCATAGTCTGAACCAACAAAAATAGCATCGGCCTGGCAATACATCTCACACATATAGCAGGTCTGGCAGTCGAGCGGCCGCGCGATCACAGGTGCCGCACCGGGCACGGCATCAAATACATTCGACGGACATTTTACCACGCATTCATCGCATTGCGTACAAATATCCTCGAGCAGAAATTCGATCATGCCACCAGCGCCCCGGCTGAGGCGAAATTTGATTCGATGTTGTCTACCCCACGCAAAACCTGCCGCTTTGTCAGATGCGGCGCGAGCACAGGAAAATCTTCGCGCGTATGAATACCGCGGCTCTCCCGCCTGGCCCGCGCCGCGGTCAGGCACCAGCGCGCCGTAGCCGTCAGCGCCGCAGCCTCGCGGGCGCGCAGGCCGCCTGCGAGATGGTTGCGGATTTCATTCCATTGCCCATCCAGCACATGCAAGGCGCGGCTCAGGCTGGCATCGTCGCGGAAGAAGGTGGTGGAAAAATCCGTTGCCTGTTCCCGCACATTTGCCGCCAGCGCCGTGGTATCCAGCGTCCGTGCCGTCTGCACCGGCCGTATACCAGCCTGGCCGGTGCGCTCCACGGCACCGCGCTTAACGAAAAACTGTTTCGCCCGCCGCGCCGCGGCCTGGCCGGACCACATGCCGGAGGACAAAGCCCAGGCCGAATTCACCGCACCGCCGCCTGAAATCGCACCCGTAACAGCCTCGCGCGACGCGGCGTCGCCTGCTGCGAACAGGCCAGGCGTGACGGTTTCACAATCCTCACTCTCCACCACCAACCCACCAACGCCGCGTATGGTGCCTTCCGCAACCAGAGCGACAGGGAATTTATCACGGAACGGATCTATCCCCTGGCGGCGGAACACCGGCAGCACATTGGGTGAGATATAGGGCAGGCGATCGCGTATATCCTGCGGCATGCGCGCGAGGTCGCAATAGACCGGACCATTTCGCAAAGCCTCTGCAATAAAGCGTAATTTCTGCACATCGCCTGAGGGCGCCACCACCCGGCCGGAGGCGTCGTAATATGTGGCGTACACATAGGACATGGCCCGCGTCATGGTCGAAAATGCCGGCGCAATGGTGAACTGGCTGGAGAATTCCATGCCCGAAAGAGCCACGCCGGTTTCAGCGGCGAGCAGATAACCATCGCCGGTATTGGTGCGGCTACCGAGCAACGCACCGTTGAAGGCGCAACCGCCAGTGGCGAGAATCACGGCGGGCGCGCGGATCTCCCATTCCTCCCGCGCCTGCAGCCGTTCGCCGCGCGCCCCGGCTATGGCGCCGCGCTGCAGCAGCAATTCCAACGCCGGCGCGTGGTCCAAAATGCGCACACCCAGGCTCAGCGCATATTGCCGCAAAGCGCGCATATATTCCGGGCCACGAACAGAATTATACACGGTGACACCCGCATCATTGACGCAGAACTGATAGAAGCGCGCCAGTGTCGGCAGCGTCTCCCAGGTCTGCGCCAAAATACGGTGCATCCATTGCACATCGCCCAGCTCAAACCCCTGTTTCAAGCGCTGCGTTACCGCCTGTTCGCGCTGCCCCGGCGCCACCCACCAATGGTTCGGCCCGGCGGTGGCGGTAACACCGCTGGTTCCCACAGCACCTTTATCAACCATGATGACGTGCGCGCCCGCCTGCGCCGCCCCAATGGCAGCCCAGGCAGCCGCCATGCCACCACCGATGACGAGCACATCGGCTTCAGCGGATAACATGGAAATTGCTCACGCCGTCATTGGCCAACTGAGCGACGAGTTGCAGCTCCCAGTCGATATAGGCCTGCATCGCCACCGCCTGATTATCCGTGCCTTCGTAAGGCCGCTTGTACACATCCTCCGGCGCACTGGCCCAGCCTGGGGCGGTATCCAGCGTCCCCCAGCCCTTGTTGCCACCTTGCAACCACAGCACCGGGCGCGGCGTGGCAGCGGCGATGTCGGCAGCATGGGCGGCGGCAAGATTGCCGTCGGCGGAGGTGATAACGAGCGGCGCCGTGCCGGGAATATTGGCGAGGTCGCCAAGCTGCGAGCCGGCGAGAAACCAGGCACCCGGAATATGCCCGGCGCGATAGAGCGGGCTGGGGCCGAGATCGACAATTTCAAAATTCTCTCTGTCTGCCTTCAATGTTTCTACGCTAATAAGCGGCACTGGCGGCGGCTCGATGATGACCGGCGAAGGCGGCGTCACATCATCCGCCGCAATCTCTCCCTCCGCCAGCACCACCGCATCCCATCCCAATTGGCGCAGCCAGGCCGCAGTGCTGCGGGCGCGCACCCCGTCATCATCAAACAGCACCAGCCGGCCGCCGCGCACCGCCACCCATTCATCCGTGGCCTGCACCAGTTGGCCACCCGGGGCGGAGATGAAACCGGCGGGATGGCCGGATAAAAACTCCTCAGGCGTGCGTACATCAAACAGATAAAGCGTGCGGTCAGCCGCCTCTTCGCGCCAGGCAGCGAGTGTGGCAGCATCAATGACCGGCACCCCTGCCCTTTCGGCATAATCCTGCGCGGCACTACGGGCACGCGCATGCCCTTGCACCGTGGTAGCGGGAAAACGCTCGGTCTTGCCGCGCTCCAACGCCTGCCCAGCCAGCGTCCAACCAATGGTACCATTGCGCAACGCCAGCACACGATTAGGCAGGCCAAGATTAACCAGGGTCTGGGTACCGATGATCGAGCGCGTGCGCCCCGCGCAATTGATCACGATGGTGGTCTCCGGCCGCGGCGCGATGTCATGCACCCGCAGGGCCAACTCACCATTGGGCACCGAGCGTCCGCGCGGAATGCTCATGGTACGGTATTCCTCGAACCGCCGCCCATCCAGCACCACCAGATCCGGCTCGGTCTCGATGAGCCGCTTGATCTCCTCCGCGCCGGCGGAAGGCGTATGCCGGATCGCCTCTACCAGCTCCCCGAAGGCCTTCGAGGGCACGTTAACATCACGGAACACTTCTCCAACATCCCCGTAAGCCGCCAGCCCGCCCTCCAGAATGGACACATTGGTATAACCAAGTGCCGCGATGCGCGCCGCCCCGCGCCGCGTCAGCCCTTCCCCATCATCATAAACCACGATTTGCGCCTTCCAGCGCGGCACGAGCGCGCGGATGCGTAATTCGATTTGTGCAATGGGCAACGACACCGCCCAGAACGGATGAGCCAATGAATAAGGCCCCTCCTCGCGCAAATCAAACAACGCCACCTCAGCACCATTGCGCCATAGAGCGCGTAAGGCAGATGAAGAAATATTTTCAAAACTCATTATGCAGCCCAGAGATTTGGCACGTCCGTATTGGCGTAGCCGGAGATGAAAGGTTTGACCTCGCCGGTGTCAGGCAAAAACACCTCACGCCGGACCCGGCCGATATTACCGCCATAGACATGGATGCTGATCGACACCGCATCGTCATAAGCATTGGAAATCTGATGGATATCGCCCAACCGCGGCGAAACCGCGACGACGCGGCCCGGCGAGAGCAATTCCGGTGCACCGGGCACAAGCCTGCCTCCCTGCTCCGTAAAATTCGTGCTCAGCTCACCACCGCGCAGGATGCCGACAAGCCCCCAAACGCGATGATTATGCACCGGCGTCTTCTGCCCCGGCCCCCACACGAAACTGACGATGGAGAGATTCTGCGCCGGATCGCCATAGAGCAGATATTGCTGATAATATTTTTCATCCGGTCTTGTGTACGCCTCCGGCAGAAAATCATCCTGCGCTATCAACGTGGCCAAAGCCGGGGAGATAGAAGCGAGCACAGCGGTCTCGTTCCGCCCATGCAGTGCGACAGATTGCGCGGCATGGGCGGCGAAAATCCGCAAACGTTCGATATTGGCCATTACGCGGCAGAGCGCCGCTCGCCCCGCTGCGCCACCAAGGCGCGAACACGCGGCAGAATCTCACGGCCATATTCAATGGCATCGATAATCGGATCGAAACCACGAATCAAAAATTTCTGCACGCCAATATCCCAGTAATCCAGCAGCCCTTCCGCCACCTGGTCCGGCGTACCAACCAGCGAGGTGGAATTGCCCCGGGCACCGGTGAGTTCAGCAATGCCGGTCCACAGATATTTATCATGGCGGCTGCCTTTGGTGGCGAGGTTGACGAGACGGCGGGAGCCCTCATTCGGCGGCGCGCCGTTACGGGCAAAGCCGGTGGCATCCTGCAGCTTGCGTGCCTTCTCCAGTATATACTCTGCCTTCTCCCATGCCAGTTTCTCGGTTTCAGCAATGATCGGGCGCAGCGAGAGCGAGAACTCCGGCGCCGGGCGGCCATATTTTGTGGTGGCGGCACGCACTTTTTCCAACTGCCCGCGTACGGATGCATAATCCTCGGCCCAGAGCGCAAACACATCGGCATGACGGCCGGCGGTGTCGATCGCGGCTTCCGAGGCGCCTGCAATAAAGATGTCGATAGGCTTGCCCGGCTTCACCAGCGAGAAGCCGCGCTCCACCTGATAATATTTACCGTGGTAGTCGAAGGGTTTTTCTGATGTCCATTCGGCGCGCAAAATGTCCAAAAACTCATTGGTGCGCGCATAACGCTCATCCTTATCCGCAACCGTATTGCCGTCCTGCACCAGCTCGGCATGGTCGCCGCCGGTGATGACGTTGAGCGAGAACCGGCCGGGATAGAGCGCATCGAGCGTGGCGAATTGCCGCGCCGCCAAAGTAGGCGCGGTAAACCCTGGCCGCTGGGCCACGAAAATACCGAGCTTCTCAGTAACGGAGGCCGCATGCTGGCCAATCTGCAGGCAATCCGGCGACCATGAATGAAAGGCCAGCAGCGCACGATCGAACCCGGCCAGCTCATGCGCCTTCGCAACCGTTTCAATATGTACCCGGTCGATCACCGGTCCCGAACGCGGGGTGGTCTCCGAGGCATTGTGGTTACCGATATAACCGATGAATTCCAAACCCATAACGCTACTCCCTGGCGGCATTGTCCGCCACACAAAACAGATTATCTGGCGTTACAGCCTTCGTAAAACGAAGTTTCCTCACACCAGATTGAGCCCCGCTCAACCGAGCAGATCCGGCTGCTCATGCACAATGCGCTCATACAGCGGCTGGAAGGCGAAACGCCCGCCATCCGCATGGCGGCGATACTGGCCGGCGGTAAAACTCGCCACCTCCTCCGAAAGCGGTATGGGCTTGCCCGCGGCTTCCGCCAACAACTGCACCCGCGCCGCATCCTCCAAGGCAATGAAATGCCACACAGCAGATTCCACCGAAAGCCCGGCGGTCAGGAAGCCGTGATTTTCGAGAATGATAAAATCCTTATCGCCTGCATCCTGCACAATCTGCTGCGCCTGCGTGGCATCCAGCACCACGCCGGTAAAGGCCGACAGAGCCTGGCGCTGATAGAAGCCCGCGGAATCCTGCGTCAGCGGATCGAGGAATTTACGCAGAGTGGAAAAAGTTTTGCCATAAGGCGAATGCGAATGCGCCACCCCGATCACCTCCGGCCGGGCGCGATGGATGGCGGAATGAATCTGAAATCCCGCCTGGTTCACCTGCCGGTCGCCTATCACGATATCGCCGTCATGATTGACCAGCAGCAGATCCGAGACGCGCACATGGCCGAAATACTGGCCGAACGGGTTGATCCAGAAATGGTCATGCCACTCCGGATCGCGCGCGGTAATATGCCCGGCCGGGCCATGGTCGAAACCATACAACGCAAACAGCCGCAGGCTCGCGGCCAGGCGCTGTTTACGGAACAGGCGGATCTCTTCAAAGCTCGCCCCCGGCTCAGGCAAAGCCCGTTGCGGCGGAGGCGCAGTACGGATGGGCGCTGCGGAACGCGGCTGGGTATGGATGGCATCAGGCATGGTTGGCTCCTTCAGGGCGGGCGGCGGCAAAAGCCGCGCGGCCGGCGGTTGAGAGAATTGTATCGTCCTGCGGCGAATGCACACGTCCGCACAGCGCATCGCGGTAATGCCGCTCCAGCGGATTGCCGCGTGCCAGCCCCGGATTACCGGTGAGGGCGAGGGCCTTTTCCGCGATTTTAATGGCGTTGTTGGTGACAGTATATTTCAGAAAATTCGTCTCCACCGCCGTAATGGTTTCAGCCGGCGCGTGCGTGACGCGATCCAAGAGAACCTTGTTGATATGCAGCAACGCGTCGATCTCCCCCACCGCTTCCTGAAAACGCGGCAAAGTGGAAAGCGGCGCGCCGAGATTAGCAGGCTGGCGATTAAGCGCGAACGCCACCAGCCAGTCCCGCGCATTGCGCGCCACCGCATCATAGAGCGTACCCAGCAACACAGACATCCCCGCCAGCAACTCCGGCGCGCGCTCTCCCGCCCAGGCAGAAGGCGGCCGGATATCCACGGCGTAGTCTTCCGGAATAAAAACATCGTCAAAGATCACATCATGACTGCCCGAAGCGCGCAGGCCAAGCTGATCCCATGTCTGCTCAATGTGAATACCAGGCGAGTCTGCCGGTACCAGGAACGTGCCGACCAAAGGTTCTGCATCATCAGTACGCCCCCATACGCCCATCCAGTACAAAGCCGGGCTGCCCGTGGAATAGAGCTTGCGGCCGGAGAGACGGAACCCGCTCTCAACGCGCCGCGCCGTGGTCTTCGGCAAGCCGCCCCGCACCGGCGTGCCCAGCTCCGGCTCCACCCGCAACGCATTGGCCAGCGTGCCGTTGCGCGCGATATCCTCAAGCACCAGGCGCCGCACCTGCGGCTGCCAGTGCGGATTATTCGCCGCCTGCAAAACAAACAAATAGGTCATGATGAGCACGAGCGCGGTCGAAGGCTCGCCGCGCGCCACCGCCGCTATAATGTTTCGCGCCTGCGGGAGCGGCAGCGACGCGCCGGCCAAAGCGCGCTCGGCCGCCAGACCAACCAACCCCGCCTCGCGCAGCAACGCAAAGTTTTCATGCGGAAACGCACCGCTGCGGTCATATTCCGCCGCCGTGGCCGCCAGGCGCCGGCTGATCTCGGCGAGGGCGACAACCGCCGATGCTTCGTAAGAATCCATGGTCCGTCCCGAAAATATATCTACAAATATGATAGTCATATTACACGTCTCGTCAAATAAAAACAGATGGAACGGCGTTTGCCGGGGACGGAAAATTTCCACCTCAACTCCACAACAAAGAAAATTTTTCTATTTTATCCAATAAAGTCAGTCACATTAGATTTTCTCATGTATCGATGACAAAATTCAACTTTACACCCCCAGCCTCCCGATACATTCCCCACTTGTCTTATAGTTAATTCTGGTCATGCTGAGGATGCCGGCGGGCCGCAACATTGGGGGTTTATATGCAGCGTTTGGGTCGTATGACGGCAAAAGATGCCACGCGTGGTGCTGGCGTAACGGCAATCCGCGCCAGCCTGTTGGCATCCGTAGCCTTCCTCGTGGTGGGTGGCGCCGGCATGGCGCGGGCACAAAACATCGCCCCGCCATCGGCCCAGCAACCAGGGTTGAAGGACATTATCGTCACCGCCACACGCCACAGCACGAAGCTGCAAAAAACCCCTGTCGCCGTCACCGTAATCGGGCCGCAGCAGATCGCACAGCAAAACCTCACAACAGCGCGCGACCTTGCCGGCAAGACACCAGGCGTGTTCATATCCCGCTCGGGCATCACGCCGCTGACGCAGATTTTCTTCATCCGCGGCATCGGCGATGCCGATCCAATCTTCGACCCCAACATCGCGCAATATCTCGACGATGTGTATCTGCCGCGCGCCATCAACGGCATGGCGGATCTCACCGATCTGGAACGTGTCGAAATTCTGCGCGGGCCGCAGGGCACGTTGTTCGGCGAGAATGCCGATGCCGGCGCGATCCGCTACATCACCCGCGACCCGACCGACACGCCGGAAGGTAATTTCGATGTCGGCGGCGGCACCTTCGATGCCTTCAACCTGCACGCCTACGCCGCCGGCCCCATCGTGCCGGGCAAAGTCGATGCCAGCCTGGCCTTCGCGCATGACCAGCATAACGGCTATAATTACGACCCGACCATCAACCAGCGCGTGAACAACCAGGACACCAACGGCGCACGCGGCAAGCTGCTGTTCAAGATCACGCCGGACCTGACCGATGAGGTTGAGGCCGATGGCGTGCTCGACAATTCCGCGACCGATTATTATTCGCCTGTCCACCCGATCATCGGTGGTTCGTTGGCTGCCCCGAAATACGGCCCGACGAATCTGAACGACAGCTATGCATCGCAGAAACCAAAGAACGATTCCTGGGTCGGCGGTGTTTCCAACAAGCTTACCTATAACATCACCCCCAACCTCACGTTCAAATCCATCAGCGCCTATCGCGGGTTTTCGCAAAACCCCGTGAACTATAACAATGATGGGCAACCGCTGGTGCAATATAGCGGCAGTGCCGCTTCGCTGGCCGCTCCCTTTCCGGCGCTGGTATCGCTTTCTGACAACTATATCGTCTATCGCGAACAGGAGCTGACGCAGGAATTCCAGTTACTCGGCAATTACGATAAATTCGATTTCGCGACCGGGTTGTACCTGCTGCACGAGAATTTTGCGTCCAACCGTATCGGTTACGTCGTCTCGCCCACGGGCGCCGGCACGCCGGCATTCCCCGAAGACCAGATCGGCGATACCAAGACCACCGATTACGCCGCCTATGCGCAGGGCGATTATCATTTTACGGACAAACTCATCGGCACGCTCGGCGGGCGCTACACAATCGAGAATCGCGGCTTCAATTTCCAAGGCGTGTATGATAATTTCCAAGGTGTGCCGCTGGTGGCGGGATCGCCCACCAACACCGCGACCGAGAATACCGCTCTGAAGGGCAACTTCAAATATGCGGGTGACAAGACCTGGTATTCCTTCACGCCTAAATACGGCCTGTCATACCAGTTCACCCCAGGCATTTTTGCCTATGGCAGCATCGCGGAAGGTTTCGATGCCGGCGGCTTCAACAACCGCGCCGCCACCCTGGTCCAAGCCCTGCCCTACAACCAGGAAAAGGTGACAACCTACGAGGCCGGGTTGAAAACCGACTGGCTGGACCACAGGCTGCGCCTGAACGGCACGTTATTTTATAACGCCTATACCGGCCTGCAGGAAACAGCGACAGTACCTTCCGGCGCCGGCGGCGCGCTGGTCTCGGTGCGCTCCAACGTGAACGCCGCGCATTCCGATGGTTTTGAACTTGAGTCGGTTGCACAGCCGGTGGATGGGCTGACATTGACCGGCAATGCCAGTTATCTTTGGAGCCGGTTCGACTCATTTCCCAACCCCGGCACCAGCGTCAACACCGGCCTGGCCGCGAACGCCACCGGCAACCAGCTTCCCTTCGCACCCCGCTGGCAGCTTTACGGCGCCGCCAATTATGAGGTGCCGCTGAACATTCCGGGGCAGGTCACGCTGGGGTCCGATATTTCCTATGAAACATCCTATTTCTCGGATGTCTTCAACTATGGCCAGGCTGAAATCCATCCGCAGGCTTTCGTCGACGCCTTTGCCAGCTACCAGCTTCCCAACCGGCACTGGACGGCGATCATCACCGGCCAGAATCTAACCAACCGCGTGAGCTATCAGAGTCTGACCTGGGGCGGCACACCCAATCTGTACGAAGGGCCGGTCAACCCGCCACGCACCGTCTTCTTCAAACTCGCCTACACCTACTAACAATACAGAGGGAAGCATGCCCGCATTGCTCATCGCGCACCAATTACCGGCACCCTTCCAGCCACTTCTGGCGGGGCTACCCGGCGACATAGCACTACAGGCGCTTCCCCCCGCCACGGCCTGGGAGGTTCCGTCCCAGGCCGAGATTCTCCTTGCCGTACCGCCACGGGGCGGCAACGTCGTGGTGCCGGCGCAAAAGCCGCCGGGCTGGCCCGGCCGGCTGCGCTGGCTGCATACAGTCTCCACCGGGGTGGATGAATTTCCACCTTGGGTGTTCGATGTGCCGAACGTCACCTGCGGGCGCGGCAGCAACAGCGTGGCCATCGCCGAATATACAATCGCCGCCCTGCTTTCCGTGGAAAAGCACCTGCCGGATATCTGGATCAACAGTGCCGCGGCCTGGCTGCCCAAACCCAGCCTTGGCACACTCAAGGGCAAAACCCTGGGCCTGCTCGGCTTTGGCAGCATCGGCCAGGAAATTGCCGCACGCGCCCTTGCCTTCGGCATGGACATTCTGGCCTTCAACCGCTCCGGTGGCACGCCGCCGCCAGGTGTGCGCTTTGCAGGGCTCGACACGGTGCTGGCCGGCGCGGATCATCTGGTCATCGCTCTGCCGCTCACCGCCGCCACCGCGGGGCTGATAGGCCCCGCTGCTTTGGCCCGGGTAAAACCCGGCGTACATCTGGTAAACATCGCCCGCGGCCGCATTCTCGACCATGACGCACTCCTCGCCGCCCTTGCCTCAGACCAGGTCGGCACCGCCACGCTCGATGTAACGGAACCAGAACCACTTCCCCCGGGCCATGCGCTGTACACCCATCCCCGCGTGCGCCTCTCGCCGCATATTTCCTGGGGCGGCAGCGACCGCACGGTGCAAGGCAATCTGCTGCGGGAAAATCTACGCCGCTTCCTCGCCGGCGAGGCGCTGCTCAACATCGTATCACCAGTACAGGGCTACTGAACATGACCAAAATTTTCGGCCGCCGCTCCGCCCTTGCTCTTGGCGCCGCCGCGCTGGCCGCCCCTTACATCGCCCGCGCCGCAAGCGTTACATTGCGTGTCGGCACATTCCGTGGCCAGGACCAGACTTTGCTGCCATTGGCTGGCGAATCTTCAACACCATACCGGTTAAAATATTTTGAGTTCACCTCCGGCCAGTTGATCATCGAGGCGATGAACGGCGGCGCACTCGATTTCGGCGGCTGGAGCGAAATCCCGCAGGCCTTCGCCGCCGCATCTCAGGCGCAGGTGCGGGCCGTGGCGGTGCTCAAGGGCGACGTCAATAATCAGGTCGTTCTCGTACCAAAAACCTCGCCGGTCACCAGCATCGCCGGGCTAAAGGGCAAGCGCGTTGCCTATGTGCGCGCCACCACCTCGCATTACTACCTGCTGCGCATGCTATGGCAGGCCGGGCTGGATTTCTCCGACATCCAGGCCATCAACCTCGACCCCACCGACGGCGCCGCGGCATTCTCGGCAGGCGATCTCGATGCCTGGGCGATCTATGGCTATTCCATCCAGGAAGCACTGGCCGCCGGCCATGCCCGCGTGCTGCGCACCGCGAACGGCATTTTATCCGGCAACTACCTGCTCGGCGCCGCCCCTGCAGCATTGCGCGATCCCGGCCTGCGTCCCGCCGTGGCGGATTACGTGGCGCGCGTAAGCCGGGCCTACACCTGGTCGGAGACACATAAACGCGAATGGGAAATCGCCCTCGCCGCCGCCATCCAGGTAAATCCGGAATACGTGCGAGCGCAGTTGGAACATGAGAGCCAGCCGGACCGCGTCGTGCCGGTGGATAACGCCGCCATCGCCTCGGCCCAGGCCGTGGCCGACACTTTTGCCAAAGTCGGGCTGCTGCCCCCCGGCACCGATGTGCGCGGCTATTTCGACACCAGCCTGATCTGAGGGAGAAATGTCCGTTTCATTATCCGCAAACGCGGCTGTCCCGTTCATACTGAGCCGCTTTATCCCCGCCACGCTGCTGCGCCGTGTTGCGGTACCATTGAGCATCGTTGCAATATGGTACTGGCTCACCGCCTATGGCTATGTCGATTCGCATATCATGCCAACACCGCTCGCGGTGGTGCGGAGTTTCTGGCAACTCACCGTCACCGGGCAACTCCTGCCCAACCTGCTCATCTCACTGCAACGCGTGGTGCTGGGGTTAATCTGCGGCGTTGCCGCAGGCACCATACTGGGCCTCACCGCCAGCCTCTCCCGCTTCGGCGAAGACGCCATCGACGCCACGGTGCAAATGGCCCGCACCCTGCCGCATCTCGCCCTCATCCCACTGATGATATTATGGTTCGGCATCGGCGAAACACCGAAAATCATCCTCATCTCGCTCGGCAGTGTCTTCCCCATCTATTTAAATCTGTTCTCCGCCGTGCGCGGTGCCGATCGTAAACTGCTGGAAGCAGCCTCCATCCTCGGCCTCTCCCATGCCGAAAAAATCTGGCATGTCATCCTCCCCGCCGCCCTGCCCGGTTTTCTCACCGGGCTGCGTCAGGCTTTCGGCATTTCCTGGATCAGCCTGGTCGTCGCCGAGCAGGTCAACGCCTCCTCCGGCATTGGCTATCTCGTCATGAATGCGCGCGATTTCCTCCGCACCGACATCATCTTCGACGGCCTCCTGATCTACGCTTTTCTCGGCCTGGCCACAGACCAGTCAGTGCGCGCCCTGGAGCGGCATCTGCTGGCCTGGCGCCCCTCCATCATCCCGGAAAAAGGGCTTTAGAAAATCGGTTTCCACCTGTGAATCTCATCAACTCATGAAAACAACTCATTTGCTTTGCCAGCCTTTCTGCCCAAAAACTAAACCCTGAAATATTCAAGGAGTCTCCGTTATGACGGTATCGTTCACCGGACTTGTCGCCCATCGCAACCCCGCAAACATCACCTTCCGGGCCGAAACCGGCCATTTCGATGTGGATTATCTGAAGCGCTTCGCCCAGGCGCATGAGGCTGCCGGATTTGATCGTGTACTGATCGGCTATGGCTCGACCCAGCCGGACGGGCTGCATCTCGGCACCTATGTTGCCGCCGTAACGGAGCGGCTCGGCATCATGCTGGCGCACCGCCCCGGCTTCGTCGCCCCCACATTGGCCGCCCGCACTTTGGCCACCATCGACCATCTCTCGCGCGGCCGTGCCTCCGTGCATATCATCTCGGGCGCAAGTGACACCGAGCAGCAGCGCGACGGCGACTTCCTCAACAAGGACGAGCGTTACGCCCGCACGGATGAATATGTCGGCCTGCTGCGTAAGCTCTGGACGGCGGAGGCGCCGTTCGACCACGAAGGCCAATACTACCGCTTCAAAGGCGGCTTCATTGCCGAGAAGCCGGTGCAAAAGCCGCATATCCCCATCTTTTTCGGTGGTTCTTCTCCGGCGGCCATCGAAGCCGCAGGCAAATATGCCGATATCTACGCTCTATTCGGCGAAACTTTGGAGCAGGTGCGCGAGCAGGTCACCCGCGTGCGCGCGGCAGCGGCAAAGCATGGCCGCACCATCCAGTTCAGCCTGTCGCTACGCCCGATATTGGCCCGCACAGAGGACGCAGCCTGGGCCCGCGCCGAAGCCATTCTAACCCGCACCAGAGCCGAGCGCGCCAAACTCGGCCTGGCTGATTTCGCAGGCGCCCCCGGCAGCGAGGGCTCAGCCCGGCTGCTGCATGCCGTCGGCCAGGGTGACCGGCTGGACAAGCGCCTCTGGACCGGCTTTGCCCGCATCACCGGGGCGCAGGGCAACAGCACCGGGCTGGTCGGCACCGGCGCGCAGGTGGCCGATGCTCTGCTCGATTATTACGATCTCGGCGTCACCACCTTCCTCATCCGCGGTTTCGATCCGCTGGAAGATGCGATCCAATATGGCCAGGAGCTGATCCCCCTGGTGCGCGAGGCCGTGGCGAACCGCCCCGCCGCCGGCATCGCAGCTTAAGGAGGCCGCGTAAGGAACAAAAACATGAGTCTGTTCACGACAGCCCACATCGGCGAACTCACGCTGCAAAACCGCATCGTCATGGCCCCGCTCGGCCGTGCCCGCAATAGCGAGCCGGGGCGCGAGCCGCAGCACCGCGGCGCTGTGTATTACGCGCAAAGAGCCAGCGCCGGCCTGTTGATTTCCGAGGCAACACATGTCTCGGAGGACAGCATCAGCCGCCCCGATGAGACAACATTCTACAGCGGCGGCGATGCCGGCTATATCGACTACTCCACGCTTGCCGAACAGAACGCTCTGGCGGAACCAGCCACATCATAGCGGACGCCCAAGCTTCCCGGCCAGCAGCGTCTCAAGCAGGCGGCGCGACACCTTGTTGCTATGAAGCATCGGCAGCTCTTCCCGCGTGATCGCAACATAAAGCCGTGGCACCTTGTAGGAGGATAGCCGCTGTTTCAATTGCGCCTGGATATGGTTGAAATCCAGCTCCGCACCATCGCGCGGCACAACGGCAGCCACCACCAACTGGCCCCGCTCGTTATCCGGCAGCCCCACCACATAGGCGTTATGCACACCCTCCAGCAGTTGCATCTCAAGCTCCACCTCGGCCGGCGAGACATTGGACCCAGCGGTCTTGATCATATCCCCGCCCCGGCCGACAAAATTGATCCTGCTGCCTTGCACCAACCCCCGGTCACCCGTGCGATAGAAGCCGTCAGGGGTAAAATAACCCTCCCGTTCCAATTTGTGCAAAGCCGGTGTCACGGCATAGCCCCGCACCTGAATTTCACCGGTCTCGCCTTCGCCCACCTGCTGGTTGTTCTCATCAGCAACCCGCAGCTCGAAACCATCCGCGACATGATCCATCGGCGCGCAAAGCGGATACCCCGGTGCCCGCAACTCATCGCCATGCGAATAAGGCCCAAACGTCTCGCTCATGCCCAGCCCCCAAAAAGGCTTGCTCTGCGCCATCAGCTTCAAATCCTCTGCGGCCAGCACACTGCCCATGGCCACACGGCTATTGTTCAGCGTCCGCTCGGTGCAAACAATCGTCGCCCCCGCCACCCAACTGGACATCAGATACAGCCCCAGCCCGCCGACCCAGAACATCGGCATCATGGCATGCACCTGGGCCCCACGCTTGCGGCCCGTCATGCGCGCCACATAATGGTTGCGGCTCATCACCGGCCCATGCAGATGTTTCACGCCCTTGGGCAAAGTCATCGAGCCGGAGGTGTAAATCTCCACCATCTGGTCCGCCGGATGCACCTCGGCCTCCACCTCCAGCAGCAGCGCCTCGGGCACCGTATCCGCCACATCGGTGAGATAGGAAAAATCCCGAAAGCCGGACGGCAGCGCCGCGCCCGAACTGATGATCCAGCGCAGAAACGGCACGCCGGCGATGCGCAGCTCAGGGCCGCCATCGCGTAAGCCCGTCAAAGCATCGCACAGCCGCTCAGCATAATCATTGCCGAGAAAATGCCGCTGCACGATCAGCCCGGCGACATCGGACTGGCGCAGCACGCGCACCAGCTCATTCGCCCTGATCATCGTGCTGATCGGTATTGCCACCGCGCCAATGCGCGCAATCGCCGCCAGCATCACAACAAAAGACGGTCCATTGCCATAGATAAAGCCAATACGGCTGCCCTTGCCCACGCCGCGCGCGATCAACCCCCGTGCCAGCTCAGAAGATTGCTGCTCGATCCCGGCAAAACTCACGGATTCGGACGGAATCCCCTCGCCCTGCAGTGTCACCGCAACATCATCGCCATAAGCAGCCGCCGTAGCACGGAGCATCTGTGGAAAGGTCGTTGCCGATTGCGGATCGGTTGAAAAATCACTGACCATGCTCTTCAACACATCCCCATGCCGAACAAAAATATTCTTTCTCTATTTAGAATTATAGTTCTGCTTTACGAAAATAGAAAACGCCGCGATCCAGCACCAGGCGTTCGTCATCCACCCAGATCTGAAATTGCGCTCCGCCGTCGGTAAGCCAGATATGGGCATCCAGCCTGTCGCCGGGGAATACAGGCTTGGAGAAGCGGCCCTCGATATGGCCGAAACGCGCAACGTCATTATCGCACAGCCCCTGCAGCATGGCCCGGCCTGCCACACCAAACGTGCCCAGGCCGAAAAACACCGGGCGGGGGAACCCATCGGCCAGCGCCCTTACGGGGTCGGTGCCGTGCAGGGTGCGGTCGCCCAGCAGCCGGTAGATGAGCGACTGGTTGAGCCCGAGCGGCAAAGAGACGATCTTGTCCGGCGCGCGGTCGGGGCGGCTCCATGGCTGCTCATCAGCCGGCTTGCGCGGCCCGCCGAAGCCGCCGCGCCCCTGCACGAACAGGCCGGTGCGGGTGGTGCCGAGAAGCGCGCCGGTATCGGCTCCAGCATCGGCAAGCGTGACGCGGGTTTCCGTAACGGCCAGCGCGCCCGAGCCCTTGTCATAAACATCGATAAGCACACGCGTGACATGCACCCTGCCCTGCGCCGGTATGGGCCGCGCCAAAGTGATGCTCTGCTCGCCATGCACCATGCCGATGGGGGCATTGCCGCCCTCGCCAAAATTGAGCAGCGGGATCCATGAACCGCCAGCGGACATCAACACCAGAAAGGTGGGGAGCACCTGCTGCGCCACGCCCGGCGTGTTCTCCGTGGTAAACTGCAGCTCCTGCAGCGGATCGGCCAGCCCGGCGCCAACGCCGACGGCATACAGAAGGGCCCTATCCGAATCCCAACTGAAATACCCGTTCTCGACCTCTTTGCCGATCAGATGATCATACTTACCCATGGTTTCCCTTCAGACGCCAAGCCGAATGCCGATGCGGGCAGGATCGACCGCCAGCAGGCGCTCGTAGGAACAATCCGTACGGTCTTTGGCCATCGGCCCGCCGGCCGCGAAGGCCGCGCGCCATTCCTCGGTCACAGCCCCATCAATCGGCGCACCCCACCATTCCAGCACGCATTTGCGCGCGGCAATGGCCCAGCGCCCGTCACGCTTCTCAAACCGGTCGATATAGCGGCCGCCGAACAAGGTCAGCGCATCGCCATGGTGCGTCATGCCCGCGAACATCCAATAGGTCTCGCTATGCGCGCCATCGCCGTCGAGCTGGCAACTATGGTTGGTGAGGCTGTGCTGGTGCGTACGGTAATGCATCAAATGGCTCGGGCCGAGCCAGTCCCAGAATGCCTCCCGGCCGCCAACAAAGGCGCCGTGGTCGTCTATCGCATCCGCATGGTAGCAGGACAGCAGCAGCTCACGGTCCCGCCTGTCTATGCCGCGCGAATAATTCGCAAGCACGTCGCGGATGGATTGCCGGGCATGGAGTTCGCGCACCATCCCCGCAAGCTCAGCATCCATCCCCGCCTCCTATTGAAAACGCTGCGCCCCATCCAGGCGGATCGTCGTGCCGTTGAGAAAATCATTCTCGATGATCTGCTCCGCCAGCAAAGCATATTCGTCAGGCTCACCCATGCGCTTCGGGTTCGGGATGGAGGCTGCAAATTTCGCATTCGCCTCCTCCGCCGTCATCTGCCCGTAGGCAAACGTGAAGAAGGTGCCGGGGGCGATGGCCATGGCACGGATGCCGAGCGGGGCCATGTCGCGCGCCAGCGTCAGCGTCATGCCGATGATACCGCCCTTGGCCGCGGAATAAGGCACCAGACCCGGCTGGCCCTCAAACCCGGCGATGGAAGAGGTGTTGATGATCACCCCGCGCTGGCCGGATTCCAGCGGCTCGTTCTTGGCCATGGCCTCGGCGGCGTAGCTGGTGACGGTAAAGGCGGCGGTGAGAAACACATACACGGAATGGGCGAACACACCGACGGACAGGCGCTTGCCGTCACGCCCCACCACGCGGCCACCCGGCCCCGGGCCCGGCGGCCCGCCATGCGCGGCGACGACGGCACGCAACGGCCCAATATTGGCCGCCGTCTCCACCGCATTGGCAATCGAGGCCTCGTCCATGATGTCCATACGGACATACACGGCACCATTGCCGATCTCCTTGGCCAGCGCCTGGCCACGCTCGTCCGCCACATCGGCGATGACCACACGGGCCCCCTTCGCCGCCAGCCGCCGCGCCGTCGCACCGCCAAACCCGCCGGCACCACCGGTGATCAGCACTGAACCATTCTCAAGCTTCATGGAGATTTCCCCGTTGTATTTACAGTTGCCGCCAATCTATCGCGCCCTAGGCAAGCAGGTCAACGAACCCCCGCTAGAGCAGCCCCGCCAGCTTGGTAAAGATCGCCCCCACGCAGGCCGAGGCGGGAATCGTGATCAACCAGGCGATCACGATGCGATAAGCCACACTCCAGCGCACGGCCGAAGCCCGGCGCGCCGCCCCCACCCCCACCACGCAGCCGGCGATGGTATGGGTGGTGGACACCGGAATGCCGAAGCTGGTAGCCGCGAACAACATGATCGAGCCGCCCGCCGAGGCGCAGAACCCCTGGTGGTGCGAGAGCTTGGTGATCCGCGAGCCCATTGTCTGGATAATCTTCCACCCGCCCGAGAGCGTACCCAGCCCCATGGCCGTATAGCAGCCCAGCACGGCCCAGCCGGGCACATGGAACTGCCCGCTCAGCATACCCTGCGAATAAAGCAGTACCGCGATGATCCCCATCGTCTTCTGCGCGTCATTGGCGCCATGGCCCAGCGAATAGGCCGCCGCCGAGGCCAGATGCAGCTTCTTGAAGACGCTCTCCGCGGTCGAGGCCCTCGCCCCCGCGAACAGCCAGGACGTCACCAGGATCAGCAGCATGGAAACCACAAGCCCGAGCACCGGCGAGAGCACGATGGCGGCGGTGGTCTTGGTAAGCCCCTGCCACACGATGGCGTGCGGCCCGGCATGCACCAGCCCGGCCCCCACCAGCCCGCCGATCAGCGCGTGGCTGGAGGAGGATGGGATGCCCTTCCACCATGTGATGATATTCCACACCATCGCGCCCATCAGCGCACCGAAAATCACCGCCGGCGTCACCACATCCTTGTTGATGATGCCCTTGCCCACGGTCTCAGCCACGCGGAGGCCGAAGATGAAATAGGCCGCGAAATTGAAAAACGCCGCGAAGATCACCGCCTGCACCGGGGTCAACAGCCGGGTGGAAACCGCCGTGGCGATGGAATTGGCCGCATCATGCAGCCCGTTGAGGAAATCAAAGGCCAAAGCCATGGCCACAAGGGCGATGATCAGCGGCAGCGCGATGATGGTGTGCGACATCGCTTAACGCGTCTCAGGCGTGGTCGATGACGAGATTGTCGATCTCATTGGCGACATCCTCGAATTTATCCACCACACGCTCGAGATGGTCATAGAGCTCAAGTGCAATGATGAAGGCCATGGCATTGCCGCCGCCATGCCGTTTGAAAGCCTTCTTCAGCCCGGCGCCATGGATATCATCCGCCTGACCCTCCAGCCGCACCAGCCGCCCGGTCAACTCATGCAGCCGCGCCGCATTGGCGTGGATATTGCGCAGCAGCGGCAACGCCTCAGCCAGCAACCGGCCGGAATCCACGATGATGGCCGCAATGTCGCGCATTTCCTGCTCGAACTCGGTCACCTCATAGAGCTTTATGCCCTTCGCGGTCTTCTGCATCTCATCGATGGCATCATCCATGGAGGAAATCAGGCTGACGATGGCGCCGCGATCGAACGGCGTGAGAAAACTGCGCCGCACCGTGCGCAACACCTCGCGGGTCACCGTATCGGCCTCTTCCTCACGCTCATGGATCTCGCGAATATGCTGCTCCATCGCCGGCCCGCCCTGCAGCAGCCGGGCAAGCGCGCCGCCGCCCGCCACCAGCGTCTGGCCATGTGCCTCGAACAAAGCAAAAAAATTGCCCTGCCGGGGCAGCAGCGACTGAAACCAGTGAAACATGCGCAAACCTTCCTTTACGGATTTCACGCCACCGCGCAGCGCTTTGTGTCCGGTCATGCCGCCAAATTCCGTCGCGCGGAAACCACGGATCAACGCCTTCAGGTCCTCCTCCTCCACCGCGGCACTCGCCTCAGCCAGAGGAAACCACCGCCGGGTCCGCTGCGCCCGCTCGGGCCAGTCCGCCAGCTCCTCCGTCACCGCGAAGGGGAATACCTCGACATCCACCAGCAGCGCCGCCCCCGACTCCAACCGCTTGCGGTAGCGATAGCTACCCAGCGGCGCCGGGCAGGTGGCACCCACCACCCCCGCCTCCTCCAGCGCCTCCTGGGCGGCGGCGGCATGCGGCGTCAGCCCTTTAATCCGGTTGCCCTTGGGCAGCACCCAGCGCTTGGTCTCGCGCGAGGTCACAAGCAGCAGCTCGACGGGCCCGTCGAGCCCCTCTCCCATCACTCGATACGGCAAGGCGGCGATCTGGCGTATAATTGTGACTTTCAGAATTTGGACATCCCAGGACTGTGGCGCTTAGCTGTCACAAAACCCGCCGTCAATGTCTACCTACCCGGTCGCGTAAATAACGCCCTATAAGTATATTTGTCCGGTAGCACTTACAGCTTATTCATTTCGCTAGACAAATGTCGGTTTGCCGCATAAGCAGACGCCTCTTGATTTGACGGAATGGAAATATTCATGAGTGAGAAACTGCCGGTATCGACGGCGCTGGGCGATGTAGCGGCACGGCAACTTGCCAATGCCACCAAAACCACGCCGCAAATGTCCACCATCACCCCGCGCTGGCTGGTGCATTGCCTGCAATGGGTGCCGGTCGAAGCTGGTATTTTCCGCATCAACCAGGTGAAGGATGCCAGCGCCATCACGGTCGATTGCTCCGGCCGGGACGAGCGTGAATTGCCGCAGACATTCGTCGATTACGAAGAATCGCCGCGCGAGATCCTGCTCAGCGCCGTCAATTCCGTCGTGGACATCCATACCCGTGTGTCAGACCTCTATTCCGTCCCGCATAACCAGATCGCCGAGCAGCTTCGCCTGACCATCGAGGCGATCAAGGAGCGGCAGGAAAGCGAGCTGATCAACAACCCGGAATACGGGCTGATCGCCAATGTCGCACCTGAGCAGAAGCTCTCCACCCGCGCCGGTGCGCCCACCCCTGACGACCTCGACGAATTGCTGGTGAAAGTCTGGAAAGAACCCGGCTTCTTCCTGGCGCATCCCGCCGCCATCGCCGCCTTTGGCCGCGAATGCACCCGCCGCGGCGTGCCGCCCCCCACCGTCTCGCTGTTCGGCTCGCAATTCATCACCTGGCGCGGCATTCCGCTCATCCCGTCGGACAAGCTGACCATCACCAAAGGCAAGACCAGCATCCTGCTCATCCGCACCGGCCAGGCGCGCCAGGGCGTCATCGGCCTGTTCCAGCCCAAT
Source organism: bacterium (assembly GCA_026224825.1). Taxonomy (GTDB): domain Bacteria; phylum Pseudomonadota; class Alphaproteobacteria; order Acetobacterales; family Acetobacteraceae; genus Acidocella. The sequence goes on along the minus strand of JAMFRO010000018.1, from coordinate 175,610 downwards.
CTGCAGGGCGAGCAGGGCCTCGGCCTCTCCGTCCGCTTCATGGGCATCAACCACAAGGCCATCGCCTCCTATCTCATCTCGCTCTACTGCTCGCTCGCCGTGCTCACGCCGGACGCCATCGCGGTTCTCGAGAATGTCGAAGTGGGCAAGTACCATGTCTATCACTACCCTGCCTGAATCCGTGGGGCCTGACCCCTCGGGCGCGCCGCTCGACGTAACGGCGCTGACCCAGTTGGCGAATGATATCTTCCGCCAACTGCCGGGGGGCGGCGCGCAACTGCCCGTCACCCCACCGGCTTCCCCCATGGGCGTAGCCCCGCCCGCCGGCGGCGTGCCGCTGGGCGGGCTCGGCTTTACCGGCAGCATCCCCACCGGCGCTTTGCCGCCCACAGGATTCTCGCCACCGGCCGCACCGGATGTGCCTGGGTTTTCCCTGGGCGGCATCCCGCCGCTCTCGGCCAGCCTGCCAAATGAAGCGGAACTGCGGGCGCTGTTAGCACCTTTGCTTTCCTCCTCCCCGGCTCCCGGCGCGCCGGGCCTCAGCGGCGGCGGCGTACCCGGCGGCCTCACCGGCCTGCCTCAAACCGCCCCGGCACAACCGGCCGACCACAAATATTATTTCCTGGATAACAAAACCCTCGCCGCCCCGCCGGTCATCCCGCCAACCGGCCCCAGCGGTTTCAATGCCGACATCGTGCGCCGGGATTTCCCCATCCTCAGCGAGCAAGTCAACGGCAAGCAGCTCATCTGGCTGGACAACGCGGCCACGACGCAAAAGCCGCGCGCCGTCATCGACCGGCTGAAATATTTCTACGAGCACGAAAACTCCAACATCCACCGCGCCGCCCACACGCTGGCGGCACGCTCGACCGATGCCTATGAGAAAGCCCGCGAAACCGTGCGGCGCTTCATCAACGCACCCTCAGTGGATGAGATCGTGTTCGTGCGCGGCGCCACCGAGGGCATCAACCTCGTAGCCCAGAGCTGGGGACGGCGTTTCATCGGCGAGGGTGACGAGATCATCGTCTCGCATCTCGAGCACCACGCCAATATCGTGCCCTGGCAGCAGCTCGCCGCCGAAAAGGGGGCAAAACTGCGCGTGATCCCGGTGGATGACGACGGCCAGATCCTGCTCGACGCATTTTCCGGCCTGCTCAACGACCGCACCAAAATCGTCGCCGTCACCCAGGTCTCGAACGCGCTCGGCACCGTCACCCCGGCCGCCAAAATCATCGAACTGGCGCACCGGCGCGGCGTGCCCGTGCTGCTCGATGGCGCGCAATCCATCTCGCATATGCCGGTGGACGTGCAGGCGCTGGATGCCGATTGGTTCATCTTCTCGGGTCATAAAGTCTTCGGCCCCACCGGCATCGGCGCCGTTTACGGCAAAGCGGCGCGGCTGGAAGAGGCCCCGCCCTGGCAGGGCGGCGGCAATATGATCCGCGACGTGACCTTCGAGAAAACCGAATACCACCCCGCCCCCGGAAAATTCGAGGCCGGCACCGGCAACATCGCCGATGCCGTGGGGCTGGGCGCGGCGCTCGAATATCTCGAACGCATCGGCATGGTCAACGTGGCGGCGCATGAACACGCGCTCATCACCTACGCCACGCAGCTGCTCACCCCCATCCCCGGCCTGCGCATCATCGGCACAGCGGCGGACAAAGCCGGCGTCGTCTCTTTCGTGCTGGACAACATCGCCACGCCGGATGTCGGCAAGGCGCTGGCGGCGGAGGGCATCGCCGTACGCGCCGGGCATCATTGCGCCCAGCCGATTCTGCGCCGCTTCGGGCTGGAGGCAACAGTGCGTCCATCCTTCGCATTGTACAACAACTTCGCCGATATCGAGGCACTTGCCGCCGTAGTGCGCCGCATCGCTCAAAGCAAACGCTGAGCGATGCGTCCCGCCGAACAACCGCCCTTGCGCGCAACGCTGGCGCACCTGAAACAGGTGGCCGCCAGCGGCAATGGCGGGCTGGTCGACAGCCAGGTCCTGGCCGATTTCCTCTGGATCAAACTACGCCAGGAGGCCGAGGAAGCACTGGCGAAAACGCCAGTGCTCGCCCCGCTCTTCGTCGATTCCATGCTCAACCGCGCCAGCTTCGAGGCCGCCAAAATCGCCGAAGGCTTTCTGCACATTCCGGATCAGTCGCTGACAGATTCTTTCAACGTCTCGATCTAGCCGGACCGGTGCTATACGTGGCAGCCATATAAACAAGCCGCCCCATCGGGATTCTCGGCGATCGCTTCGCCGAGCGTTTTGAGCAGCCCCTCCTCCAGCCCGCTGGCATCCACACGGGGCAGACCGCGGCCATTTCCTGGGGTTATTTGGCCTGGGGTTATTTGCCGTACCGGCCTGCGAAACCGCGGAACAGCCCATATCACGACATCATGATTCGCCATCTCATTTGTCCTTCACTTCACCTGGCATCTCACCTTGCCCGGTGAAACACCAAAGCCCGCAATTCCATGCTCTCACGCGGCCGGGCATTTTCTTGCTTAACCGGATCGATAAAGGCGGTATGCGGCGTAAACCGCGCGCGCCCATCTTCCTCTGAATCAAAACATTTCAGCAGCAGCACTTCATCAATCTGCATCCGGGGCAGATAGAACCAGCGATGCGCCCGATTATACGCAACACTATAGGTCTCACCGACACGCTCCGGATAGACAAGATCCGTCGGCACCAGATCCGCCGGCGCCACGCTGCGCGCATCGGCAAAAGCCAAAGGCGCATCCAGCACCGGGCCATGTATGGGCCGCCACACATTGATGATCTGCGCCCGCCCGCGTAGCAGCTCCTCGGCATCCGCCCCCATCCAATGGCGCACCCGCTCAGGCCCGGATCTCGCCGTATGGTCCACATGCGCCCGCAACACCGGCTGGCGCGGCCGGCCGGCTCCTTCCGCCCCATCCCCCACCCGGCGCCTGGTCGTCACGTCGAATATGAACACGCGGTCAGCGCCGGTCGCCTGTTTGAGTAGCGCCTCGGTCTCCGGGACATAAACGGCTTTGACTTCATCCTCATCAAAAAAATCCCGGACAATGCTGCGATGATTGACGGCGGCAAAGCCTTCCACATCCAACGAAACACGATCCAGCACCTGGCGGATGCTTCTTATGGAGACCAAATGGCTCTCCGCCCCGATATTGCTCCTAGGAATTCCCGCCGGCGGATCATAGGTATAAGCCCGTGGGCGCTCGCTTGTCGGTGCAAGGTAATGGATTTCAGCCTCAACGGCGGGAAGCGTCTCCAGCGGAGAGATGATCTGGTTCATGGCAAATATCTCCTCAAGTCCCTTTGGTCAGGATATTTGTGAAGCTATGATTTTATGTCTATAAAATCCATCGAGAAAATATCATATCTGCATATAGAGAGTCTCATGAAAGAGGCACTTCACAGATGGAGGAATTTCCAGTGAGCCAACCGCATTACACAACCGCCCTCATCGTCGGCGCCGGCACAGGCATCAGCGCCTCCCTGGCGCGGCTATTCGCCCAGAACGGCATAAAAGTGGCGCTGGCAGCCCGAAATGCCGAAAAACTTCAACCACTTGCCACAGATATCGGCGGTGTGGCCCTGGCTGCCGATATCAGCGACGCCACCCAGGTCAAGCGGCTGTTCGAAGATACGGAAAGGCTGATCGGCGAGCCCGATATCGTGGTCTATAATGCCAGTGGCCGGTTGCGCGGGCCGCTCACCACGCTCGACCCCGCGGCAGTCGAACAGGCGTTGCGCGTCTCGGCGTTCGGCGGGTTTCTGGTCGGGCAGGAGGCCGCACGGCGTTACCTTGCCCGCCCGCCGGCCGCACGCGGCGCCATATTATTCACCGGCGCCTCCGCCAGCGTAAAAGGCTACCCAAACTCCGCCCCCTTCGCCATGGGCAAATTCGCTCTGCGCGGCCTGGCCCAGAGCATGGCCCGCGAGCTGGCGCCCCAAGGCATCCATGTGGCACATTTCATCATCGACGGCGGGGTGCGCGGCCTCAACCGGGCCGAACCGGCCGATGCGCCGGACAGCCTGCTCGACCCCGATGCGATTGCCCAAAGCTACTGGCACGTATTGCAGCAGCCACGCACTACCTGGAGCTGGGAGATAGAGCTCCGCCCCTGGGTGGAACATTTCTAAAGGAGAAGACAATGATCGATTTTTACTACTGGCCGACGCCGAACGGGAAAAAAGTGGCTATTTTCCTGGAGGAAACCGGCACGGCATATAACCTCATCCCGCTGGACATCGGCCGTGGCGACCAGTTCCAGCCCTCCTTTCTCAAAATCAACCCCAACCACCGCATGCCGGCCATTGTCGACCACAACCCGCCCGGCGGCGGTGCCCCGCTCAGCGTGTTCGAATCCGGCGCCATCCTGCTCTACCTCGCCGAGAAAACCAGGAAACTCTGGCCGCAGGAAATTCACCAGAAATACGAGACCCTGCAATGGGTTATCTGGCAGATGGCCAACCAGGGGCCGAAATCCGGCGAGGCCGGGCATTTCCGCCGGCTGGGCGACAACAAGGGCGACCAATCCTATGCCGTGCGCCGCTTCACCGATGAGGTGAACCGGATTTTCGGCGTGCTGAACAACCGCCTCTACCACCACCCCTTCCTGGCCGGAGAAGACTACAGCATCGCCGATATCGCGAGCTACCCCTGGGCCACGAACTGGCAAGGCCAGGGCCAGGACATCGAGGAGTTCAAATATGTGAAACGCTGGCTGGAAACCCTGGCCGCGCGGCCGGGCGTGCAGCGCGGCATGGCGCTGGGGCAGGACTTGCCCTCCGACCCCTCCAAACTGCCGCCGGAAGAAATTGAACGACGTTCAAAAATCCTCTTCAACCAGCGCGCCTTACCGGTACCCTCATAAACCTGCCCGGGCCGGGCGGTGTCCCGGCCCAACATCTCAAAATTTACGGCAGACTTACCAATATTTGCTAGAACCGCAGCAGATTGCACGATCCGGCTATGTTGGAGGTCCTATGCTTGTGTTCCGGCAATTGTTCGACCCAGCATCCTCGACCTACAGCTATCTTCTGGGCGACCTGCCCAGCGGCGAGGCCGTGCTGATCGACCCGGTACTGGAGCAGGCCCAGCGCGATGCCACGCTGGTGCGGGAACTCGGCCTCACCTTGCTGGCCACGTTGGATACCCATGTCCATGCCGACCATATAACCGGGGCCTGGGCGCTCCACCATGAAACTTCCAGCATGATCATGCTGGCAAAAGAGAGCGGGGCCGAGGGTGCTAACCGCTATCTTACGCAAGGTGACGAGGTGGCATTCGGCACGCGCCGCCTGCTGGTCCGCGCCACACCTGGCCATTCCAACTCCTGCCTCACCTTCGTGCTGGACGACCACAGCATGGCCTTCACCGGTGATTGCCTGCTGATCCGCGGCAATGGGCGCACCGATTTGCAGCAGGGCAGTCCGGCGCGGCTGTATCACTCAGTGCACAGCCAGATTTTCAGCCTCCCCGAAACCTGCCTGCTGTATCCAGCGCATGATTACCGGGGGCTGACGGTCACCAGCGTCGCCGAGGAGCGCCGCTTCAACCCCCGTCTGGGTGCCGGGACCAGCGTCACTGAATTCACCAGCACCATGCAGAACCGGCAGCTCGCCCACCCAAAGCTGATCGATATCGCGATACCAGCCAATTTGCGTTGCGGCCGCCCCGAACATGAGCCCGCATCTGTTAGCTGACTTTAAGAATTCGCCGTAACAATCCAGCATTCGGAAAATCAGGCGCCATATCTCGCTCATGTCGCAAAAACAACTGCAGATTCTCTGTGTTGAAGATGATGATCTGATCCGGCAAGTCACGGCCGAGGGGCTGCGGGATGCGGGTTACGATGTGCTTGAGGCGAGAGACGGCGATGACGCCATCGAGCAGATGCGCCATGCGCCTAACATCGGCCTTGTCTTCACCGATGTCCAAATGCCGGGCCATCTCGATGGCGTGGGGTTGGTTGAGAAAATCAGGCAGGACAACCCGCGTATGCCCGTTATCGTCACATCCGGAAACGGATACCAGATGAAAGAAAGACTGCAGAGATTTAAATCGCCTTTGGCATTTCTCAGCAAGCCCTATACCCTATCCAAGGTTCTCGAAAAGCTTAAGGAACTGATAAGCCCTGACGCATGTGAACAGCATCCAACAAAAAGTTAACCGCTGAGACATTTGCAGCATCTCGCAATTTAGCCCGGAGTAAATATTTCATATGAGGTAAAAGATTGCCGTCTTGGAGACTAAAATGAAAATACTCGTCATCGATGACGATCAGCATATCGCAAATCTGCTCATCGAGCATTTGCAGGACGCCGGTCATACGGTAAATTATGCCGATAATGGCCGCGACGGATTGGACCTCGCCCTCGCGCAGGCAGTCGATCTCATCATCCTGGACCGGCGGTTGCCCGAGAATATCGACGGGATTTATCTGCTGAAGATCTTGCGCGCCGATAACAACCAGACGCCCGTTCTCATTTTATCCGGGCAATCGAATGTCCATGATCATATCGAAGGATTTCGTGCCGGCACGGATGATTATCTGGGCAAGCCATTTACGCTCAAGGAATTGGATCTGAGAATAGATTCGATCGTCAAAGGATGGCGTGCAAACCTCACCAGCACCGCCGGCCCGCTTGCGGCCACCCCCTGACCTGAAGCCCCCATGCCGGTGGATTTCGCAACCGTTACGCGATAATGCTTACCCGCAAGGGGAGCAAAAATGACCCGCTACATTGGCGCCATCGACCAGGGCACGACCAGCTCGCGCTTCATCGTATTCGACCGGCGGGGTAATATCATCTCCAAGGCGCAGAAGGAGCACCGGCAGATGTACCCCCAGCCGGGCTGGGTGGAGCACGACCCCATGGAGCTGCTCACCAACACGCAAGAGGTGATTGGTGCGGCACTGGCACGGGCCAATCTCACCATGGCGGATCTGGCCGCCGTGGGCATCACCAACCAGCGCGAGACGACATTGCTCTGGGACAAAGCCACAGGCAGGCCCTTGTGCAACGCCATCGTCTGGATGGACACGCGCACCGACCATCTGGTCCACCGCTTCGCGCAAGCCGGCGGGCAGGACCGCTTCCGCGCCAAAACCGGCCTGCCGCTGGCCACCTATTTCTCCGGGCTGAAGCTGCTGTGGATTCTGGAAAACATTTCTGGCGCGCGGGAGAAAGCGGAGGCCGGGGAGGCGCTGTTCGGCACCATCGATAGCTGGCTGGCCTGGAATTTTACAGGCGGCCCTAATGGCGGGCTGCACATCACGGATGTAACCAATGCCAGCCGCACCATGCTGCTTAACCTTACAAGCTGCGCCTGGGATGAGGCGTTGCTGCAGGCATTTTCCATTCCGCGCGCCTGCCTGCCGCGCATCGTCCCCTCCTCCGCCGTGTATGGGGAGATTGTGACGAACCCGCTGCGCGGCACGCCGCTTGCGGGCATGCTCGGCGACCAGCAGGCCGCCCTGGTGGGCCAGACCTGCTTTGCCCCCGGCGAAGCCAAAAACACCTACGGCACCGGCTCTTTTCTGCTGATGAACACCGGCACTGTGCCAGTACAATCCAAAGCCGGGCTGCTCACCACCATCGCCTATCAGTTCGGAGAGCAAAAACCGCATTATGCGCTGGAAGGCGCCATCGCCATCACAGGCGCGCTGGTGCAATGGCTGCGGGATAACCTGAACCTGTTCGACGAGACAGCTCAAATCGAACCTCTGGCCGCCAGCGTGCCGGATAATGGCGATGTGTATATCGTCCCCGCCTTCTCCGGCCTGTACGCGCCCTATTGGCAGGACGACGCGCGCGGCGTGATCGCCGGGCTGACACGCTTCGCCACCAAGGCGCATCTGGCCCGCGCGGCGCTGGAAGCCACCGCTTACCAGTTGCGGGACGTGGTGGAGGCGATGCAGGAAGATAGCGGCATAAACCTAACCGCGTTGAAGACCGATGGCGGCATGGTGGCCAACAATCTGCTGATGCAATTCCAGGCCGATATTCTGAACGTCCCGGTGCAGCGGCCGAAAATGACGGAAACGACGGCGCTGGGCGCCGCCTACGCCGCGGGTCTGGCGGTGGGATACTGGCGCAGCCTGGAAGAGCTGCGCCAGTTCTCGAGCGTGGATAAAACCTGGGCACCCGACCTGCCGGCTGAGCGGCGCGCGCATTACTACAAATCCTGGAAGAAGGCGGTGCGACGCTCCTTCGCCTGGGTGGATGAGGATTAGCCGGCCCGGGGAATAAAGCCGGGCACCCCAGTCTTCACCACGGTGTTGAACCGCCGCCTACCGCCAACTCCATCTGGCGGCGGAGCTGCGCGGCGGTAGCTAGCTCACTCCGCGAGCACCGGGGATTCCCTGCCCGCACGCTCCGCCTTCCTGATAATGAACAGCAGCGGCAGCGTGGCCAGCGTTGCAAACATGAGAAATTTATAGTCGTTATTATAGGCGATGACCTGCGCCTGCTGGTTGATAACGCTATCGAGCGCCGCCCTGCCGCCGGAGGTGAACGGGCTCCAGAACATTGCGATATGCGGCGCCGCGAGCTGCCGGTTGAAGCCGGTGACGACGGTACTGATATTGGCGTGATTGACCTGGGTATAATGCGTGAACACGCTGTTGACGATGGAAATACCCAGGGCCGAACCCATGCTGCGGGCGAGGTTGAACACCCCCGCCCCTTCCGCGCGATGCTCCGGCGCCAAAGTGGACAATGCAACAGTGGTTAAGGGCACCGTGATCAGGCCTTGGCCCATACCCTGGATGAAGCCCACGAACATGATGGTCAGGTTCGAGATATCCAGGCTCCAGAGGCTCATGGCGTAGAAAGCCCAGGCCGAGACGGCCAATCCGGCGAAGAGGATCAGCCGCGTATCCACCCGGCCGATGAGCCGGCCGGCCAGCAGCATGGAGACGATGGTGCCGAAGCCGCGTGGCCCCATCACCAGCCCGGCGGTGACGATAGGCTCGTTCATCAACTCCTGCAGAAAGGGCGGCTGCAGGGATAAAGCGGCGTAGGAGGTGATGCCGACGCTGGTGATGAAGAGCGTGCCGGCGGTGAAATTGCGGTCTGTGAACAAAGCCGGGCGGATGAAAGGCCGGCGCGAGGTGAAGATGTGGACCACGAAAAGATAGAAGGCGAGGCCGGCGAGCACGCATTCGATGATGATCTCCCGGCTGGAGAACCAATCCTTCTCCGAACCCCGGTCCAGCAGCAATTGCAGCGCGCCGATGGCGAGGCTGAGCGTGCCGAACCCCAGCCAATCCAGCTTGAAACCGGACTGCACCTTGGTTTCCGGCAGATAGATGAGCGCGCCGATGAAGGCCAGGGCACCGAGTGGCACGTTGATGTAGAACACGGCGCGCCAGGAATAATCGGAGGTGAGCCACCCGCCCAGCACCGGCCCCAGCACCGGCGCCGCCATAACGGCGATGCCGAAAGTGGACATGGCGCGGCCCTGGCGCTCAGGCGGGTTGATGTTGAACAGCACGGTCTGGGTGAGCGGGTTCATGGGCGCGCCGAATGCGCCCTGCAGGCAGCGGAAGAAAACGATTTGCGGCAGGGATTGCGCAGCACCACAGAGGATGGAGGAAATGACGAAACCGGCGATGCAGACCAGCATGACCCGCTTGATGCCGAAGCGCGTGGCGAGGAAGCCTGCCGGCGGCGTCATGATGGCGGAGGCGACGATATAGGAGGTGAGGACCCAGGCGATCTCGTCCTGGCTGGCGGACACGCTGCCCTGCATATAGGGCAGTGCGACATTGGCGATGGTGGTGTCCAGCGCCTGCATCAGCGTCGCCGCGATCAGGCAGGCGGTGATGACGAAGCGGGTTCTAGCTTCCATGCAGCACCTGGCGGTTTGCGTCGTTGAGATGGCCGGACGGCGAGTGCATGTTGAACCTTAAAACCGAGTGGGCATGAATATCCCCTTCCTGGCCCCTTACCCGGCGGATGAAAAGTGCGGCAGGCGGGTTGCAGCACCTGCCCTCCCAAATACCGCGGGAGCGGTTGCGGCAAAGCGGTGCTATCCAGCCCGGGCAAGCACCGCCAAAGCCGGCAATATGGCCCCTGAGGCGGCGCGGCGCACCGTGATACAGCTCCGATCAGCCCCCGCCGGCAGGGGGCAGCGGAAGCCGTTGCGCCCGGACCCAAACCCGGCATCGCGCAGGTCCGGCCGCTCCTCATGGGCGAAGCAGAGCCCGACCATCTCCCAGCCCGCATAGATATGCAGGCGGAGCGGCAGGTCCGGATGGTCGGGGTCAAAGGCCCAGCCGGTGATTTCTTCTCCGATCTGCTCGACATAGCCGATGGTCGGCCCGGGCCTGATCCGCACTTCCGCCAGATTCAAAATCCGCGCCATTACCGCCGTGAACGCATCCCCCCAACGCGGGCGCGGCGCACATAAAACAGGCCCGGCCGGCGCCGCTATACGGGGATGGACCGCCCAATAACTTGCCGCATTATGAAAGCCGCCGCGCAGGTCACCGCAATCGGCATAGGTTTCAGACCAGCTCCCTTCCGCCAGCACGCAATCATGCGCGTCCAGTTCGATATTATAATAGCTGACGATGCCGGACGGCAGATCCTGCGTGATGCTCACGCCATTCACCAGATCCCGGGCCAGAACCAGAATATCGTCGAGCAGCAGGGAATGGCCAGGGGTGAGGTAGAGATCGCGGCGCGGCAGGTTCTCACCCAGCGATCCTTTAACGATTTTCACCGGGATTTTGCCCCGGTTGCCGGCGATGAAGCGCGCATCATAATGCTGCTCACCAATCCATTTGATGCGCTGCACGCCGCCGAACCGCGTCACCACCTCATCGCCGATCCGCAAGGACTCGATGCGGCACTCACCTTCCGGGGTGAGGATGCTTGTGCCAGCCAGATGGCAGAGCGCGGCCTGGCTGAAATAATCGGCGCCATCGGCGGCCAGAAATTCATCCCCCGTGCCGCCGGTATAAAGCGCATTAAGCTCCGCCGGCGTCACCTCGAATTGCGCATCGGCAATTTCGGCATATCCCCAGGGGTTGAACAGCATATAATCGCCGGTGCTCTGGTCGATGCCGGTGACCGCGAACATATGGTCCGCAACCAGGCCGTAATTGGTCTCCGTGTTGGAATCGAACAGCACATCGATGCCGTTTTTCGTATCGGAGAGGATCTGATTATAAACCGACCCGCCGGCAGTGAGCGCCGCCTGGCTGAACAACTGATAATAATGTGTACTCCGGCCGGTGATGGCCTTCAGCATCTCATCCCAGCCGCCATTGGAAACGACGTCATAATCATTGGGATAATCTGTCGTATAGAAATACCCGTCGCTCATCGGGAAGGAGATGCCATCGGCCTGCGCCTCCACGAAGGCCTTCTCCAGAACCCCGGCCCAGATCGAACCATCGCTCGCATAGGCGCCGTCATCATTATTCATCAAATCGGCGTTGACGGTGAGGTAGACATAGCCGCTCGGCCCACAGAACCGCACGCCATAGCTACCGTTGGCGTTCTGCCACACCATCGATTCCAGTGTGGCGGGATTGACCGCCGCCGTCTCGATCAATGCGGCCACAAGCCAGCAATCGCCATTGTCTAAGCCTTGATCGATATGCTCGTAAGCCGTCGCCATATCGGTCGGGAACAGGCTTGCCCCGGCATTGCTCACCATCTCATCCCCGGCGAGCGGGGTTGGATCATCCGTGCCCAGGAACCACTGGCCGAGCAGCGTGTTGAACGCCGCCTGGCTGGTGCCAGCCGCGCCGCCGCTGGAGCTCACCATGTCCAAAATCGAATAGACATAGGATTGCGTGCCGTCACCGCCGGCAACATCCCGCAGCAAAACCGCCAGGCTCGCCACCTGCGCTGAACTCAGCCCAGACACCCCGATGCCGTCGGCGATCGTCTCCATATCCGCCAGAACAATGCTGTACGCGTATGAGGCCGAAGACAAAGCAAGAGTCCCCAAACAAGACGTGCCGTTGTTCCCACGCTTTTACACGCTGATCGTTTATTTTAAGTGAACCGCCCCTGTGGGAGGGGGTGTTCACCCCCTCCCCGCTGATTTTTATCAGATGTTCGTCAGGCTTTGATGAAAGCAAGCAGATCGGCATTGATGGTGGCGGCCTCGGTCGTCGGCATGCCGTGCGGAAACCCCTTATAGGTTTTCAAAATACCGTTCTTGAGCAATTTAGCGGAGAGCGGCCCGGAATCGGCATAGGGGACGATCTGATCGTCATCGCCATGCATCACCAGCACCGGCACGTTGATTTTTTTCAGATCCTCGGTGAAATCGGTCTGCGAAAACGCCACGACGCCATCATAATGCGCCTTGGCCCCGCCCATCATGCCCTGGCGCCACCAGTTCCAGATGACACCTGGGACGGGTTTCGCCCCCGGCCGGTTGAAGCCGTAAAACGGGCCAGCCGGCAGGTCGTAATAGAATTGCGCGCGGTTGGTGGCGACCTGCGCCTGGATGCCGTCGAACACATCCTTAGGCAGCCCGCCCGGATTGGCCTCGGTTTTCACCATCAGCGGCGGCACGGCGGAAATGAGGGCGGCTTTCGCCACACGCGTCTCACCATGCCGGGCGATATAACGCACCACCTCGCCGCCGCCGGTGGAATGGCCGACATGCACGGCATTCTTCAGGTCCAGATGTTCGGTGAGCGCCGCCAGATCGTCGGCATAATGGTCCATGTCATGCCCATCCGCCACCTGGGTGGAACGGCCATGCCCGCGCCGGTCATGCGCGATGACGCGAAAACCCTCGGCCAGGAAGAACATGAGTTGTGTATCCCAGTCATCGGCCGAAAGCGGCCAGCCATGGCTGAACACGATGGGCTGCCCCGAGCCCCAATCCTTGTAGTAAATCTCCACGCCGTCCTTGGTTGTGATGCTCGTCATTGCTGCTCTCCAATTATCTGCTGTGTTTGGTCGAGAAGTGATTTTGTCAGCGTGTCAGATTGGTTTTCGCGAGGTCGATCAGCTCGCCCGCGCGGCCATCCAGCACGGCCTTCAACGTGAACATGCCAAAATGATACGCCTGGTCCGCCGTCGTCTTCGGCGGCATGGCCAGCTCCTGGCGGGCACTCACCACATCCACCAGCACCGGCCCGTCATGCGCGAAGGCTTCTGTAAGTGCCGCCCGCAGATCCTGCGGCTTTTCCACGCGAATGCCCTTGATGCCCATGGCCTGCGCCATGGCGGCGAAATTCGGGTTTTTCAGCTCGCAGCCCGTGTCGAGAAAACCACTGGCCTTCATCTCCATCTCGATAAAGCCGAGCGTGCCGTTGTTGAAGACGATGACCTTCACATTGAGGTTATGCTGGCTCAGCGTGATGAAATCGCCCATCATCATGGTAAAGCCGCCATCGCCGGAGAGCGATACCACCTGGCGTTTGGGGAAGGTGGTTTGCGCGCCGATGGCATGCAGCATGGCATTGGCCATTGAGCCATGGTTGAAGGAGCCGATGATCCGGCGCTTGCCGTTGACCTGCACATAACGCGCCGTCCACACAATCGGCGAGCCTACATCGCAGGTGAAAATCGCATCCTCCGCCGCCAGCTCACTGGCCAGCTTGGCGACATATTGCGGGTGAATCTGCGTGCTATGCGGCCCGCTCTCAGCCAAATCATCCAGGTTCTTGCGGGATTTTTTGTAATCGGCCAGCGCGGTGTCGAGATGCCTCGTGTCATGTTTCTCGTCCAGCGCCGGCAGCAGCGCCGTCAGCGTCTCCTTCACATCGCCAAGCAGGCCGAGGTCGAGCTTGCAGCGGTTGCCTAGGGCCTCAGGGCGAATATCAAGCTGGGCGATGCGCGCGTTACTGGGGTAGAACAGGCGGTAGGGGAAATCCGTGCCGAGCAGCAGCAGCGTGTCGCAGCTTTCCATGGCGTGATAGCCGGAGGCGAAGCCGACCAGCCCGGTCATGCCCACATCGTAAGGGTTGTCGTATTCCAGATATTCCTTGCCCCGGAACGCATGCACGATCGGCGCTTTCAGCCGCGCGGCAAGTGCAATCACCTCCTCATGCGCCCCGGCACAGCCGGCGCCGCAGAACAAGGTCACGCGCTGGCCCTCGTTCAAAAATGCCGCAAGTGCCGCAATATCCGCATCCGCCGGGCGCAGCACCGGCTTGGACGGAATGAGCCAGTTCGGCACTTCAGCTTCCAGCGGCTGCAGCGCGATATCGCCGGGGATAACCACCACCGCGACACCGCGCTTGGCCACGGCGACACGGATGGCGCGGTTCAGAATCTGCGGCAATTGCTCAGGGTGGGAGACCAGCTCGACATAATGGCTGCATTCCTTGAACAATTGCTCCGGATGCGTGGCCTGGAAATAATCGATGCCGATTTCCCTGCTCGGAATATGCGCGGCAATGGCCAGCACCGGCACACCGCTGCGCTGCGCATCGAACAGCCCGTTGATGAGATGCAGATTGCCCGGCCCGCAACTGCCGGCGCAAACGGCAAGCGCGCCTGTGAGATGCGCCTCGGCGGCGGCGGCGAAGGCCGCCCCCTCCTCATGGCGCACATGGATCCAGTCGATCACCTTCTGCTGGCGCAGCGCGTCGGTAAACCCGTTCAGTGAGTCGCCGACAATGCCATAAACCCTTTTGACCCCCGCCCTATGCAGGGTTTTGGCCATATAGGATGCTGCCGTTTGCGCCATTCTGGATGCTCCTCGTCTATCGATGACACCGTTTGCACCGCCCCGCCGGGCCGGCATACCAAACTGCGCATGATATTGGCCCAAACGTCAAGAAAACGAGGCGGCACAGCGGCATGTCCCCGCGCATTCCAAGGCCGGTCTCGACAAAACCATCCAGACGGGCTTCATTCTGCCAGCGGGCCGAGAGGAAACCCTGAATCCGGCGCGGCCTGGTATCCGCCGGCGCTATCTCCGTAACGTGCCGAAGTGCACGGGTAAAACAACAGCCGGGAACAAGCGGCGGGCAAAGGGGACGATAGATGGCGACAGAGCAACACAACCCGCCGGTCATCACTTCACTCAGCGCCTTCGATCAATCCTCCGGCTCTCTGCTGGAACGTGCCATCTTCAACAACCGCATGGTCATTCTGCTGCTATGCCTGGCCGCCACGCTCTTCCTCGGCTTTGAGGCAACAAAAATCCGGCTCTCGGCCAATTTCGCGCAGATGATCCCCGTGCATCAGCCTTATATCGTCAATTATCTGAGCCATTACAGTGACCTGACCACACAGTCCGATGCGGTGGAAATCGCCGTCACCGCCAACCAGGGCACGATCCTGAACGCGCATTACCTGGCGGTGCTGCAAGACATCAGCTCTGAGGCCTTTCTGTTGCCGGGCGTGAACCGCCCGTTCATGACCTCGCTTTGGACGCGGTCCACCAGATGGGGGCAGATCACCGCCGATGGCATGACCGGCGGCACGGTCATCGCTGAGGATTACGACGGCTCGCCCCAGGCCTTGCATCTCGTGGCGCAGCATATCGCACTTTCAGGCCAGCGCGGACAGCTCGTCGGCTTCGACTTCAAATCCAGCGAAGTCTACGCGCCGCTGCTGCTGACCGTGGACGGCAAGCCGATGGATTACGGGCCGCTGGCGCGCCGGCTGGAACAGATGCGCGCGAAATACGATACGCAGGGCGTGACCCTGCATATCATCGGCAACGCCATGGTGGCCGGCGGCATGATCACCGGCATTGCCAAAATTCTCGTCTTCTTTCTCATCTCCATCGCCATCACCGCTGCCGTGCTATTCTGGTATACGCGCTGCCTGCGCTCGGCGGCACTGGTGGTCACCGCCTCGCTCACCGCCGTGGTCTGGCAGCTCGGCCTGCTCGCCGTGCTGGGCATCGATCTCACACCCTATTCCGTGCTGGTCCCCTTCCTGGTCTTCGCCATCGGCATGAGCCATGGGGCGCAGAAGATGAACGGGGTGATGCAGGATATAGGGCGCGGCACACAACGGCTGGTGGCGGCGCGCTATACCTTCCGCCGCCTGTTCCTGGCCGGTTTCGTGGCGCTGATCTGCGATGCAACCTCCTTCGCCGTGCTGCTGGTCATCCGCATCGGCGCGATCCAGCAACTGGCCATTGCCGCCACCATCGGCGTGGCGCTGCTGGTGGTCACGAATCTCATCCTGATCCCGGTCATGTTGAGCTATATCGGTGTCAGCCCCCATGCCGCTGCGCGCAGCCTCGATGACAAGGCCAGGCGGCCTGTCATATGGAATTTTCTCGGCCTGTTCACCCGCCGCGGCCCCGCATCGGCCGCCATTCTTGGCGCGGCACTTATCACCATCATCGGCTATGGCGTGGGGCGGCATGTGCAAATCGGCGATCTGCAGCCCGGCGCACCGGAATTCCGGCAAAACGCCGCCTATAATCTGGATAATGACTATATCATTCATCATTACGCCCAAGGCAGCGACATGCTGGTGGTGATGGTCGATACGCCGGAAGGCACCTGCCTCGATTATTCCACCCTCACCACCATCGACCGGCTGCAATGGCAGTTACGGCAAATGCCGGAGGTGATGCAGGCCTCCTCCGCCGCGACCATCGAGGCCTACAGCATGCCGACGATGATGGAGGGCTCGCCAAAATGGTTCGGCCTCGAACCAGACCAGCCGTTGCTGGACGAGGCCGAGTACGGCGTACCGCGAAAATATATCAACTTCCCCTGCTCATTCGACCTCATCTATATAGCACTCGCCAACCACAAAGCGGCAACGCTCACCGCCGTGGTGAATGCCGCGAAAACATTCATCGATGATCCCGTCAATCAAGGCCCCAATTTCAAAATCCTGCTGATGGGCGGTAATGCCGGCATCGATGCCGCAACCAATATCGCCGTGGCGCAGGCCAATGCCATCATGCTGGTGTTGATCTACATTGTGGTCATCATCTTCTGTTTCATCGCCTTCCGCTCCTGGCGCGCCGTGCTCTGCGCCGTCATCCCGCTCGCCGTCACCTCCGTCCTTGTCCAGGCGCTGATGGTCTGGCTCGGCATCGGCATCAAAGTGGCAACACTTCCGGTTCTGGCACTGGGTGTCGGCATCGGTGTGGATTACGCACTCTACGTGCTGAGCATTCTGCTGCGCTTCCTGCGCGCCGGCCTGCCGCTGGCGCAAGCCTATTACGAGACGCTGATATCCACCGGCAAGGTGGTGCTGCTCACCGGCTTCACTCTGGCCGTCGGCGTCGGCACCTGGGTGTTCGCACCAATCAAATTCCAGGCGGATATGGGGCTGCTGCTGTCGTTCATGTTCCTGTGGAACATGCTGGGGGCCATGATCCTGCTGCCGGCTCTGGCCAGTTTTCTGCTCCCCGCCCGGCTGTTTCCACCGCCGCCGGATGCGTGAACGGCGTTCACGGCGCAATCTGCTTAGGCGTTGGCAGCAATATGCGGCATTGATCGCCACCGCCGCGCTTTGCCAGATACATGGCCTGGTCCGCATGTTTGAGCAGAATCTCTGGTTCGGCAAAATCCAGCGGGTACATGGTGGCACCAAGGCTGGCGGTGATCTTATGGCCCGTGGCATCGTTGCCGCAGCCCTCGGCAATGGCGTTGACGATGCGGTCCAGAATAACCCTGGCCTCCCGGACCGAGCGCAGGGCTTCAAGCACCACAACGAACTCGTCCCCGCCAAGGCGCGCGGCCATGTCGATATCGCGTATCGCACCCTGAATGGCGCCGGCCGCCAAACGCAGGCGCTGGTCGCCGCAAGCGTGGCCAAGCGCATCATTCACCGCCTTGAAACCATCGAGATCGAGCACGGCCAGGACCATCAGGGACTGGTTCCGGCAGGCGCGCTTCTGCGCGGCGGCGAGCCTGCGCATCAACATGCGGCGGTTGGGCAGGCCGGTTAGCGGGTCGGTCAGGGAATGGTTCTGGAGCTGCTCTTCCAGCCCCTCCCGGTGCACGGAGGAGCCCACAAGTGCTGCAAACATCTTGGCGATGGCCATGGCTGCCTGTGTCACTTCGGGCGCCTGCCGGTGCAGCCACGCGATGGCGATGGCGCCAACGAACCCCACGGGCCCAGGCAGAGGCAAGACCAGATTGGCGCGAATCCCGGCGGCGACGAATTCCGGCATGGCATCATCGCTATGGGGGTAATCCGCTGTGAAGAGATGGTCGCCGCTGGCCAGGACGCGCCCGACCGTTCCCTCAACCGCCGAGAAGCTGAATTTGACGATAGGGGTCTGGTTCAGCGTCTCCATCCCATGAAACAGCTTGTAGCGCAGGCGATCCGGGCCGTCGTGGACGATCAAGGCAACGCCGTCGGCATCCAGCAGCTCAGCCAGGCTCGACGCCGCGGTTTCAAAAAATTCAGAGAAGGAAAAAATTTTCAGCAGGCTGGTGGTGGTTTCCACAGCTTTTTGCCAATCCTGGCCCTCATCCTTCTTAAGTGGATCCTTCTTAAGTGGATCCCGCTTAAGTGGGTCCCGCTCGAGAATGCTCTTGTTCTGCATCGCCACCATTCATAACCTTCCCGCGGCTATCGTATCAGCCGTGTCGGCTGATGGGCAGATACTGAACGTCATCTATTAACAAAGAAAACCCGATATGCCGTTAAGAATCGCGCCCTACGCCCGTCAGGCGTGTTACAATAGCATATCGATGCTTCCGCCTGTGATTTAAATGCTGGAGTGGCTCCGAATAAACGCCTTATTAACCTGTTCCCGATGTCGATCCTGCGGCCATTCAGGCGAGCGCCGCCCCCGTGGGATTTGCAGGCGGCAGACCATGCGCCCGCTCCCAGGCATCGGCCGCATCGTAGCATGCCTCCACCACACCGGCGTAGGTTTCGCGGAACAACCGCCGCTGCTCGGCATGGTCGAACACGAAGGCACGGTTGTTGCGCACAGCCTCCAGCACCATGGGGGCCACTGCTTCCGGGCGATAAAAAGCCGGGCCACTATGGACATTGGAATTACCCGTGAACTGCACCTCCGCCACCGCAACCGGGCCGCCGAAACGATCGGGACGGTAGCTCCCGTTATTGGTTTTCATGCCCGACGCCACGCCGCCGGGGCAGTAGCTCGTGGTGTGAATATTAAAAGGTTTAAGCTCCAGCGCCAGATTCATCATCATGCCGATGATCCCGGCCTTCGCGGCCGAATACGGCACGTGTTCCGGTATCCAACCCGGCAGCAGCCCCGCCATGGATGCGGTCGCGCATATATGCCCCTCACCCGCGCTCATCAAATCCGGCAGAAAAGCCCGGGTCGTGTACATCACCCCCATCAGATTAACCTGAATGATCCAATCGACGTCATCATCGGACATTTGCGCCAGCGGCGTGAACGAGGTCGCCCCCGCATTGGCGAATACAAGCTGGATGGGGCCAAGTGCCGCCACCGCCTGCTGCTTCATCCGCGCAATCGAACCACACTCACACACATCGCAATGCACGGCCACAGCCTGCCCGCCCGCCGCACGGATCTCGCCGGCAATTTTCTCAGCATTGTCGAGATTAATATCCGCGACAGCAACCGCCGCACCTTGCCGGGCCAGCTCCTTCGCCAGCCCCATGCCGATACCGCTGCCGCCACCCGTTACAACAGCCGCTTTGCCTGAAATCTCAGTCATCTGTTTTCCCCCTCAACCGGCAACGAGCGCAGGTGCGGCGGTGTGTTCCTTCAGCCTTGGCATCACCTTCTCCGCAAAGCGCTTCATCTGCGCGTACACACGCTCATAGGGCATGCCGCCATAGCTGAAATTTGCAATGATGTCGTAATCACCGACGGTCGCCTTGCGCATTCTGTCCTTTTCCAGAATTTGCTCCGGCGTGCCGATGAGATTGCCGCCAATGTAATCCTTATAGGCTTTCTGCGGGCCGCCGGCGGCGGTCATCGCATCGCCAAGGGCGACATAGGTGGCGTAGGATGGCATCGATTTGAAATGGTCTCCGCCCCATTCGTAATGGTTTGCCACCTGCTGGAACTGCTTGGCGAAATAATTATCGGTATATTCGCCAACCTCCTCTTCAGTATCGACGCAAACCACGAAATCGCTGATCATGAACGGTGGTGCCTTACGCCCATGCTTGGCCTGGAATGTGGAGCGATAGGCGTTGATCTCCTTCATCGAATGCGACCAGTCGCCCTGGCTGAAGCGCAGCGCCTTCAGCCCGTAATCCGCCGCAACCTCCGCCGAGGAGGGAGACATCGACACCATCAGCATGCGCTCGCGCGTCCAGTTCTCAGGCCGTGGCCGTATATTCACTTCGGGCTGCTGGAAATGTTTGGTATTGGCCTTCACCGTGCCGGTCTCCAGCCCATCCATGATGATCAGCGCCGCCTCGTCGAACAACTCCCGGGAGTCGGCAATATCCTTGCGGAACCCGTTGAACTCGCGCCTGGCGGCACCACGGCCCATGCCGAGAATCACGCGGCCCTCGGACAGGCTGTCGAGCATCGCGGTCTTCTCGACCACGCGCAGCGGATCATTCCACGGCAGGATCACGGCGGCCGGCATCAATTTAATCGTCTTGGTCTTGGCCGCAACATAGCTCAGCGCCAGCAAAGGATCCGGGCAGGCGGCGTAATCCGTAAAATGATGCTCGACGGCGGCGGCGAAATCGAACCCCATCGCCTCGGCTTCGACCATCAATTGCGTCTCTCTGCGGAAGAACGACATATCGCTCTCGCCACGCAGATTCTGGTATCCCATGTGAATGCCGATTTGCATGTTTTTCTCTTTCGGAATGATGTTATGCGGCGGCGGTAATCGGTTCCTCGCCATTCAGCGTGCAGCGGTGGAATTCCCGGCCGCTTTCCCGGTCGAACGGCAGTACACGGTGCATCGCCCCGGTATTGTCCCACATGACCAGATCCCCCATCTGCCATTTGTGGCGATAGACGTATTTATCCTGCGTGGCATGCGCGATCAGCCGCTGCAGCAGATCATGGCTTTCCGCCGGATGCATGTCCTCCACATAGGCGGCTGAGGTGCTGAGCACGAGCGATTTGCGGCCTGAGCGGTGATGCCAGACCAGCGGGTAGGAGCGCGGCGGATAGCTGGCCCAGACAGCAAATTCTTCAACCGTGCAGTTGCGCTTGGCCGGAAACAATCCAGCCTGCATCATATGCACCACGTTGAGTTTTTCGAACGCCGCCTTCTCTTCGCCGGGCAGATCCTCAAAGGCGGCATAGGTATTGGCGAACATCGTATCGCCGCCGGTTTTGGACAGTTTGAAGGGCGTGAACAATGTCGCCAGCGGCGGAATTTCCTCGTAGGTGCCGTCCATATGCCAGAGGTGGTTGCCGATCAGGAATCTGGCATAGTCCGGGTTCACCTTCTCATCGAGCGAGACTTTCAGCACCCCTTCCTCGCCTTCGTTCAGAACCTTGCCATCGGCGCCACGCTTCACCCCGCCAATCCGCAGATCGCCGAGTGTGCGGGCGATGGCGCGCAGCTCACGATCCTCAGGGGCGATGCCACGGAACAGCAGTACGCCACGCTGATCGAGCAGCGCCCTGATCTCCTTGGCATGCGCGCCGCCGACCAGATCAGCCTTGCTGATTTTCACGTCCGAGCCCATGCGCGGGGATAGTTCGCTGGCGATGAGAGACAATTTTCCACCCATTATTTGCCGACGGCTCCCTGCGGATGAGGCGCGTCGGTTATTTATTACCTTTGATGTTTCATATCAGCTATTTTGGCGCCCGTCACCACTTATTTGATTAAATATGTTGCCTTGTTTGTTTCATATAACCTAAAGGGAGTGACATGGAAGCAAACGAGCAGTTGGAACAGGCATCAGACCCCGCACGGCGCAAGCCCGGTAGGCCGACGCTCAGCAACGCGCAATTGCTCGACACGGCGCTCGAACTCTTCCTGCAGCACGGTTTCGAGCGCATCGGCATAGATGCAATCGCCGAGGCGGCGGGCATGGCGAAACGCACGGTCTATGCCCGCTACGCCGACAAGACCGCATTGTTCAAGGCCGCCCTCACCCGGGCCATCGAAGACTGGATGGTGCCCGTTGAAAAACTACATGCGGCGGAATGCGACGACCTCGAAAAAACCCTGCTGCACATCGGGCACCTGCTTCTCGCCAATGTCCTCAGCCCCGCCGGGCTGCGGCTGCTGCGCCTCAGCAACGCCGCATCGGTGAGCATGCCCGAGATCGCCGCGCACAACACGCGCATGGGCACGGCGCCAACATTGGCCTATCTGGCAGCACTATTCCGCCGCAGGCTATTGCCCACGGATGCCCCCGCGCCTGAAGCCGATGAAGCCGCCCTCGCCTTCCTGCACCTGGTCGTCGGCGGCCCGGCCAGCACCGCGGCCTGGGGCGTGGTGCTCACTGACGAAGCCACCGAACGCCACACACGCTACTGCGTCCGGCTATTCCTGCACGGCGCGCTGCCGGCGCAAGGCAGCGGGGTCATCGAACGGGAAAACCGGCGCATCAAAGCCATGGTTGAGGACGCAGCGCGCGAGCTGGGCCGCGCCTGCGAAACCCTCAAGCAGATCAGCACGCCCCAAAATTAGAAACGATTAACCCACCCGCCCAGCCGCAAGGCGTGCAAGGAAAAACGCCAGCGCCAAAGCGGGCCCGAAGGGAATGGGCTGGTCCCGCCGCAAGCCTGTTGCACGGCTCGCAACCACAACCATGCCAATCCCAACCAGCCCAGCCCCCATCACGACATAAGGGAGCGGGGCAAGCCCGAGCCATGCCCCGGCCGCCGCCAGCAGCTTCGCATCCCCAGCGCCCAGGCCATGCCGCCCCTTCAATGCCCGGTACGCCGCATTGAGCAACCGGAACGCGCCATATCCCAAAGCCGCCGCCGCCGCATGGCCGTAAATATCCCCGGGCTGATACACCCAGGTGACGCCCAGCCCGGCCAGGATCAGCGGCAATGTGATGATATCCGGCAGGCGGAACGTCTCCGCATCGATCCACGCCGCCGTCAGCAGGGCCCAGCCCAGCGCTGTATCAATCCAATTCTGCCAACCGCCCGGGCTCGCGTAATATACCACGGCCGCCACGCTGAGTGCCGCCAGCTCGATGGCAGGATAAAACCAGCCGATTTTTGCGCCGCAATAGCGGCAGTGCCCGCGCAGCAGCGCAAAACTGGCCAGAGGTATCATATCAAGCGGCCCCAGCCTGTGGCCGCAGGCATCGCAGGCCGAGCGCGCCATGGCCACCGGCCGCCCTTGCGGCCAGCGCCGTATCAGCACGCCAAGCCAACTGCCTATCACCGGTGCTGCGAGCAGCATCATCCAGTCAGGAAAAATCATTCTGCCCGTTAGCGCGCTCTGCGCCGCAGTACCAGCGGATCAGCTCGCAGGCTGCGTCGGGGCCGGCACGTAATAGCCGTCGTTCAGCGTCTTGATGAAGGCGATGATATCTTCTTCCTCACCATGGCTCAGCGCCGCCTTGTCCCCCAGATTACGGTCCAGCGGCGGATCAGCCGTATCGATATTGGCGATATATTTCGTCGGCAGATCGTCATATTTTAGCACATTGCCATCTTCCCCCTTGGGGTAGACCTTGGCCGGATCGGTGTCGCGGAAATTATAGAAAGCGACCACCTGCAGCAGATTGGTGAACACACCATTATGAAAAAACACCTGGCGGGTAGCGGCATTGCGCAACGTCGGCGTCAGGAACATCCCGCATAATTGCTGCTGATCTGCCAGCTCCGTCCGATACGGGCCGCACAGGCCGAGATCGTGATAGCCGGCATTATCATTGGCCACGAGTTTAGGGTTACGCGGCGCGCCCAGGGCTTCGAACTGATGATCGGTGAACAGCGGCGGCTGGCCATCCGGCGTCGGCTGGGACAGGTGGCAGGCCGCGCAATCGCCTTTATCCTGATCATTGAACAGCACGTAACCGCGCATCTCGGCCTGGCTCAGCTTTGCTTTACCTTCAAGCCAGGCGTCATATTTGCTGGAATAAGGGTGAAAACTTGGCTCCTCGATCTGATACCGCGCCACGGCGAACAGCGCCTCGGACACGGCCAGCGCCTTGGTCTGGAAGATGCCCGGGCCGAACAATGCGGTGAAGCCGCCGGCATAGGGTGCGGCCTGCAATTTGGCGGCCACAATGTCGACGGTGCCGCCATCCATCTCGAAGGGGCTCGTCAGCGGCCCCATCGCCTGGGTCTGCAGCGTGTTGGCGCGGCCATCCCAGAACAACCCGCCTTCCGGCACGATATTGGCGGCACTCTGCGCCGTGCTCTGCGCCGTTTTAACCGCGCGCGCGGCGCTGGTGCTGGCTGCGGCGAGCTGCGGCAGCGGTGTCGCCGCGGCATCATTATCGCCGCCGGGATCGGGGCCAATGTAAAAATTCGGTTGATGGTCCAGATACATCAGCGAGGGCACGGCCCGCACACCCTGGGCGGTGAGATCCGGGCCGCCAAATTGCGCCGGCAGCGCATTGGCCGGCGCATAAGCATTCTGCGGGTTGTGGCAGGAGGCGCAAGAGAGTTTGCCCGATGAGGACAGGCTTGTATCGAAGAAAATCTGTTTGCCGAGCTGCGCCATGGCGGATAGCGGCGCGGCAGGGGCACGGACCAAGGTGACCGGGGCCGGATTCTCCCCCTGCGCGAGTTTGAAGCTCGCTTCAGGGTTCGAAATCCAATCCGAAATCGTAACAGGGCTGCGGAGAAGTTCCGCAGCGGCAGTACAGACGCCAAGCGTGAACACAAGTGTAGCGGTAGCTAGTATACGCAAGGCGTCTGTACTCCTGTTTGCTTAGTTCAGCAGCTCACCGGTTGCCGGGCTGAGCAGCAGTTTCGGCGCGTTGCCATGGCCGGTGAAGTCGAACAGCGGCAGGATGGAGCCGGAGCTGACATCGAACGAACCACCACCCAGGCGGCGGCCTTTGAGCCAGTTTTGCTCAATGAACTGCACCACCGAAGCCTGGCTGATGCGGGCACTGCCCACATAGTTCTGCTTCGCCCAGGGCGAGATCACCAGGAAGGGGATACGCGTGCCGGGGCCGCAACGGCCGTCCACCGGCTTCTGCGACAGGCCGACGCGCTCAGCGCCCGTACCGCAAGTGGCGGTGCCGTTCAGCAGGTCGGCGGCCGAGTAGGACGGGTTGGTCGGCTTGGCATAGGCATGGTCGTACCAGCCGTCGGAATCGTCATAGGCGACGATGATCGCGGTGTTCGGCCAAAGTGCTGAACGCTGGATGTTGTTGATCACCTGCACCAGCCCGGCCTGCTCATCCAGCGGGTCGGAATAGCCGGCATGCCCATCCTGATATGCTGCGAGTTTGACGTAGGAAACCGCCGGCAGATAATTGGTCTTCACCGCCTCGAGGAAGTCACGCAGATCGTATTCGTGGTTAGCGGGATCGGCAGCGCCTTTATGGTCGAAGGTGTAACCAACATCCGCCGCAACGGCAGGGCGGGCGTGGGTCAGGTTGGCGGTGGAAGCGAAATACTGGAACCAGTTATGGTGCGGGACGTAATCCGCCACCGTCTCGCCAACCTGCGTGGACACCGTGCTGCGGGTGCAGCCGGTGGTGCCGTTGGCATTGGTCACGCCGAGATTGAAGCCACCCATGAAGCCGCCCCAGGGGACATGCGCGGCATTGAGCAGATCACCGATGTTCTTGCCGGTCAGCACGACATTGCTGGCGGTGCTGGAGCAGGCGTCTCCAGTCGGGTCGCCATCGTTGATCAGCGTCTTGCTGCCGTCCGTGTTGGTGACGGTGTTGGTCGTGCTCGGGCTCGTGCCGCCGAGGACCGCACCATTGGTCTGGCCGGAGACGACTTCCAGCGCGCCGGGGGTCGAGGGGCCGTAGGTGTCGGTATAGGCATTATCGCTCATGGCGTAATGGTTCGCGTAGTTCCACAGCGCCGTCACGGTGTTGCCATCGTAATAGCCCATCACCTGGCCTTTGGTGCCGAACGCACCGGCGCCGCCGGTGGTGCCGTTACCGGTGAATTCCGGGAAGAGATCAGCCTTGCCGTTGTCATCGGCTTCCTGCTCAGGGGTATAGGAGTGATTCTGGTCGGCCGTGGCAGCCTGCGTGTGGTCCAAACGGAACGGGTTGGCCGCATTCACGCCATTGGCCGTGTTGGTATCGTTCGGGTTGTTGGTCAGCAGATTGGCGGTGACCAGCGTATTCAGCGTCGGTGTACCGGCGGAAGCGGTGAAGGCCGGCTCGCCGGCCGGGTTGGTCGCGGTGGGATAGGTGCCGAAGTAATGATCAAACGAAACGTTTTCATTGTAGATGATCACGAGATGCTTGATCGGGGTCGCGGTCGGCGTGTTGTCGACATTCTTTTCGTCCCAGGCCGGGTTGGTCGAGGCGGTGGCGCCGACCGGGGTCGCCGCCATGGCGGCCGGCGCAACCGCCGTCAGTGCCGTCGAGAGACAGAACGATGCACAAAGAAATGACTTCCGTAAACTCATAATACTTCACCTGCTTGTTGAACGGGATGAGAAAGCGCCGCTTCTCTACCCGTGCAAACATCATTTGCGTGTTACGCAATTGTGATTTGATACAAAAACATTAATTAGAATCATTCGCATTCGCAAGCGCAGTGCCGCGCCATAAACCGAAACGTCTTTGTTTTGAAACACCATGGATTTTTCCTTGAAATTTCATAATCTGCGCGCGCGGACCAGGGTATCGTGCACCCTGCGCCATTGTGGCGGCCCGGCCCAGCGGACTGACATGATTCTGTCACTTGCCAGCAACCGCCCCTGCCGCGACATAGCGTGCCATGGATACCGTGCCGACGGATATTGCCGCAATAACGGGAACGACAATGTCCACCCCGGATGCAGCACTCGCGCTGCTGATTGCCGGCGGCATCTGCGATGCCATCGCCATCGAGCGGGCGCGCGGCATGGCCCGCGAGTCCGGTCTCAGTGTAACCCAGGCCCTGGTCCAGCTCGGCCTCGTCTCGGAGCGCATGCTGGCGGAAAACTGGGCCGCCATGCTTGATTTTTCGATTACAACCGCGGAAAGTTACCCGCACGAACCGCTTCTGCCGGACCGGCTGCGGCCGCGGTTTCTGCGTGCCGCGCGCGTGCTGCCGGTGGCAATCGTTCCCGGCCGCAACATTCTGGTCCTCGCCATGGCAGACCCGCTCGACCGTTTTTCAGCCGCCGCCATCAGCCTCGCCACGGGGTTGGAGACGCAGATCGAAGTGGCTATCCCCATAGAATTGGAAGCGGCACTCGACCGTCTCTACCCCGAGGCCGAAACCGAGGCAGCACCACCGGACCACGCGGCCACGGAAGACGATGCCGAGCGGCTGAAGGACATGGCCTCGGAAGCGCCGGTCATCCGCCTGGTCAACGCCATCATCGCCAAGGCGGTGGAGACCTCCGCCTCCGACATCCATATAGAACCGTTCGAGGACCGGGTACGCATCCGCTACCGTTACGATGGCGAGCTGCAGGATGCGGAGACGCAACCAGCGCACCTCGCCCCCGCCATCATCTCGCGCCTGAAAATCCTGGCCCGGCTCGACATTGCCGAGCGCCGCCTGCCGCAGGACGGGCGCATCCGCATCGCCGTGCGCGGCCAGGATGTGGTGTTCCGCATCGCCACCGCCCCCGGCCTGCATGGCGAGATTCTGGTCCTGCGCGTGCTGGACCGCAGTGCCATATCCTTCGACTATGTTGCACAGGGGCACGATGCCCAGGTGATCGAGCGGCTCAACACGGCGCTGGCCGCCCCCAATGGCATCATGCTGGTCACCGGCCCCACCGGCTCAGGCAAAACCACCACCCTCTACACAGCCCTGCTCTCGCTCAATGCGGAAGGCGTAAAAATCATCACGGTCGAAGACCCGATCGAATATCAACTGCCGGGGGTCAACCAGATCCAGGTACGCCCGCAAATCGGTCTCGGTTTTGCAACATTGCTGCGCTCCATCGTGCGGCTCGACCCCAATGTCATCATGGTCGGCGAAATCCGGGATCTGGAAACCGCCGAGATCGCGGCGCGCGCCGCCCTCACCGGCCATCTCGTGCTCTCAACCTTGCACACCAATTCCGCCGCCGCCGCCATCACCCGCCTGCGCGACATGGGGCTGGAGGACTACCTGCTCTCCGCCGTGCTACGCGGTGTGCTGGCCCAGCGCCTGGTGCGCCGCCTGTGCGATGCCTGCAAAACCTCCGCTCCAACCCCGCCGGACCTCGCCAGGCGCTACGGTTTTACGGGAGCAGAAATCTGGCGCGCCTGCGGCTGTTCGGCCTGCCGCAACACCGGCTATCGCGGCCGCCAGGCCATTGCCGAATTTCTGCTCCCCGATGCCGAGATCGAGCGCCTCATCGTCACCGGCGCGGACCAGGCCAGCATCGAGCGCGCCGCCGTGGCGGGCGGCATGAAAACCATGTTGCACAATGGCCTGGAAGCCGCCGCGCGCGGTGAGACGACGCTGGAGGAAATCCTGCGCGCCGTGCGGGCGGAGGAATAATGCCACGCTACCACTACCGCGCGCTGGGCAGTGGCGGCATATTGCTGCGCGGCGAGCGCGAGGGCGCGAGCGAGGCCGATATCGCTGCTCAACTACAAAAAACCGGGGCCATGGTGCTGGCCATCAGCCCCGCCGGGCGCGGGCGCGGGCTGCTCTCGCTGGAACTCAAGGCCACCGGCGCATTGCGGCGCACGGAGCTGGCGGATGCCACGCGCGAACTCGCCAGCATGCTCGGCGCCGGCCAGGATCTGGACCGCGCCTTGCGTTTCATGGTGGAGGAACCGCCCAACAAACGCGTCGCCGCCGTGCTCGGCCGGGTCCGCGATCTGGTCCGCAACGGCGCCGCTCTGGCCGCCGCCCTGCAAACGGAGCCGAAGAGCTTTACCCGCCTCTATATCGGGCTGGTCCGCGCCGGCGAGGCGGGGGGCGATCTGTCCGGCACGCTGGAACGCCTGGCCGGGCTGCTGGAGCGCCAGCGCGCGATGACCGCCACCATCCAATCGGCGATGATCTACCCCGCCATTCTGCTGCTCGCGGCATCCGGCTCCATCGTGCTGCTGCTCACCCAGGTGCTGCCGCAATTCGTACCGCTGTTTGCCCAGAACGGCGTCGCTCTGCCGCCCTCCACCGCCTTCCTGCTGGGCGCCGGCAATGCCGTCTCGTCCTACGGGCTCTACGCGCTCGCCGCTCTGGCCGCCCTTGGTTTCGGGGCACATCTGGTCCTGCAAAAACCGGCACCGCGCCTGGCGGCGGACCAATTCACCCTCCGCCTGCCACTCATCGGCGGGCTGCTCCGCGAGATTCTGGCCGCGCGCTTCGCCCGCACCCTCGGCATGCTGCTGGTCAACGGCGTGCCGCTGCTCAGCGCCCTGGGCATCGCCCAGCAGGTGCTGGACAACCGCGCCGCCCAGGCTGCCGTGCTGGCCGCAGCGGAGAGCGCCAAAACCGGCCAGGGCATGACAATGGCCCTACAGCGCAGCGCGGTTTTCCCCACCCGCCTCGTGCATCTGCTGCGCCTGGGGGAGGCCACCGCCCAGCTCGGCCCGCTCGCTTTGCGCGCCGCCGATATCCATGAGGAGCGCACCCGGCTGGCATTGCAACGCCTCGTCTCGCTGCTGGTGCCGGCCATCACCGTGCTGATGGGTGCGGCCGTCGCCGGCATCGTGTCCTCCCTCCTGCTCGCCATGCTGAGCCTCAATGATATCGCGCAGTAATGATATTGCTCAGTAGGTCTGCTCCGCAGACGGGGCGCAGTAGAGATTCCGGTTTCACCCTCATGGAAATGCTGGTGGTCATCGCCGTCATGGGGCTCATCCTGCTGCTGGTCACAGGCTATGGCCCGCCACACAGCCACCGGCTGGAAGCGCAGGCCGCCGCGCGGCAGGTGGCGGCGGCGATGCGCGCGGCACGCGGCCGCGCCATCGCCCAAGGCCAGCCGGTGGCGCTCATCCTGCCGCATCTGCCCGGCTGGCTCACCATCTCCATCCAGGCGCCCCAAGGCGGCATTGTTTTCGCGCCCGATGGCAGTACTACCGGCGGCCAGGTGCGGCTCGATGGCGCTGGGCAGGATTACGCCATCACCGCCGATTGGCTCACAGGCCAAGTGCGGACCAATGCAAACTGATTCCGGCTTTACCCTGCTGGAGGTCATGGCCGCCTTCGTCATCGCCGCCCTCGCCACGCTCGTTCTGTATCAAGCCGGTTTCAACGGCGCCGCGGCAGCGTCCACCGCCGCGCGCTATCAGGAGGCCATGGTCCGCGCCCAATCCCGCCTCGCGACCATCGGCGTGCTCACAGCGCTGCAGCCGGAGCAGCTCAGCGGCGATGACGGCGGCGGCTTCCGCTGGCGGCTCAGCATCGCGGCCGAACAAACCAATGGCCCGGTTACGCTCTACGCCGTGCAGCTCACCGAAACCTTCGGCAACCGCCAGGTCACACTCACCACCAGGCGCCTGGGCCCCACCCCGTGAAAACCCGTGACGCCGGCTACACCTTACTGGAAATGCTCGTCGCACTGGTGGTGTTCGGCCTGGTCATGGCCGGCATCGCCCAGAGCTTCCGCTTCGGCCTCACCGCCTGGTCCGCCGGCCCCCGCACCATAACCCAGCCGGAAAACATGGCGGCACTCGATGCCGCCCTCACACGCATGATCGCCCAGGCCCTGCCCGGCAGCATGACGGGCCTGGCCGACGGCATGGCATTCACCACAAGCCTGCCGCCCGGCGCCGGGCTGCACGGGCTGGCCGATGTGGCCATTTTGCTGGCCCCCGACGGCACACTCATCCTGCGCTACGGCCCGCATCCCGCCGGCATCATCCTCACGCCTTTGCCGCCAGCCAGAACCGAACCTCTGGCACAAGGCATCACACGCCTCAGCATCACCTACCTCACACCGCAACCAGGCGGCCCGGCATGGTCCGGCAGTTGGTCCGGCAAGCAGGAACTGCCGTTGCTCATCCGCATCCACATCGATTTCGCCAACGGCCACACCTGGCCGGACCTCGTTGCGGCACCGGTTGATTTCGACAGCGCGCAAGGCAAGGCGCCCCCCAGTTGACGCGAAAGCTTCATTTTCCCGCCTCTTCTGAAAAGACTAAGCACCCGCCATGAAACTGTCACGGACCACGCGCGGCGTAGATTTGGGCATAGATTGGGGCGCAGGCTGATGCTCCCCGAATTTGCCCTCTGGTGGGTGGCCCAGATGCGGTCGCTGGCACCCGGCCTGCTGGCCCCGTCCGGCCGCAAGGCGGACGCGCTGATCATCGCCCTCAACGATGCCACGGACCACCCCACCGGCACGCTGCTGCTGCGCCGGGAGGGGCAAGAGAGCTACCTGCGCCCCCTCGACCTGACGCACCCCTTTACCCCCCCCTTTACCCCCAGTGCGCCGCATCTACCCACCGCATTGCGCCTGCCGCACGGCGCCGTGCTCTGCCGCGATGTGGTGCTGCCTCTGGCGGCGGCACGCGACCTCACCGCCGTACTCGGCTTCGAGATGGAGCGGCTGACGCCTTTTGCCGCCGATGAGCTGTACTGGAGCGTCTCCGGCCTCAATTTCGACCGCGCCCGGGGCAAACTCAGCCTCACTTTGTCCATCGTGCCGCGGGCCCAGGCCGATGCGCTGCGTACCGCACTGGCGCGGGCCGGCATCATCCCCACCTTCATCGAGACGGAAACAGGGCGGATCGACCTTGCACCCCCCAGCCGGCAGCCGGGGCAGCACCTGCGCACAGGCCTGTCGGTGCTGTGCGGCGCGCTGGCTCTGGCCTGCCTGGCAACCCCGTTCCTACGCCAGCAAATGGCGCTTAATGCCGCCGCTGATGCCATCGCCGCCGCCACCCCCGAGGCGGGCAAAGCCCAGGCCCTACGCCAGCAGCTCACCGCCGCCGCACAGGGGCGCGCCGCCATCGCCCAGGCCCGCCATGCCGGGGATGCGCTGCAAGTGCTGAGCCTCCTCACCGCCGCTCTGCCCGACGGCACCTGGCTCAGCGATCTGACCCTCAAATCAGGCGATCTGACCTTTGACGGCCAGTCCGGCAATGCCGCGCAACTGATCAATCTGCTCTCCGCCGTGCCCGGGCTGCGCGCCCCAAGTTTCACCGCCCCCGTCACCCGCACGGCCGACGGCAAAGCGGATCTGTTCTCGATGCATGTGACGGTGGCGGAATGATGCACGCTCTGCCCGACGGCAGGCGCGGCCAGGCGCTGGCCGTGGCTCTCACCCTCATCGCCGCCACGCTGCTGTGGATGAGCACGGCCGCACCGCTGATCGGCTGGTACACCGCACGCGCCGATGCCCTCGCGCAGCAACAGCAACTGGCCGCCCATCTGGCCGCCCTCGACGCGGAAATCCCTTCATTGCGCCAGGCGGTCAGCGCGGCCGGGCTGCAATCAACCGGCAACGCAGCGGAGCTGCAATCAACCAGCAACCAGGTGCTGCTGGCGGGGGATTCGGACGTGATCGCCGGCGCCAATCTGCAAACCGCGCTGCAGGATCTGGCCTCTCAGGCCGGCACCAGCCTGGACAGCGCCGCTTTGCAGCCCGCCCAGGCGGATGGCGCGGTGCGGCGCATCAGCATGCAGGTCAGCGTCACCGCACCCTGGCCCGTGCTCATCGCGTTATGGCAGGCCATCGGCACGTCCCGCCCGCGCATGATCGTCGACCAGCTAAGCCTAACCACCAGCGCAACACCGGGAGGGGATCAGGACCAGCCCGTCCAGGCGAGTTTTTCCGTCACCGGCTTTCGCGCCGCTACACCATGAGCAGCTACGCCCCCCTGGCGCGGCCGGTGCTGGCCGGCACGCTCTCCCTCCTGCTCGCCACACTCTGGCTATGGCCACCCCCCGCCGCGCCAACACGCCACCTGCCCGCCTTGCTGCCCCCCGCATCGCCTGACACCACCGATACAGCGATCAGCCAATGGGCCGGCACAGCGCTGGCGCGGCCATTATTCACCCCCGGCCGGCGCCCGGCGGACCAGGCCGGTGCCGCCACGGACGGCAGCCTGCCGCGCCTCTCCGCCATCATCATCACCGGCGCCACCCGCGCCGCGGTGTTCGCGGCCGATGGCCAGAAGCCGCAGGTGATAGACCAGGGCGGCACCATCGACGGCTATGCGCTGAACCGCATCGCGCCCGATCATGTCGAGCTCACGGGGCCGGACGGCACACTCAGCCTGCGCCCGCAATTCACCGCCGCCGCCGCCACTTCCAGCAGCAGCACCAGCAGCCCCCCGCCGCCGGACAGCCCAGCACCCGGCCAGACCCAGCCGGCCCTCAACCCTTCGAGCAACCCCGCACTCATGATCGAACAAAACTACTGATGCGTAACATTCAAAACGCGGCCCTGCTCAGCCTGCTGCTCCTCGGCGCCTGCCATCTGCCGCCCAACCCGCCGGCCATGCTCACCCCAGCCAAGCTCACGCCGGCCCCGCCAACGCCATTGGCGGCAGCACCGGCCCCATCCGCCGCACCCTTGAGCGGACCCGTGAGCGGACCCGTGAGCAGCGCCATGGCCCCGGCCTATCCCAGCGCCAGCTATGCGGCAGCACCCCCTGCACCGGCCGCGCCATCAACCCCAGCCATGGCCGCAAACGGCAACATCACCTTCAATTTCGCGGATACCGACATCAAAACGGTCATCGACCAGATTCTCGGCGGCATATTGCATGTGAACTACACCATAGACCCAGGCGTGAGCGGCACGGTGACATTGCGCACGGTGGTGCCGCTGACACAGGATGCGATGCTCCCCACCCTGCAAACCCTGCTGGCGCAGAACAACGCCATGCTGGTGCAAAGCAACGGGCTCTACCGTGTGCTCCCCGCCGCCACTGCCGGCGCTGCCAGCGGCACCGTGCTGCCGCTGCAATATGCCTCCGCCCCGCAGCTTGCCACCGTGCTGCAGCCTTATGTCGCCAAGGGCGGCTCGATTATCGCCGATCCCAACAGCAACGCGCTGGTCATCCAGGGCGACCCCGCCACGCGCGATGCGCTCACCTCGCTGGTCCAGGCCTTCGATGTCGATGCGCTCGCCGGCCAATCCTATGAATTATTCCCGGTCACGAATGGCGACGCGCATGATTTCGCGGATGCCTTCACCGCAGCCCTGGCCAAGCAGGGCGACAACAAAGGCCCCGGCGCCGTCACCGTGGTGTCGCTCGACCGCATCGGCGCCGTACTCGTCATCGCCCGCTCACAATCCTATCTCAGCGACGCCACGCGCGTTTACGGCGTGCTCAACCAGGTGCAGCGCGAGACCTTGCGCCAATGGCATGTGTTCTACCTGCGCAACAGCCGCGCCAACGACGCCGCCTACCTGCTGCAACAGGCTTTCACCCCCGATAACGTCACCGCCCAGCCCAGCGCCCCCGCAGCACTGCCCAGCACCAGCACACCCAACAGCGACAGCAGCACCCCGACCGATGCCACCACAACCAGCACCGCCAGCCCAACGCCCAGCACCGGCGCCAGCACCGGAACAGGAATTACCAGTGACGCCGTGACAGGCGGGGCCAGCGCTCTGCTCGGCCCGCTCTCGGCAAGCGCCTCCAGTACCACCGCCTCGGGCATCCGCATCATCGCCGACATCCCCAACAACGCTTTGCTCGTCTATGCCACGGCGCAGGAGGATGATCAGATCGAGGACATGCTGGCCAAGCTGGACATCGTGCCGCTGGAAGTCCGCATCGATGCCACCATCGCCGAGGTCGATCTCACCGGCGCACTGCAATACGGCACGCAATTCTACTTCAAATCCGGCGACATCAATGCCGTGCTGAGCACGGCCGCAAGCTCGGCTCTGGCCACGAATTTCCCCGGCTTCGTGCTCTCGGGCGCGGGTGGCGATGCCGCCCCGCTGGCCATCTCCGCCCTGCAATCAGTCACCAAAGTGCGCGTGCTCTCAGCCCCGGAGCTGATGGTGCTCGACGGCCACGCAGCCAGCCTGCAGGTCGGCGATCTCGTGCCCTACCTCGCGCAAACCTCGCAAAGCACGACCACCACCGATTCGCCCGTCATCAACTCCATCGATTACCGCGAGACCGGCGTGATCCTGCGCGTCACCCCGCATGTCGGCAACGACGGGCTGGTGACCATGGATCTCGACCAGGAGGTCAGCGGCGTCGCGCCCACCATCACCACAACCGGGCTCAACTCCCCCACTTTTACGGAACGCACCGTCACATCCCGCATCGCCATTCAGGATGGGCAGACCATCGGTTTGGCGGGGCTGATTTCCGATAATGACCAGCAAGGCAATTCTGGACTGCCGGGCATAAGGAACATCCCGCTGCTGGGCGATCTGTTCGGCTCGCAGACCAACAACCGCACACGCGAAGAACTGCTGGTGCTGATCACCCCGCATGTTATCCGCAACCAGCAACAGGCGCTGGACTTAACGCAGGACATGCAGCAGCAATTGCCGAATGCCGCTTTGGTACCGGCCGGGCTGCAATCCACCCCCTTCGCCGGCTCGCCCGATCCCGACCAGAGCTTGCGGCAGAAATACGGTGGGCAATGAATCGCGGCTCTATCGGTGACCGGGGCGGTGACCGGGGTTTCGCGCTTCTCGTCGTGCTGTGGAGCCTGGTGCTGATCACGCTCCTGACCACGCAAATTCTTATCGGCGGCCGCACCGCTTTGCATCTGGCCGCCAATCTGCGCGCCGCCGCCATGGCGCAGGCCAATGCGGATGGCGCGATCAACGAGGCGGTGTTCCACCTGATCTCAACCGGGCCCGATGCGTGGCAGCCCGATGGCACGGCGCATGTGCTCAATGCCGGCGGCACAATCGTCACATTGCGCGTCACCAGCCTCGCCGGCAGGATCAACCCCAACCTCGCCTCAACCGCTTTGCTGGCCGGGCTGTTCCAGGCCACCGGCGCCAGCCCCGCCCAGGCGCGGACAGCGGCAAACGCCATCATCGCCTGGCGCAGCGCCGCCGTCTCCACGCAGGAGACGCAAAGCCGCATCGCCGCCTACCGCCAGGCCGGCCTGCCATACGCGCCACCTGCCCATGGCTTTAACGATCTAGGCGAACTCGCCGATGTCATCGGCATGCCGCCTGCCATTCTCGCGGCGGCACTGCCGTATATGAGCCTGTATCAATCCACCGACCCTGACCCCAGCCTGGCCGCTCCCATCATCCGCCGCGCCTTGTCCCTTGCCGGCCAGCCCGGGTCCAGCCGCAATGCGTATGACGGCAGCACCCCCGTGGACGACATCGAGGCCGAAACTTCCGGCACCGCCATGCGCCGCAGCGCCATCGTCAGCATCGCCGGCGCCGATGCCCCCACCCCTTATGAATTCCTCAGTCTAACCGGCGGCTATTGATTGCAGATGAGACCGGCATCGCCCGGCTGCCCCGGCTTATCGGCATTGCCGAGCGAGCATAAATCGTAATCAAGCCCGGTGCGGGACGACGGAAGCTGGTAAAGATATTGATGGCCCCAGGGATCAACCGGCAGATCCCCCCCTTTGATATAGGGCCCCGCCCAGTTCGGCGCATCGTCGGGTTTGGCAATCAATGCCTGCAGCCCGTCCTGCGTCGTTGGATAGCTACCGGCATCGAGCTTGTACAGATCCAGCACGGAAGAGATCCGCTCGATCGATTGCCGCGCGATCGAATCCTTCGCATGGCCGAGCTGACGCAGCACGGCAGGCGCCACAAGCCCGATCAGCAACCCCAGTATAACGATGACGACAAGCAGTTCGAGGAGCGTGAAGCCATCCTCGCCATGCGGTGATTTTTGAACACTCTTGGATTCATATGACAATTTCGCGACATCCATCTCGGCTGCTTGGCGCTTTCCGCCACGCGGCTATAACATCGCCTGCTGCGGTAATAAACCTCCGGAGCGGAAAATGAGAATGGCTGCATGATCCTTTATCTTAAATGCATGCTGGTGGTTGCCGCCACGGCCGGATTACCGCCCCGCGTTCTGCCGGTTATCCAATCCATCGAGGGCGGTGCACCGGGCATGGTCCGGCAGGACAGCAACGGCACCGCGGATCTCGGCGTGATGCAGGTCAACACCATCTGGATTCCAACCCTCGCCGCGCGCGCCAACCTGCCCCAGGCCCGGACCAGGGATCTGCTGATCAACGATCCCTGCTTCAACATCGCCGCCGCAGCCCTTATCCTGCGCGGCTACCTGGCCGAAGAACATGGCGCTCTGCTGCCGGCACTCGGCGACTACCATTCGCACACGCCCGCCCTCAACACAGGCTATACCGCGCTCGCCGAGCGCCGGGCCCGCCAGATATTCGAGACGCAAACGCCCTGACCGCCCCGCCGGCCGAAATTCCGCCGCTAAACTATCACAACAAAAAGTTACAACCGGGCCGCATTATGAAATAAGAAGCACAATCATGCTGTCCCAAGATCCCCCCGGTACCCTCCACGACCTTGTGGCTTCGATAAGGTTCGCGCCTGCGGGCGAACCGATCAGGCTGGTCATCTGGGACCTCGACGAAACCTTCTGGCGCGGCACGCTCTCAGAGGAAGGCATCGAGCCCATCCCTGAACATATCGAGCTGGTGAAGAGTCTCTCCGCACGCGGCATCGTCAACGCCATCTGCTCGAAAAACAATTTCGCACTGGCGCGCCAAAAACTCGAGCAGCTCGGAATATGGGAATATTTCATCTTCCCCCGCATCGCCTTCGCGCCCAAAGGGGAGATGATCCGCGAGATCATCGAGGCCGCACAACTGCGCGCGCCATCCGTCATCTTCATCGATGATCATGCGATGAACCTGAACGAGGCGCTGCATTACAACCCCGGCCTGCAACTGGCCGAGCCGCATATATTGGCAAGTTTGCTGGATGATCCACGATGTAAGGGCAAGCCCGACCCGGCACTTGAGCGCCTGGCGCGCTACAAGGTGCTGGAACAAAAACAGGCCGCGCAGGCCACGGCCGGCGGCGATAACATAGAATTCCTGCGCAGCAGCCAAATCCGCATCAGCCTGCATTACGACGTGCTGGAGCAGTTTCCGCGCATCCATGAGCTGGTCAACCGCAGCAACCAGCTCAACTTCACCAAACGGCGCTGGCCCGAGGATCTGGCCGAGGCCCTGCCCTTCGTCGAACAAGAGTTCAACGCGGTGTTCAACAGCCATTGGGGCTATGTAAAAATCAGCGACCGCTACGGCAATTACGGCATCTGCGGCTTTTTCATGACACGCTTCAACCGCGCGCTGCATTTCCTGTTTTCCTGCCGCGCCATGAATATGGGGCTGGAGCCATTCGTCTGGCACCTCATCGGCAGGCCAACGATCCTCGCAAAACATGCAGGTGATTTCAGCCTGGAGACTCTGCCCGACTGGATCACAATCGTCGATGACGCTGACAACAACAGCGAAGCGCCTCCCCAGCCCGTGGTGGTAAAACCGCTGCTCTGCCTGCGCGGCGCCTGCGACCTCAGCATGATGGCGCATTATCTGCGCCCCAATTTCGAAACGATAGAAGAATATCAATATCCGTATAAAGGCTGGGTCGTGCACCGCACGGCACGCGAGATCGCCGTTGCCGAGGATGTGAAAACGCCGGAACTACAGGCCCTGCTGGCACAGATACCGCATGCGCCGCCGGGCCGCTTTGAATCAGCGGTGAATACACGTGCGGCGGATATCTATGTGCTGTCTTTCTCCTCGGAAATATTCGGCGGCCTCAAGCGCGCACGCTCTACAGGCACCGTGCTGCCTTTGTTTCTGGCCGAGATAGGCCCCAAGCCTTATGCGGATTTCAGCTACACACAATTGCAGGAAAAGCGGCCGGAGGTTTTTCTGAATCCGGCCGAATGGGCATATTTGCAGGAAGAATATGAATCCGTGCCGTATCTCGATGCTGACATGCTCACGCATGATCTGCATTGCCTGTTCAGGAAACTCGTCGGTAAAAAAGTGATCGTTCTCAAGCTCAACAGCACCATCGGCAACCGCAAATGGACGCTGGATAATTACGGGCGGATCAACGACATCGTGCTGCCCGTGGCGCGGGAGCATGGCTGCCTCATCATCGACATCGCGGACTTCGTCCGCAGCACGGATGATCTGATCGACCCCGATGATGCGGGCGTGCATTACAGCCGCAACGTATACCGCCGTCTGGCCGCGCGTGTCGAAGAGCTAATGCAGGATTATGACCCGCCGGCCCCACTCGCGGCACCGGCATTGGTCACCGCACCACGCACCGCACAATTGCAAAACATCGTTGAACAGGGCGAGGGGAACCTCATCGAGATCGACGAAACCGCAAAAATAAACCTCCCCATCCGTGTGCGCGGCAATCACAACCGGCTGTTCATCGGCAAAAACGTGAGACTGGACGGCAAGATCCTCGAAATCATCGGCAACAACTGCTCGATCGTGCTCCATGATGACATACGCTGGCACGGCATCCTTCGCTGCCGGCACGATGACAGCCATATCACCATGGGCAGCAAAACAACCTCCATGCATGCCATCGTCACCTTGCATGAGGCAGGCCACATCAGCATCGGCGAGGATTGCATGTTTTCTGGCAACGTGCGGATGGATGTCAGCGATATGCACAGCATCATCGACCGCGCCACCGGCGAGCGCATCAACAAGGCCCGTAATATCACCATCGGCGACCACGTCTGGCTGGCCGATAGCGTCACCGTTTTGAAAAATTCCCAGATCGGCGGCGGTTCCATCGCCGGGGCAAAAAGCCTCGTCGGCGGCATCATCCCCGGGAATGTGATGGTGGCCGGCGTGCCCGCTAAAATCATCCGCGAAAACGTGGAGTGGAGCCGCAAACTTCTCTGATGAGACATATCGAAGATTGGTTTTTCAGTTAGATTAGGAACCACATGAAATGGCTAACACAGATCTGAGTTTCTCGAATATCGTCAAGGATTTGGAGGTCAATGAGATGGCCTGGCTGATGGATGAGCTGATGCTCTACTCGCCCCAGAAACTTTATGTCATCACCTTCACCGCCCGTTCCGGCAGCTCCTGGCTGACGAATGTTTTATCGGAAACAAAACAGCTTGGTTTTCCTGAGGAATATCTCAACCCTAATTTTGTCCGTGGCGTCGCCAGCGCCGTCAACTCCATCGTGCCGGAAGACTTCATCGCAGGGCTGCAGCGCCGCCGGCAGTCACCCAATGGCGTGTTCGGCCTCGAAGCCCGCGAGCTGGACATCGAATCCTTCGGCGCGGATTGTTTCTTCAAAATTTTTGATGATAACACCGTATTCTTCAACCTATGGCGTAATAATCTCGTGGCCCAGGCCGTTTCTCTGTTCCGTGCGGTGGAGACACAGCAATTCCACATCAAACAAGGCGACGAGACCGCGCCCCCGCCTGCCTACAACACCAAGAGCATCGGCAAATGGATGCTGCATCTGGCGATGCAGGAAAATGCCAATCTCAAAATGCTGCAGCAAAGGCGCCGCCCTTTCGTCAATCTCTGCTACGAGGAGATGGTGAGCAACCGCAAGCAGACGCTGCGCATTTTCGCCCACGCGCTCGGCGTTGAGCTGACACCGGAAACGCTTCTGGGGCAGGCGGAACGGCTGTTGGTAAAACTCGGCGATGATTGGAATGGCGAAACGGAGAAGCGGTTCCGCACCGAGGCGGCGACGCTGGTCTCCAGGATTGAAGCCAATCGCAAGATCAAACCCCATATAGCCGCGTGCGGCAATGGCGAATTGATCCAACCAGACCCGGAGCCCGCCACCGCGCCCGTGGTGATGCCGCTGAGAATGGTCGGCTAGTCTCGTCCCTTCGGTTTGTTGAACCCAGCGGCGCCAAACACCAAACCAAGCCACACCAGGGCAGCGAGCATCGCCACCACAAAGGCGAACCGGACATGCGGCGGCGCATAGCTGAATATGATATCGGCATCACCTTCCGGCACGGCAATGGATTGAAACAAGCCAGAACGCGAAACCTCCGCCGCTGTTCCATTAACAGTCGCGGACCATCCCGGAAAATACATCTCGCGCCGGATCACACTGCCCTGGGCACTGCATGAGCTATGCAGCGCCTGCCGGCTGATGATCTCGACTTTGCAGCCTGCATCCGGTGAGGACGCATAGGGCACCGTGTTGGAAAGCCGGTATATCGCGGCGGTATCGTCTTTAAACACGAGGCTCATATCGTCGACATCGCCGAGGACAAAACCCGTATCGGTCTTACCGTCCGTTCCGGTAAAGCCGAAACTCGGCACCTCACTCTGCGTGAAGTTGGGAAAAAGCCAAACCGCGACAGGTGTGCCATCCGGATGCGCGAAACGATAGCTCAGCTCCGCCCGGGGCGGAACGGTGAGGGGCGCCGGAAATTGAAAAATCAGCGGCTCATTATCCTTGGCCAAAGCCACATCATTTGTGGCCGACTCACATTGCGCGATCGTGCACAGCGTCAGTGTCACATCGCCGCGCGCCGCCCCCCGATACGTCCCCATGATCACCGATACTGAACTGATGGCGGGAGAGGACAGTGCCACGGAGATGGAGCCGGTGAAATTCCCGGCATCCGACGTCCCAGCATAGGGTACGTACGCGCCGACTCGCGGATCGATGTAGCCGCCGGCATCCGGCAGCAGCACACGGGCCCGCAAGGCATGGGGTACCTTGTGAAGCTGCAACCTCGCCAGAGGAACAGGTGCCGCGGTGAGGTCATCACCCGGCCCGGTAACGATATAACGCACCCCCAGAGCTTCGTAAGCGGACAAATGCTGGAGCAGAAACTCGCGCTCGCCGGGTGCGGCGCCGGTATAGATGCTCGGATCAACCCTCGAAAATAGATGGGCCGTGATGTAATCGGTCCAGTCCAGCGGTGTCGGCATGGCCGCATAATCGATGGAGGCGACACCATAGCGTAGCGGAAAATTCAGATCGAGCGGACCGAGGCTGACAATTCTTTCC
Source organism: bacterium (assembly GCA_026224825.1). Classification (GTDB taxonomy): domain Bacteria; phylum Pseudomonadota; class Alphaproteobacteria; order Acetobacterales; family Acetobacteraceae; genus Acidocella. Next base: position 133,820 of record JAMFRO010000018.1, on the reverse strand, counting down.
ACACCCGCATTGATCCGCAGAAAATCAATCGGCGCCTGATCAATCTTGCCGCCCATAAATCCGGCGAATTGCGGGTAGATGAGCGTATATACCGGCCCCGCCAGCAACACCGCCAAAAGCATGTATTTATACCTTGGCCGCAGCAGCTCTCTGCACAGAAACCCAAAGGTTAAAAATGCCAACAACACGGCAACGCCGCCGATCATCATATTAAATGGCACCTGCCTCCACCACGAGACCAGAATTCCCGCAACCGGGCCCACAGCCGCCACTATGACGATACAAACAATGCCCGCCACGCCCCACAAGCGCCGCCGGCTCATCGCGCCATATTCAAGGTAATCATCAAGTCCGAAGGCAGCCAGGCAAAACACGGAAAATGCCAGCATCGGCCCGCTGAAGCGAATGCTGTCCGATGTCGCCAGCCCCGGCACCAGATTCAACAGCCAGATGGCCGGCGCAAACCCGGCATATCTTGCCTCCCAAAGGATAATCCAAAACAGCAGCACATACCGCGGCTGCGGCCGCACACCGCGCCGCCACAACGCGGCCAAGGCCAGTGCCAGCACGGAGATGCTGACCCAACTCGGCACACGAACCCAGCCGCCACCGAAAGCCGCAACAAGGGATGCCGGCGGCTGGGCATTGAACGGGCCATATAAAAAGGGAAAAATCTGCAACGGCACAAGTGCCGCTTCCAGCCGGTGATGCGTAAACAACGATCCGCCATGTGGACCGACATTGGCATGCGGCAGATATTCAAAGAAGGGGATCAGCAGTGGTGCGCAAATGCAAACCCCGATCACCACGCCAAGGCCAAGCTTACCGGCAAAACGCAGCCAGAGCCGTGGCGGCAGCCCGCTGAACAGCCACAGCGTCCATGCCACGGCAAGCAGCCCGTCCAGATAGGTCGTTTCGGGAAAGCCGCCCAGAATCGAATAGGCGCAGGAGATGGTCACCAGCGACCAGCCCAATTTTCGACCCTCCCTTGTTGCCTTGGCGGCGCGCTCAATGCCCAAAAGCAACAAGGGCAGAAACGGCAACGGGTTGATCGCGGCATGCGGCGAGAGAAAAAATATCGGGCTCAGGCTATAAAGCGCGGCACCTAAAAAGGCCGCTTCACGCCGCAGTTTGAGTTCCACAAAAAATGCATAGGCGAACAGGCCACAACCTATCTGCAACAACACGCGCAGCAGCAGCCAGCCGCAATTCCAGTGCAGGAGCAATACGAATGGCAGGAAAAAAACCGCGGTCTGCATTTCAGCCGCCAGCGGCATGCCAACCCCGGAATAAGGATTCCACCAGGGCACAATGCCATGCGCCCAGTCCGACGCCACCAGATGGCCAAGCGGCTGCGTAATGTAGCCCACAGTCGGATCCAGCCAACTCATCTGCCCGGTCGTCAGCCCGGCACGCAATGCCGTGCCCAGGCCAATGAACTGCAACGTCGGGTCGTTGTTGAAAATCCCCGACAGAGCCGGTGCATTCACAAAAATGGGCAACAACAGCAGTATGCCCAGCGCCCAGCGATGGTGCCGCAGGCATGCGCGAATGCTGGCGGTAAAGTCTTCCGGTGTTCTCGCCATGCTTCCCCCCAGCCCGATTGCCAGGGCCTGATTGCCAGAATTCAACCATATGATCCAGCCGCCGCTCACCTATTGTGCGGCCCCGCCGCATGGGTTCTAAGCAGCTTAAGGGCATTGCGATCATGATGACCAATGCTGTTGAGATGGGATGGGCATGCCGAAAAATACATACAAGCATCTGATTGTATTGATTTTCGTACTCCTCGCTTTGCCAACCGGCGTGTTGCTGGCGGTGTTAACCCCCCCGGGCCAGGTGCCTGATGAGCAGGCGCATATGGCACGCGCCCTCGGCCTGCTGCACGGGGCGGTGCTGGCATCCCGCCATCCTGCCACCGATCCGCTCACGCACCAGCCCCTCATGCGCACAGGGGTGAAAATCGATCTCGGCCTGTTCTCCTCCGCCGCCAGCCCGGTCACCTTGGTCAACGGCAACCCCATTATCACCATCGATAATTTTGCGGCGTCAAATCTTGCACCCGCCAATCACGCCAGGGTTTTTGTCGATATACCGAACACCGCAACCAGCTTCCCCCTCACCTATCTGCCCGCGACAGCAGCACTGGCCATCGGCCTGGCGACGGGCGCCCCGCCTTATCTCTGCTTCCTTATGGCCCGGCTCTTCATGCTGGCGGCATTCCTGCTCCTGGGCGGTCTGGCCTTGTGGTTCGCGGCCTTCGGCGAAGCGGTGCTGCTGACCATCCTGCTGCTGCCGATGACCCTGTGTCTCGCAGGCTCGGTCAACCAGTACGGCGTCATCATCGCCCTCACCTGCCTGGTCTGCGCTCTGCTCTCGCGCAACAGCCGCCATTCATGGCTGGCGGCACTGGTGCTGTTCCTGCCGGTTCTGCTCTCCAAGCCGCCCCTGGCCCTGCTGCTGGTGCTGTTTCTGCTCCCTCTGTCCCGCGCCGGTACGCGCGCCGGTTTGGGGCTGAAGCTGCGCGGCCTGGCCATCGCCTGCGTGCCGCTGCTGCTCTGGGTGGGGCTCGTCGCCGCCTACGTGGCCGTGCCTTACCCGCTCCCGCTTTATCATCCCGGCCCGCTCTATCCTGGTGATGCCGGCATCTGGCTCGACCATGCCGTCCCGGCCGTGAATTTGCATATTCTGCTGGCCGATCCAGCACGGCTCGTCACCTTGCCCTGGCGTACGGCGCATATCTGGCTGGCCGGGCTGCTCCACACCAGCCTGCCCACGACATATTATTATCCATATTATTATCTCTGGGGCGCTTGCGGCGTCGCGGCACTTGCGGGGCTGCTGCTGTGCCCCCGCCCCGTGGCCTTTTCGCGCGGCACGGCCCTCACCAATTTTCTCCTCACCTCTGCCGCCGTGCTGCTCACCTATTGGCTCATCATGATGGTGTTCTACATCAACTTCACCAATGCCGGCTGGGATTTCGTCACCGGCCTGCAGGGCTGTTACTTCCTGCCGCTATTGCCGTTTCTGCTGCTCGCCCTGCCTGCCTTGCCCATGCGTTTCAAACTGGCCCCAATCATCCCCGCCATCCCCGCCATATTGCTCGGGCTATACGATGTCGGCTATCTGCCGCTCACGATCGTAAAAAACTATTATCTGCATTGAGCGCGATCAGTTGAGGTCCGCTCATCTTGAGCGGCCGAAACCGTGAATCGCCCTCTAAAAAATAGCTGGAGCATGATCGCACTTGAAGCGATCATGCTCTAAGCCACGGCCAGGCCCTCCGCATCGCGCAGCGCCAACCTGCGCCGCAGACCGGCCGGGATCTGCCGGGCGGATTTGGCGCGCGGATAGCTCATTTCCGCAATCGCATCCTCCGGCGTGCGCAAGGCCTCGTATTCAGCCCAATTGTCGAAGGCCATACGGTCCACATTATCGACGAATGTTTCGCTGAGCGCCCCTTCAGCCAGAATCAGCCGGTGCGCCTCGACCTCCACATGATAATAGGTGAAACGCTCCGGCATCGCGGTCTCGCGCGTAATGGACATGCCGTTCACGAGGGCGGCGGCCTGCACGAGAATACCCTCCAGATACATCGCATGGCAGGGCGAGACCAGCAGGTCACGCCGGGGCAGCCCATCGCCCAGCGCACCGGCGCGGATGCGGATGGGCATGACGCGCAGGGGATCGGCGAACCGCGATGCGACCTGGCGAATGCCGATCCAGCGCACAGCCACGGCGCCATTTTCGGTTGCCACCAGATCGCCGCGTTTGAGCCGCTCCACCGGCACCTCGCCGCGCGGCGTGGCAATATGCGTGCCGCCGACAAAGCATAGCGCGTCGGTAATTTTTGTGCCGCCATCACCGTCCGAAGCCAGGGTGAAAAACATATCGGATTCGGCCGACGCAAAAGTGAGCGCGACGGAGACCGTACCTTCGGTGACATTCAGCACATCATTCGCATCCAGCACCAGCACTGTCGCGGTGGTGAAGGCCAGATCGGTGATGTCGATGGTATCACCAGTAACAAACCCCTCCAGCGTATTGGTCGGCGCGTCTGCCACCGTGAACGCCAGAGCCGGCGGATCGCCACCGCCGAAATCAATGATGCCGCTGCCCGCCGCACCAGCGGCGCCGAGGAGCAGCGTGCCGCTGTCGATGGTGATGCCGCCAACAAAGCTGTTCGTGGTACCCAGTATCACCGTGCCGCTCAGGCTGGCGGCATCGCCGATGATGATCTGCCCGGCCCCGGCATTGGCGCCCGTGCCGCCATCGCCGGACTGGTCGGAGATGACACCTGTGATGGCCAGCGTCTGCCCCGCCAGCGCGCCGAATGTGGCTTGCTGGTTGCCTTGCAGGAATATCGCATTGCCCATGCCTGAGGCCGTCCCGCCATTCTGCACGGTGCCAGAAGCCAGGCTGCCGCCCGTGATAATCAGCGTGCCGCCTTGCTGCACGAAAATATCGCCGCCGGCCCCCAGCCCGTTGCCGCCGGTGGCACCAAAGCCGGCGGCTGCGATATTACCAAGGCCATAGCCGTCGGAACCGCCACCGCCGCCCCAGCCGCCGCTGCCGCCGCCGGATACGCCATACACCAGGCCGGTTGCACCAACACCACCGCCGCCGCCGCCAAAACCGCCTTTGCCGCCAGCGTCGGCAGTACCAGAGGCGTCAGACCTATAGTCCAGCCCGCCGCCGCCGCCGCCGCCGAAACCACCCGCCCCACCAACGCCGGCATAGCCATTATAACCGCCGTAAATAATCCTGGCGCCGGTGCCGGCGGCAGCACCTATGCCCCCGCCCGTGCCACCTTTACGGATTAGATACGCCGCCGTGCCGCCCTGCAGAGTGCCGGCGCCCGGAATGATGCCTGCGGCACCGTCTGTACCGCCTGTACCGATGCCGCCGCCGTTTCCGGCCTGAACTGACGGCGCGCCCCCGAGCCCGGCCTGGCCCATACCGCCGCCGCCGCCGCAGCCGCCCGCGGTGGCCTGGTCAGTGCCGGCGGCACCGCCCCGTGCTGCGTCGTTGCTGAAGGTCACATCGTCCAGCGTGACCGAAGCCGGGGCCGCGCCGTTGGCGGTACCAGCCACGAACAGCCCGCCGCCCAGCCCCGCACCACCACCGCCCGCGGCGGCACCACTGCCGCCAGCGCCACCGAGCGCAGTTGCGTTGGCGATGGTAAGATCGCTCACCTCCACATTGCCTGCATAGATGAACAGGCCGCGCTGCGTGCCGCCGCCATCCAGCGTGTTGCCGCCGCCGTCTATGCTCAGCGTATAACCGGCGGCAAGCTCAACCGCCTCCAGCGCCGAGGTCAGCAACAGATCCCCGGTGGCGATGGAGATGGAGAAATCCGTGCCCGCCGCAAACAATGTGGCGTAGGTATCGATGGCGGTGATCGCCGCATTCAGCCCCGCTTCATCCGTCACCTGAAAGACGCTGGGGAGCAATGTGATATCCGTGCCGCCCGCACCATCGCCGGTTGTGCGCCACACATCGCCGGCAAAACTTTGCCCCGGCGCAAGTGTAAGCGCGACAATGCCCGATGCCGCGGTAACGAGCAGAGTATTACCAGCTTCCAGCGTTGCAGCACTTGCCGTGCCTATGCCCTGCAGATCAATCGTCTCGCCAAAGCCAAAGCCCGCGATAACATTCGCCGGTGCGATACCCGCACCGATTTGCAGCTCAAGACCACTGGCCGGGCCGAAGGCGATGGTCCCAGTGCCGGCGCCTGCGGCGTTCTCCAACGTCAGCACGCCGGAATTTATCGTAACACCACCGGAAAAATCATTGGCGGTGGATAGCGTGAGCGCACCATTGCTCAACACCAGCGAACCATCACCGGAAATATCGCCGGAGATGGCAGCCCCTCCGCCGTTGTAGTCCAGCACACCCCCCTGCGCGATGGTAAACGCGCCCGCAAAAAACCCGCTGCCGCCGGTAATGAGCGTGCCGCTCTCGATATCCGTGCCGCCGGTGTAGTATTGGGCACCAGTGTCGAACAAAACCGCGCCGCTATCATTGCCCGCGCTGTCACCGATAATAACGCTTCCGGAGCCAGCGGGGAAACTCTGGCCGATTGCCTCGCCAGCCCCCGTCTGATCAAAGATATCCCCAGAAACCTCAAGCGTCTGCCCGGCAGCAGCGGCAAAATCGATGCTCGCTGTACCTTGCAGAAACACACCGGTACTGAGCCCGTAGCCGGATTGCGCACCGGCACCACCCGCAACGCCACCATAGCCGATGTAGCCGCCGTCAACGACCATCGTGCTACCGGATTGGACAAAAATATCGCCGCCCGCACCAAGCCCGCCGCCGCCCGCATTTGTGGCGCCATTACCCGCGCCAAAACCGCCCTGCCCGCCGGCACCGCCGCCGCCCGTGCCAAACCCGCCATCGCTGGTCCCGGACACGCTGCCGCCATTCCCGCCAATCGCGCTGTCATTCACAAACGCCACGTCCTGCAGCGTCACCACGGCATCCGCCCCGGCAAACAACCCGCCGCCAAGGCCAGGGCCGCCCACGCCGCCCGCACTGCTGCCGGTAACCGCCGCCTTGGTGATGGTGAGGTTCTCAACCGTGAGACTGCCCGCCAGCGCCACCAGCCCAGCGATGCTGCCCTGGCCATCCAGTGTGCCGCCCGCGCCATTGATAAGCAGGCTCTGCCCGGCAGCGAGGCTGACGGTTTCGAGCGCGGTATTCAGGGCGAAGTCACCGCCCGGCAGGTTGATGGTGAAATGCGTATCCGCCGGCAGTTCCGCACCAAAACTTTCGATAATCCGCAGCGCATTGTTGAGCTGCGCCTCGTTCACGACATTATAGACCGTGCCTAGCTGCAGGATATCCGTACCGCCATTGCCGTCGCTGCCGGTGACGAACGGAATCACGGCAAGGCTGCCCTCGCCCGCCAATGTCAGCGCCACGGTGCCGGAAGCACCGCTCACCAGCAGCGTACCGCCGGCATTCAGCGTGGCACCCGTGGCAAGGCCAAAACCTTGCAGGTCGATGACGTCACCCGGTGCAAATCCGGAGAGTAAATTTTGCGGCACGTCGCTTGCGCCCATCTCCAGCACCAGCCCTTGCTGCGTGCCGAACTGAATCACGCCACTGCCCGCGGCACCTGCACTCTCCAGCGCCAGCGTACCGGAAACAAAGCTGATGCCGCCGGCAAAATCATTCGCACCGGCCAGCGTCAATACGCCGCCGCCTGCAAAGGTCACACCGCCGGCACCGGTGATGGCCCCGGTAAGATCAACCTGATCGTCATGGTCGATGATGAGCGAGGTGCCCGAGGCGAGGCTGACATCACCGGTGATCAACCCGGCGCTACCGCCGGTGCCGAGCTGCAACGCGCCGGCGGCAATGGTGCTGCCGCCGGTATAATCATCGGCGCCAATCAAAGTGAGCGTATCGCCGCCTGTGAGCAGCAGCGCGCCCGCGCCGGAAATCGTGCTGGCAAAAGTGATGTTGTCGCTACGGTCAATCTCCAGCAACGCATCCGCACCGATGCTGACATTGCCGGCAACAATACCGGTGGTGCCGCCATCGCCCAGTTGCAGCGTGCCGCTCTCGATGCTGGTCTCACCCAGATAGGTATTATCCGCCGTGAACAGCAGCGTGCCCGTCTCGACACCACCCCCGGCGATGACCCCACCCAGCCCGGCATTGGCGCCGGTGCCGCCGGAACCGGATTGGTCGGCGATGACACCGTCCACTTCCAAGGTCTGGCCGGTGAGCGCGCCCAGAGAGATCGTTTCATTACCTTGCAGAAAAATCCCACTGCCATAAGCGCTGCCGGCAGTGCCGCCTCCGGCATCTCCGGTGATGCCCTGGGCCCCGCCCGCGACCGTGCCGCTGGCCAGGCTGCCGCCAGTGATGACCAGCGTGCCGCCCTGCTGCACGAAAATATCGCCGCCGGCACCAACGCCGCCGCCGCCGCCTTGCGAACCACCGGCACCGGCGCCAAACCCGCCGCTGCCACCGCCACCATACCTGCCCGCGCCACCACCGCCGCCGAACCCGCCGGCACCGCCGTAATAATACCCAGCCCCGCCGCCGCCGCCAAACCCGCCCGCGCCGCCGTAAGCATAGCCTGCCCCGCCGCCGCCGCCGAAGCCGCCTATGCCGCCGGTACCATTGCTACCACTAGGTTGCGCACCACCAACGCCGCCGCCGCCACCGATATATTCATCGGGGTAGAGATAATCGCTGCCGGGGTACGAACCGCCGCCGCCACCACCGCCGCCGCTGCCCCCGCCGGGCGCGCCGACGAAATAGCCCTGGTTGGTGGCAGGGTTTGAAATCGTGCTTGGCTCTCCGGGGTAGTCCCCCGCCCCGCCACCACCGGCCAGGGGAATAATCCCGGCACTGCCCGGCGTGGCTTTGGGAGGATAGGGCGTGAAGCCGCCGCCGGACGCCGTCTGGCCGATGCCGCCGCCACCGGCAGACCCGCCATTGCCGCCGAGCCCGCCGCCGCCTGCAAGCGCGGTCACGCCGGTGCTGGAGTTTTTATACAGATATCCGGCCGCGCCACCCTGCGCGAGGTCATCCGTAAAACTGACACCGCTGAGCGTGACCGAGGCCGGGGCCGCGCCGTCATTCGCCGAGCCCGCAACGAACAGCCCGCCGCCAAGCCCAGCACCGCCACCGCCGCCGCCTTCGATGATGTTGGTGCCGTAGGCGCGAATATAGGTTGATGGGCCGCCTGCGCCGCCAATGGCCGCGGCATTGGCGATGGTGAGATTCTCCACCACCACATTGCCGGAATAAATGAACAACCCGCGCTGGTCGCCTAGCCCATCCAGCGTGCCGCCGCCGCCATCGATGACCAGCGTGCCGCCGCCGGACATTTTTACGGCTTCCAGCTCTGAGGTAAGGTTGATACCCGCCCCGGACAGCGCGATGGTGATGGCATCGCCGGTTGGCAGGCTGGGGCTTTCCAACGCGATCTGCACCAGCGCCGCATTCAACTGCGCCTCGGTGGAAACAGCAAACTGCGTCTCGACCGGCACGATATCGGTACCCCCGGCGCCGTCGGATGCGAGTTCGAAGACCGTGCCCGGCACATTGGCATCCGCCGCGAGCTGCAAGGCGATGGTGCCAGAAGCTTCAGTCACCAGCAGCGTGTTACCCGCATTCAGCGTGGCACCGGTGGCCAGGCCTATGCCTTGCAGGTCGATGGTCTCGGTGGGGAGAAATCCCGCAATGGTGTTGCCCGGCGCGTCGCCCGCACCGATGTCCAGCGTGAGATGATGTTCCGGACCGAAAACGATATTGCTGCTGCCGGCAGCGCCTGCGCTCTCCAGCGCCAGCCCGCCGCCCGCGAGGGTGATGCCGCCGGTGATGTCATTGGCGGCCGAGAGCGTCAGCACGCCGGTATCCAGCGTGATCCCGCCGGAAATCTCGTTGGCGGCAGAGCCGCCGGAAATCTCATTGGCGGCGGAGATGCTGAATATACCTACCTGCACCAGAATGCCGCCGGAAATGCTGTTACCGGCGCCAAGAACCAGCGCGCCGCCATCCAGCGTGATGCCCCCGGCAATGCTGTTCCCCGCCAGCACGGCGAGCGTGCCATTGTCTATCGTTACGCCACCACTGACACTGCTATAGGCGCTGAGCGTCAGCGCGCTGTTGTTCAGCGTGATGCCACCGAAAATCTGATCAGCACCCGCCAGCGTCGCGGCACTGGCGTTCAGCGCCATGCCGCCGGTGATGCTGTCCGCAGCCAGGAGTACCAGCGTGCCGCCCTGTTCCGTGATGCCGCAGTTTACATCGCTACCGGCTGAGAGTGTCAGCGCACCGGCATCCACCGCCAGCCCGCCGGAAAGATCCACCATTCCTGACAGCAGCACCCCGCCGCCACCATCCTGCACCAGCCGCCCGCCGGATATCGTGCCGGACAGGCTGACATTATCGCTGCGGTCAAATTCCAGCACCGCCCCGGTGGCGAGGCTGATATCACCGGTGATCAGGCCCAATGTGCCGCCCTGGCCGAGCTGGAGCATGCCAGCCTCGATGGTGGTGCCCTCGGTGTAAGAATCCGTGCCCAGCAGGGTCAGCGTACCGCTGCCGAGCTGGAGCAGATTACCCTCGCCGGTAATGTCTCCGGCGAAAACGGCGCTGTCGCTGCGGTCGAACGCCAGCACGGCATCGCCGCTCAGGCTGACATCGCCGTTCATCATGCCGGTGGTGCCCCCGGTGCCAAGCTGCAGCGAGGCACCCTCGATGTCGGTGCCGCCGCTGTAACCATTGTCGAAAGTGAACAGCACCGCCCCTTCATACCCGGCCGCACCAATGACGAGCATGCCCTGGCCGGCACCGCTGAGCGCGGTCTGGTCGGCGATCTCCCCGGTGATCACCTGGGTTTGCCCAGTGGCGACCGCCAGCGAGACCGTGTCGCCATTACCGATATAGATATCCGAGCCGGGAGAAGCCCCACCCGCGCCCGGTGCAAGCGTGCCGGTACCCAGGCTGCCACCATAAATGGCGAGCTGGCCGCCTGCCTGCACGAAAATATCGCCGCCAGCGGCAAGCCCGCCCCCGCCGGTGCCTGCCCTGGGCGCGCCATGCGAGGTGGGTACACCCTGATTGCCGTTGCCCCCGCCGATACCGCCCGTGACACCGCCACCGGCACCAACGGTGTAAGCCTTGCCGTTGACATACCGGAACGCCACGCCACCACCCTGGCCGAGCGTGCCTAGCCCAGCCTGCCCGCCATCGGCCGCCCCGCCCTGGCCCTCAAAGCCGCTGGAGCCGGCACCGCCGGCCGCGGCGTCGCCGGTGAAATCGACATTTTCCAGCACCACGCTGGCACTGGCGCCCACGAACAGCCCGCCACCCAGCCCGGCGCCGCCACCGCCACCGGCAATCGCGCTATAACCTTCCCCCAGGAGATAACCATAAGTGACCGGCGCATTTTCACCCTGCGCCAGCGCGTCCGCTATGGTGAGGTCCGCCACCGTCACCGCGCCGGAATACACGAACAGCCCCTGCTCGGTCCCGCCGCCATCCAGCGTGTTGCCATCCCCCTCTATGGTGAGCGTAACCCCGCTGGCGAGTGCAATGGCGGCGAGTGCTGTGCCATCCATGGCGATGCTGCCGGCGAGCTCAATCGTATCGCTGCCGCCGGTGAGGGCATTCGCCGCGAGGATGGCCGCATTGAGGTCGGCAATATTGGCAACAGTGGTGTCGGACATATCTAATCGTCTTTCAAGACAGGAGCAGGGCCGTCGGGCCAGGCGGCAAGCGTGCCGGCGGCTTCGAGTTCGGCAATCAAGGGGGCAAGCTGCGTGGCATAACCACGCCAGCGGCCAAGGCCGCGCGCATTCACCGGTTGGCGCACCTGGGCACGGCTGACGGTGCGTACGCGGCTGGTGGCCTCATGGAAGCGGGTGCAATTCTCGTCATACGGCAAATCCACATGCGCCAGCACGCGGGCCAATGTGGCGTCAAAATCCGTCACCCAGTCGGAGAGTTTTACGGTGAGGATGCGGCCGGGCAAAGCTTCGCGCCAATGCGCCATCAGCCGCTCCTGCTGCACGATGGTCCAGCCGAGATCGGCCAGATCATGCGCATAGGGATGTGACCCGTAAAAGCGGAAGGTGAAGATGGAGAGGCCGATATCGCGCGGGTCGCGCACGCAATGGATGAATTTGGCACCCGGCAGCATCAACGCAGCCAGGCCGAGATACAGATAATTGCCGGGCATCTTATCCACGATACGGGCTTTGTCCGGCGCCAGACCGTGCAAGGCGGCCAGATAGGCCTGGGCAGCCTCATCAAGCGCGGGTTCATCCAGTGCGGCGATGCGTGCCGGACTTTGAACGGCGTTCATGCGGGACAAGGCCTCACGTTCGCCCGCCCCATGCACCTGGCCATGTGCCGCCAATATCTGCTCACACAGCGTGGTGCCGGACCGGGGCATGCCGACGATGAAGACCGGCGCGGGATCGGCGTTTTGCGCCTGCGCGCCGGCGGCAAAACGTGCGGCGGGCAGAGCGGCGATGGCTTCGTCGATATAGGCCGCATGCGCCGCCCGCGAAAACTTCTGTGTCCGCCGCAACAGCGCGTGGCCCGCCTGCCATTGCGCGAAGGCGGCGGCCCGGTCGTTCTGCTCGGCCCAGAAACGCGCCAGATCGTAATGCGCCATCAGCCGGTGTTCCGGCACGGCGTCCGGCCCCATGGTTTCGAGTGCCGCCTGCATCAGCCCGGCCTGGCGCGCGGCCTCCCCGGCGTTGCCCTCGGCCTGGGCCAGAAGTACCTTCCGCCAATGCCAGAGCGGGGCCAGCGCTGGCGGCACGGGGCCGCAAGCGGCAAACTCGTCCAGCACCTGCCGCATATCCGCCAGCCGGTTCAACTGCACCAAGGCCAATGCCCGCTGCAGCAGCCAGTGTCTTTTTGCCCCCACCGGCGTATCCGGTGCGGCGTCCAGCAGCGCCAGCGCCTCGGTGGCGCGCTGCTCCTGCAACATGTCGGCGGCAAGGTTGAGCCGCGCCCCGATATTATCCGGAGCGGCCGCGATGCCGCGCAGCAGCATCGCCTCGGCCGCCTCGGCCTCGCCAGAGAGGCGCAGAAACGCACCGAGATTGGCCAGGGCGACAGGATGTTCCGGTTCCTGCCGCAACACCCGCCGCATCGCGGTTTTGGCATCCTCCAGCGCGCCCTGGCGGTAGCGGGCAAGGCCGTAATTGATCCATGCATCCGCATTCGCCGGGTCCAGCCGCAGGGCAGCGGCAAAGGCCTCGGCCGCCCGCGCCGGCTCGTTCAGCGCCAGCCAGATCTCGCCATAGGCATAATGCGGCTGCCAGCATTCCGGTGCTTCGTGGCAGGCGTCGCTGGCGGCGCGCAGTGCATTCTGCAAATCACCTTCGCGCCTGAAACCGGCGCAAGCCCTCAGCTTTTGCAGCATCAGCGGCGGCGGAGGGTTGAACACGGCAGCGGATATGGTGATGGTCTTACGCCCCGTGCCGGCACTTCAGAGTTTTAGGATATCCAGCTCTGTCTGCGACTTAACCTCTTCTAAGTGACTAAATTTTCTCCGCCTAACAAATTCATTGCCGCATGCCGGCCCACACCGAAAAGTGATGCCAAAACCTCACCCGCGTGGCGGCGGCCCAATATAGCGTCCGCGCGGCCGGATCAGTTGGCCCTGCAGGCTCTGCTCCATCGCATGCGCGCACCACCCCACACTCCGCCCGACCATGAACAGGATGAACGGCGCCTCCGGTGGCAGGCCAAGGGTGCGGACCAGCGCCGCCAGAGCGAAATCGCAATTCGGCAGTAGCCCGGTCCTGTCCGCGGCCAGGTCACGCATTTGCACCATCAGCGGGTCCAGAATCAGGTTTTCCAGCATCAAGGCGCCGCGCGGGTCGCCGCCCGGGTAGAGCGGATGGCCAAAACCGGGCAGGCCAGCGCCGCGGTCGAGCGCGTCTTGAAAGGGGCGCATCACCCCCGCCTGCCCCGCCTGCTCCAGCAGCGCCATCAGTGCCCCGCTGGCCCCGCCATGTTTCGGCCCCGAGAGGGCGCAGAGCCCGGCCAGCACATTGGCCGCCATCGAGGCGCCGGTGGAGGCCGCCACCCTGGCCGCGAAGGTCGAGGCGTTGAGATCGTGATCGGCCATCGCCACCAGGGCCTGGCGGATGCGCGCGGCCCCCGCTTCATCCAACCCCCATCTGCGGGCGAGGCGGTCATGCGCGGGCACATCGGTGGCGGCACAGCCGGCTGCTGAAAGCAGCAGCCCCACCACCTGTCCGGCATCGCGGCAGAGCCGTTCACGGCTGCGGCCCAGCATCGATTCACTCACCGGCACCAAGGCCGCCAACGCCACGAATGCATCCCGCTCGCCGCATGGCGCCGGATCGAAGGTCACAGGCACCTGCGCCTCCCAGAGCAGCGCGGCGGCCTCTTCCAATGTCGCCCGCCGCGCGAGCGCAATGGCATCCTGCCCGCGATAATACAGCCTGCCGTGCTGTGCCGTGGAAACCGCCGTGGGGATGGCCGGCTCGCCCCAGGCCATGGAGCCCTCCGCAATCGCCGCCGGTTTGCGCCCGCGCGCGCGCCGCGTGGCCAAAGCGGCAACATCCTCATGGCGATACAGGCTGCGGCGTGGATCGCGCGGGTCCGCCTGCGTCGAGATTTTGCCCCGGCTGACATAGGCGTAGAGCGTCTGCGCCTTTACACCCAGAAGCGCCAGGCCGGTCTCGCGGTCGATCCACTCATCCACGCCACTCATCCATGGTTGATTATATTGATCAAGATTGATTGAGCCACCAGCACAACCATAATCTCCGCCGAACATCAAGGAGATACCGCCATGCCGGAAATCTGGCGCGCGATGCTGGGGTCCATCTGCCAGGCACTCGATATGCCCGCCGGACGCATACGGGTTACAGGGCAGGACTCCCTGCCCTCCTGCTATCCGGTCACCGATCTTGCCGTGGCCTCCATCGGCGCGGCCTGCCTGGCGGTTGCAGCACTGGCGGGATGCTCCGGAGAGACGCCCGAGGTGGTGCTGGACCGGCGGCTGGCCTCGCTATGGTTCGGATGGTCGATCCGCCCGCTGGGCTGGACCATGCCCTCCGCCTGGGACCCGCTTGCCGGCGATTACCGCGCCCAGAATGGCTGGATCAGGCTGCACACCAACGCACCGCACCACCGCGCCGCCGCCCTTGCCGTGCTGCAATGCGCGCCAACCCGCGAGGCTGCGACCACAGCGGTGGGTGAATGGGTAGCCAATGAGCTTGAGAGCGCGATTGTCAGCGCGAAAGGCTGTGCCGCCGCCATGCGCACGCATGAGGCATGGCAGATGCACGAGCAGGGACGTGCTGTAAGCGCCGAGCCTCTGGTTGCCACCGAACCGGTGCAGGCGGCGCAATTTCCGTGGCGCCCCACGCGCGGCCGCCCCCTCGCCGGCCTGCGCGTACTCGATTTGACGCGTGTGCTCGCCGGCCCCGTGGGCACACGCTTCCTCGCCGGGTTTGGCGCCGATGTGCTGCGCATAGATGCGCCGGGCTGGGACGAGCCGGGGGTGATCCCGGATGTTACCTTGGGCAAAAACTGCATTCGGCTCGATTTGCGCACGCCAGACGGCCGGGCGATTTTCGAGCGGCTGCTCACAGGCGCCGATGTGCTGGTGCACGGCTACCGCGCCGGCGCGCTGGAAGGGCTAGGCTACGGCAGTGCCGCGCGCCAGGCCCTGCGGCCGGGGCTCATCGACGTCTCGCTCAACGCCTACGGGCATACCGGCCCTTGGGCGCAGCGGCGCGGTTTCGACAGCCTGGTGCAAATGTCCTGCGGCATCGCCGCCACCGGCATGGGCTGGCAACAAACGGACCGCCCATTTCCCCTGCCGCTACAGGCACTGGACCACGCCACCGGTTACCTGATGGCCGCCGCCGTGCTCCGGGGCGTTGCCGCACGGCTCACAAACGGCACCGCCCTGCGTGCCCGCCTCTCCCTCGCCCGTACCGCCAAACTGCTCATGGATCACAAGGCAGACCCCACAAACGAAGACCTGCCCCGCAGCACCCCCGCCGACATAAACGACACAATCGAACCAACCCCCTGGGGCCCAGCCCAACGCCTCCACCCGCCCGCCCTGGTGCAAGGCGCCCCGATGCGCTGGGACCGGCCATCGGCCGAGCTCGGCTCTGGCACGGCTCAATGGGGCGCATAGGAGGCTGCTTCAGCCTTGCCGGTGTTCGGTGAACGCCGAGAGTGCGCCGGTGATGGGGTGGGCGAACTGGCCGAGCATGCCGCCGGGAACGGGTTTGACTGTGCCGTATTTTACGGGCCAGCGGCTGGCTGGCATGTGCCAGGTGCCGAAGATGAAATCGAAGAGGGGGGTGTGGGCGGTGTAGTTTTTGTCGATGGCTTCGGCGTCTGAGGCGTGATGCCAGTGGTGGAATTGGGTGGTGACGACGATGTAGCGGAACCAGCCTATGTCCATTTTGATGTTGGAGTGGATAAGTACTGATTGCACGCTGATGAAAATGAGATAGGCGAAGATTGTATCCTGCGGGAAGCCGAGGAGGAAGATCGGCAGCAATACCACTGAGCGCGTTACCAAAGGTTCGATGAAATGCAGCCGGGAGCCGGAGAGCCAGTCCATGGTTTCGGGTGAATGATGGATGGCATGGATGCGCCAGAGGGCGGGCACTTCGTGATAGGCGCGGTGGGAAGCGTATTCCACTGCATCGGCGGCGAGGATGACGAGAGCGAAGCGCAATATGGCGGGCATGGCAACCACGTGGGCCTGCAGCCAGGGGTTTACGGCCCAGGCGAAATAATCATGCGCGAAATGGGTTGAGACGACGAGAAACACACCGATGGCCAGGTGGTTGACGCCGAAATAGCCGAGGTCGAGCTTCCAGCCTTCACGCAGCGGCGCTTGTTCGGGGCGCACCTGTGGGAACACCCATTCAAGGAATACGAAGGCTGCACCAGTGAAGAATAGATCCAGCACCAGCCAGTCGAGACCAAAGTAAAATCTGGGCTGTTTGAAGTCCGCATACGGAACGTAGGGTCCACCCAGCAGCATGGCGAGAAACAACGCGCTGAGTCCTATGGCGGCGCGCAGCCTGGGGCCGCCGAGGGCGATGGAGAGAACACCCAGCCCGGCGCCGATGACCATGGCAACGGCGAGGATGAGCCGCAAAAACTCAACATTGTAGTGCACGCGTAGTTCCGGCGTGGTGAGGAAGGCGGGGAAGCGCAGGCATAGCACGGCGGCGACGCTCAACAGGCCGATGGCGGCACAGAGAAAACTGCCAATACGGCCTTCGCCGATCTTCGGCCTTGCGTTGCGTTTGGTGTCAGACATCAGCCACTCCCTATTCCTTCGTTCAATGCGCCTTCCCGGTCTCCAGGAAGCTGACACAGGCCGCTATCGTCTCCGGCTTGGTGGGCAGGCGCCTGTGCCGGGCGCGGGTGAGCAGAAACCCGGCCTCGTGGCCGGGCAACCGCGTTTCCGCTACGGCGATCAGGCCATCGTTATCACCCCGCAACAGCGGATTATAGCCCCAGTTGCCGGTGCCGCCGGCGATTACCAGCACGCCCTTGCAATCCGGCACAGCCACGGCTGCGGCGCCGGCGGGCGTTACCGCGGCGCCGCACGGGCCGGTGATTTTTCCATAGCCGGGGGCATTTTGAAAGCGCCCGGCTATGGCCGAGCCTTGCGCGGGCGAGCCCACCAGCACCAGCCGGCCGGGGCGCCAGCCCTGCGCTGCGGCGGAGGCCATGGCGGTGCGCGCCACCAGCCCGCCCAGGCTGTGGCCGACAAAGGATATCTGCGCCGCGCCATCCTGTGCCAGGGCTTGTGCGGCCAGGCTTGCGGCGGCCCCGTGCGCCGCCAGCGGCATGCGCAGGCTGGGGTAGCCGACATTGGCCACCGCCCAGCCTTGCGCCTCAAGTGCTGCCTGCAAGCCCAGCATGATGCCCGGATGGTGCCACAAGCCGTGCAGCAGCACCGCGGCTTTTTTTGCCCCTGCGGAGGGTGCGGATTTTTCCGCTTGCGCGACACAATCCGCCAGCGGCCCAGTGGCGATGCACACCCCGGCCGGCGTGAGCAGCCGGGCCTGGGCCGAGCTGCTGTGGCGCTGCACGCGCCAGCCGGCGCGCAGCCAGACGTCGCCCCACGGCCCGAATGCCGCGATGCGCCGGAGCGGCATTTACTGCGCGCCCAGCGGAACCGCCGGCAAGCCGCGTGCCAAGGCGAGCACCACGAGGGCGATTTGCCCGCGCAGGCCCTGCAGATCCGTCTGCGCGATGCGCCGGTCCAGCCCGAGCGCCACCATGCCATGCACGGCGGCGAAAATACTGCGCCCGAGCAGGCCGCGCGCTGTGGGGCCAAGCCCTGGGCGCAGAGCCTCCAGCGGGCCCTCGATATGCGAGAACGCGGTATTTTGAAGCTCAAGGAACCAATCCGGGGCGGTGGTTTCGGCTGGGAGGCGGTGGCTGAACAAGGCATCCCAGCGCAGCCTGTTGGCCACCGCGTAGGAGACATAGGCATCGGCCAGGCGCTGGAATTTTTGTACCGGATCGGGCTCGTAGATTGCCGCCATACTCTGGTCGATGGCGCGCAGTGTGTTGGCGTTTACTTCCAGGATCAGCCCGTCCAGATCCGCGAACACGTTATAGATGGCGCCGAGCGAGCAGCCGGCGGCCTTGGCGAGATCGCGGGCGCGCAATTCGCCCAGGCCCTGGGTCTGGATCACACGCTCGGCGCCGGCAATCAGCTCCTGGCGCAGCCCTTGGTGGCGCAGGGCCGTGGCCGGCCTGGGGGCCTCCCGCGCGACATTTGAACGCTGTTCATTTTTTTCTTGAACCATGTTCACAGACCCATTAAACCATGAACATTGTTCATATACAAAGTTTGAACGATGTTCAAGCAGATAATCACGCTTCTCCAGGCCAGGCTGCTCATGAAACCGGCGGCGGGGCGGAAGTCCCTTGCCATTGCCCAATCCTGACCGCAAATTCATTCAGGAGACCGCGCGTACTGGAATAACTGGGAATCGTTTTATGTCATTCGTTCGTACGCAACGTTTTTTGCCGCTGTTCCTCACCCAGTTTCTGGGCGCGCTGAACGATAATCTGCTCAAAAACGCGATGATCATGCTGGTGACTTACCGCATCGCGGTTAGTACCGGCGAGAACGCGCAGGTGATGGTCACGCTTGCCGCCGGGCTGTTCATCCTGCCGTTCTTCCTGTTCTCCGCCACCGCCGGGCAGCTCGCGGATAAGTTTGACAAGGCCGCCCTCACCCGCATTATCAAGACCGTTGAAATCGCCATCATGGGTGTCGCCGCCATCGGTTTCTTTGCGCAAAGCACGGCGCTGCTGCTGGCGGCCCTCTTTGCCATGGGCGTGCACTCCACTTTCTTCGGGCCCATTAAATACGCGCTGCTGCCGCAGCAGTTGCATGACGATGAGCTGCTGCCCGGCAATGCCTATATTGAGGCCGGTACGTTTCTCGCCATATTGCTCGGTACATTGCTGGGCGGTGTGCTGGTGCTGCAGGCGCATGGTATCCCGCTGATCAGCGCTGCTTTGCTCGCTATCGCCGCCACCGGCTATGTCACCAGCCGCCGTATTCCGGCCGCACCCGCTTGCGACCCGGCTTTGCGCATCAACCCGAACATCTGGCAGGAAACTGGGCGGATTCTGGCCTATAGCCGGAGCGATAGGCAGATTTTTCTCTGCATTCTCGGCATCTCCTGGTTCTGGCTGGTCGGTGCTACATTGCTCGCCGAATTCGCGCCCTTCGTGAAGGACGTGCTGCATGCCGATGCCGCGGTGGTGACGCTGCTGCTGACGATTTTTTCCGTCGGCATCGGCATCGGCTCGTTCCTGTGCAACAAATTGCTGCGCGGGCATATCCAGGCCACTTATGTGCCGCTGGCTGCCCTTGCCATCAGCGTGTTCGGTGTCGATCTGTATTTCGCCAGCCGGCATTTTCATGCGCCTGTGAGCGGTCTGTTCTCTCTGTGGCAATTCATCGCCTCGCCGGGCGGGTTACGCATTGTTTTCGATTTGCTGTGCATGGCGCTCAGCGGTGGCATTTTTATTGTCCCGCTTTACGCCATCATTCAGCATCGTTCGGCGCCGGAACACCGCGCCCGGGTTATCGCCGCCAATAACGTCATCAATTCGCTCTTCATGGTCGCCTCCGCTTTGCTCACCCTGGCGCTGCTCTCGGCCGGCTTCACCATTCCGGGCGTGTTTCTCATCATCGCTTTGGCCAATCTTGCCGTCGCCGCCTATATCTGCAAACTGCTGCCGGATGCGCTTATCCGCTCGGTCCTGCGCGCAATCCTCGGCTTTTTATTCCGTTTAGGCATCAAATTCCGGTAGAAGCGCTTTGCGAAAATTGGCGGCGAGATGGTGTCGCTTACCGCTGTTGAAGCTGGCGTTGCCTGAAAAGATCATCATCGTGGAGCGCCTGCCGGTTCTGGGCACCGGCAAGGCGGACTACCAAAAGGCAAAGGCCATTGCCGAGGGGCAGGCTTCTACCCTGCCCCTCGCAGCCTCAACCGGGTCAGGCTGAAAGAGCGGTGTCGTTGCTGGTGGCGCGCGCCTCCAGAAACTGGCGCAATTCCATGGGGATCTGCCGGGCCGATTTGGCGCGGGGGTGGTTCATTTCAGGAATGGAAGAAAGGTTGCCGTATAATGCCTCGTGCTCGGCCCAGTTATCGAAGGCCATGCGGTCGGCATTGTCCACGAAGCTTTCCGTGGCGGCACCTTCAGCCAGGATCAGCGCATGTGCGGCGACCTCGACATGGTAGTACACGAAGCGTTCCGGCATTCTGGTTTCGCGTAGGATGGTGCTGCCGTTAACCAGAGCTGCCGCCTGGATGAGGATGCCGCCGAGATACATGGCGTGGTCGGGGGACACGAGCAGATCGCGCTGCGGCAGATTCTCACCCAAGGCGCCTGCGCGAATGCGGATGGGCATATAACGCAGCGGATCGGCGAAGCGGCGGGCGACGGTGTGAATGCCGATCCAGCGGACCGGAACAATGCTGCCGTCCGCGCCGAGGACTTCGTCGCCAATGCGCAGATGTTCCACCAGCGCCTCGCCTTGCGGTGTGGCGATGGCCGTACCGGCGAGGAAGCAGGGCACGTTATCCGTGAGGATGGCGCCACCGGTGCCATCGCTGGTCAAGGTGAATTGCGCGTCGGTATCGGCCGATGAGAAGGTCAGGTTCAGGGTCTGGCCGCCCAGCGTCTCGCTGAGGATATCGCCTGTGCCCAGTGTGAGGGTGACCGGCGATGTTATCGTCAGATCGGTGATGTCGATCGTGTCATCAAAGACAAAGCCGTCGATGGTGTTTGTGGGGGCGTCGGCCAGTGTGAAGGATAGAGACGGCGGGTCTCCGGTGCCGAAGGTGATAGCGCCCGAACCGGCGGCACCGGCGGCGCCGAGGACCAGTCTGCCTTCCTCGATTGTGGTGCCGCCCTCGTATGTATTCGCGGCATCGAATAGCACTGTGCCCGCGCCATCGATAACGATGGCGCCTGAACCGGCATTGGCGCCGGTGCCGCCGGAGCCTGATTGGTCGGCGATGACGCCGGCGACGGTGAGAGTCTCGCCGGAGGCTGGCGCCAAAATCTGGCTGGTGTTGCCTTGCAGGAAAATCGCGCTGCCGAAGCTCTCGCCGTTTTGCGGCTCACTGCCGCCGTAAATAGCATAGGGGCCACCGGAGCCGCCTTGTACCGTGCCAGCGCCCAGTGTGCCGCCCTCGATCAGCAGGCTGCCGCCGGATTGGACGAAAATATCACCACCGGCACCTAGCCCGCCGCCGCCGGAACCGCTGCCCTGCCCGCCATTGCCGCCACCGAAACCACCCGCGCCGGGGGGCGCGTTGTAGTCGCCCGCACCGGCACCGCCGCCGCCGCCGCCGAAGCCGCCCGCACCGCCGCCGCCGCCGGAGCTTGAACGGCGGCCGCCGGTGCCGCCGTTCTGCGCGCCGGGCCCGCCAATGCCGCCGGCGCCATAAGTGCCGCTGCCGCCGCCACCGCCGCCGCCGGAACTTAAACTGCTGGTGCCGCCGGCACCGCCATTGCCGCCATGGCCGCCGGTATAGCTGCCGCCGGCGCCGCCGATGGCGCTGTCGCTGCTGAAACTCACCTGCTCCAGCGCCACAGTGGCGCCGCTGCCCACGAGCAGGCCGCCGCCCACGCCGGCGCCACCGCCGCCGCCGCCGCCCTGGCTTGAGTCACTACCCACGCTACCCGCGCCGCCGCGCGCCACGGCATCGGTGATCGTCAGGTCATCGATGGTGACGTTGCCGGTGTGCACATACAGCCCCGCATAGGTGCCGGCGCCGTTCAGCGTGTTGCCAGCACCTTCGATGATCAGTTCCACACCGGCGGCCAGGCTGATGCCGGTGAGCGTGCCGCTCTCGGTTATGCTGCCGGTGATGTCTATGACGAAATTGCCGGCGGTGGCGGCGTTTGCCGTGGCGATGGCCTGGTTGAGTGCGGCTTCGGTACTGACAGCGATGGTCTGTTGCACCTCGATGGCGGTGCCTGTGCCATCTCGCGCCAGCGCCAGTGCCTCATTGGCTGGTAATGCGCCGCCGGCGATGTTCAGGGTGATCGTGGTGCTGTCCTCGGTAATGGTTAGAACATTGGTTGCGAGGTTCAGGGAAATCGACCCGGCTGGGTCGTAGGCGAGATCCGTGATGTCGATGAGCCCGGTGGCGATGCCGGAAATGGTGTTGGTGGGCAGGTCTGCCAAAGAGAATTGCAGCTCGCCGCCGCCGAATGTGATGCCGCCGGTGCCGGCGGCGCCTTGCGCGCCGAGGTGCAAGGTTCCTTCATCCAGGCTGGTGCCGCCGGTGTAGGTGTTGACGGCGTCCAGCAGCACGGTGCCTGCGCCGTTTATGACCAAGGCGCCGGCGCCGGTGATGCTGCTGGCGTCGTGAGAGCCGGTTTCATCCGCGATGACGCCGGCGATGGTCAGGCTTTGGCCGGAAGCGGGGGATAGGGTTAGCGGCTCGTTGCCCTGCAGGAATATGCCACTGCCATAGGCGCGGCCGGATGTGGCGGCGCCGCCGCCGCTGTTGCCGCCGGTCACCGTGCCGGCGCCCAGCGTGCCGGATTCGATGGTCAGCCCGCCGCCTTGCTGGACAAAAATATCGCCGCCAGCGCCGAGACCGCCGCCGCCGCCGCCGGTGGGGCCGCCGCCATGCTGGTCATAATAAGTGCTCTGGAGGGAGGCGCCGAGACCGCCGCCGAAGGCGTCGGCCTGCTTGGCGGGTTCAAAATACGCGCCACCGCCGCCGCCGAAGCCGGCATTGCCCGGATAAACGCCCCAGCCGCTGCCGCCGCCGAAGCCGCCATTGCCGCCAGCGCCGCCGGAGCGGTTGTTATTGCCGCCGCCACCGCCGCCAAAACCGCCACCGCCGCCACCGCCGCTGCTGCCACGGCCGGGTGCGCCGCCGCCGACACCGCCGCCGGCGGCGGCATCGCCACCCCGGCCGCTGCCACCACCGCCGCCGGAATTGCCGCCCGCGCCGCCGTTCTGGCCAATCCCGCCGCCCGCTGCTCCGGGAATGATCCCGGCATCGCCAGTGCCGCTAAAAGAGCCACCATTGGCACCGGCGCCAACGCCGCCGCCGCCGCCGGCATTGCCATAATAATCCACCCCGCCGCCATTGCCGCCATCGAGCCCGCCGCCGCCGCCGTTGAACGCATCACCGCTGCCAGGATGGGCGCCATTGCCGCCGATGGCGCTATCGTTGGTGAAATTGACGCTGCTGAGGGTGACATCGCCGCCGGCGGCGATGAACAGCCCGCCGCCAAGCCCGGCACCGCCGCCGCCGCCGTCGCTGCCACTGCCGCCTTGCGCCACGGCATCCGCAATCGTCAGGTTCTCGATGCTGACATCGCCGGCATAGACGAACAGCGCTGAATTACCCGCGCCGTTGAGTGTGGCGCCGCCGCCATCGATGGTGACGCTGACACCGCTGGCCAGGTTCAGGGCTTCCAGCTCGGCGGGCGCGCTGAGAATTGTGGAGCCGAAGGTGATGTTCTGGCCGGTATCCGTGCCCTCGGTGATGCTTGCCGCGAATTCGATGGTATAATGGCCGGAGGTCGCGGCATCGGCTGTGAGAATCGCCTGGTTCAACTGCTGTTCGGTGCTGACGGTCAGTGTCGTGGTGCTCATGCGTCGTCTTCCTCATAATGGGGCGACGCGAGTCCAAATACCGCGTATCCAGTCAGATTCTCTGACCCATATACGCGCATTGGCGAAACACCTGCACTCGTTCCTGTTCACGATTACGTGACGGCTTTATGCCGCGACGCTCGCGGCCGCCTTGCGCACGGTGAAGCGGTTTGGCGGCACTTCCAGCCCGAGGTTTTCGCGGAAGGTGGCGCCGGCATATTCGGTTTTGAAAAGCCCGCGTTGCTGCAGCACGGGGATGACGTGATCGACGAAGGCTTCAATCTGGCCGGGCAGGGATTCGATCAGCACGAAGCCGTCGCTGGCGCGGCTGGTGAACCAGTGCTCGAACTGGCCGGCGATTTGTTCCGGGGTGCCGACGAACGCGCCTTTGGGTGCTGCGAAGCGGCGGGCGACCTGGCGCAATGTGAGATTTTCCGCTTTTACCGCCGCAAGAATTTTCACCGTGGCGGATTGCGAGCTGTTGATGCCGTGGCCGAACACATCCGGGAAGGGTGCGTCGAGATCATAGGCGCTGAAATCATGATCGTTGAAGCCGCGGCCGAGCATGGAGAGGGCGGATTCGATGGAGGCGAGGTTGGCGCGCTCCTCCCAGAGCGCATGCGCCTGCGCCTCTGTGCCGCCGACGATGGGGCTGGCGGAGGGCAGGATGAAGAGGTTATCCGGGTCGCGCCCGAAGCCGGCGGCGCGTGATTTCACATCCGCATAATAGGCACGTGCTTCGGCGAGATCCTCGCCGCCCACGAAAATCGCATCGGCATGTTTTGCGGCGAAGCTGCGCCCGTCATCCGACGATCCGGCCTGGAAAATGACCGGCTGGCCCTGGGCCGAGCGGGCGATGTTGAGCGGGCCTTTGACGGATAGAAATTCGCCCTTGTGGCCTAGCGTGTTGAGTTTTTCGGGGTTGAAGAACACGCCGGTTTCCTTGTCGTAGACAAAGGCGTCATCCTCCCAACTGTCCCACAGGCCTTGCACCACATCCAGATATTCAGCCGCGAGCCGGTAGCGCACATCATGCGCGAGATGCTCCTGCCGGCCGAAATTCGCGGCACTGCCTTCCAGCCAGGAGGTGACGACATTCCAGCCCGCGCGCCCGCCGCTGATATGGTCGAGCGAGGCGAGCTGGCGGGCGAGGTTGAAGGGCTCGGTATAGGTTGCGGTTACGGTCGCCACCAGGCCGAGATGCTCGGTGACGGCGGCCAGTGCCGAGAGGATGGTGAGGGGTTCGAACCGGTTGAGATAATGCGGGCTGGATTTTTCGTTGATGGAAACGCTGTCCGCGATGAAGGCGAAGTCGAACTTGCCGCGCTCCAGAATCTGCGCGCGCTTGCTGTAGAATTTGAAATTGGTGCTGGCCCCGGGTTGCGCCTGCGGGTGCCGCCATTCCGACCATGTGTGGCCGGCACCCGTGATCATGTTGCCGAGTTTCAGATGTTTGCGCGCGCTCATGGTGTGATCTCCATTCTCGCGTTACCAAATGAAGGCGGGCGGGGGCTACGGCAAATGAGTTATTGTGCGTGACCCATGAGTTGGACTTAAGAGAGCGGGCTAAAAGAAGACGAAGGACCGGACCACGACGTTCTTGCGGCATCTGGCGGTGGCGGGTGCTTCCGGGTCGATGCAGGCGGTATGGAAGGACCAGCGTGAGACGGAGCCATCCGTTACCGAATCATAGCATTTCAGCATAGAGACCTCGTTGGATGTCTGTTGCGGGAACCAGTACCATTCGTGATCGGGGCGGTAGGTGAAGCGTGTGGTTTCGCCGACGCGGTCGTCATAGATCCGGTAATTGGTGATGTAGGGCTGGTCCGCGAAGGATGGCCAGGCGCAGAGCACGAAGGGGAATTGCTCGACTGTTTCCATGGGCTTGGCGAGGTTGATGGACATGAAGCGGCGCGACATTTTTTCGTCGGCCTGCGCTGGGGTATAATGCTGCGTGCGCCCGAAATTGCGCAGGTTGCGGGTGAGCAGCTCGCGGCAACGTACGCGCCCGCTGTTGTCGTTCAGATCATTATGCACGATGTTGGCGTATTGCGCGTTGACGCCGGGGTTCTTGGCATCCTGGTTTTCCGTGCGATCGCCTGTGTAGTCCTTGTCGAAGACGTCGTGGTTATAGACCAGAGCATCGGTGGCGCCGGGGAAGAATTCCAGCAGCAGTTTTTCGATTTCCGGGTAGAAGACGCGCTCCACCTCGGCGGCATCGTAGAAATTCGCGCATTTGGAATCGAGATGGGCCAGGGAGACGCCGAGCCTGTCCATGGACTCCGGGCTCTCTGGCGACAGGCCTGGGTAATATTCGCCGATGCGGCGCGCATCGCGCAGCACCTGCGGGAAATAAAGCTCCGGCCGGTGCTGGGCGAGTTCGCCGGTGCTGCGCAGGAGTTCCGCCAGATCGGCCTGTGCCGGGTTGTGCCAGAGGGCATTGGAGGAGACGACGGAATAGCTTGAGTGCTCATGCACCGTATAGCGGAGCGGCAGCGCCACGCCGCCTGCGGGTGCCGCGATGCCGTTGGCGCGGATATGCGCCAGGCATTCCTCATAGGTGCGGAAGCCCGGCCCCCATTGGGTGGCGACGGGGCCTGGGGGCGTATTGTCGATTGTTTCGATCAGCCGTTGCTCTTCGCCGCTGAGGGCGACTTTGCGCGCGTCTTCAAGGGCTGCGGCCGTGCCGGCATCGCCATGATGGTCGAACGACATGTAGGATAGGCCACCATGCGCGGCGACGGGCGGGGGCTGGCCCGCGGTGCGTTGTAGCGGTGGCACATAGGCATCGCCAGCTTGGCTCCCCACTTGGCTCATGGCATATCTCCGGTTTGTTCGGCCCGCAGCGTGGCATGGCGGGGGCGGATTTTCCAGGGCTCGCACCTGCCGGCCACGCAAGGCTGGGCTGTAGCATGGCTATCTTGTCAATTACTTGACAATAACTATGGGGTTTATAGCATATTAGAACAAACCGCATGACAATGGAATGCGGGGCGATCCAATGTTGCGGTAGCCACGGGCGGATCTCGTTCCATCTGAGCATAGGAAAGGCCACGGATTCTTCTTGCGTTCGATATAAGTATATATTAGCGCTAGGTTTAATATTAAATTTTAGTGAGGCTCACTTGTTATACCGTACCCGTTATCTTGCCCTGGCCGCTGGTGTGTCCTTAGGCGCCGCCCATCAGGCCCGCGCCACGGAAGGCTATTTCGCCGATGGCTACGGGACGCAGTCCAAAGGCGAGGCAGGCGTGGCCTATGCCCTGCCGCAGGATTCGCTGGTCATCGCCACCAACCCGGCCGGGATTACCGCGCTGGGTGACCGCGTGGATCTGGATGCGGATTTCTTTGCGCCGCAGCGCAGTGCCACCATCACCGGCAATGCCTATGGTCCCAACCAGGGGTTTTCCGGCAACAAGATCAAGATCTTCATCATTCCGGAAGCTGGTATCGTCTACCAACTGCCGTTTAACCTTACCGCCGGGCTGGCCATTTACGGCAATGGCGGGCTGGATACGAATTACCTCTCCAACCCCTATGGCCGTTTCGGGGCCAAAGGGAATGCCACGGTGGATCTGGAGCAGATTTTCTTCTCCCCCACGCTGGCCTGGAAATTCGCGCCCGGCCAGAGCATCGGCGTGTCGCTGAATATCGCCGATCAATTCTTCCGCGACGGCGGTCTCGGCCTGTTCTCGAATTTTTCTGAAAGTCCCGGCGCCTTCACCAACCAAGGCGAGGCCAGCAGTGCCGGCGTTGGCGTGCGCGTGGGGTATTACGGCCAGTTCACCCCTTGGCTTGCCGTCGGCGCCTCCTGGCAATCCGTTACGTATATGGGAAAATTTTCCGGGTATAAAGGCCTGTTCGCCGACCATGGCGGGTTCAACATTCCCTCCACCTACGGCGCCGGCGTGGCGGTTACGCCGCTGCCTGGCCTCACCACCGCGCTGGATGTGCAGCGTATCGATTATCGCAGTGTCCATTCCGTGGGTGATTCATTCCAGGTGCTGTTCGGCGGTACGCCGTTCGGCGCGCAGAGCGGCCCTGGCTTTGGCTGGAAGAACACAACATCCATCAAATTCGGTGTGAGCTACAGCATCACCCCGGATTGGACGGTGCGTGGCGGCTATTCCTACACCACCCAGGCCGTGCCCTCCAACCAGACGTTCCTCAACATACTGGCGCCCGGCGTGGTGCAGAACCAGTTCACGATCGGCACCACCTATACGTCTCAGGGCGGGGTTCTCCCGGCGGGGCTGCAGTTCAGCGCCTATGGGCTGTATGCTTTGCCGCAGACGGTGCATGGCGAGAATTCCATTCCCAGTGCGTTCGGCGGCGGCAATGCCAATATCAAGCTGAGCGAGAAGGCGTTGGGCGTGGGCGTGGGCTATAAATTCTGAGCATGAGCATCGTCACCTCAACCACCACATTGGTGCATGCGCTGTTGGGCGGTTTGCTCATCGGCGCCGCGGCATCGGGGCTGTTGCTGGTGAATGGGCGCATTGCCGGTATTTCCGGTATTCTGGCCAATGCCGCTTCGCGCGGCGCACAATTGTGGCAATGGGCGTTCCTGGCGGGGCTGCTGGCCGCGGGCGCGCTGCATCTGGGCGCGGTGCCGCCGGTGGGCTTGCGTAGCCAGAGCCTGGGCGTGCTGGTGTTGGCGGGGGTGCTGGTGGGGCTGGGCACGCGCCTCGCCAATGGCTGCACCAGCGGGCATGGCGTGTGCGGCCTGGCGCGGCTCAGCCCGCGCTCCTTGGCGGCGGTGCCCGTGTTTATGGCGGTGGCCGCGCTGACGGTGTTTCTCCGCCGGCACGTACTCTGATGCCGGCGCTGCTCGCCGCTTTCGGCTTCGGCCTGTTGTTCGGCCTGGGGCTCTGGCTTTCAGGTATGACCGACCCGGGACTCGTGAAAGCGTTTCTCGATGTTGCCGGCGCCTGGAATCCGGCTTTGGCCCTGGTGATGGGCGGGGCCATTGCCGTGGCGCTGCCGAGCTTTGCCTGGGCCAAGCGGCATAGGCAGAGCCTGCTCGGTGCCCCGTTCAGCCTGCCCAAAAGCAATCGCATCGATGCGAAACTGCTGATTGGTGCTGCGATTTTTGGGGTGGGATGGGGGTTGAGCGGGATTTGCCCAGGGCCGGGCCTGGTGCTGCTCGGCACCGCCGCCCCCCGCGCCCTGCTGTTCATGGCGGCGCTGCTGCTGGGGGCACGGCTGGCGGATTTCATTTCACCGCGCGACGAGGCCTGAAGCCCATGGATGGGTTTGCTCGGCGGTAAGATTTTTGGCCAGGAGCGCGAGCAGAGGCACGATGGCGCCCGAGGCCGCGTGCCGGACGGTGATGTCGGCCGGGTCGGTCTCGGCTGGCCGGGGAAAGCTGAAGCCGCAACGGCCGGCGCCAAACCCGGCTTGGCGTACGTCCGCGCGGTCGTTGAGGGCGAAGCAGAGCCCGATCAGGTTTTGACCTGCGTATATGTGAAGGCGGACAGGCAAGTCCGGATTATTGGGATCATAGGCCCAGCCGGTAATGTCATCATCGATCTGCTCGACAAAACCCATGATCGGCCCCGGTATGGCAGCGCGTTCAGCCGTGCTTAGAAGCTGCGCCAACACAGCCGTGTGGATAGCGCCCGCACGGGGACGCGGCGCGCATAAAGCTGGATCGGCCGGCGGCGCCTTGTACGGGTAGAGCGCCCAGAAACTTGCCGCATTGTGAAAGCACCGGCGCAGGCTGGCGCAGTCAGCGTAGGTTTCAGACCAACTACCTTCGGCCAGTATGCAATCATGCGCGTCCAATTCAATATTGTAGTAGCTGACATGGGATTGCGGCTGGTCCTGCGTGATGGTCACGCCATTGACCAGATCTTTGGCCAGGACCAAAATATTGTGCAGCAGCAGGGAATGGCCGGGCGAGAGAAAGAGATCGCGCCGCGGCAGGGCGTTGCCCAATGCACCTTGCATGATTCTCACCGGAATTTTATCCGGATTTCCGGCGATGAAGCGACCGTCATAATGCTGCTCGCCAATCCATTTGATGCGCTGTACGCCGCCGAAGCGGGTTACGACCTTATCGCCTATCCGCAAAGATTCGATCGGGCGCTCGCCCGCTACTGTGAGAATGCGGGTGCCGGCCAGGTGGCAAAGTGCGGCGGCTTCGGCGACGTAATAAGAGCCGTCGGCGGCGAGAAATTCATCATCCGTGCCCTGGGAATAGAGCGTGTTAAGCTCTTGCGGCGTGAGTTCGAACTCGGCCTGCGCCGTAACGGCATAGCCCCACGGATTGAACAGAATATAGTTGCCGGTACTCTGGTCGACGCCGACGACCGCGAACATGTGGTCCGCTACCAGGCCGTAGCTGGTGCCAGAGTTTGAGGAGAACAGCACGTCGATGCCGTTTTGCGTATCGTAGAGGATTTTGTCGTAGATCCAGCCATTGGTGGAAACCGCCATCTGATCTGAAATCTGGTAATAATCAGTGCTCCGGCCGGTCACGGATTTCAGCATTTCGTCCCAACCGCCATCGGCAATAACATTGTAATTATTGGAATATGCGGTCGTGAAGGAATTCGTGTCGTTCATGGGGAAGGCCAGGCCCTGCGCCTGAGCCTCCACGAAGGCCTTTTCCAAAATGCCGGCCCAGATCGAGCCATCCGTTGAATAGGCGCCATTATCGTTATTCATCAAATCCGCGTTGACGGTGAGATAATCATAGCCTGTGGGCGAGCAGAAGCGCACGCCATACGTGCCGTTGCCATTCTCCCATATCATCGATTGCAGTTCCGAGGGATTGACGGCGGCCGTCTCGATCAGTGTCGCCACGAGCCAGCAATCGCCATTATTATAGCCCTGATCTATGTGTTCATAGGCGGTGGCCATATCGGTGGGGAAGAGGCTGGTACCGGCCTCGTCGACCATCGTATTTCCAGGCAGTGGTGTTGGATCACCCACACCGAGGAACCATTGGCCGATGAGGGAATTGAACTCTGCTTGCGTGGTGCCGACAACATTGCCGCTCAGGACTGTTTGGTTAAAGATGGAATATACGTAAGATTCCGTTCCATCCATGTTCGCGATATCTTGTGACAAACTTGTCAGGCTGTCGGCTTGCAGTGAAGTTAGGCCTGAAGACGCGACGGCAGCGCCGACATCTTCCAGCTCGGCCAGCACATCACTATATGTGTAACCTGATGAAGACAAACCAGATTCCTAAACCAAGATATCTCGAGTGATCGGCTTGAGGCTGCGCGCCTACTTGTAAGCGGAGCGGTTATACTCGTTTCCAACTATCCCACGCATATCTGCATTATGAAGTTTTCATAATCGCTTAATATAAACGCCTTAATGGCCGTAGAGCATCGTGCCGGACTTCAACCTCGCGCGACGCATTTCGCGATGTTGTTGAATACGGTTGCATTTTTTCCAAACATTCTAAAGCCTCGCAAAAATTCCCTGTGCAATTTTCTGCCGCAGCCGCTCGTCGCATTCGACGAACCGCGCTGAAGCGCGATCGAAAAACCAAACCGTACTGCCGTCCCGGAGCGCGAGAAATCCCGCATCCTTAAGTTGATGCTTCTTCAACTTGAACGTGCCGGTCACTTCCAGGGCATTGCAGATCCGCACAAAAATGGGCCGTGCGTAATCCGGTAATCTCGTGGCCAGAATCTCGGTTAGTACTTCGAAGGAGAACACGCCGGTGGTGGTGATGACGGCCATGCCGGCCTTGCCCTCGAAACCAGGTACAGACACGCCGAAAACCACAGCCTCATTTACCCCCACACAACTGCTGATGACCGAAGCGACTTCCTCTGACGAAACATTTTCGCCCTTCCAGCGAAAACTGTCACCGAGCCTATCGACAAAATAATAATATCCTTGCGCATCCTCTCGCAAAAGATCACCTGTGCGAAACCAGGCATCGCCCTGCGCGAACACATTGCGCAGGATTTTGCGTGTGCTTGCATCGGCGTTCGTATAACCGTCGAATTTTCGGGAAGGCATCGGATCCAGTTCTGAGATCTTGCCTATTGCTTCGCCGATTTCATCAATGCCGCAGGGTTGGCAAAAGCCGAGTTGGTCCCGCAATGCCTCCCCTGTCTCGGCATCGATTTTTATGAGTGCGACTGGAAAACGATGCCTTAGAAACGGTGGAACATGTCCGATTGCGCCTCGCATGCCGGTGCAGTTATAGAGCGACACACTGCCTTCAGTGGCGGCATAGAACTCGATAATATTCGGTATGCGAAAACGCTCCTGGAAAACCTGCCATACGTCGCCGCGGAGGCCGTTGCCGCAGCACAGCCTCAGGCTATGCGCACGATCTGCTGTATCGTACGCCGATTGTGTCAAATAGCGGCACAGCTCGCCGATATACATGAATATCGTGCAGCGCTCGTCAATGATGTCGTCCCAGAAGCTGCTTGCGGAGAAGCATTCGCGTATCACCACCGCACCACCCTGGGCGAGCATGGCACCGACCGCAACGACTCCGCCGGTGCTGTGATACATTGGCAGACAATCATACAGCCGATCGTCAGACTGAATATTCAGCATGCCGGCGAACCAGAAGCTCCATTCCATCAGCCTGCCATGCGTTACCTTCGTGGCTTTGGGCATTCCCGTCGTGCCCGATGTATAAATCAGAAGTGCCACATCTGTGGCTGATGGCTTGCGAGAGTCGGCAGCAACCTTGACGTCGATATTGGAGAATGTCTTCGCCGCCACCGTGCCTTGCATCCAGCATTTTATCGTTGCAGAATTTTCGTGCAAGGCTTCCTCAACGACATGAGAAAATACCGCTCCGAAAATCAGATATTTTGACTCCGCTGCCGCCATGCAATGGGCCACGCCGTTAGCCGAAAGTGTCGAATTTATCAACGCAACCGTGCAGCCGATTTGCGTAAGACCGAGCCAGATGACTGCAAATTCCGGGCAGTTTCCCATTAAGAGGGATATGGTCTCGCCTTTTTCGATTCCCTCGGCGAGCGCCCAGGCCGCATAGAAGTTCATGCGCTCGCTCAAGGAGCGGTAACTGAACTCTTCATATTCGCCGACCAGTGCTGGTCTTTCGGGGTAGATCATCGCTTGTTGATGACATAGTTCGGCAAGTGTAAGGCCGGGCTGCTCGGTCAGAACCGCGACCGCATTCAGCGCACCGATCCAGGATTTCAGTTCGCCTTTCGAGCCGCTCGTTTGAACCGGCGCTGGTCGCGTTTGAGGTTCCGCGGTCAGCATGTTTGTCGCTCCCGCGCCGGCAGCACCTGATTGGTGTCGCGGCGCGCCTCCTCCAAAACAGCAACGAGCTCCAGTACATCCGCCACCGATGTCCGGCCGTTCGTCACACAGACTCTGACCACCTCGGCACCTTCAAACTTCGCCACGGCAATCCACGCGCGGCCGGATGCGGTGACAGATGCCACGATTTCGCGGACGGGCATGGCATCGTCGGGCGGTATTGCGCATACAACCGCAAGCGCGGGCTCGTTAAGAACGCGCCAACCAAGCCGTGTGATGTGATCTGCGAATAGTTTTGCCAGCCCCACGCTTCGTTCGACATGCTCGGCATATCCGGCCCATCCCCCGGCGGCGAGCGAGAGAAACAACCTGAGGCCGGAAAAGCGCCGCGACCACTGCGCGGAATTCAAATAAGGATCCACATCCGCGGAATAGGAGGGCATGAAGTTTGTCATCACGTTGAAGGTGGCCGCGAGCACCTCTGGCCGCCGTGTCAGGAACATCCCGCAGCCCATCGTGGTGGCAAACCATTTATGGGCATCGATCGTCACAGAATCCGCAAGTTCGATTCCTGCGATTGCGCCGCGCAAGTCCGGCGATGCAATCAGAGCACCACCCCAGGCGGCGTCCACATGGTACCAAGCGCCGTGTGCCTCCGCGATTTCCGAACAAGCTCGTAACGGATCTACCATCCCGGCATTCGTTGTGCCCGCTGTGGCCACCACCATAAATGGCACGCAGCCGTTTGCTTTATCGTCGTGGATCGCCGTTTCCAGCGCGCGCGCGCTCATTCTGCCGGATCCGTCCGTGGGTATCATGCGTGCAGCGTCGCGCCCTATGCCGGCCTGGTGGGCAAGCTTAATCCAGGCTAGATGGCTGTCCTGTGAAATATAGAAGACTGGTCTTTCAGCGAAAGCCCTGCACCCGAAACGGGCGAATTCAGGCTCCTTATGTGTGAGCGCACAAATGAGCGCGGTCCCATTTGCTTCAGAGCCACCCGATGTAAAATGCCCAACCGCCGCATTGCCCAGTCCGGCACGACGCGCCACCGCCCGCGCCACGTGTGCTTCTATTTGCACGGCTGCCGGAGAGGTTGTTGCGGAGGCAAGTTGTGGGTTAAACGATGCAGCGATGCGGTCCGCACATTGCGCGGCAAACGTCGGAGCCGGGTTGAAGAGGCCGAAATACCGCGGATGGGTCATGTGCACCAACCCGTGCTTTAACCCTTCCACGGTCCATTCCAATAATTTGCCGAATGGCATCGGCATTTCAAAATCCAGAGCATCGAGCGCACGTCGAAAACTCTCGTCAGATATAGACGGCATCACGGAGCATTCGCTCATGCTGTGTTCTGTAGCTGCCAGCATCTCTGTCAACTGCTCATCCCATCTCCGGCGCTCAAACGCGGCCGGAAACAAGGTCGAATTCACGGGAAACGCGGGTTGCAGGGATTCTTGCATCACATTTTGAGACTTCTGCAATTCGTCTTCAGCTCGCGGATAGATTCGAGCCAGCCGTCAAAAATTCTTACCGAAGCATCATGCCATGAATGATTTAACATTTTTGCCGCCGCCAATTCGATATTGGCAAGTTCGTCAAGCTCTGTGTCTCCTCGTGGGCAATGCCGCAGTTTCGTGAATGCTTCACGGCTCCCGGCATCGAGATAATTTTTCGGCCAGTTCGGGTATTGATGGGCGGATCCGCTCATGTACCGACGCAGATCGCGGCAATATTCTCCGAGCAAGCTTTCTGCCCCGTACTCGGGATGTCCTTGAAAAAAAACGAACTCGCAATTGCCGTGGTTCTTCAGAAACATATCGACGCCCAAGCGTGGTGCTTTAGACAAAATCGAATATCCAGCACCTTCCAGGGTATTTTCATCCAACCCATTATACCGTGAATGCGGCACCAGCCAGGATGACGGTAGCCTTTGTGTCACTGGATGATCAAAAGTCTTTGTCCACGAAAATACGCCCGAAAGTTTTTCCGTGTATCGCCGCCTATCGATGCCATCCATGCACCAAGCGGCGCAATGTGCCGCGAAGCACGAGAATAGTGCCGACGAGGTATTTTGGCTTGCCCAGGAGACCAGTTTTCTTATCCAAGGCAGAAGCGGCTCTTCTGCGATGGTCGAGGCGCGTGGCTCGGCTCCCGTAACGATAAGCCCGTCCAGGCGTGAGTTCCATAGAGCGGAAATGGGTTCGTGGCCGATAAGGAATTGCGAACGAGCCGGACCCAGTTTCCAGCGATCATCCAGTGTGAAACACCGCAGCCGGACTTTGCGCTGCTTAGAGCCGGGGTTTAGCACGGCGTTGAACGCTTTTTCCGTGGCCCGCCTCGAAGAAAGCGGCATGATATTGACGAGACCGATAACGATTTCATCAGTGCCACTTAAGGCAGCGGGGCTGAAGGTCAGATGCCGCGCGTTATTTTTCTGCTGTAGATTATCTATCTGCAACTTCAGGCTCCCTTCTTGCAGGTTCGATTTGCGAAGCCTCTAGGGCTTGATCCAAATCGGCGATTATATCGTCAATGTGTTCGATTCCGACGCTGAGCCGTACCATTTCCGGCGAGACACCCGCCTTGCGCTGCTCATCTCCGGTCATTTGGCGATGCGTCGTCGACGCCGGGTGGCAAGCTAATGTTTTTGCGTCGCCCAGGTTAACAACACGCTTGACCAACTTGAGAGCATTATAGAATTTCATTCCCGCGGGCATGCCACCGTGCACCCCGAAACTCAGTAGTCCACAGGCACGACCACCGAGAAATTTCTGCATCATTTCATAATGGGCACTTGTGGGAAAGCCAGCGTAGTTCACCCAGGAGACCCTCGTATCACCCTGCAGATATTCCGCGACCTGCCTCGCATTGGTAACGTGCCTCTCGACACGTAGGGCGACGGTCTCGATGCCTTGCAGGAGCAGGAATGCGCTCAGCGGCGAAAGCGCAGCGCCG
The DNA here is from genome assembly GCA_026224825.1 of bacterium. Taxonomy (GTDB): domain Bacteria; phylum Pseudomonadota; class Alphaproteobacteria; order Acetobacterales; family Acetobacteraceae; genus Acidocella. The sequence continues at coordinate 97,969 of JAMFRO010000018.1, read as the reverse complement.
GTTGTCCGCAACGAGAAATTCCGGCAACGCTCTATATACGCCGCAGTCTCAAAATGGTCCGTGTAGACCAGGCCATGATAGGAGAGATCGGGTGTATTCAGGGTTGAGAACTTGACGACATCGCTTGTCCAGGGAAAACGACCGCTATCGATTACGGCGCCGCCAAGCGTTGTACCATGCCCACCTAGATACTTGGTCAATGAATGGATGACGATATCCGCTCCGAACTCGAACGGTCGGCACAGCACTGGCGATGCGACCGTATTATCAACGATCAGCGGCACGTTCCATGCATGTGCCGCGTCCGCCAAGGCGCCGATGTCGCACACGTTTCCGGCCGGATTTCCAACACTCTCGCAAAATACCGCAAGCGTGTCATCGTTAATCTGTGATGTTACATCTGCAGCCGAGTCCGACTCTGCAAACCGTACGGTCATACCGAACCGTGGCAGGACGTGGCAGAAGAACGTATGTGTCGTACCATATAGCTGGGGAACGGACACAATGTTTTTTCCGGCTTCGGCGATCGCAAGTATGGCTGCATGCAGCGCCGCCTGACCCGAACCCACACATAGCGCCTCTCCTCCGCCCTCCAGGGCTGCGAGGCGGCGTTCCAGCACCCTTACAGTTGGATTGCTGATCCTACTGTAGCGGTATCCTGTTTCTTCGAGGTTGAAGAGTGCTGCGGCATGCTCTGCACTATCAAATTCAAAGGACGCCGTTTGATAAATTGGGACCGCGCACGACCGTGTAGTCGGTTCCGTAGCATAGCCAGCGTGAAGAGCGATCGTTTCGGAGCGCATTCAAAATACCCGCCTTAAAAAATTGCAATTCTTGTTATCCAAAATTCACGCTCCGCTAGAAGTATCAAAGCACAGACAACTTTTTCTTCTCAAGATTTAGTTCGACTTTTCACAAGTTTTATTACGATTTCCATTTAACATAAGAGGAGGCTGAGCGTTATTAATTTATATTTATGCAAGCCACATTGCTTTTTTAACTTGTAGCCTTAATTTGTCAGATTCGCTGCAATCTTCCATGGTCCATGAGCTGAAGGCCCATGCAATACAACCTAAAATAATGACATTATATCCAAATGTTAATAATTTGGCCGATAAAAAAACTTGGCTGTTCTGCAATTTCGTTGGTATAGCAAAAGGTATTTTGGAGGATATGCGCACGATAGTGCAACGCGGTTCGAAATGTTTTCGTGCCGTCAGATATACTGGGCATTAACATAGATTTTCAGCCAGGAGACTACTCATGCTCGCTCGAGATTCGTCGCAAATTTCCCGTAACGACATAGTCATCGACGAGATTTGTAGCTTAAACTGGCGCAACCTCTCAGCAGATGACATGACTGCCGTGGCCTGGGCATATTATTATTTTTCTATTCAATTTCGCGAAAATCTACGGATTGCATGCGCATCACGGCCAGACGACCCGGCGTTAAAGCTTCTGCTTGCAGAAGAGTGTGATACGTCAAATCTTTCTCCCTATCCGGGCATTGCCGAGGCCGGGGAAAAAATGAACCATGATGAATTCATGCGCCGCGCACTGAAATTGAAGCAACTACCGGCCGAAACCCGTTGGCGCTTCTCAAGAGCCGGCTCAAACTACCTGAGTGCCGTGAAAAATGTCCCCACACATATACGCGGCCAGAGCATGGCGAGCTATGAGGATGGTGGACTTGAGCGCGTGTTTGAAGCGATGCTTACCGCTCCACACCACGATGATCCGCTTCTCAATGCTTTTCGGTTCTTTCTTGCGGAACACATACGCTTCGACAGCGACCCAGTAGCGGGCCACGGAAATCTGAGCCGTCATCTTGGCGATGATGATAAGATTTCAGAACTATGGCGGCTATTTTTGCAACTCCTGATAGAGGCGACGCCGAGCCTTAGTCATCAAGCGCGAGAGGAGCGTATTCATGCGGCCTCTTAATCAAAGCAAGAACATGCCTGCGGGAGAGATACGTGCCGCGATATTGCAGCAAATTTCTGATATTGCTGATCGACAAGGCAAAATCTTGGCGCCACTCAATGATAATCTTTTGCTGCTGGAATCTGGCCTCGACTCACTCTGCATTGCAATTCTGGTGGCGGCGTTGGACGACGAACTAGACTTGGATCCATTCGCCGAAGACAAGCTGGTCGCGTTTCCTGTAACACTCGGAGATCTGATTGGCTTGTATGAAGATGTCGGAGCGTAAAACATCTCTTTTTGAACAAAGCAGTCTCGCCCGCTCACTTGGCGGCCGCTTTCTTGCCACATCGGATGTGTCGATCGCTACAAGCGCTCTCGGGCAAAACACGGTATTTGTTGACGGCGTTGAGACAATCCGGAATAAATCCGTCCTCATCCATTTACAGAGCCAGCTATCCGTTGCTCTCGCGTTGATCGAGCTCGATGGGCTCGCACGACAGATTTTTCTTTGTCCGCCGGATATCTCGATTTCTACGCTAAAGGAGGCTGCATTCGAAGCACAATGTGACATAGTGCTGACCGATACATGGGCCGAAGCTGCGCGACTTGGCATACCGAGAAAGCTTTGCAGCAAGAGCCCACTTGTACCGCGCTGCCATTCCGTACGGGATATTAAAACGGAATGGGTGTTATTTACGTCTGGCACCACTGGACGACCCAAACAGGTGACGCATACCTTGCAAAGCCTGACCGCATCTTTGCAAGATGGTGCTGCCATTACACCGGGCGCAGTATGGTCCTCGTTTTACGACATACGCCGTTATGGCGGACTGCAGATTTTTCTTCGAGCACTCCTTACCGGTGGATCGATGTTATTTACGGGACCGCATGAACCGATATCGAGTTTCCTGTCTCGCGCTGGCGCTTACGGTATTACGCATATCTCCGGTACGCCGTCCCACTGGCGTCAGGTTCTTATGAGCGGTTCGGCCGATAAAATTTCTCCATCCTATATTCGCCTGTCCGGCGAGATTGTCGACCAAGGTATTTTGGACAAACTCAGCGACTGCTATCCCGATGCCAGCATAGCGCATGCCTTTGCTTCCACTGAGGCTGGTGTCGCATTCGACGTTAGGGATGGATTTGCGGGTTTTCCGGCAAGTTTTCTTGAACGATCAGAGGCCACTGTGTCTTTGAAAATATCTAATGGAACGCTGCATATTCGATCGGCGCGCATGGCCCAAAAATATGCGGGTACGGCACGCACCTTGCAAGATGAGGACGGTTTTGTGGATACCGGCGATCTTGTCGAGATACACAACGGTCGCTGCCATTTTATCGGCCGCAAGCAGGGGGTGATAAATGTGGGCGGCCTCAAAGTCTATCCTGAAGAGGTCGAGACCGTTTTAAATCAGCATCCGGCAGTGGAGATGTCACTGGTCCATGGCCGACGGAACCCCATTGTTGGGGCGTTGATTGTTGCCGATATCATTGTGAGGCCATCCTACCTCGCATCCGGCGGTTCCTTTGCTACTCTCAAGAGTGAGCTTTTCACCAAATGCCGGCAAGTTTTTCCACCGCACAAGGTGCCCGTTGCGCTGCGAGAAGTGGCCTCTCTAAAAATCGCCAACTCAGGAAAAATATTGAGAAATCATGCTTAATGTGCTCGTCACTGGAGGCAGCCGCGGGTTGGGGCTTTGCATCGCTGAAAGATTGGTTTCCGCTGGATTCTGCGTCATTTCGATTGCTCGAAACCGAACCGAACAGTTGGAAGCCGCCATCCTGAAAGCGGAGAGCGATGCTCTGGGAGAGTTGCACTTCCGCGCATTCGATTTGATGGATACCGAGGCAATGCCGGCGTTTGTCAAATCACTGACTAAAGAGTTTGGCATTCTGTTTGGGTTGGTTAACAATGCAGGTATCGGGACTAGTGGTGTACTTGCGACGATGCCGGATCGTGAAATCCAGCAACTCATACGATTAAATATCCTGTCACCGATAATTTTTACAAAATACGTCGTGCGCTCGATGATGGGAGGGAGAGGCGGCCGCATTGTAAACATCTCTTCAGTGGTCGCGGCAACCGGTTACAACGGATTGTCAGTTTACAGCGCGACTAAGGCCTCTTTTGCCGGCTTTACGCGTTCGCTTGCCCGAGAGGTTGGACCACTCGAAATTACCGTGAATACTGTGGCACCGGGATTTATCGACACTGATATGACCCACGACCTTAATGATATGCAGCGAAATCAGATTACGCGACGGAGCGCCTTACGCCGCATGCCTGTCGCCGGCGATGTATCAGACGCAGTCAATTTTCTCTTTAGTGAGGGCGCGCGCAATATAACCGGTACGACACTGACTGTGGATGCTGGCAATACCGCATGATGAATTTCTGACTTATCAGGCAGCAGCTCATAAGAGTGTTCCCTCTTGGGTTTGTTTCAGCACGAGCGCGGGTGACTGCGAATTTTCTGTTTTGTAAGAAAGCCTATCATCGCCTGTGCGGCCTTACATCGTGAGACTTTGTTCGCGACCAAATGATCAAAGTCAGACAACACAGTGAATGTCACTCCCTCTCGATCGGCAAAGCCCGCCAGGTCGCCCCCAAATTCTTGCTTGAATGCGTCGAGTCCAAGGTCGTCTTGACCAAACAAAAATAGAGTTTGTACACCGCGTTGGCTTAAGGTCGTTATGTTTCGCTGCCCAATTGTGAGTGTTCCGCCGGCCAACAGATCGCGCCATGTCGTAGGTAGCCAAGAAGCGGTTTTGATCAGCGTTGCGAGACGATGGAGCTGTCCGCGTAGCACACTTTCGAATTTTCCTAATTTATGGCGCGCGTCCTTCCATGACCGCAGTTTGAACAGTTCCCTGATAAAATATTGCGGGGTCTTATTCTTATGCCTTATAAAATCGACGGCACGTTCGCCACCATTCCAGTCGAAGAAGGGCAAATTAACTAAAAGAAGGCCCGTGATTCGTGGCTCTGCGAGAGCCGCTCGTAGAGCGTGGTAAGCGCCTGAACAAAGTCCATAAACAAAGATGTGCCGGTACCCTGTCTTTTCGACCATATCTATCGCTGCACTTATATCCGCACTGCGATCAAGGTCGAATACCGGGCTTAACTCTGTTTCTTTTCCAGCCGGTCCGGGGCTGTCTCCAAGTCCGGCGAAGTCGAACCGAAATGAGGAGATACCATCTTTGGCCAACAGGCGTGCGAATTCAACGCTAAAACGACCAGGTGCGTGCCGCGGGTCGCGGCCGGGATTTACGATAAGCACGATATGTTCTGTGGAAACTGGGTTTCCTTCGCATACTACACCGAACAGTTGTTTCTCGCCTCCGAAGAATACGGGGGTCTCGATATAAGTTTGGCTAATTTGACTTGATCGAATTGATTCATCGAAACCTACAGTCGATGCTGCTGAGGGGGGGAGGTTCTCTCTAAGCCAATCCAGAATGGAATTAAAACGCGGTGTCGGTTTTTCGTCTTCTATATTTAGCGAAAGCATGGGCTCGAGGCCTTCAAAATTAAAACAAGATGCCCGCGCTCCCGATTCAGACCAATTCCGACAGCACTCGTTCAAGAGATTATTTTCCGTCTGCGAAAATATCGCGATGTCTGCGGAGCTAGGGGCGATCCATTGGCGTAAATCGAACCGCCCCATAGCTCTGACAGTCGCGGCGTTGAAGCTCAGTTCTTGAAAAGTAATCCCATTTTGCATCGAATCAGATGCTTCGTTCTGTAATTTTGACTCTATCCAAATTTGGCGCAAATAAGATTGCCCCTTGAGCACCGGGGCCAAAAATACAAAGCCGACGATATCGTTCCGGCCTTGAGCAGCCATGGCCGCCAGCGTTGCACCGATACGTAATCCGCAAAAAATTAACTTCCGTGCGCCGGTTACGCGCAACAGAAAATCGGCCGCGAGAATGATGCTATTCACCCATATCTCAGAGAGTTCGGAGCCGTGTTCTTTGTGCAAAGTATCAAGGTCTACGGAATCTCCGGTCGATGGATAATCAAAGCGCATCGTCGGGTATCCGGCCTCGGCCATTTGATCGGCTAATAACCGCATTGCATGATGGGAATTCAAAGCATCATGGTTCAGCGCAGGACAAAGCAGAATGGCGATACTTCCGGTTTCAGCATCGTGGCGCCGATGCAGCCATCCAGTGCAACCATCAAAAGCGATTGGGGTCATTCAAAAACTCGATGCTTCAAAAACACAATCTCTCTCCTAATGCGCGACCCAACATGTTTACTTTAGAACCGCACACTTCATTGCCCAGACGCCGTCATCTTGGAGCAAACAATATTCATTCGTATTATCACAGGTTCACGTCGTTATGAATTAAAAAGCAACAAAAAGCCTGAGTGAAAGGTTAAACAGCAATAAGCTTCGCATTTCAAAGATCAGTGTAGTAAACACAGAAGCATCGTAAGGACAAAGGTTTATGACCGAGACGCTCGAAGACGACGGCCGCGCGTCTCATTCACTGAAAAAGCGAGCGGTGACTGGGGCTTTCTGGGTCACAATGGAAACCGCCGGCGTACAAGGCACGTCATTTGCCGTTTTTGCTACGCTGGTGCACTTCCTTCGACCCCATGATTTCGGGCTCATGAGCATCTCTTTTCTTTCGGTTCAGAGCCTAGAGATGCTCATCTTGTACAATATCTCGACAGTGGCCTTTCGGAAGCAATTTGTTACTGACAGCGATTTCACAACTGCTTTTTGGATAACCATCGGCCTCGCGATTCTGTCCTGCCTGGCATTAATGGCAAGCTCCAGCGCGTTGGCACATCTCTTTCGATCGCCCGGTCTAACCATCATTTTGCGCTCGATGAGTGTGATCTTATTGTTCATTGGGCTCTCCAAGACACATGAAGCCTGGCTCATCCGTCATTTTCAGTTCAAATCTTTGGCGATAAGGGGCATTATAGGAGCCATGGCCGGAGGCGTAACCGGTGTTGTGCTTGCGGCCTCCGGTTTCGGTGTCTTTGCACTCGTCGGCCAGCAGATCGTTAACTCACTGGTTTGCGTAACGCTTTTGTGGCTTGTTTGCCCCTGGCGCCCAAGTTTCCACTTTTCAGGCGCGGCAGCGAAGGAGATATTTTCCTTCATGTGCCGCATGGTACCAAATAACCTTGTCTATGCGACGAACCAGAACTGCGACACGTTTCTCGTCGCCTTGTTATTTGGTCCCGTAAGCGCGGGATATTACAATGTCGCGAAACGGATGCGGCTTGCCCTGCAGCTCGTTTCAGGCGATTCAATCAAAGCCATCGGCCTGACAACGCTTACAGAAATTCAGAATGATACCGCCAAGCTTCGTAATGTGGTTGTCAAATCGATCACTCTCATCAGCGCGCTATGCAGCCCGGTCTTTTTGGGCGCATCGGCCGTGTCTAATGATGCGATCTGTGCCGTGTTTGGTTCAAACTGGGCAAACTCTGGCCCTATCTTGCAGATCCTGTCGATCGGAGGGCTTGCAATCGTTTTGCTGAGCTATAACGACAATATTTTTGTTCTGAAGAATAAGCCAACTTGGTGCTTGAGGGTATCTGTTGGCTATTCCTTTTTTGCGATCACGGCGATGCTTGTTTGCGTCAAACTTAGAATCATTGCGTTGGCTTTACCGTTTGTTCTTCCCTACGTCATCTTGGTGCCGTTTTCATATATTCTCGTCTGTAAGGAAATCTCATTATCACCGCGCGAATTACTAGGTGCGCTTCTTCCTGGATTGAGTTCTGCTGCGGTTATGTTCGCTGTGATACGGTGCGCTGGACTCTATTACCCAAGCCATAGCCATGTATTCCGTCTCTTAATTCTATGCCCTGTCGGCGCTTTCACCTATTCCATGATGATGTTGGGAGTTTGGCGTGGGACTGCGGGTTTACTAATTAGTTCGTTTCGGCACCTTGTCTACCTGAAAACGCGATAGTCGAATCATAATAGTACCGGGGCATTAAACTCGTGGAGGCCGTCTTCTTCGAGCGCTTCGCGTGAAAAGACATTTGGAATGCTATGATCCGGCGCCGTTCGTGCCTTCGAGAAGCCGCGGAACATAGCGGCACACAGTATCGGGATAGTTCTCAGGGAGAGTAAGCGCAGTGACTGCGAAATTGCAATTAAAAAGAAAACCGTGACGAAAGGGGGAATCCCCAACAGACCGCGATTTCTGAGCACATAATATGCAGTGCATTCGAAGCGGACGATTTCCCATTGCAACCGGCTCTTTTCGCGTACCCCCCCGGCGGGGGCCGAGAGATGCACGACTTCTGCCGAAGGTTCGAACACAAGTTGCCATCCTGCTGCTCGTATCCTGGCGGCGAAATCTGATTCTTCCAAAAATTTGATATGCCGGTCGAACCCTCCTACCTGCCGGATGGCTTCCATCCGTACGCTCATGTTTGATCCTTTGCAGGAGCCGACATGTACACGCTGGGTGCCGAAAAGATTGAAGATCGTTCGGCCAGTCCATGACACGCGGCAGGCTGTATTTTTTGCATTCATGCGCAGAGTACGCTCGACATGACGCCCGACCGCACAACCAATGTTTGGGTCATCATAGATATGCAGATGCGCGTCGATAAAATCAGACGACAACAATATGACATCATCATCGACAAATATGACGAGTTTTCCACGAGCGCGCGCGAGTCCTTCATTGCGCGCATTCGAGAGTCCTTTTTCGTTCAGATGCATATAATTGATGCGTGGGTCCGAGGTTTCCGCAAAATACCTCTTATTCGAAGCTGCATCTTCACCGTCTGACTGATCGATGATCCAAATCTCGTAATCGCCAAAACTTTGGCTCTGGAATTGAGCCACGGTCGATTGCAGAAATGGAGCGCGATTGAATGTTGGTATGATGATCGAAACTTGAAGTTCATCCCGGGCGTCGTGCATTGGTTACTCCAGGTGCTGGTTTATGGGTTGATCGGCGCATTGGTATGGTTTTAGATCGCGTTGGCCGGCCGTCGATCTGTCGAGATTTCGTCTCATGGAGAAAGATGCGACGGCATTAGAAATAGCGCTCATATACGGTGATAACGTCACCAGGTTCGAGGGTGGAGCTACGTTCGATTCTGCCTTCGATGGGTGTGCCGGTAGCTTGGGCGTTGCTTCGCAAATCAGATGCATCGTCCGTTACCGCCCGGTAGGTAAAACCTCCGGCCAAGGCAACAGCGTCCAGCATCTTCATCCCAGGTTGAAACGGATATTGGCCAGGATGGTTTACCTCACCAAGCACCGAGATGGGATGATATTGAACAACCTGAACCGACACAAATTTCGGCTTGATCTCCAACGATTTTGCAATGGCCGATGCCAGCTCATCGGTAGTAGACCCGGAAGCAGCTATGCTTCCCACCAACGGAGATGAAATCTTACCATCCTCACCGACCGTAAAATTATTGTTAAGCTGCGCGTCGCCATAGGTAATGACTCTAATTTGATCGCCAACACCGAGATGGTAGCTTGCCGCCACCGGGTCGTTGAGCGGTTGCAAGTTCCCTCCCTGTGCACAACCGGTCAATATCAGAAGAGCCAGAAGAGAGCATTTGTTTATCGGCTTCATGCGTTGAACCCATGGACACGCAGATTTCGATGTGTTTTTGACATGATTCATAGCCGCGCCCTCAACAAAGCCGGAGTAAATGATACTTCATTCATAGATGCGAAATCCAATCAAAATTTCATTACTCGAAAAACTTGGGCTGCTGTAGGCTATATTCGTCGAGCCATGCAAACCGTTGGAGTTCTCATTGCGGTTGAAGTTATAGTTTATCGTGGCGCTCAGATGCCGGTTTATCTCCCAATTTACTGCGATACCGGCGCCATATTGAGTCTGAGAAAAATTTTCTTCCGCGGGAGCTGCCGAGCGTGAATTGCTTTTGATCGCCTCGGTGAAAGCCGAAACAAACAGGGTCTCGCGAAGTTCGTGGTCATACTGAAGGCGCCCATCGAGACTGTCTTGCTCGCCTACAAACGGAGAGGTCGGATCGTTCATCCGGTGTGTGCCGGTAATCGTAATCGTATCCAACTCGGTCGGTGTCCAAACCACGTTTAGCTCAAAGCTTGGAATCGTTTTTGTTGTTGCCATAGCGCTGGAAAAATGTCGGCTTTCGACACCAACCAGCAGGCGGTATTGAAGGACCGGGTCGCCCTGCATGTCCAAACCCAACAGACCGAGGTAGTCAGAATAATCCTCGGTGTGATCATTGTCGAATTGCGCGACCGACGCACGCAGAACTACCACGACCGCATTGCCTGGGACGCGCTCGAGCCGAGCTGCCAAAGACCCGGTTTCGGTCCGGTGATTTAAGTTGGCATAGCTGTTTTGGCCTCCGGGGCCGGCCGCACCAAAGGTGAAATTCTCCAATTCGATGCTCGGGATCAGGCCGACGCGGCCCAACAATTTGAGATAGGATCCCCTGATATCGTCCATAGTGTAGGGAACCGGGGTGGTGATGCCGGCGACACCAATACTTGTCGCAGCCAGGTTTAGTAAGGAATGTGAATAGGCGAGGTTGGCGGTGTCATTGCCTAGATTTAGCGAACCCTCTGCTGCCGCCGTCCAATTTGTATAGCTCGCGGTCGGCACGTCCAGAAAACGGTGATCATCGAGATTGAATGACAATTTAAGTGCGTTCCGTGACCAATTTGAATTGGCTGCCAGATTGGCCTGGGTTTCAATCTCGGCACTTCCCGAGTTTGGCGCTCCCAGCGTATTTGAGTTGTACCCTGCACTCTCGTTTAGTGCCGGCAGAATTACAAAATCACCGAGTTCAATGCCTGTGGGTTGGCCTTGCGAATTCATTCGATTTGTAACGGAGCCGCTCATATTCGCCTCATAGCCGGGAATATCGGTGGGCACATATTGTTCGATCATTTGCGCGTGAGCGGAACCGTGAAAACAGCAAGCGGCCAAGAGCCCGGTTACGAGCATGCGCGACATCAGCCTGGTGTAAATGATCCTTTTCATGTCATGCGTGTTGGTTATGAGAAGCACATATTTGATTGCCCATCTGCTGGGCGGTAAGGGCCGGTCCCATCATTTTTGCGCCAAGACCTCGTGGCATGCGTCGGAATATTGTTTTGCCACATTATTCCAATCGTACTGTCGCACCGCGTCTTGCACTGACGCCCGGCGGATTCTGTATGCAGTCTCGTCCAGTATATTTGCTTCCATCATTTCTGCTGTTCCATGCGGATCATCCAGCGTGGCGACCAAGCCAAAGTCCGTTTCCTCACAGAGCCGCCGAAAAGGGGGAATGTCGCTCAATATCGGGAGGAGCCCAGCGGACATCGCTTCGACCGCCGCCATCCCGAACCCTTCATAACTTGACAGGCAAATGAAGAAACTTGCCTCCCCGATCAGCCGGCGCAATTGCTCATCGCTGGGTTCGGCCACACATGAGACCGCTGTTGCAACGCCGGCATGTCTTGCCATTTCCAGTATCTGCTCGGCCTTTATCTCTCCCTCACGGCCGGCGACAATCAGTCTCCAATCGGGATGCTTTTCTTGTAATGCGGCCAGGATAGGAAAAAGCGAGGACAGCCGTTTGTTTTCAGCGAACCGGCCGAAATAGATTATCGTTCGTGTCTGCGTTTGCGCGGCTGCACCGCGAAACTTCTCTCTGTCTATGCCGTTTTCGATTGTTATGAGGCGCCCGGCAGCGTGATGGCGAAACAATGCCGCGTCGCTTTGGCTGCAGGCGATGATTCGCCCATAGGCGCGGATAGACGCGCGGGTAACGGTATTGAACCAGAGGCGCTTTATGCGCGCGAACCGCCCAGTATGAAAAAATCCCCCATGCGTTGATGCGACCATCGCCCGCCTATGGATGGGCTGGGTCAGCGCCAGGAAATCGAAAAAGAAATCGATCGCATGGACGTGCAATATATCAGCCGCGCCTAGATGCAGCAACACACTTGGTGCAAGCGGATAGCGTGTTGAACCCCACCATGGCAGCCGCACGACTGGAACGCCCGCGACTTCATCCTGCGCCGGCAACTTCGCATTTAGTCCGAACACGCGCTCCAGCGTGACGACATAGGCGTCGATGCCCAGAGTCTCACGTTGTTTTTGAGCAAGGTTGAGAACGGCGGTTTCCAGACCACCGATTGAGGGGCTGAATTGCCGGACGATATGTGCAATCTTTAAGGCCATGCTTTCAGGAGCCGTAGAGGCGATTGATCAAAAGCGTTTCCTGCCGGCCGTATTCACCACCAAAGTCCCGCGAGGCGTTGGGTTCCACCATTGTGACGACGATTCCGGCAACACGCGCGCCATAGGTTCGCAGACGGTCGAGGCAGTCGACAACCGCCTGCCGTGAACTATGCTTCCAGCGGGTAATGAATAAGGTTTGGTCGGCGAGATTTCCGAGTACGAGCCCGTCGGCCATGGCGAGCAGCGGCGGGCTATCGATCACGATGAAACTATAGGTGGTTTTTAAAGCATTAAATATCGTGCGAAGCCGGGCGATATCGGCGCTGCAAAAAGATCGCGCCGTCGCGGTGCCGGCGGCGATAAAAGATACCTGCGTCAACGGATCAATTTGAATGACATCGTTTATACTTGCCGTGCCGGCGAGCAACTCGGTTAACCCCGGCTTTTCCGATTCCGAAGCAATTTGCATTAGCGATCCACGGCGATGATCGCCGTCCACCAGTAATGTCGCCTGGCCGGTTTGCTGCGCGGTAACGGCAAGCCATGTTGCCAGCGTGCTTTTTCCTTCAAGCGCACCCGCGGAAGTTACTAAAACTGTGCGGGATCCTGCATGGTCTCCGGCCAGGAGTGAGAGCGTCGCCGCGATGCCACGAATGGCTTCGCTCGTTCGCGAGTGGGGCCCAAATAGGACGTGTTGCGTTAAGGTCTCCCCTCGCTTTGGTGTTATCCAGGGCAGCATTGCCAGCACCGGCAATTGTGTGCTCGTTCGCAGATCCGCCGCCTGGCCGAAACTCTGCGAACTATACTCGCGTAACAACGCAGCCCCCATCCCCGCGACAATGGCAAGGAGCATGATACCAATGCCCAGTTTTATCCGGTTCGGAAAAATGGGGTACAGAGGCACGCTGGCCGCGGAGATAATGTTCACGGGCGACTGAAACCACGAGGTGCGGTCGGCCACTTCATCGGCATGCTGCAGAAATGCCGCGTAGATGGCTTGAGCGCTCGCGGCTTCAGCGGTCAAAGCCAGGTATTGCGATTCCTCTCCATTTTCATTCACGGCCTGCGTACGCAATTGCGCGAGTTGGGTGGTCAACTGTTGCACCTTCGTGGTGGCAGCGATTAGATTTTCTCCTATCGAGGCGAGCGCATTGCCGGCCTGCGCGTTAAGCTCCGCCTGCGTCGTGGCAATTTGTTGGTCGAGCGCCTGAATTTTTGGATAATCCGGCCCAAATTCCGATGACAACTGGTCGCGCGTGTTCTTAAGTTGCAACAATGTCGTGGCGTCGGCAACCAGGACCGGTTGTGCCGATAAGGGCACCAGCGCCAACGGATCTCCGTGCCGCGAAGCATCTTGCAGGGATGCAGCCTGTGCCTTAGCATTAATCAATTCGGCTTGCGCACCATCGAGACTGGCGGCGACCTCGCCAATCTGCTGGTCGATCAGCGGACCGGAGGTTGTGCCGTTGCTGGACATGGTGAGATTATGGGCGATGCTATAGGCATCGGCCGATTGTACCGCGTTTAGCCAGTCCAGCCGGAGCGACGAAGTACGCTGGTTAAGCCAGTCTGACACATGCGCGGCTTGCGCGGCGTGCTGCTGCATCGCTATTTTCTCGTAAGCCTGCACAACGCCATTGGCCATAGATGCCGCACCCTGCGCTGTCGGTGCCGTGACGGTGACATCCATCACGGCGGACTGCCCTTCCTGCGACACGATCAAATCGGCGAGAAAGCCGTCGATCTGCGCCTCTTGCAGTTGCGCGGCAGTGGCACTTGGACGGCATAGAAAGACAAGGCCTTTGCTGCACAAGACATCGCGCGGGCCTCGCCTGGCGGGAGGCGGCGGATATTGCACGAGCATGGCCGCGGCGACTTCCTTCGATTTCAACATGGAAGCGATCATGGCTGCCGGATCGTCATCTTGCGGCTGAGCCTGGCTGGCCGCCAACGGGCTCGCGATTTGCTGCGAAATCGCCAGGACCGTGGTCGCTGAATAACGTGACGGCAGGGTGCACACGACTGCCAATCCCACTATCAAAACACTGAAAAAGCACGCGAGAAAAAGCCATTTATGATGCCGCCCCGCACGCAGCGCCTGCCTGACCGACGAGCCGATCATTACGGTTTGCGCGGGTGGCCCATAGGGCCGCATCATTTGCTCACTCATTGCGGTAACAACTCAACTTTACGAGATTGTTTCATTGGCTTAGCGCCTGCCCCCGGTCCGCGCGGTATCCGGCTCACTCAGAAGTGCGTAGCGCAACACGTAGAAGCCAAAGACCGGCAGCCCAAGGAGGTAGCGCCGCCATAGCCTGCGGGGCTCATGCAGAAGGCGTATGAGCCATTCCACGCCAAGGTTGGCCACCCAGCGTGGCGGCCGTTTCACGCGCCCTGCGGCATGGTCGACAAGCGCGCCAGCGGTAATGGCCACGCAATTTGGCAGGCGTTCCCAGTTCTCCCACAACCAACGCTCCTGCAACGGCATCCCCATGTTAATGAGCAGGATGGACGGCCCAGCCGCATTGATCCGGTTTACCACCGCCAGCGTATCTGAAGAGCCTGGCGCGGTTTCGAAAAACCCATGCTGGACACCTGCCGTTCGCACACCATAAAGCGCTTCGAAGCGCCGCGCCGCTGCCTCCGCAACCGCCGCTTCGCCGCCCAGCCAGAATATCGATGCGTCCGCGCCGAGCGACTGCAGAGCCGTCCCGATCCATTCAGGCGGCGTGGTCCGGTGGATACCCCGGCCTTTCAGCAACCTTGTGGCGAGTTGCACGCCCGCACCATCGCAAAACGCGATATCCGCGCTTCGAAACAAGCCGCATATCCAGGGCAGTTGTTGCGCCAGAACCATCATGTGCGCGTTGGCGTTTACGACGAGAAGTTTTTGCTGCGACATGACCGCATCGACCACTTTCGCCGCGATGACATCCCGATGCAGATTATGCAGGCGCAAGCCCATGAGCTCGACGATCTCCAACCCGACATCACCGCCCGGCCGGAATGCGGTTTGACGCAGTGGCGTCAAAGCGTAATCGGGAATGTCTTTTAGCAGCTCAGTTTCAGAAGGCATGTTTGCTGAACATCTCCCGTAGGGCGGTGAGCACCATGATTTTGAGGTCAAAGGCGATCGACCAGCGTTGGATGTATTCGAGATCATAGGAGACGCGCTTGCGCAGATCCTCGCTCCGGACGAGCTGCCCGCGCGCGCCGTTGACCTGCGCCCAGCCGGTGATCCCGGGTTTAACCTTATAGCGCATCACGTAATTGACGATCACATCGTCCAGAAGTTCACCTTCTATACGTGTCTGCGGGGCGTGCGGCCGCGGCCCAACAAGAGACATTTCGCCGCGCAGGACGTTGAAAATCTGTGGCAGCTCGTCGATGCTGAGGCGACGCAACCATTTTCCGACGCGGGTAACGCGCGGGTCATCCCGGGACGTCTGCCGCGCCGCGAGAATATCCGCCTGATCCGCATACATCGAGCGAAATTTGTAAACCGTGAAAAGCCGGTTATTGAACCCACGCCTCGGTTGCCGAAACAGTATCGGGCCCGGAGAGTCGAGTTTTATGGCGATGGCGGTCGCAAGCAATACGACCGATAGCGGGATGAGAAGGATCACGCAGAGCACGTCGTCGAAACATTGCTTGCAGAACATTTCCCATGCACGCAAAGGCTTCCGTTGAAGCACGGTAAAGGTCATGGGGCCGATCGGTTGGACTGGCAGCAAGACATCCGGCCAAAGTACAAGATATGGCACGACGAGCAGATCGGCGGGAACGCTGCGCATCCGCCATACCAGGTTTTCGATTTCGCTCTCATGGCCACACCCCGGGGGAAGTGCTATGATGATGCTGTCCAGTCTTGATTGTTTGGAAAATGCGATCAAATCCGCGATTGAGCCTGCCCGTGGGACAGCATCCTGCTGGCCCGGCTCATTTTGGCTCGGCTCATCGGCAAAAAATCCCGCCACAACGGTACCGTATTGCGAGCCGTTTTCGAAATGCTGCGCAATGAGTGCTGCATGCGCGTCATAGCCAATAATGGCTGTTCTATGTGTCAGCCTTGTTTCAACCGCCGGACGATTCAATATGTAGGAGCTGCAACCGCGCGCCACGACCATTCCTAACGCGACAACCACAACCCATGTTCCGGATGTCAGCAGCAATTGGCTGTCGCTCCATCCCATCCGCCGCAATACCGCGGCCTGAAGCAGACCGATGACAATCAACGTCGGCGCAACATGGCGTAATTGCTTGAAAAGTGAGGAGGGGAGTGGCTGCGCCATCTACCGCAACCGCAAGGTAACAAAAAATGCCAGCACGGCGATGATGTCTGGAATGAATTGCTCCATGTCCTCATGTACCGTCAAAAAAAATCCGGCAGCCCATGCGGCCGCGCATGTTGATAAAATGACCGCACTGCCATCAACCCAATTGATCAGCCAATTGGGAATCACGTTGCCGTCTTGTTTTTCATGCGCGAAGTTCCGGCTGATGTTTGCCAGTTGGAGATGCACGAAGTCTGAGGAATGCGCGGCATCGCGCAATGCCGGCCCGGCCACCATATTTGTTCCGGTATCGCATAATGTGGTATCGCCCATGAATCCCTCCAGTATCTGCGAAAAGACCCGCGAAGGCCCGACAAGAATCCTGCTCACGTGCTCTCGCAAGAGCGACGCGCGGCGCCATTCGTTTGATAAACATATCGATGTTATCGGCACCAAAAATGTCGAAATCGTCTCAAAGAGTCAATAAAATTGCGCATATAGAAAATTAAGATTTGGCCTTGAGTGACGTAATCTACGATGGTTTTCGCGCTATCTGTTGAATCTGAAAAATAAAAGCGTTTGTTCGTCGACTATTTATTTCATATTGACATACAATTTTAAGTGCTAAATTATTTGTCATGCGTGGGATTTTCTATGTCAGGTAGTGTTTAATTAAAAATCTGATAAGAATCCGTTTTAATAATGATTTTATGGTAGGAGACATCAACTCATTACATAGAGATAATCATTGTTAACCGGTCCGTATGCGGTCCAAAGTACTTTGCCATATTGTTCGTGAGAATGATGTGCTTAGTGAAATGTATTTGTTGATGTTTCCGGAAATCTAGTAATTTCCTCTAGATATTCCATTTGTTTTGAAAGAGCGTGTAATGCCGTCTTGGCAAGTGACAGCGGACGACCCTAAGTTGCATAACCGGCAACTTACGTCCTTACGTGGTGTTGCGTGCCTGGTCGTGCTCGTTGGCCATGTTATCCAGGTGATCGATTACCGGTTGCCATCGCCTGGATCATTTCAGCGGATTTCGCGCGAAATTGTAACCAGCGCTTTCAACGCCGAGGGCGCTGTGCTCCTATTCTTCGTCCTCAGCGGCTGTGTCTTGGCAATGTCTCTGCGTAATGTAACAATATTGAATGGCCGCGTCATTCTGGGGTTTTATATCAAGCGCGTCTTCCGGCTTTATCCTTTGATATGGCTGGCGACAGGATTTTCCGTCTTCAGTGTGATTACCGCACGGCATCTCGCGCAGGACGGTATATTCATTCCCTGGCTTGCGCGGAATCTTCACGCTCAGGTCTCGCTCCCACACATTCTAGCGTCCCTCGCCGGCGTTTGGACCAAGTATGACGGGCCGATGTGGTCTTTACGGGTTGAGCTCATTTATTCTGCGTTATTTCCCATTATCTATCTCATGGTCAAAAACCAGAAGTCTCGCGGTTGGTTCATCGGTGCCTTACTGATCATCGCGTTGCTGCCAGGTGTCCCATCCCAGCTCGGAACCGCTTTTGGCCTATCCTTCGCACTCGGCGCCCTCATCCCAATGCTGCCGCGTAATGCTGGACGGTTTGATGCCGGCATTGCTTTTGCCGCACTGCTTATCCTGCTCTATAACCGCCTGCTGCTTGGTGCGTTTCATCCGCCGGAGATAGTCTATGACATTATAGAGACATCGGCCTCCTTTATCATCGTCCGGGATATTTATGTGCGCGGGCATCGCTACGCATTCCTGGCAGCGCGTTACCTTGCTAGACTGGGCGAACTGTCATTCAGCATCTATCTTCTGCATTTGCCCATACTGCTGCTGATTTTCACGGCGTTGGAACACTATGTCGGGCTTCCGATGTTGCTGGATCATCCCAACCTGACCCCGCTGGCCCTGACCCTGTTAACCGGGACCGTTACGATATCAATTTCTGCCCTCACCTACCGGTTCATGGAGCTACCGCTCCATAATGTCGGACGCGGGCTTGGCACTCGGATTGCGCGGGGGCGCGCGGTTGCAGTTGAACGTATCATTTTGGATGAATCCATTGCCGGTCCTCGCCCAAACATCTGAAAACGGGGGGAACCCCGCGTCAAATTATACCGCGGTGGTTAGGTTTCTGGGCATTAGCGCGGCTGGGCCCTTGCTCGTGATCTTCGCCGCCGTTTTCAATGTTTTGCTTTGCTTCGTGAATACCCGGCATTGGGTTGACGTGAGTGGCACAGACATCATTTGCGTGGAGCTCGTCATTCTGGCGGCGGGACTCTTTTGCATCCGCCGTGACATCGACAAAACCACCGCGCAACTAATGGTTTTCATTATCTTCTATCTAATCAGCTTGAAGTTGATTAACCCGGCCGTCGATCTGAAGATCTTGCATGATATCGCGATCATCTATGTGTTCTACAGGCTCGGGACGCTCGCCAGCATCGAGACCGGCAATGTGCTGTTGTGGGTTGTCATGCTGGCCGTGCTGGCGTTTGGTGCGTTCGAGCTTTTGGCACCTGATGCGTTTGGCAGCGTCTTCAACGTCTGGTCCTATTACGTCAATAAAGGCGTTATTGGAGCGGGCACCATTAATTATTCTCACTCGAATTTTTATCTCAGCGGCGACAGGGGGGGGGCGTCCCGCACATTTTTTCCGGGCCTGTTCGGCTCCCACCGTGTATCTTCTGTTTTTCTTGAGCCCGACTCATTAGGAAATTTTTCCGTGGTTGCATTCGCCTGGTGCCTGAGCACCTCGGTTGGATCACTACGAAATCGTGCTTTGCTTTTCTTCCTTGCAGCTTTTTGCTTTGTTCTTGCGGATTCTCGATTCGCGTCCATTTGCTGCCTCATCATGCTAGCTCTCCGCGTGATGACGATTTTGCACGGCAAGCTCATGGTTTTTGTCATTCCGGTCGCCGTGATGCTGGCACTCACCATGGCAGGCCTGCTACAGCCAATGCCGGACGGCGGCCCTCCGGCGATCGTGCATGACGATTTGGTGGGCCGATTGCTATTTTCCGCGCGGGTCCTGAGCTATTGGGGATTGCCGCAATGGCTTGGGCTGGCCGGCTCGCAGGTTTACACAGCCGATACCGGATACGCCTATTTCATCAACAATCTCGGCCTGCCCCTCGCCATTTTCCTACTCGCATGCTTCGCCAGATATCCCAACCCATCGCGGGAGGGCCCCTTGATGAAATTGATGATGTCCGTTTATTTTGCCACGGCTTTATGTGTCGGCGCATCCGTCTTCACAATTAAAACCGCAGCCCTTTTGTGGTTCCTATACGGCACGGTGAATGCGGTTTCGGGCCGTGCATCGCAGCTCCAGCTCGGCGACCCGGCTCTATCCGGCGCCACACGGCGGCAACAGGCACCGGGGATGGTGGTTTGACACTGACCGGCAAGCGATCGGGCTCGCGGCTGCTCCTGGTCATTTTGCTTTGTTGCTTGTGGCATGCGACCTCCGCGGCGCAGAGCCTTAGGGGTGTCAACCTCGCTGGAGCGGCATATTCACCCGGCGTCCTGCCTGGCGTCGACGGTACTGATTATGTCTATCCAGACAAGGGCGAGATCGCCTATTTCACTGCCAAGGGCATGAATGTTTTCCGGATCTCGGTACTCTGGGAGCGGCTCCAGCCGAATTTGAACGGCGACCTCGACCCGGGGCAACTGGCACTGCTGGAGGGCTTTATCGCCGTTGCGGAGGCACACGGGGCCAGCGTTATTATCGATGTCCATAATTACGGCATCTATCGGGGGCAGCAGATCGGCCAGGGTGATGTGACCGACGCGGCTTTTGCGAATTTATGGGCGAGGTTAGCGGTACGTTTCGGGCAGGACGACCATGTATTGTTTGGCCTCATGAACGAGCCGAAGCTCACGCAGCCATCCGACTGGGCCGCCGCCGTGCAGCAGGCTGTGACGGCCATACGTGCCACTGGCGCGCGCAACCCCGTGCTTGTACCCGGTATCGACTGGGACAGCGCCCAGGGCTTCCCCACGGACAGCGGGAGCAGTTTCGGCAGTCTTGCCGACCCGCAGCATCACCTGGTTTTTGAGGTCCACGAATATTTCGATGCGGATTCTTCGGGCACTCACGATGGTTGCGTCTCGGCGAGCGCAGCCATTGCGCGGTTGGCACCTTTTACGCAATGGTTGCGCGCCGAGCACCAGCAGGGATTTTTAGGTGAGTTCGGCGTCAGCAGACGGCCTGAATGTCTTGCGGTGCTCGACCATGTGGTGCTCTACCTGCACGCCAATGCGGATGTCTGGCGGGGCTGGACCTATTGGGCGGCCGGCCCCCTCTGGGGCGACTATAGGTTCACGCTCGAACCCGACAATGGCGCAGACCGTCCACAGATGCGGGTTTTGGAGAAGCACCTCGGTGAGAAGGGTTGAGTCCACGTCATGCTGCTGCCGCCTGCACCGTTTGAGGCAGCGATGCCTGGTCGGAGGATCGCCGCACTTCAATCTTGCCGAAATGCCCATCCGGTAGTTGCACCGCGAACGCACAACAGCCGCTGCCCATGCCCGCTTCACGCAGATCCGCGCGATATTGATTTGCCAGAACGCGCATCACGCGGCGGCCGTCGATGATCACGTCCATGCTGACCGGCGTCTCAGGATCGGTGATGCACTGCGCCCAGCCTTCCACGGAATATGGTCCCGCTACATCGACATAGCCCCGCAACGCACCGTGGCACTCCGCTGGTACGTCGAGCCCCGCGCGCTGCATAAGGCGGCGCTGAATGGTTTGCAGCAAAAAGCCGCCCTCCACGCGCGGTAAGCACGCGGATCTCTCGCCGTCATTCGCGGCCTCATGCGTTGGCCATTGCGCATTCTGAAATTGGTGCCGATTGCCGATGTCCAGGTAGCTTTCACTGGGGCAGCCTTCGGATAAGAGCAGTTCGTGCTCATCCAGTTCCACGTGAATATAAGTTACTGTTTCAACGCTCTCTGCCTGTGTGATCGACACGCCATTGACGAGCCGCCAAGCCGGGATGAGAGCGCCGTCGACATAAACCCCATGGCCTGGTGAGACCGTGAGATCTCGCGCCGGCACGCCATCAGCAATCGCATCCTTTGCAATACAGACAGGTAACAGCAATAAACGTTCGCGAATGAACTGGCCCGCATAGTCGCTGCGGCCAAGCCATTTAACCTCCCGGTCCCCCGCGTGCAGCGTCCTTACCTGGTCACCAATCCTGAGGTCTTCCACAGCAACTTCGCCAAACGGGGTAAGAATGCGCGTACCCGGCGTGAAGCATGGCGGATCAGATACCTGGGCACCATCATAGTCGAACACTGTGGCGCTGATGGTGCCATCGGTCCCCGGCTCCGTATCGCCAGCGACGATAATGTGAACGCCATCGCTCAAGCCGTTGAGCGTATAGGACCAATTGCCCGCGGAATTTGCCGTGGTGGTGGCCAATAGCACGTCATTCTCGCTCAAATAGACAGTCGACCCGTCAGTGGCTGTTCCGGAAACGGCTGCAATTGAGAGCGTGGGATAATCACCACTATATTTGTCGAGCACCGCGATTTGTGGCGTGTTTGTCGTGCCCGACGGCTCCACGGACATTGGATAGCTGCCCCACCACGGACCGCCTGCCCAATAGGTTGTCTCGAGGTTATTGGCCTTGGCATAGGCCAGCGTATCGTCCAGGGCGGTCACCCAATCCGAATTATCGTTGCCTACACCAATTTCGCCGATCATCCCTTTCAGGTGATTTGTCTGCAGCCAACTGACGAAGTCCTGCAGCCTCTGCACGCCGATATCTGTCGTCATGCCCTGGGCAGCATTTGCGTCCCAATCGAAATTTGTCCCGCTATCGTTTGGATCTAGGTAGACATGCGCCTCGAAAATCAGATTATTTGCTGGGTCATTCAGTGTCGCCAGGCCGGGGTTGACCTCGCTCCAATCATAAGCGCTGGCGTAATCATTGCCCTCGACATAAATCGGCGTCTTCATGTCAACGGTGCGGATCGCCGTAATGGCGGCTTGCGCGCCGCTGGTCCATGCCGTGGCGCTTGGCATGCCGTTCGGCTCGTTCATTAAATCATAGCCGGCGACACCGGGTTTACCCGCCAATGCGCCCGCCAACTGCTGCCAGAGATTGGCGAAATCGGCATCCGTAACCGCGGCACTGCCGATCTGATTGCCGCCATAACCGCCAAAATTATGCAGATCGACGACCACACTCATGCCAAGCGAGGCGGCGTTGCTTATGACGCTCTCGATATTGGCAAGGTAGGTCGCATCGAGCGGTCCATTGAGAACGGGTTGCAAGGTCGTCCAGGAGATGGGCAGGCGAATGAGATCCTGCCCCTGGGAATGATAGTATTGCAGCTCACTGAGCGACGGGATGGCATAGTTGACGTTGGCGACCGCGCCGGCGCTGCCATACTCCATGCCGCTGAGATTGACCCCGATGGCAAAGGTGCCGGGGGTAACCGTCTCACTTACCGTGTTGAATGTAACCCCGGTGGTCGTAATCGTCAGTGTCATGCTGGATTTTCTCACAATAGATTCGTGCACGACCTATCACACGAATATTTTACATACAACAAATTAGAGAACTTGTTTCGATTAAACTATGAAGTTGGCGCCACCTAAATAAAAGACTCATCAGCATTAAAATAGATAAAATTTAGTATTTTATATAATCCGCTCGATTTTCTCGGGAATACGCTCGAATTTTGTGCTTTGGATGCTGTTGATCGGTTCCCCTGAGAGGAGTCCAAATTTATGCGTGTTACAATTTTAAAGGCTTACTCTCGTAAAAAGCCGATCACGCAACTGCTGAAAGGGCGCAACACTGGCCTGAATCTAGAATCGCGCCGCTTAGCAGCAAACGCAGTCGTGTGGCACTTGGGGGCTGCATGCGTCGTCGGATGATGGTCTTCGGATGTACCGGGTGCCGGCGATGCCATTGCAAGTGATCTTCATCGACTCACCAGAAATATCTTAAATTCTATAAGGTTAGCCTATGTATTTTTGACACCACCCCGAACATTCATTTCATTTTAATTTATAATCGTCATATGTCAATTTTATATCGTAACGAACTAAAAGGATAGGCGAGCAGAAGCGTGAAAGCCCCATCAACATGAATACAAAAGGCCGTATATCGTCGTGGATATTGAATGAAGCCGGCCAGCCGCGGCTTCGGCAACCTCCAAAACATCGGGCCTATTTCACAATACGGGAGGTGCTCGTGAAAATATCCTCAGGGTTGCCCGCGCGGCATTCAATGGCCAGCCTGGCTTCCGGTTGGATAGTAAAGCAAACCGCTCCGTATATTCTGAGAATAATTTCCCATGATTGTCGCGCCTTCCGGCCGCGCGATAAGGCTGTGCTGCCTCAGCGTTTTGAAGCTTACGCCGGTATTCAAAAGGCCACGCTGATACGCATATTCCGGCACATACCCGCTCAGAATGACGCGCCAATTGAGCCGGGCGTGGCCAGGTGCTGCTGCCCGCGCCAGAATTCCCGTCGTGCAATTATCGGAAAATGTGTTGTACCATTCGGGGTGGACGGATAGCTCCTTGATTTTCTGCACATAATTCAAAAACAGCGCCTCACGGTTTTGCTGCGAAAGCTGCAACCGGTATAAATACACGTGCTCGTGCCGGACATCCGTGCGAACACCGATCAGATCCCGCTCGTCAGCGACGACATAGAACAACTCGTAGTGGTGGAAAAACCCCGCAAGCGTGGAATACGCAAAACGTTGCTGCCGGCGTGTTTCAATCGAGATCGCGAGGTGCCGGCCATCCTGAAAGCCAAATGTCAGAAATATATGAGCAATGGCGTCGCCCGACCAATAGGAGCTGACGAGGTCAACCGAAGTGAGCTGATTGATCTGGAAATCCGCGTTATAATATAAAGGTATCGCGTCGGTAGGCGAGCGATACGTGAAATCCCTGATGTTGGTAATGCTGATCGTCTGCCCGTCATTCGAGATTTTCGCTGGAATTTCATATTCCACCGCCCAATCCCGGTGATTTTGCGGAGGGTCGTGCAAATACCAGGCAAATACAATGAGCGACAAGATGCCCGCAACCGCCATGCCTCGGCCGAACGGCATCAGAAATATCGCGTATCCCACGATGGCGAAATATACGATGACGATGGTGATTAAAACCATCGCCGGCTGGATGGTCGAATAGTAAAGTGCAGCGGCATCGAACAGCAGAAACAGAACCATAAAGGTCCGAACAATATTTCTGCTCCACCGCCTTATCATCTTTGTACCTCCCGCCAAGCAAAAGGCCCCGGAGCAATCCGGGGCCTCGCCGTCAGTCATCCTCGAGGTATGTTACGCTGTCCACAGCGCACCGGATTAATAATAATGATAACGGCCATGACTATAGTAGCGATGGCCGAAATACGCGCCGTGATAGCGGTACGGATAGCGGCGACCACGATAATAGTAATACGCCGCTGTCTGCGCCGAGACGGCCGGTGCCACATCTGCGACATGGGCCGCGACATAGCCCGCGACATGGGCCGCAGGTAGTTGAGGCTCGACCGCCGCGGCAGCTCGCGGCAAAACCGCGTATAAACAACCGACAAGCAGAATGGGCGCGAGGGAGCTAAACCGCATGAGCAGATTCATGGAAGTCTCCTTATGGATTGTCGACAGGCATAGGCGATAGCTAGCAGCAATACGCGCACTCGCTTGCCCCGGCGTCAACACCCCCCTCCACTTAATGGTTTGCCGGCATACGGATATTTCGATCTTGACCGCAAATAGATCACTGTTGGCGCCAACATCTTCGGCGCGCACGGCCGGGCACACGATACAGGAATCTATTTATAAACAACGCGTAATGCCAAAGCGGCTGCCCGCGGATGCACCAAACTTCGTGATCGTGCTGATTGACGAAGCCGGGCCAGGGCGGCACGATCAGCGAATTGCTGGCACAAACGGCATGGCGGATAAGAGGATTATAAAAATCTGTGTATCCTTGAATTCTTCAAATCTAAGCAAATTTTTTGAACACGATGCCGCCCACGGTCATGCCCTCGGGCACACCGGCCACGCCATCGGCCTGGACCCGGGCCGCCGCTTCGGCCACTTCCGGCGGCGTGAAAATCGCCTCGTGCCCGCAGAGTGGTGCGAGAAAATCCGCCAGGCAGGCTGGTGAGAAAACTTCGATCCGCCATTGATCCTGGAACTGTTCCGGCTCGCAAGCGAGGTCGAAGGTGAGAACCAGAATGCCGCCCGGCCGCAGCACGCGCATCAGCTCCCGCAATACGGTCGCTTTTTCGCACAGATGCTCCACCACGGAGATGCAGAGGACCATGTCGAAGCTCGCGTCCGCCGCCGGCAGATTATGCAGCCCGCCATGGCGCAAGCGCAGCCGTGCCGCACTGCTGCGCAAATAGCGTCGTCCGATCTCGGGTTCACCATCGTGATCGGTACCGAAATCATTATCGATCACCTCCACCTCATGCCCGCAGGCTGCCAGGTGCCAGGCCAGCGCCCCGCGCCCGCCGCCGGCATCCAGGATGCGTTGCGGGGCCGCCGGCACGGCGCCCAGCGCGAACAGATATTCCCACTGCTTCGAGGCGTGCAGGTACACGCCCGTCTCCTTGTTGCGGGCATGGGCGGTGATGGGTACCGGCGCGAGCCCGGCGTTTTCGAAAATATCCTGCAGCCAGGCAGATTTTTCGGTCAGCAGGGCGCCGTCGTACAGCGCGGCCCTCAACCGTTCGGCGCCAGATGCCGGTACCACCGCCAGGGCCGATGCCACCGCCGCCAGAACCTGCTCCGGCATGATGCCGCTCATGCAGACCGGCTGTTTCAGCCCGCGCGGGCAATGCGCCAGCCAGTCCGGTGTGCTCCACCAGCAGGGTGCGCAATTACCGGCATTCACCACGATATGCGCGTCATGCCCATAGAGCCGCGCATCGGTGGGGCCGAACAGCACCACCGCGCGCGTATGTACCGCGCGCGCCAGATGCACGAGCCCGGAATCGGTATCCACATGCAGGGCAGCGGTTTTGATGAGCCATGAAGTCTGGTGCAGGCTGGTGCGGCCGAGCAGATTCACATCCACCCCGGCGATGGCACGGCTTTTTGCATTGCCGAGCTGCACCACTTTACAGTCCGGATGAGTGGCCTTGAAGCTGCTGACGAATGCCTCCCAATGCGCCAGGGGCCAGCATTTGGTGGCACCGCCTGGCGGCATTTTCATGCTGTTATCAAAACCATCATGCACGGTGATGTAGCATCCGGCAGCGCCCAGTAGTGCAGGCAGGCTGGCCATGGCATCGATCTCCGGGGTCAGTGTCAGCTCGGTTTGCCGCGAGAGTGCGAGGCCGGAACAATAGCCCAGATTATCGAGCGCGTTGCGCCCCGCCGCCGCGGCGATGCGGCCCCATAGCCCGTCAAGATGCGGCCGTTTATCGGCAAGGCCGCGCAGGGGTGCGAAATTTTTGCCGGCTTGTGCCAGGCGGTCCGCAGTTTCCGGGCACAACTGCCTCACCCTTGCCTCGTTATGCACGGTGATACCGGCATAATGCAGAGTGCTCACGGATAGGTCATAGCCCGCCGCGCGTGGTGGCGCCGCCGCCAGGATGTGACGGATGAAGGGCGTGCCGTGGAATACGAAGCGTGCCACCTCTGGTGCCTGATAGTATATATCGATATCACATTGATCAAGCGCGTGCCAGGCAGCTTCGACCAGACGTGCCGCCAGGATGACATCGCCGATCCCGCCTTCCATGTGCACGGCAAGCGAAAGCCGCGCCGCCGGGACCGGTGCAGAGCGGGGTGGGACGGGGGCCGGGCGGGGCGGGGCGAGAACGGTGTGGAGCCGGGCCAGAACCTCGTCTGCCGTGAGCGTGCGCAGGCAGGCCAGATGCTGCGCGCAGTCCCGCCGCCCCCAGGCAGCGCGGCGGCAGTCCGGTTCGCAGGCCAGACCTTTGGTCAGCACATGCATGGCAGGCAGATCCATCGCCTCGCGTGCCGGGCTGGTGATTCCAAAAATCCCGATGGTGGGCACGCCGAGCACGGCGGCCAGGTGCATCAGGCCGGAATCATTGGCGATGACGGCCGAACATTGCGAAATGAGGGCAGCCGTGTCGGCAAGGGTGAGCTGGCCGGTAAAATCCCGCATACCGGCCGGCCATGCCGGGGGGGCAAAATAGCTGCCGGCGCCGTCGCGGTCTGCTTGCGTGCCGAGCAGCACGGTGTTTTCCAGCCGCGCCGCCAGCTCCGCGAAGCCGTGCCAGCGCTTCCAGGGCCAGTCCGGCTTGCAGCCGGGATGCAGCCCGATGCTGCCCGGCGGCAGCGCGAAGCCGCGCCCGGAATGACGTGCGAAGGGGGGCGGCATTTTCCCATGCCAGCCGGCGGTGTGCGCCAGGGCCGCCACGCAGGCTGAATCCCCTTGTTCCAGCCATTGCGCCGGGTTGAAATGCAGGCTGCGCCCGGCCCTGATATACGGTGCCAGAGGCGCGGCCCAGCGCGTAAAAACGGATAGTTCGTAGTGCCGGCCCGCAATCTCTTCGGGCGGCCGCGTGGCATGCCCTTGCGTGCTATCCGGCACCACATGCAGCGCCGCGATTTCCGGCGCGCCGCGCAGCAAATCCGCCGTCTGGGCGTTATCGGGCGCCAGCAGCACATCCACCTCGTGCCCCAGCATGTGCAGCGCGCGGATCAGCGGGGTGGTGCGCAGAATATCGCCCAACCCGCTCGCCGCCGCCACCAGAACGGGGCCGCGCGGCGCTGGGTGCGGGGCTTCATTCCAGAATGCGCCCGTGCGTGCCGTTACGGCGCTGAAATCCGCCTGCTGCCAGCGCTGGCCATGCACTTGTTTGGGGCTGGTGTTGCCTGCATGGATCAGGGCCACATAGAAATCGCTCCGCGCCATCACATGCAGCCGCTCTGCAGGCACCGTTGCGGCAAATTGCGTATCTTCCCCCACCTGCAAGGCGGCGAAAGGATGTGCCTGCCAGTAGCTGCGCCGGTAGCACAAGGTGGCGCCATAGACCCAGGGGGCGGTGTTGCGCCCGTGCGGATAGATATATTCCCAGGCGGCGCACCGCCGCGGGTCGATGAAGAAAACACGGCCGGCGCCGCACACATCGGCACCGCTTTGTACAAGAGCGTCTACTTGCAGACGGATGCGTTCGGGTGCGTACCAGTCGTCGTCGTCCCAATGCAGCAAAATTTCGCCGCGCGCCGCCGCCGCCGCGCGGTTGCGCTTGTCCCCCAGCGTGCGGTGTTTGCCGGTTCTGACGTAACGGATTTTCTCATGCGCCGGCACAAGGTCCGCAACCGCAACCTCGCCATCATCGAGAATCACCAGCTCCGCGTTTTCGTAATCCTGCGCGAGAAACCGGGCGATGGCGCCGGGGATAAACTGGCGCCGGTTGGCGGTGGGCATGAGGCAGGATGCGAGGGGTTTCATGCCGCGATTCAGGTCTTGGGCCAAGGAGGCACGTTCTGGACAAATTCCGTCCCCTGTTCACCGCCCGGTTTTGGAATGAATTTATTGGGATCGTCGGGTGACGGCATGAGCTCCTGCCACAGGCAGTCGAACGAGGAGGCTAGTTGCGCCTCTTCCGGGATGACCCCTTTGGCGACATCGGCCGGTGAGGGCGTGGCGCCTGCGGGGGCACGCGCATCCACGGAATAATGGAAAATCCTGTCGCTGGGGTCAGCCGTGGGCCCAGGGCTCTTGCGTGGTATGGCGGTCTTTAGTGTGCTCTCGACCCTGCTCTCATGGAGCGCATTTGCCGAAATGGTGATTGGCGTGAGGTTGCCGGGGACGCCTGTCCCGCCCAGTTTCTGGCTGAGCAGATGCCCGAGCACGTAGAGCCGTGTTTCACCCGTCGTTCGTTTCAACCTTTCGCCGACCACTTTATCTGGCGCTCCGCCGAGAGGCGAGGTGCCGCTGCCCACGTCGCGATACGGTGTAAGGCGCTCGATCGTCATGCGGGTACCACCGCGCGATGGATCGACCGCACCGTATTGCGGCGGTGTCGACAAGACCGGCCCCTTCGCCGGGGCCGCCGCCACCAACGCCTCCGGGCTCATCGCCCCAAAAATATCGTAATTCGTGTCCTTGCGCTGGACGCGCAGGTTGGTGAAGCCATAGGTTGCCTTCCATTGCGGCAGCCTGGCGTCAATCTGTTCCTTGGCCAGCTTTTTGTCCGGGCTGGTACGCTCCATCGTCGCCAGTTCGGTGTTGATCGCTGCAACAGCCGCGTCCCATTTCGGATTTTTCGAGGCTGGATCCTTCTTGTCATCCTTGCCGAATAGTTTCTTGATCGCGGCAAGCGCCTTGGCGATCAGCCAGTCGATCCCCGCCTCCACCTTGCCCTGCACCTTCTCCACGATGCCCTTCAGTTTCATCCCCGGATCGGAAATGCCGAGCCATTCGGCGATGAAGGCCAGCACCGTGCCGATGGCGCCGACCAGCGCCTTTTCCACCGCCGCTGCCGCCGGGCCGATATTGCCGGCGACGATGGCACCGATGGAGTTCAGCACCGCATCCGCCATGGCGAGGATGCGGTTCATCTTGGTCACCACGAAGTCGATGGTTTTGGCGATTGTCTGGATCAGCTCGATGATGGCGCCGGCCGGGTTGGAAAGTTTGGCGATTTTGGCGATGGCGATTTTTATCAGATCCTCGCCGATCCAGGCGGCGATGCCGGACATCACGGCGGTACCGAGATCGGCCAGTTGCCCCTTGATTTCCTCCCACACAGCACCCGGCCCCTTGTTCCAGAGCAGCGAGATCCAGTGCCAGGCCTGGTCCAGCACATTCGCCACCTTGTCGATGACGCCCATGGTCTTCGCCCCCACCGCCTTCTCCAGCCGTGAGCGGAGTTTTTGCAAGGACAGCCCCAGCACCTGCATCACGAAACGAAAAACACTGCCGAGCGAAAAATCCGGCATCGGCGTGACACCGAGCGGGGCGAGCGAGCCGAACAGCCAGCTTTGCAGCCCCATGAACAGATTATGCCCGATATTCTTCCAGAACAGTTGGAACCCGGCGCCGATGGCCGCCCCGATATTCTTCAGGAAATTGCCCGGATGCATCATGATGTCGTCGAGCGTGGAGAGCGCCTTGCCCATGACCCGCAGCATCAGGTTCACATCCACCCCGGCCGCCTCCAGCACGAAGCGTATGACCATAAGCGCGGCGCCGGAGAGATCGCCGTTGACGAATACGGCGGTGAGGAAATTCATCACCAGTTTCTGGATTTTCCCCCAGACGTCGGGCAGTTTCACAAAGGTCGAGATGATCGGGATTTCGGAGAGTATGTGCTCGATGACGAAATTCTTGATCGGGTCCTTGATGCAGGCCGGGATCAGTGCCCAAACTGGCCCCAGCACCAGGCCCGGCAGTTGCTTCACCACATTGCCGATGACGGAAGCGAGTTTTTCCAGCACCCCCAGCACCGGGTCGACGAAGCCCGAAAGCTTCGCCACGGCCTGGCCCGCTGTATCGAACAGCGCCTTCACGCCATTCTGAACCCAGTCGCCGAGCGCCTGGATTTTTGTTCCCACCCAGTCGATGGCGCCCGACAGCGCGCCCAGTATGCTGTTGGATTTGATGGAGGTGAAAAGCTGAGTGGCGGTCTGCACCAGCGCGCCGATCTGCGAGCCCACCCAGCCGCCGGCCGCGGAAATCTGCCCGCCGAGGGAGACGATGGCGGCCTTTACCGCCGGCAGGATCTGGCCGCGCAGGCTGGCCTGGTTGTCCGTCACCCCTTTCGGGTTCTGCAGGCTGCTCACCATGGAACCGGCGCGCCCGAGCCATTCATGCACTTTGGCGCGCAGGTTGATGATGGCGTCGATCGGCAGAACGGCGGCGATTTTGGCACCCAGCGCCTGCATCGGCGCGATGACCGGTTGCAGCACGCTCTTGATGCCTTCCCAGGCTTCGGAGAGTTTGCCCTGCACCCATTGCAGAATGCCGTTCTGCCCGTCCGCGCCATCGCCGATGCCGAGCGCGTTTTTGAGCCATGTCCAGGCCGGGCCGACCAGCGCGCTCGCCGCACTCCATAATTGCGAGGCGAAATTCTTGATCCCGTCCCATACATCCGCTGCCGCGCCGGTCAGGAAATCCACGGCCGGCGCGCCGAACTTCTTCCATAGATCGGCGAAGAAATCGCCAACGGGGGAGAGAAAGCTCTTGATCTTGTCCCAGGCATCGCCGGCCATCTGGCCGAGCGTGTCGCCGAGCTTGCTCACCGCATCGAACAGCGGCTTGCAATCCCCATGCGCCAGCGCGCCCAAAATGGTCTTGGCCGCGCCGAGCAGGGATGTGAAGGCGCCGAGCAGCCCGCTCACCACCCCGGCATTGCCCTGGGAGAGGCCGCCGAACACGCCTTTGAAGGCTCCGGAAAGCTTGTCCTTGAGCCAGCCGAGAATGCCTTTCGCGCGGATGCCCTGGATGGCGTCCACCACCGGCGCTGGTGCCACGGCTTTCACCAGGGCCCAGGCGGCGTCGCCGGTGATGTCGAGCACCGCGCCGGCGGCGGCCTTGGCGCGGTCCCACAGGCTGGGGTCGGCCGGCGGGTTGGCTGCGGTGTCGCGCTGCACGGCCCGGGCTGCGGCTGGGGCCGGCGTTGGCGTTGGCGTGGGGGCTGGGGCCGGTTTCGCCGCATGGGCCGCCTGTGGCGGGGCGGGGGCGGCGCGGGCCTGGCGTTCGTGCGCGTCGTTGGCCGGGCCAATTTTGAGGCCCCGCCCGCGCGGCGCATGGGCCTGTTGCAGCGTATGCACCAGCTCATGCGCCAGCAACTGCTGCCCGCCGGCCGTGCCGGGTTGGTAGGAACCGGCGCGGAACACGATCTGCTGCCCGACGGTAAAAGCCCTGGCACCCACGGCGCGCGCGGCGGTGTCGGCCACCGGCCCGTCATGGATGCGTACTTTCGAGAAATCATGCCCGAGCGTGGCTTCGAGTTTCTGCCGTACCGGCGTGGGCAGGGGGCTGCCGGATTGCGCCAGCACCTGGTGCACCACGGGCGGCGCCTCCTCGCCTGCCATCGCCTCCTGGCTGGTGGCCGGGGCACGGCGCAGCATATGCTCATCGGCGCATTTCTCGCATTTGCCGGATAGCCCGATGGCGCCGCCGCAATCGCAACTGCGCTGTAAAAGCTGCAGGCTGGGCCGGGCCAGGCTAAGGGCGGGGGCCGTGGCTTTGGGCGCGGCCGGTACGGGTGCGGCGGCGCCTACACCCATGTCCCCTCCTCGCTATGCGCCGGGCGCCGCTCCAGTTTTTCGTATTCCGCCTTCGCCGCCTGCCGCACATGGCCCATGCGCACCGGCTCCCCCCGGTCTGCGGCGATAAAGGCGGCATTGAGCGCGATGTTGCGGATATTGCCGCCCGCGAGGCGCAATTGCGCCAGCCGTTCCCAGTCCAACCCCTCCAGCGGTGCCGCCGTGGGAAAAATATTGGCCCAGATGCGCGCCCGCTGCGCCTGGTCGGGGAAGGGAAAGGCGATGGCGAAGCGGATGCGCCGCAGAAAGGCCGGGTCGATGGCGCCGCGCTGGTTGGTGGTGAGAATGGCAAGGCCGCGATACGCCTCCATGCGCTGCAGCAGGTAGCTCACCTCGATATTGGCGTAACGGTCGTGGCTGTCCTTCACCTCGGAACGCTTGCCGAACAGGGAATCCGCCTCGTCGAACAGGAGGATGGCGCCGTTCCGCTCCGCCGCGTCGAACACGCGGCGGAGATTTTTCTCGGTCTCGCCTATGTATTTGCTGACGATGCTGGAGAGGTCGATATGGTACAGGTCGAGCCCCAATTCGTTGGCCAGCACCTCCGCCGCCATGGTCTTGCCGGTGCCGGACGGGCCGTGGAACAGCGCGCTGAGGCCGAGGCCCCGGCGGCTTTTGGCACCGAAACCCCAGTCCTCGTACACCCGCGCGCGCTGGCGCAACTGGGCGGCGATGCTGTGCAGCACCTCCATCTGTGCCGGCGGCAACACCAGATCCTCCCAGCCCAGGCGTGACTCGATGCGTTGTGCCAGCCCGTCCAGCGCGCCGCGCAGCCGTTGGCGGCACAAGCGCCACAACGCGCCGGGTTCGGGTGGGGGTGAGGCGTTGAATTCCGCCGCCGTGGCTTTGATGGCGGCCGGGCTCAGATCGAACTGCGCCGCCAGCGCCGCCAACTCCGTTGCCTCCGGTGCCCCGGCG
Organism: bacterium; assembly: GCA_026224825.1. Classification (GTDB taxonomy): domain Bacteria; phylum Pseudomonadota; class Alphaproteobacteria; order Acetobacterales; family Acetobacteraceae; genus Acidocella. The sequence goes on along the minus strand of JAMFRO010000018.1, from coordinate 64,432 downwards.
CCCAGCGCCTCCTGCCATAATGCCAGCCGCTCGCCGGGTGCCGGGGCCGGTACGTCCAGCACCAATGCCGGCCGCGTGGCGATGCGCCGTGGCGCCTGTTCGCGCAGAATCACCGGCCCGCCGAGCCGCTCCACCAGCCGCGCCAGGGCAGCGTCGCGATGCTGCGCCGTCTCGCCCGCCGGGGCTTCGTCCTCGCAATCCACCAGCAGCACGCCGTAGCCGGAGAACACGCTTTCCCGTTCCCATAGCCGCAGCAGCGCCTCCAACTCTGCAGCACCTGCCGGCAGGCGGGAGACCGGCAGGCTGGCGGCCATGAGCCCGAGTTGCGCGGCAGCCGCGGCGGCCACCAGCCGCACATTGGCGGCCTGGCCGCAAAGCTGCGCCAGCACCGTCTCCGGCCCGCGCGGCCCGGCCGCCCAGCCCCGCGCCAACTGCTCCGCCAATTGCGCAAGCGACGGCGGCAGCGCCTCCGGCATGGGCAGTTTTTCCAGGAGCATGGCCAGGCGGTCGTCCATCTGCTGCAGCCCGGTGAGGAAATGCAGCACGCGCTCGTCGATGCGCAGCCGTGCCCTGGTGAGCAGCGGGCCGGTTTCCAGCTCCACCAGCCGCCAGGCCCTGAGCGGCGCCTCCGGCACCAGTGCCGACCAATGCGGCTCCGGCAGCAGAGCGAAGGCCAAAGCGAAATTGGGGCCGCCTTTGGCGGTGTCGCCCCGCGCCCTGGCGCACAGATCCGGCACGTCGCCATCCAGCTCCATGCCGGCGCACAGCACCAATATGTCGCGCTCGAAAGACGAGAGGCCGAATGCCTCCACAAGATGTGCCAGCGCGCTCTCCGCCATATCCGGGAGGGGCGGCGGTGCCTCACCGCGCAGCAGTGCTTTCAGCCGGGTGAGGGCGGCGCTCATGGCCTCCTGGTTGCGGTCCTGCCATTCGCGCCGGCCGCTCACAGCGTCACCACCGGCCCGGACAGGCTCTCCGCGCCATCCACCAGCACCTGCACGCCGTAGCTGCCGGCGGCGAGGCCGGGCGTGGCGATGGATAGGCTGGCCACCGTGGCGCTCTGCGTGCCGCCATCGAACAGCAGTACGCCATGCGGGGCGGCCTGCGCCGTCAGCAGCAGGATGACACGCTGGCCCTGCTGGGCCGGCGGGTTCAGCGTGACGGAAACCGCCGGCCCAGCCACCGGGCTCGCGGCACTCACCTGCGGCAGCAGGGTGAAGGCGAAGGGCGCGGAGGAGGGGCCGGTGCCGGGATGTGCCACGGGCGGGGCGCCCAGCAGCAGCGGCTGCGTTACCTGCACGGTCTGCGCCCCCGCCGCCAGCGTAGCCGGCAGGGCCAGGGTGATCTCCTGCGCGGACACGACATTCGCCGTCACGGCGCTGCCGTTCAGCAGCAACTGCGTCACGCTGCCGCTCGGCGCTGCCAGATTGGTACCGGAAATGGCGATGCTGCTGCCGGCCAGGATCGGCTTTGTGGCATCCGGTGTCGCGGCCACCGCTGTGATCACTGGCGCCGCGATGGGCTGGGCGGTGAAATTATAGCTGAGCACGGGCAAGGCCGGGCCGGGCACAATGTCGTTCGTTTCAATCAGCACCACGCTCGCGACATAGGCGGTGGAGAGGACATAATCGATTTTGAGGAGAAACGACCAGAGTTTCGATAATTCCTCCAGAGAGAACACGATCGGCGTGAAGCGGATGAGTTCCGATTGCGTATCTAGTGTGGAGGTGTTGAGGAAGGAGGTCGAGGACTGGATGCTTTGGATCAGGCTGCGCGGCAGGGTGGGGTTGGCCTGCAGTGTCAGCGCCACGGCGCCCAGCAGCCGCTCCTGCTCGCGCGCGGTGGCATCACCGTAGAAGGTGAACAGGTAATATAGGTCGAGCGCGGCCATCGGCTTGCGCAACAGATTACCCTGCGCATCCCGGGTCGGCAGATCGGCATTGCGATAGGCTTTGTTGGGCGACACCTGGTAGAGAAAGATGTTCACGCCCGGCGTGGGCAGCCCGCTCCCGTCCGGCGGCAGCGCCGTGACCTGCGCCCCGGTGACGAGCGAGGCATCGAGCCCCTCCGTCACCAGGCTGACGATGCTCTCGGTCACCGCGGCGATGGCGAGTGCGTTGCTCATGGCTCAGAACGGGTCCGCATTATAGCCGGACCAGCCGGCCCGCTGCGCCGCCGTGCCGCGCCCCAGCAGGTTGAGGTCCGACAGGCCGCGCAGCACATTGCCGCTGGCGGCGAAGGGCTCGGTGGATTGCAGCGATTCGGAGATCACCACCCACAGGCTGGGGGCGGAGAGGTCGGCCTCGATCGGCCCCGGCTGGTTGAGGATGATGTTGCCGTTGACGGCGCCTGCCTGCAGATTGGCCAGCGCCAGCAGTGCCGTCGGCGTATCCGGTGTCGCGGAAATGAAATGATTATTGGCGACGATGGCGGAAATATCACTGTTTTCGAGCGCATCCGCCACGATGTCCGGGATCAGCCAGAGCAGCAGCGCGCTGGTGCCGGTGGGTGTGGTGTTGGCTGCCGCATTCGCGTTCACGTTCGTTGTCGCATTCGCATCCGGGATCACAGCGCTGCGCTGGCCGGTGGTGGCATGGTTGCCGGTGACGAAGATGCTGAAATTCACGCCGGTGGCGGCGCGTGTCTCTGCCGTGCTGGCCTGGTTCGCGGCAAGGGTATCATCCGTGGCCCTGTCCAATACTTGCAACACGAGTGCCGGCGGCAGTGGCAGCAGCGGCAGGAAGCCCGACAGCGCCTGGTATTCCTCGAAATTGAACACGCTGACGGAATAGATATTCGTACCCTCGGCGGCGCCGTAGGCCGACCCCATTTCCGGCAGGGTCACCCAGAAACCGGCCACGCCGCCGGTCGCGTTATTGTCCTGCAGGCGCAAAGCCTGGGCATTGGTGCTGAGCAGCGTGGCGAAGGTGAGGCTGGTGAAATCATTGTCGCGGATCACCGCGCCATCCAGCGTGCATTCGATGAGGCTGGCGCGGAAGGCATTCTCGGTCAGCGCGCTGCCCTGCTGCGGCGCCGGCTGCCAGGTTGCCGCCACGATGCCGCAACTGGCCACCATCGGCCGCCGCAGGGTGAGCGCGCTGGCGCCGCTGCGGCTGGCCAGAATCTGTGCCAGCCCGGTGCCGGCGTAGAGCTGATACGCCGTGTCGAGCAACAAGTCGCTGGAGAGCGATAATGTGCCGGCGGATTGAGTCGTGGCCTGGGCAGCCAGCGAGGTGCTGACGGTGATGCTGCCAGCGGCATTGGCGCCGGCATCGGACTGCGGCTGCTGTTGCGGCTGTTCATGCAGGGTCGTTGCTGTCTCAGCCAGAGTCGGCGCGGCCTCGACCTCATGCGCCGCGAGGGCCGAAGTGCCGCCCAGATTCAGCGTGTCATGCGCCACCTCAAGCGTGGAGGCAGGCGTTGCCGCTGCGCCCAGCGTGATATGCGGCGGTACCAGAGTCGGGCCGCTGGCGATGCTGGGTGCCTGGTCCACCGCCAGGGTGATGTTGTGGTCTGTTACGAGGGACGTCTCCGCCGCCAGCGTGGCGGCGGAACTGACCGTGCCGGTACTTGCCGGCGTGGCCGTTGCGGCGAAGTCCTGACGATCAGCGGCGACATAGTCGGTAAAGCTGCTGGCCGTGCTGAGGGGGTTATAGGTCGGGGTGAAGGACGAACCGAAGGCGCATGTCTCCACCAGCAGCCCCGTGCAATCGCCGCGCAGCAGCAGCCCCGCCGCCACCAGATCGATAATCTGCTCCGTCAGGCCATGGAAAAATTCCACGCCGCAATTCTGCAGTTTCAGCGCCGTGGCGTTGCTGGCATGGATGCCGATGCTGAGGCTGGGGGAGCGCAGCAGCGTTGTGGCGTCAGCCTGGGCGGCGGCGCTGAGATTGCCGGTAAGCTCGGCCAGCAGATCCTGACTCACCGGCACCAGCGGCGGCTGTAATATGAGCCCGCGCAACGTCACCCGCGCGGCGCCGTTGAGGGTGATCAGGCCTTCGCTAAAGGCGCTGGCAGCGGCGCTGGCCGAGGGTATAAACACCGCCGCGCCGGCACAACATTCCAGGGTCAGCCCGCTATGCAGCCGGGTGAGTTGCAGCGGCGCCGCCAACTTGTAGGTGCCGGCGGTGAGGCAGATGGTCACCCCTCTCGCCCGCAGCACGGCGGTATCGATGATGTCCTGCAGGCTACGCTGCGGCCCGAGATCGGCGGGCGACACGCCGATCGTGCAGCAGCCGGGCTGGCGCGCCGTCAGCACCGCCAGATTGTCGAACTGTGTGCGGCAATCGGCGATGGCCGGGCCGTTCGCCGCCGTCCAGTCGATCACCGCCAGCGGGCAGACCGCCTGCACCGGCCCATCCGCCGGCTGCGGCGCCAGCAGCAGCTCCTCAGGGTAAACACCCTGCGGCGTCGCGGGCCGGGCCGCGATCTGCCAGAAAGCGCCGTCCGCCGCCGCCGTGGCACCGGACAGGGTCACGGTAAGGCCGGTGGAATTGTTGTTGGCGTCCTGCACGGTAATCGGCGTGTTGAAGGACAGCGGCAGTTGCGCCTGCCAGACGCGCAGGAACAGCGGCAGACCGCTGGCCAGCAAAGCTGGGTCTAACGGTGCCGGCAGCACCAGCACGTTGGTGGCGGCACCTTGCGTCGCCGGGCCGTAAGGCTTGGTGAGGGTGAACAGCGTGCCCGTGGGCTGCGCCGCCGCGCGCACGATGCTGCCGCCATTGATTTCATCCGGCACGCTGTCGATCACCGCGCTGGTGGTGAGGATTTCCACGACCTGCCCGGTTTGCGGGTAATGCTGCACATCCGGCGGGCCGCCGATCAGCGTGATGGTCTGGCGGTCGGACGCCACCTGGATGCGGTAGAGGAAGCTGGCATTGTCGTAGCTCCACAGCAGCGTGTCCTGCGCCACCTGCACGCGGATGGACTGGTTGTCCGGCCCCAGGAAGCCACCGGCCGCCACCGGGTCGCAGGGGCCGCCGGAGGGGCCGTCCTGGGTGAAGCCGACCTGCAGTTTCACCGCCGGCACCAGCCGCATCGTCACGGGGTCGAAATCGAGCCCCTGCCCGCTCCAGGCGGTGATGGCCTGCGACCAGGCATCCGCGCAGGCGGTGGCATCCACGCCGAGCCGTTCCACCCGCACGCGCTGCTTCAGCCTTTGCGTGGTGTCCGGCCCGCCGAGCGCCACATCCAGCAGGTCGGGATCTTCCGCCGCGCTCACCTCCTGCAGCGTGACACTCAGGTAGACCAGCTCCTGGGTCGGGCGCCTGAAGATGAAATCGATCAGCCCGGTCACAGGCGGTACCAGCTCCGGCTGGTCGGCGGCGCTGTAGGTGATGGTCTGGCCGGACTGCACCGCCGGCCAGTGCACGCGCAATCCGCCGACATACATGGTGCCGCCGGAGATCAGGAAATCCCAGCCCGTGCCTTCGCCGGCGGGTGGGCTTTCCGGCTGCGGCGGGCTCCAGAACGCGCCTGGCGGCGAGGTGCTGGGCGCGGAGATGGCAAAGCCGTTATCCGGTGTGCCGCAGGGCCCCACGATGTCCAGTGCATCGGCATCGATGCGTGCGCCCAGAAAACTGCCCCAGGCGTTGAAATCGCGGTCCAGCACCACGCGCCCCTGCTGCGCGATGGGGAGAATATAGCCGTTGGCGGGTGTATCGATGCGGCGGCTGCGGTCGGCTGGCATGTGCGTGTTTCCTGGCCGTTACGTGACGTTGATGATGACCGGCACGAGGCCGGCGGGCATGTATTCCTGGTATTTGAGCAGAAGGGCCTGGGCGCGGATCGGGTTCTTGTCGCGCGCATAGGCACCCATTTCCGCGCCGTCCTCAGCGCCGGCCGAGATGATGTTCTGCGGCACCGTGCTGGGGCTGGTCTGCGGCAGGATCTGCTTGTCGGCATCCGCGCGCAATTGGCCATAGGCGGGAGCGCCGAAGCTGGTGCTGGTGAAAAGCGGCGCCTGCTGCGGGATGGTGACGCTCTCATACTGGCGCGGCAGCACGCTGCCACGGCCGAAGGCGGTGAAGCGGATACAGCCATCCTGGGTGTCATCCACCGTGGTCAACTCGTGCAGGATGCATTCGCTCGCCTGCAACCGGTGCGCCACGAGCCGCCCCAGCACGGTGCAGCGCGAGAGGATGAGGCTGCCATCGCCAAACGCGAGCGCGGCATCGGCCAGCTCCAGCGGGCAGGCATCCTCCAGCAGCAGGCGGTTGAGCGCCGGTGCCGCCTCAAAGGGGAAGCTCGCCGCCAATGCGTCCTGCGTGGCCACGGACAGCGCCACGCCGGCAAAGATCGAGGCCGGTAGCGGCGGCCCCGCGATCAGCGCGTTCAGCGCGGCGAGAATTTGCGGGTCATCGGCGGCGGGCAGAACGGGTGTGCTCAGCGGCGGGCTCGCCAGCCCGCCCAATATGCCCGCCAGCGCCGGGCTCAACTGCCGCAGCGCGGCGGAGACCGGATCCAGCCCGAGCTGCAACTGCCGCACGAGGCGCGGCATGTCCTTCACCTGGTCTATTTGCAGCAGGCCGGGTTGGGAGGTGCGGATGGCCTGGATGATGCTGTTGCTGAGCCCAGCCGTTGCCACCTCGCCCGTGCCGCTGGTGCGTATCGGCCCCAGCACGCTGCGGTCGACGCATAAACTCTCGATCTCGGCCTCGATGCGCAGCAGCACCGGCGCCAACGGCTGGCCGGCGGCATTTTCGGTGAATATGGGCGCCGGGGGTGAGGCAGCGGGCAGCAGCGGGCCGGCACTGGCGGTGCCGGGGTCCAGCGTGCAGCAGGTGATGGTGACGGTGGAAAACTGGCCTTGCAGCACGATCTCGCCGCCGGAGATGAACAGACCGTCGAGATTGAGCGTGGCATCCGGTGACAGCCCGGTGATGTGCCATATCTGGCCGGGGGTTAATTGCAGCAACGGCCGCGCGGACAGGCCGGTCTGCGCCGAGAAGCCGCCTTGCAGGGTGAGGGCGGCCACCGACACATCCTGCACCCCGCCATAGGTCAGGCAGTCATTCAGCACCATTGTGCCGGTGGCCGGCAGCGGGCCCAGGGCGCCGCCGCCCTGCAAAGCCTGGCGTGGCGCCGGCGTGGGCACGGTGATGGCCTGGCCCCGCCGGTCGTAGGAGCCGGCGCCGATGTCCGACGGGAAACCATACACATATTGCCCGACCAGCGGTGCGGCGGGCGGCGAACCGCTGTAGCGGAATTTGCCGTATGCGGGCCTGAGCAGGAGTGCCGGCGTGGGGCCCAGCAGCACGCTTACCGGCAGCGCCTCCAACAGGGGCGGCGCGGCGCTGAGTTCCTCGAACACCGCGACAGCGTTGGGATAGAGGCCGAGCCCATTGGCCCCGGCGGCGAGGTCGGCCGCGAGCAGGCTCTGGCTGATCGGCCCCGGCATCTGGCCCTCCACGGGTGAGACCCAGGCGGCGCCGAACTGGTTGCTGCCGCGCCGTGGCGCGAAGAGGGGGATGTCCCGCCCGGTCGGGTCGAAACAATACCAGCCCGGGCAATTTTTCACCGCCACCGGCGTCACCGGCCCGACCGGATAGGCATTGAGCCGCCAGACGAACGCGCCGAGATGGGGGATGGCGTACCAGCCGGTGCTGCCGAGCGGGGCACGCAGGTCGGCGGTGTGGTAGAACTCATCGAAGCCCGTGCCGCTGAGCCCGGCGGCATGGACATTGCGCAGATCCGCGAAGCCGCCGATTTTCGTGCCGCTGTACCGCCCCACCAGCCCTTCGGCCTGCTGCAATTGCGCCAGGCTCGTGCTTGCCCCGCTGGCAGGCCCGACTGCAGGATCCAGCAGGTGCCGCGTGCGGCCGAGGCGGCGAAAGAACTCTACCGCCTTGGCGTCCCAGCCGGTGATGTCGGACGCGATCTGTTCCAGCACGCCGAGCGTACCCTTGCGCCGCCGGTAGTCGATGGTGTTGGCCACATCCAGCCGCTGCCCGCGCGCATCCAGCCCATAGACCAGATTCGTATCCAGCAATTGCGCGATATAAGGGATCACCCAGTCATCGCAGCTCTCGATGGACTGGTCCTCCCACAGCCTGTCGATGCTCCGCCGCAACGTACCCGCCGTGGCGCCGATGCGGTTCACCAACTCGCGCAGAGGGCCGTTGCTGTCGAACTGGTCGGTATCGAGCGCGCGGTATACCGCCGGCAGCAGGCTCCACAGCTTGTCCGCGTAATAAATGTCGTAATTGTCCAGTGCCGTGCCGCTCATGACGATACCCCCGGCGTGACGCTGAGGTTCTGCACGGGCAGGATAAAATAATTACCGCTGCCGGGATTATACTGGTGCCCGGTGCAGGGCGGTATGGTTATACCCGGAACGAATTTCCAAAGCTGCGCGCGGCTCAGCCGGTAGATGATTGGCAGCCTGCGTATGGGGGTGGCGAAATTCAGGTCATGCACCGCCGTCACACCCGCGATGGCGAGGCAGGCGGCTTCGATCTGGCTGTCGTACACCACCTGCCCGATCGGCATGCCGGCGGTGCTGAACAGAGCGGTGGCGCTGCCTGTCAGCGTGTTGGTGGTGGCGCTGCCAGTCAGCGCGCTGATGATCGCCGTTTGCAGGGTGGTGGCGTCATAACGCGGATCGTACAGGAAGGTGAGGCTGAGCGTGACCGCGACGGGGTTCGCGGTATTCACCACAAAGCGCTGGTTGGGCATGGCCAGGCCGTTGAGCGCGGTCTGCGCGGCCTCAGCCGCGCCGTCATCGCCGGCCACCCAGAGCTGCACCAGTGGCCGTTGCGAGAGCGGGTCGAAGCCGGATTGCGCCACCGCCTGGGTCACACCGCCACCGGTCATGGCGATTGCGGCATAATCTTCGAGCGAGACGGCGCGGTTGAAGGCGAGCACGGATTGCGGCGCGAGCGTTGCCAGTTTCTGCGGCGCATCCGCATCCGCCCCGCCGGTGGGCGGCAGCGGGTTGCGCACGGATTTGAGCCCCGGCTGCGGCGTCTGCACCACCGTCAGGGTCTCCACCGCGGGCGCTTGCGCGCCGGCACCGTAACGGTAACTGGCCAGGATGTTGTTGGTCCCGGTCGGCGGGCGCGCGCCGTTGGTGCCGTCGCCGAAGCTGACATGGGTGCTGCCTGCGTCGTCCTCGTACAGGACAAAAATCTGCGCGGTGGCCGGCTGGTTGTAGAAGCTCTTCTGCTCCTGCCATTGCACCCCGTCCACCCAGACCTTCACGGTGCTGGAGAAGCCATTGCCGGACACCGAGGCGGGATCGGCGAAATAGGTCACGGGCTTGTTGTTGAGGGCGAAATCCTGCGAGATGACCACCGGATTGCCGCTGCCCAATGTTTCGGAGGCGATTGTCTGCCCGCGCGAGACCGGCAGCAGGTTGAACATGGCGGAGATGGGCGAGGCCAGACCTGCCGCGGGCGGGGCTTGGGAAAAACTCCCAGCCGTGATGGTGTTGCCCGCGGCTGAAGTAATGCCCGCGGCGGCGTTGAAACTGCCGTCCTCCAGCAGTACCTGCGCCGCACCCGCCGGGAAACTCCCGGATTGGGCCGCCAGCACCTGGCTGCCGCCGGTATACAGATAATCCTGCGCCGTGAGGACCGGCGCCAGCGTGCCCACGGGCGCGAAGCCGTAGCGCAACGTCACCTGGCTCGCGATGTCATTCGTCCAATTGCCGCTCAGCGTCTGCACAAAGATTTCCGAATGCAGCACGGTCACCGGCGGGTTGGTGGTCGGGTTGCTGGGTGGGGATGGGCCGTCGCCATTCGCGTACCAAACGACCTCGCTATAGCTCTGCACGGCCGCCGGCAAAGGCGAGAGCCCGCTGCTGGATGGCACATCCAGCAGGAACAGCGCCCCTTGCGTGAGGTTGCGCGCCAGCCCGGCGAGATGGATCGAGCCGGAATAATGCTGCCGTCCGGGCTCCTCCGTCTCACCCGTTGTGCCGCCGTGGCGGGTAAGAAGCTCACGGACAAGGCCCGAGCCTGAGTCGGAAATGACCGAGGATGAGGTGCTGTACGGCCACAGAGGGGAGGTCTGTGCCGCCTTCAGCAATACGTAATTCGTCACCTGCGCGCCTGCCGCCAGCGCGCCCGCCAGCGTGGTGAAGGCCAGCGCCGTGACGTTATTGCCGAGCGGGTCCTGCACCTGGGTGGCGCTGCTGATGCTGATCCAGGCGAAATCCGTGATCGGCTGCGCGCTCTGCCCCTGGATGTTGATCAGCAGCAGATGATCCCCGGGCTTTACCGTGGTGATTTTGCCGCTGAGCCAGATGGAACCGCCCGCGCCCTGCAGCGGCAGTGTGGCCGGCACGAGCTGCGTGGCAATGATGTCCGGGGCGCTGGCCTGCACCTGCTGGTCCAGCTCGAACAATTGCGGCGCTTGGCCCGGCCCCGGCTTGCTCTGCACCTGCATGCCCTGGGGCAGCAGCACCGGCAGCCGCGCGGTGGAGGTGAGCAGCGCCGCCAGCGTGGCTTTGGCACCCAGAGCCGGACGCGGCCGGTAGCCCAGGAGCTGCACCAGATGGTTGACGCTCGCCGGCTGGATGGCGGTGCCGAGATATTGCTCATTGGCGTAGCGCTCGTTGTAGAAGGTGAGGATGTCGGCGAGATAGGCCCACCATTCCACCAATTGCACGGCGAGGTCGCCGGCCGCGCCGGGCTGCCATTGCGTCAGCTCCCGCTCGCCCGGCAGCGCCTGTAGCAGCCGGTGCCGGAAGGCCAGATAATCGCCCACACGGTAGGTGAGTGCCGGCAGGCCCGGCGCGTTGCAGATGTCCACCGGGAAGGTGGGTGTGCCGCAGGGGCAGGCGCCGGTTTGTGGCGTGATGCAGCTCATCGTCCCCCCTGCACCGTGATGGAGAGCGCGCCGTTGCCGGGCCTGCTCGGATCATTGTCGCAACGCAATATCTGATTCGTGCCCACGCTCACCTGGTCGCCCATATTGACGAAGCCGCTGGTGAGGTCGCGCAGCCGGACATGGATGCAGAGTATGCCGGCGACGCCCGGAATGGCCTGGATCGCGGCCTCGAGCGCGCTGCGCTGCAAGGGCTGGCCGAAGCTGAACAGGCTGACCGCGAAGAAGGCCTTGGCGGCATTGGGCCCGGTGGGGGAGAGCAGGTTGAACACCGCCTGCTCCACCGCCGCCGCATACACATCCGCCGTGGCGCACAGGATGATCTGCAGATCGATCGAGACATAATCCGGGCCGGGCACATAGCTCTCGGTGCCGGCCATGCGGTAGCGGTTGAGCAACTGGATCAACTGCAGTGTCTGCGGTACCGTGGCCTGCTCGGCGGCCGCCGGCTGGGCCGTGGTGAAGGTGGTGAGCCAGGAGCCGGTCCAGCGGAACTGCGTACCGGCGCTCTTGACCCAGGAGAGCGTGTCCGCCGCCTGCGCGTAATCCGCCGCCAGCACGGCGCGGTATTGCGTGGCCTGGAACGCCTGCGGCGCCAGGCGCTGGGCGGATTGGATGGTCTGCGCATCCGCGCCGCCCGCCGCCGCGAATGGGTTCATCACCGCCTGGTAGAGGCCCGTGGCCAGTGCCGCGGGCGAGAGCTGCGAGATGGCGCCGGCCGCGACATTGCCGATGCCGCCGCCCCCGTAACGGTATTGCGCCATGAACGCCGCCCCCGGCTCCGGATTCACCCCGAACACGCCATCACCAAAGCGTATCGTGCTGCCGGCATCGCCGTCATAGTCAAATTGCGCGGTGAGGTCGGAATTGCGCGTGACCCTGCGGTACGACACGGGATCGATGGTGAAACCATTGCTGAATTCGGTTGCCGTCAGCAGGCTGCGGCACCAGCTCCAGCCCACCGGCGGGGCGCCGCTGCTCAGGATGATCTCGGGTGCCGGCAGGCCGGAGCCGTCGGTTGCCGGCAGCCAGGTGAGCAGCGGCTGGCTCAGCGTGTACAGGCGGATTGCCGGTGCGGTGCCGCAAATCCCTGGCGCGGTGGCGGGGCGCGGCCCCAGCCGCTCCACCGCCACCGGCGGCGGGTTGGGCGTGGTCAGCGCGATGGGGCCTATGACGAAACCCTCCGCGACCGTGCTGCCTTGTGTGGCGGTGATGAGATTGCCGATCACCAGACTGCGCGACAGATCGCGCGCCGCCGTAAGCCGGTCCTGGGCCTGGATACGGAGCCTGGTGACTTGCGTGGGGGCGGCGGCCGGCGGCGGGGCGGGCAAGGCCAGATAGGGCGGTGTCAGGGACAGCCTGGCACAGGCAAAAATCTCGTCCACGATCTCCTCCGCCCACAGCCCGGCGGGATCGCCCTGCGCCAGCAGATGCACGATCTGCCGCAGCGGCGCGTCCGCCGTGCTGTCCGCCGCCGTCTCGATGAGCAACGCCTGGCCGGGCTGGAAATTGAAGCCATGGCCATAGACGTCGATCTGCACCGCGCCCGCCGGTAGGCATTGCTGGCTTGCATCGAACCAATAGGCGGGAATGCCGGGCGCGCGGTTCCAGGCGGCACTGGCCGGCTGCGGTCCCACCGTGTCGAACAAGCCCATCCCGGTCTCGAAGGTGACCGGCGTGCCGTCCGGCCCCGGCGCGATCACGGCGAGGCCCGTGGGCAGGCTGGTGGTGGTGGAAGCGACATCGAACTGCAGCATCGTGCTGGCCGCCTGGGCCGGCAGCAGCTCGTAATCCACCAGCCGCGCATGGCGCAGCACGGAGCGCCGTTGCGTCGCCGTGGTCAAGGTTGATTCACCGGCGATACGGTCCTGCGTGTAGCTCAGCTCGTCGGCCACGGCGCTCAGCGCCTCGGCGAACATCACGCCGAAATCCGCCTCCGAACGCTCGAGCCAGTTCGGGTAGCTGAGCGTCGAGAAATCCAGAAGCGCCTGGCGGAAGCTGAGGAAATCCTTGGCGAGGTAGGTGATGGGCGGGACCAGACCGGTGGCCGGCGGGCAAGCTGGTGCCGGGGTTTCGCAATCGAGGTCGGAGGGGCAGTTGGCCTTGAAGGAGAAGGCCACGCCGGAGAGGATGAGGTCCAGCACCGGGCTTGCCGGAAAGCTCAGCGTGTAAGTGGAAAAATCCCCTGGCGCCGCCACATGCAACGTCAGCACCACATGCCCGTCGTCCCAGCCCCAATCCGTATCCGCGATCGGCAGCACGGTCACGCTGGTGATGGTCTCGCCGCCGGTGATGGTGGGAGCACCGGCAAAACTGCCCTGCACCGGCACGGCATTGAGGAAATGCACGCTCAGTACGGTCTGCGCGCTGTTCGTGACCTCGACGAAATCGATGCCGTTGACCGATGTTGAATTCGCAACGGCGGCGCGGCGGTCCAGACTCGCCATGTCAGCTCACCACCAATTGTGTCGTCTGCGACGACTGGGTTTCGATGAGGATGTAGGAAATCTGTACGAGAATCTGCGAATAATCGCCGCCCGGACCGGGTGTCACGCTCACCTGCTGCAGGTTGATCTGGCTGCCGAGCCACAGGTTCAGGCTCCGCTGCACCATCAACTGCGCCGTGGCCTGCAACGCGTCTGAATTGGGGGCGAACAGCAACTGGCGCAGCCCGCAGCCGAATTCCGGCAGATCCGCCCGTTCGCCCGGCGCCGTCAGCAGCACCTGCCGGATCATCTCGTCCACATGCTGGGCGTAAGGCGATTGCGCGCCCTGGTTGGAGGCTTTGTCGATACGGAACGGAAATGCATAATCCGTGCGGCTCATGTCATTGCCCCGTGACGTTCGGCTGGGTGGAGGCGATGACCACCGGGCCCTGCATCGCGCCTGTCGCCGCCTGGCACAGGCCGAGGCTGGCGAGCGTCAGCGTGGGGGCCGCAATGACGCTGCGCGCGGCTGGCTGCATCCATATTACGGTGACGCAGGGGCTGGGAACGATGCCGATCACGAAGGCGCAGCCGGCGATTATGAATGTATCCGTGCTGCGCAGGATCGGCTGGCCCTGCACAGTGACCTGCGTGTTGGAGGAGGCGGCCTGCACCATGCCGCCATGCGGGCACATCATCACGGAGGAGGGGGTGAGGAATCCCGACATCATGTCACCTGCAGCGCGCCGTTGTTGAGATTAATGCCGGATGAACCGAGCGCTACGGTCTGGCCTGAACTGCTCAGCGTGATGCCGCTCGAATCCATGGTGAGCGAGTTGCCGTTCGCATCCTCGAGGGTGATGGTGCCACCCCCGGTGTCGAGCATCAGTTTCTGGCCGGCTTTCGTCACGATCACGTAGACGCTCGCGCTGGCGTCGCTCGGCGTCTCCCCGTCATGCCAGTAGCCGCCCACCCAGACGGGCAGGGACACATCCCCGCCTTCGAATTCGATCCACACCCCGGCGCCTACATCCGGCAGGAAGGCAAACCCGGCCTGCGGGCCGGCGAAGGGCACGCAGGCCCGCGCCCAGCCGCTCACCTGCGGGCCCAGCACCGCCGGCACGCTTGCCTTCACCCGCATGGTGCCGGCATCCACATCCACCACCACGCCACGGTATTTGCCGAAAAACCGGTTGCGCATGCGCTCCAGAATATCCGCCAGCGCGCGCTCATCCACGCCATGATGCTGCTGATGCGCTTTGTCCGTCATAGCGCCCCCACCAGGCTGGAGAGCCCGCCGCTGGCCGGCGGCGGGCTGCCGGCGGCGTTGCGCAGCAGCGTGAAGCGCATGGAATGCTTTTCTTCGGTGATCTTATGGCGCACCGTCCACACGATCCAACTGCCGGAATGCACCGCACCGATGCCCGCCAGATTCACCAGCATGCCCGGCCGCAGCACCATGCCCAGCCGTTCCGCATCCGCCTCTCCGGCACAGCGCAGAAACCACCCGGTCTCGCGCAGCACCGCCTGGGCGCGCTGCGTCAGCTCGCCGCCGCTATCCACGATGGCGGCCAGCAGCACCGTCATCGTCTGCCCGGTGAAACTGGCGAGATTCTGCGCATCAAGCAGCGGCAGCCCGGAATCGGAGCTGTCTCCCGTCGCCCCCTGCTGCGAGGGATCGCTGAACAAGGCGCTGCTGGCGCTGACACTGGTCGGCCTGGTCGCATCCCATTCCAGGTCGATGCTGTTGATCGTCCAATGGTCGGGATCGTTGAGGGCGAGGTTGAGCACCGGATCGCCGGTGAGCTGCGGAATGGCGAAAAAGCCGGTGCGGTTGCCAGGCGCATCGGCGCAGGCGATGCGGCAGGTCTTGCCGCCGCGCCGGGCCAGCAGGCGCAGGAAGGCGATGTCCGAACCGCGCTGCATCAGGCTGTGCGTGTCCTCGGTATGGGCGGGCGAGTCATCGCTGCTGTTCTGGTCCGAGGGCGTGATGCCATATTCGCCGAAAATCGAGGCGGCGACGTCGGAATCCGTCACATCCACCCATTCCCGCACTTTTTCCGCCTGGTTCATCAGCCAGCTCGCATCCTGGCCCCATAACGTGAGCACCGAATTGGTCGTGCCGGTTTCGAGATGGATTTTCTGCTGCAGGACATAGCCGTCGAAAATGCATTGCGCGGCGGGCGGTGCGGCCGGGCTGCCCATGGCGGCGGACACCGCCCCGGCCGCCCCGGTGGCAACGCCGCTCGCCCCGCTGCCGCCGGCCTGTGCCACCACCGAGAGTGTCGCCATCGGCGCGAAACGAGGGTCCGCGATATAGGTCAGATCTCCGCCCGAGGAACGCGATACCGGCACTTTGAGTTCGATGGCCGACGGCATGTCCATGCTCTCCTCCACCTCGATGGAGGCGAGCAGGCCTTTCAGCGTGTCATCCGCCGGCTGGCCGTTGAACTGCAGGGCGTAATTGCTGCCCATCAGCCGGTCGCGACCGCGTCCAGAGGAATCCCGACCAGGTCGCGCGCCGCCAGCGCATCGGGCACCACCGCGTTGTTGGCGTCGCAGACATGCCAGAATTTTGTTGCATCGCCGAGAAACCGCCCGGCGATCTGGTCGAGCCGGTTGCCGGTCTGGCGCCGGTAATAGCCGAGCACGGCGGCGACACCCGGCGTGGGCGGCATGACCGCCTGCACCATTGTGCCGTTCGCCAGCGTGAAGCTGTAGGGCAACTGGTTCGCGTAACGACTGCCTGGAAAAAACATTTTGTTTCCCTCCTGTCACAAGGCCGCTGGAATCATGCCGAGGATGCTGGCTGCCGATTCGCCCAGATTGGCCAGCGCCTGTGCCGCGCGCAGCCCTTGCGTGTAGCTGTAGGCAGTGTTGGCGATGCCGGCCATCGGGCTCTGGATCGCCGCCAGCTCATCCGGGGTAAGCACCGTCAGCGTGATCTGCGCCTCGACATGCGTCGGGTTCAGCAGCGCATCGAATAATTTCTCCGTCACCGACAGCGCCGTCACCCGCACCGGCACGATCCTGAGCGGGCCCCATACGAACAGCACCACCGGCACCTCGCCTATAGGCACCTGCGTGCCCTGTGAATCCGAGGCGCTCTGCCCGGCCCCGGCGGCGGAGGCGGCGGCGGAGACCCCGCCCACCAGCGAGGATGAAGGCGGGTTGGCGGGGAATTGCAGCAATTCCAGCGCCGCCAGGCGCGTATACACACCGCTGATCAGCGCCAGCCCGGCGCCGATCGGGTCGGTTCCCACATCCGCCTGCTGCTCGTCCGAATCCAGCATCAGCGTGAAGGAAAAGCTCTCACCCGGCACACCCGCTACGGCGAGCGGCGAGTATTTCACTTTCGAATCAGATGGCGGCTGCGGCGCGGTCGCCTCCGTCCAGGCATGGGTGATGGTTTCCGGGTTGATCTGGAAAATGGTGACATTGGGCAGCGATGGCAGGCCCAGCCCCGGAGAGGGCATGAAGGAGATCAGTGCGCCTTTCAACACCGCGCCGACCATTTACCCCTCCCTCCGCAGGGCGCGCAGCGTTTCCGCGACGATGCGTTGCGCCAGCCCCGCGGGCGCTTCGTCCCGGACTTCCAGCGTGACCGTGAGCCGCGGGATATCGCCGCTCTGCGGCAATGTGCCCGCCGCCGCCAGCCCGGCCGCCACCAGCTCACCCACCTGCCTGGCCGCCGCCGGCGAAAGCCCCGGCAGGTTCAGCGTCAGCCGGTCGATTTTCAGTTTTTGCGCCTCTTCCCCCATGGCTCAGCTCTGCCCCAGACCGAACACGCCGAAATGACGCGCGATGGTGCCGCCGGCCGGCGCCTGGGCCCGTGCCGCGAGCCGAGGGCGCATGGAAGGCACAGGTTGCGGCGCGGGGGTTGGTGGCAGCACCCGTACCTCCAGCGTGCCGATATGCAGTTGCGGTGCCGGGGCCGCGCGCGGTGCTGCCAGGCTGTGCGGCGGGGGCGGTGCTGGCGCCGGCATGAGCAGCAAAGGGGCTGCCGGCAGTGCCGGGCCCGGCGATGGCGCGGGCAAGGGCGGCACAGGCGCCGGCATGGCTTGCGGTAGCATGGCTTGCGGTAGCGCCGGTGCTCTCGCGAGGATGGGCGGGGGCGTCAGCTCTGCCCGCAACAGCGCCGCCATGACCGCATAGGGCGGTGGGGTGGCCGGCGGCACTGTCTGCCCTGCCGGCACGGGTGCCACCACTTGTGAGGCCTGCGGCACGGGCCGCGCCGTTGGCGTTTGCGGAAGCAGCGGTGCTTGTGCTGGCGGCGGTGTCATGCCCGGCTGTGCCGGTGGCGTCCCGGCGCCCCGCTGGGCCTCTGCCCGTGCTGGCACTACGGCCGCCAGTGCTGCGGGGACAGGTACGGGTTGCGGTGGCGCCTGCCGCGCCGCTGCGGGCCACGATGCGGCGGGTAACGGCGCGGTGGACGAGGACGTGGTGGACGATGGCGAGGGGGGCGATGGCGAGAGGGGCGCCGCCCGAAGTGCCGGCGCCACGCTTTGTGGCACTGGGGCCGGCACCGGGGCGACGGCGCGGCGCGGCGCGGCCTGTGCCGGGGCCTGCGCGTCCATCACCGAGAACTCCACCTGCGCCAGCGTTGGCCGGAACAATACCGGCGGCGGTACCAACAGCGCGCCCACCCGTGGCCCTGGCAGGAGCCTCCCGAAATAGCCGCTCTGCCGCTTCATGTGGCCCTCGCGGTCTGGCGGGCGCGCTCGGCATATTGCATCCGCCTGGCACGGGGCAGCGCCAGGATCATCTCCTCATCCCAATGGTACCGTTCCGCGATGACATCAACATCGTCATAGATGTAGCGGGCCCGGTCCTGCAGCTCGGTCAGGCAGAATTGCCGTGCCTCGAACTGCGCTTCGAGCCGTGCCCCGCAATCCGGGCAATCGCCCGCGAGTGTGCTGGAAAGCGGCGGGGCCAGGCATTCCATGGCCGCATGCGCCCGCAGCCGCACCTGCCGGGGCAGGTTTGCGGGCGCAATGCATATCTCTTCCAGCCAGGCCATACCATCGCGCCGGCCATACGCCTCGATCTGGTCACCAAGGTTGGGCAGCCGGAACCGCGCCTGCGTCTCCCCCGCCGCTTCCAGCCGGTACCAGCCCGGCTCTGCTGCCGCTACCGCCGCCCAGCCGCGCCCGCGCGGTGGCTGGGGCGCGTGATGCGCCAGATAATCAGCAATACGGAACGAAAATTCCACCCGCTTGCCACACACCGGGGCCCGGCAGTTCTGGTTGGCGCTGATGCCGCCGCCGAGCAGGGAGGCGCGCAGCCGCAGCAGGAAATGATCCACATCCGTCACGGTCAACGCCGTCCAGTCGGTGGCCGGCGGCAGGTGCCCCACGCGCCGGGCCAATGCCAGCGCCAGCCCCGGATCAGCCGCGTTGCCCTCAGCCAACAGAATATCCTCCGCCCCGGTCAGCGCGGCCAATGTAACGGTGATGCCGCTCACCGGCAGCGCAAAACACCGCGCCAGGGCCGTTACGACCCCGGACATTTTCAGGTTTCCTTCACTTCAACGATGGACGGGTCGACCTCCCAGCCCTCGTTCTCGAGCTTGATATGCTCAAGCGCGATCGCATTTGCCCCGGCATCGAGATCCGGCAGGGCCTGGAGTTCCGAGACCCAGCAACGATGGATGATATAGCCGCGCACCGCCTGGCCTTCCTCGTTCAGCAACTGCAGCCTGATCTCCTGGCGAAGATTCGCGAGCGAGTTGGTGGGATGCCCATTATCCAGCACCTGCGCCGCATTCGCCCAGTTCAGGAAATCATTATCCTGGGTTACGCCGCGCTCCAGCGTGATCGGGTCATATTTGGTCCGCCCGAGCCCTTTCAGGATGATGGCATTGCCGCCTTCCTTATAATCGATGACATCGGAGGAGCGCTTCAGCGCGGTCACCTTGCTCACGGCGGCGACGGGTGTTGTGCTGGTTCCGAAATAGACGAGGAAACGATAGGATTTGTAAGGGTCGTAGCGTGTCGGGTTGACGTTGAAGATCGGCACGGGAAAGCCTCCTTACTGGCGTTTAGCTGCTGCTCTGGCCGGTGAGCTGGGCGATGGTGACGATGACGAATTCCGCGGGCTCCAACGGCGCGAACCCGACGACGATGTTGACGATACCGGAATCGATATCCGCCGGCGTCGTGGTCTGGCTGCCGCATTGCACCAGGAAGGCATCGCTTGGCGTGGTGCCGGCAAACGCGCCCTGCTTGAACAGGCCGAGCAGGAAGGCGGAGATACTGAGCGTGATGGCGCTCCAGAGCGGCTCCGCATTGGGCTCGAAGATCACCCATTTGAGGTTGGCCTTGAACGTCTGCTCCAGGAACAACGCCATACGCCGCACCGGCACATAGGTCCATTGCTGGTCGGTCTGCGCCGCCAGCGTGCGGGCGCCAAAAACAATGGTGCCGGTATTGGCGAAATTGCGCAGGCAGTTGATGCTGAGCGGGTTGAGCGTGCCCTGGCGCGCATCCGTCATCTGCCCGCGCTCCACCACGCCGGTGACATTATTGGCGCCGGCCTGGAACCCGGCCGGCGCCTTCCACACCCCGCGGGAGACGTCCGTTGCCGCGAAAATACCCGCCACCGTGCCGGAGGGTGGAATCTCATTGGGGCTCGGCAAAGTGAAATCGGACCAGCTCAGCGTCACCGGGTTGTTGGCGTTGCCGGCGATCGGGTCCGGGGAGAGCAGATAGGGGAAATAAAGCCCCACATTCTTGCTGCTGTCTCCCAGCAGCGGCGTATTTTGCACGAGGTTTGTATAAGCGGGCAGTGTGCCGTCGGCGGAATCGGTAATCACCGGGTCGAGAATGTAGAAGCAGAAGTTGCGCTCGCAGAATGCAATCGCCGTGCTCACCACCAGCGTGTTGGTGACACCCGGAATGACCATGAGATTGACGAGCGGCACCTTGTCCAGGCTGGTATCGGCCTGCAGTACGGCGGTGAAGTCGGAGGCGGAGAAGAAATCCGCCGCCGCCGGCCACCAGGCCGGCATGGTGCCGGCGGCGGCGGCGAGGCTGCCCGGCGGCGGCGAGGACAGGCTGACGCTCACCAGCGCCGATTTGGCGAGCTGGGTGAGGATATAGCTCGGCAAAGCCGGGTCCAGCGTCACCTGCCGGTAGGTTTCCACCACCGTGCCGCCAGTGCCGTTGCTCGGCCCGTAGGTGATGACGATGTCGGCCGGACTGTCGATGGGCGGTGAGCTGGGGCTGGCGAAAAGCGGCTTGATGCTGACCGTCATCGTGTACAGATCATCCGTCACCTCGAGTGCGGCGAAGCTGATGCCGGAGAGGGTCAGCGTTGCCGGGCTCGTGGGCCAGAGCGGGCTCGCCACGGCCACGACATAGGCGGTCGCGCCGCCATTGAGGAAGAACTGATTCACCGCCACGGCCAGATCGCCGGCATTATGGCTGGGGTCGGCCTGGTAATTCGCCTGGTTGGCGAAGGCGGTGGAGCGCACGAAGCCGCCGAACTGGCGCTGATAATCCTGGAAGCTGAATATCTGCACAGCCTTACCAAGATTGGCGGCCGCCGTCTTGAATGGATGTGAATAGCCGATCAACACGGCGATATTGGTTTGTGCCGCAACGATCGTATGGGACGAGCTTGGTGCTTCCTGGATGTAGATGCCAGGATAGGTCGGCGAAACAGGCATGCTGAATCCCCCCTCAGAGCGATTGAGAAATGAATGTCGCGCACCGCCGTGACGTTACGCACTAGCTTTGTATAGCCGGATGTCGATTAGTCGGCCGCTTCCCACCTGGGAGTGTTAGGTGAGGTCGAACTTCAAGGCTGTTCACCAAAATGTGATAGTAACGGCGTGTAATCGGTAGTTGAGTTGTTAACTCTTGGCAAGCCGCTTCACCGTCGCAATCGTTATATTTTTTGTAATGAAACCTTTATGAAGTCATGACTATCTGTCAATGACTTACAAAAGAATCTTCAATTCATTTTTGAGTGAATGGATGGCAAGTCCATCAAACTTATTGCCCTGCTCTCTCACGCAAGCGTCATGTTTTTCACGCCTCTGGAGCAGCATGATGTGGCATGGTTCAGCCCTTGGCGGATCCTTTGACGATGCGTTTTAGTTCGTACACTATGTAAAAATCGGGGCCAGAAATCGCGGATTCACATCCGGAACTTTATCTCTATGGAGCGCCGGCCAGAACATAATCGGCCACCTGATCCACAATGCAGGATCAACTGCGCGAATGAGCATTTGCAGCGGCGCCTGCGAAATATTTATGCGGATTTTGGTATACCATTATGTCCTATGAACGAATTTGGATGTGCCCCGGCGGACGAGCCACGCGTTATCTCGGCCGGATCGCCTGTGGGTAACCACTCAGGATTCCGACGTCGTAATCAGCATGAAGCCCCTGCGCCGTTGTTGTTCTCAGGCGCTCCACTTAACATTGGAAAACATTGTCTTCAGATGTTCCGGCACTTGCCTCCAGGATTTGGCGCGCGGGTAAGGCAGTTCGGTAATCGGCGTTTCGGGCGCATCGCGTTGCGTCCAGTTGGCGAAATGCATGCGGTCCACATTATCGACGAAGCTTTCCGCCGCCACCCCTTCCGCCAGCAGCAATTCATGGCTCGCCAACTCCACATGGTAGTAGCTGAAACGCTCAGGCACATCGCGCTCGCGCCATATGCCGGGCGTCCCCGCCAGCGCACCAGCCTGCACCAGCACGCCGCCCAGGAACAGCGCATGGTCGGGTGAGACGAGCAGGTCCCGCCGTGGCAGGCCGCCGCCGAGTGCTGCGGCGGTGATGCGGATGGGCAGCACGCGATGCGGATCGGCAAAGCGGGTCGAGACGTCCGAACGGCCGATCCAGCGCACCGGCAGCGCCGCCCCCTGGTGGGTCAGCACCAGGTCGCCGGGGCGCAATTCTTCCACTGGCGTGCTGCCGTGCGGCGTGGCGATGGCGGTGCCTGGATAGAAGCAGGTCACTACATCGGTGCCACCCTCGCCATCGGAGACGAAGAACAGGCTGTCCGGAACATCCGCGCCGGTAAAGGTAAGCAAAATCGGCGCGGCGGTGCCGGCGATGGTCAGCACGCCATCAGCATCGGGGACCAGCGTCTGCGTGCCGGAGAACACCAGATCCGTGATGTCGAGCGTATCGCTTGCGCCAAAATCCTCTATGGCATTGGCGGGCGCATCGGCCTGGGTAAAGGCCAATGTGGGATCGTTGCTGAAAATGATGGCGCCCGTGCCGGCAGCGCCCGCGGCCCCCAGCACCAGCGTGCCGCCTTCAAGTTCGGTACCACCGGTATAATTATTCGCCACCGCCAGCAGCACCGTGCCGGGGCCGGCGAGGGCGAGTGTGCCCGCCCCGGCATTGCTGCCGGTGCCGCCGGAGCCGGTCTGGTCGGCAATGACGCCGGATATGGTCAAGGTCTGGCCGAGCGTGGCGGCGAGCGTGATCTCTTCATTGCCTTGCAGGAACATGCCGTTGCCGAAGGCGCTGCCGGATTGAGCCTGGCCATAGGCCGCCCCGCCGGTAACGGTGCCGCTGGCGAGGCTGCCGCCGATGATGGTGAGACTGCCGCCTTGCTGCACGAAAATATCGCCGCCCGCACCAAGCCCGCCGCCGCCAACGCCTCTGCCATATGTGGGGCTGGCGATCGTGAAACCACCTTTGCCGCCGCCAAAACCGCCGGCGCCGACGCCTTTGCCGCCGGCATATTGGTAGCCGCCGCCGCCGCCGCCAAAACCGCCCGCCCCGCCGCTTTCGCTGCCGCCGCCACCGCCGCCGCCAAAGCCGCCGGCCCCGCCAGCTCCACCGTTATAGGTACTATTACTATACATGCTGCCACCGCCGCCGCCGCCGCCGAAGCCGCCCGCCCCGCCAGCGCCGCCCGAGGAGGGGGAGGGGTTTCCCCCCACCCCGCCGCCGCCGCCGTAGTAGTTGCCGCTGCCGCCACCGTAGCCGGCGCTGGAATAGGCCGGGCCTATACCAGGGATGATGCCTTGTCCGGCCGTGTAATTACCCATGTTCATATGGACCACGCCACCGCCCGCACCGCCCGTGATGTTACCTGGCCCGGCAAAATTCGCCCCGTTGCCGCCCATGCCGCCGCCGCCGCCATAGCCGCCGCGCAGCAGTTTACTGGCGGCAATTTTATTTTCGAGCTGCGCCAGGCTCTGGCTCCCGGAACCGCCCTGCGCGGCATCGCCGAGGAAGCCGACATTCACCAGCGTCACATCGCCGGGTGCCGCACCGCCATTGCTGCTGCCGGCCACGAACAGGCCGCCGCCCAGCCCGGCCCCGCCGCCACCGCCGAAATAGCCGCCGGAACCACCCACGGCCTGCATATCGGCCAGGACCAGGTTTTCGACCGTGACCGTACCGGAATACACGAACAGCCCGCGCTCAGCGCCCTCTCCGTTCAGCGTGCCGCCGCCGCCATCGAGCACCAGCGAATAACCTTGTGCCAGGTTGACCGCCTCCAGCGCGCCGGTCAGCGCCATGCTGGCACCGCCGAGCGCGATGGTGAATGCCGTGCCCGCGGCATAGAGCGGCGCCTCCAAAGCGATATACGAGAGAGCGTTATTCAGCGCCGTCTCGTCGCTTACGTTGAACGCCACCTGCAGCGGCGCGATATCGCTGCCGCCATGGCCATCCTGGGTGATGTTGAACTGGCCCGACAGCGCGGTGCCGGCGGCGAGACTCAAAGCGATGATGCCGTCGCTTGCCGTGGTGAGGTCAAGCACATTGCCCGCCAGCGCCGCGCCAGTCACCGAGAGGCTCTGCAGATCGATCACATCGCTGGAACCGAGCCCGGTAATGAGATTGCCCGGCGCGGCACCGGGCGCGATCTGCAGCACTGCATTGCCGCCGAGGCTGATGACACCGCTGCCCAGTGCGGCACTGCTCTGCAGCGCCAGCGTACCATTTTGCAGCGCCACAACGCCGGTGAAATCGCCCGTACCGGACAAGGTCAGCGCCTCATTCGCGCCTTGCAGCAGCCCGCCGCCGGAGAGCGCGCCGCTGAGCGTGCCGCCGCCGGTTACATCCAGCGTCGCCCCGGCGAATATGGTCACCCCGGCCATCACATTGCCGCTGCCGGCGATCGTGTCCGTGCCGTCAATCAGCAGCGCGCCCGTGCCCGCCAGGCTGCCGGCAATCGTTGCGGCATCCAGTGCCAGCGTGGCACCGTTTGCGAGCGATAGCGCAACACCCGTGCCGGTGACGGCAATACTGGCAAAACTGACATCCCCGGCCTCGATATCCGGCCCGGCGAAACTGCCGCCGCCGTTCAGCGTATGGCCCGCCCCTTCGAGCAGCAGACTGATGCCGCCGGCCAGGCTGATGCTTTCCAGTGCCGTGTTCAGGCTGATGTCATTGGCAAGTGCTACGGTGACCTGCGTGCCGGCTGGGAGCTGTCCGCTATAATTGTCGAAAAGCTGCAATATTGTGTTGAGCTGCGCTTCAGTGGCGACGCTGTAGGCCGTGCCGATCTGGAACACATCCGTGCCGCCATTACCGTCGTTGCTTGTCACGAAAACCGCGGCGGCGGGGCTGCCCGCGAGGGTGAGATCCACCGGGCCGGATGCGCCGGCAATTTCCAGCACATCGCCATCGATCAGCGTCACCCCGGTGCCGGTGAAACCCTGCAAATCGATGGTGGCACCGGGCAGAAACCCGGCGATCGCATTATCCGGCACATCGCCGGCACCGATTTGCAGCACCAGCCCGGCCGCGCTGCCGAACTGGATGCTGCCCGTGCCCGCCGCGCGCGCGTTTTCCAGCGCCAGCGTGCCGGCGAGCAATGTGACACCGCCGGTAAAATCATTGGCGCCGGCCAGGGTCAGCGTGCCGTCGCTTGCCTGTGTCACCGCGCCGTCGCCGGTGATGGCACCACCCAAGCTGAGCAGCCCGCTGCCCGTGGCGGCCAGCACGGCGCCATCGTGCAAAGTGATATCGCCGCCGACGCTCCCGCCCGCACCGAACACCAGCGTGCTGGCATCGATGCTGATGCCGCCCGCAAAATCGCTATCCGCCGCCAAAGTGAGGCTGAGCCCGCCTTCCAGCCCCAGCCTTCCCGCGCCGGATAGCGTGCCGGCATAGGCATGACTGCCGGTGAGGTCGAAGATCAGCGCCGCCCCGGTGGCGATGACGGCATCGCCCAATATGCCGCCGGATGTGCCGCCCATGCCGAGCTGCAAAATGCCGCTCTCGATCTGCGTGGCGCCGGTATAGGAATTATCCGCCGTGAAAATAACGGTGCCGTCATCGCCGGAAGTGTCGTTGATGATGATGCCGCCTGCCCCGGCCTCGCTGCCGGTGCCGCCGGAACCGGATTGGTCGGCAATCGCGGCCGCGATGGTGAGTGTCTGCGCATCGGGCGCCGCAATGGCGATGATCTGGTTGCCTTGCAGGAAGATGGCGCCGCCCAGCCCCTCACCATTATTGGCTGCCCACCCCCCGGCACCCAGCCCGCCCGTGGCCTGGCCTGCGCCCAGCGTACCGCCGATGATGGTGAGGCTGGCCCCCTGCTGGACGAAAATATCGCCGCCCGCACCAAGCCCGCCGCCGCCGCCGGCAGCAACGCCGCTTGCCGCCTTTACGGCATTCCCCGCGCCGAAGCCGCCCTGGCCTTCCTTACTGCCATAACCATAGCCGCCACCGCCGCCGAACCCGCCATTGCCGCCGCTATAGCCGCCGCCACCGCCGCCGCCGAACCCGCCATTGCCGCCTTTACCCGTTGAGTTTCCCGCCCCATAGAGAACCCCAGCGCCGCCGCCGCCGCCGAACCCGCCCGTATGGCCGCTGGCACCAGCCCCGCCGCCATAGCCCTGACCATCACCGTTCGACAAATCGAACGACGATCCGCCGCCCGCCCCGGTACTGCCCGGCAGGCCGGGGATGATGCCGGCAGCACCCGCGCCGGCGCCAGGAAAGCCGCCGCCCGCGCCCGCCGTGGCGTTGCCGATGCCACCGCCGCCATAGCCGCCATTGCCGCCCATTCCGCCGCCGCCAGAGAATTTCGGGTAGCTCTGCGATAAACGGTAGATGGCACCATCGCCGCCGGTGGCACTATTGTTCTGGAACGCCACATTTTCCAACGTCACATTGGCCGCTGCGGCGCCACCCTTGCCGCTGCCGGCCACGAACAGCCCGCCCCCCAGCCCGGCACCGCCGCCGCCGCCGCCGCCCGCCGTGACCATGAAATAGGATACGCCACCCGTTGTGGGCATGCCGGGAACGGCAACCGGCAGCAAAACCGTTGTTCCGCTACTATTGGCACTCACGCCCATGCCGCCATAGCCACCCAACGCGCGTGTATCGGCGATGGTGAGATCGTTGATCGACACATTTCCGGAATAGACGAACAGGCCGCGCTCCACCCCTTCGCCATCCAGCACGGCATTGCCGCCATTGATGACCAGACTCACCCCTTGCGGGACATAGATGGCTTCCAACGCACTGGTGAGGGCGATGGTGGCGCCGGCAGCGATGTTCAGGCTGATGGTGCTGCCCGCCGCCAACTTGCCGCCGGTCTGGGCGATCAAAATAAGTGCTGCATTCAGCTCCGCCTCGGTGGAGACGTTGTAGCTGGTGAAGACCGGCGAGATATCCGTGCCGCCTGCGCCATCGGCGGAAAGATTGAAGCTGGTGGCGCTAAAATCCTGCGCCGGGTCGAGCGCCAGCGTGACGTTTCCACCGGCACTCTCGACCAGCAGCTCATTACCCGCCAACAGCGTAACGCCGGTGGCGGAAAACCCCTGCAGATCGATCGTATCCCGCGGCACGAAGCCGGTGATCTCGTTGGCCGGAACGTCGCCCACGCCAATCTGCAGCACCCCGGGCGCCGCGCCGAAGGCGATGGTGGCGCTGCCCGCCGCCGCATTGTTCTCCAACGCCAGCGTGCCGGCGGAAATTGAAACGGTGCCGGAAAAATCATTGGCGGCGGTGAGCGAGATGACGCCGCTGCCCTCCTGCAGCAGCATGCCGCTACCGGAAATCGTGCCGCCAAATGTGGCGGCGCCGCTCTGGCCGAAGGCGAGGTTGCCGCCTGCCAAAGTGACGTCGCCTTGCAGCACACCATTGCCCAGTTCCAGCACGCCACCTGAAACGAGGATTCCGCCGCCGAATGAATCCTGCCCCAGCAGCGTCACGCTGCCGGTTTCCTGCACCAACGCGCCGCCGCCGGCGATTATGCCGGCAAGCGTGTTCGCCCCGGCATTGTCCAGCACCAGCACAGTGCCGGACGCCAGGCTTACATTCCCCTCCAGCCAGCCGGTCGCGCCACCCTCACCCAGTTGCAGCGTACCGCTCTCGATATCCGTGCCACCGGCATAGGCATTGTCTGCGGCAAACAGCACAATCCCGTCATCACCCGCCGCATCGCCTATCGTTACGCTGCCCGTGGCCCCGCCAAGCGCGCTCGCATCGGCGATGGCGCCCGCCACGATCAACGTGTTGCCGCTTGCGGCGGCCAGGGCAATGGTGTCGCCCGCGCCGATGAAAACACCATCGGCAAAGGCAACGCCTGCGCCGGAAGCCGCACCGCTGAAATTACCGCCCTGCTCGAACGTGCCGGCGCCCGCAACCACTGTGCCCGCACTCAGGCTGCCGCCCAGAATGATGAGCTGCCCGCCCTGCTGGACAAAAATATCGCCACCCGCCGCAGCCCCACCGCCGCCGGCGCCGGGAATGGGGAAAATGCCCTGGGCTGACCCCGCGCCGCCGCCGCCGCCGCCGAGCCCGCCCGTAACGCCGCCGCCCACGCCACCGCCGCCATCGCTATTATAGCTGCCGGCGCCCCCACCTGCCCCGAGCGCGCCCAGCGAGGGCTCCCCCGCATCCGCGCCGGCACCGGCGCCGCTGAACCCGGCCGAACCGTTGCCACCGCTGGCGCCGTCATCCTGGAACGCGACATTCTCCAGCACCACGGCTGCCCCACTGCCCACAAACAGCCCGCCGCCAGCGCCCAAACCGCCACCGCCACCGCCGCCATTATAATTACTTCCCGACTGTCCGGAGGCGTCGCCGCCCTGGGCAAGGGCATCGGCGATGGTGAGGTCATCCACCGCCACGGTTCCGGCATAAACGAACAAGCCCTGCTCGGTGCCGCCGCCATCCAGCGTGTGGCCGTTGCCCAGAATGGTCAGCGACACACCCGCTGCCAGCTCGATGGCGGTGAGTGCGGTGCCGTCCATGGCTATGTCCCCAGCCAGCGCGATGGTTTCCGCGCCGCTGGCCAGGCTGTTGGCGGCGGCAATGGCGGAATCGAGATCGGCGATGCTGGCGACGGTGATGATGGTCATGACGGATCCTCTGGCCAGGCGGCGAGCAGCCCGGCGGTTTCAAGTTCGGCAATCAGTGGCTGAAGTTCGGCCTTGTAGGCACGCCAACGGCCGATGCCTCTGGCGTTGATGGGCTGGCGCACCTGGTGGCGGCTGACGGTGCGCACAGTTGCGGTGGACTCATGGAAGCGCGCGCAGGCCTCGTCCGGCGGCAGACCCAGATGCGCCAGCACGCGGGCCAAAGTGGACGCAAAATCCTCCACCCAGTCCGAGAGTTTTACAGTGAGAATGCGCCCCGGCAGCACCGCCTGCCAATGCGCCATCAGCCGCTCCTGCTGGGCGATGGTCCAGCCAAGATCGGCCAGATCATGCGCGTAAGGATGCGCGCCGTAGAAGCGGTAGGTGAAAATCGAGAAGCCGATATCGCGCGGATCGCGCACGCAATGGATGAATTTGGCGCCCGGCAATATCAGCGCGGCAAGCCCCAGGAACAGCGTATTACCGGGCATCTTGTCGACGATGCGCGCGGCCGCCGGGGCCAAATCATGCAACGCGGCGAGATAGGGTGCCGCGACCGCGTCCAGCGCCGGGCCATCCAGTGCCGCGATGCGCGCCGGGGCGCCACCCAGCCCATGGCACACCTGCGACAGCGCCGCGCGTTCGCCGGCACCAAACACCTGGCCGTGGGCGGCTAGTATCTGCTCGCATAAAGTGGTGCCCGAGCGCGGCATGCCGATAATGAAAACCGGCGCGGCATCGTCATTCCGGGCCCGCGCGCCCGTGGCCATGCGGGCCGGGGAAAAAGCTTCGATGCTGGCATCGATAAAGGCCAGGTAGGCCGGGCGCGCAAAATTCTGCATGCGGGCCAGGAGCGCGTGGCCAGCGCGCCATTGCGCCATGGCGCTGGCGCTATCCCCCTCACGGGCGAAAAACGAGGCGAGGTCGTAATGCGCCATCAGCCTGTGCTCGGGCACGGAATGCGGGCCCATGGTTTCGCAGGCCTGCGCCATCTCCCCGGCCAATTCCCGGCCCTTGGCCTGCTCCCCGCGCGCCATGGCCAGAAGCAGCCTGCGCCACAGCAGCAGCGGGCGGATTTCCGGCGGCGCGTCATCCAGCCCGGCCAACTCGGCCTCGGCCTCCTGCAACTGCCCCAGCCGCAACAGGGCCAGCGACCGCTGCAGCCGCCAATGCCGCAATGCGTCCGGCTGAACGGGCGCTGCTTCGTCCAGCAGCGCCAGCGCCTCGGCGCAGCGATCCTGCTCCAATAGCTCCACGGCGAGGTTTAGGCGCGCGCCAAAATCATCCGGCCTGCGCGCCAGCGCCTGGCGCAGCAGCGGTTCGGCCTGTTCGCCCTCGCCGGAGATGCGCATGAACGCAGCGAGGTTGCCGGCGGCTACCTCATGTTCCGGTGCGCAGCGCAGCGCCGCGCGCATGGCGATCTTGGCGTCCTCCAGCGCGTCCTGCTTGTAGCGGGCGATGCCGTAATTCACCCAGGGTTCGGGGTTGCCGGGGGCAAGTTTAATGGCGGCGGCAAACGCCTGCTCGGCGCGGGGAAAATCGCCCAAAGCGAGCCATATTTCGCCATAGGCATAATGCGGCTCGGGGCGCGCGGGGGCGGCGTGGCAGGCTGAGCTTGCCGCGCGCAGAGCACCCTGCAAATCCCCCGCCTGGCGATGCGCGGCGCAGGCGCGCAGGAATGATTCAAAACCGGCCTGGGTTGAGGATTCCGCACTCATGCGCAGCGCCCGGCACCAGCGCGCTCTGCCCGGCAAAGCTGAGGCCATACCCCCGGCGGCCGGCAGATCGTATGACCGGACATCACGGTTGCGGCGAACATGTGACCAAAGCCATGCAATCCCCTGCCCGGAATGCACCGGTCCAACTTTGTCACGAATTCTCCATGCTCAATACATTGTGCTGTAGGCCGCCGATAGGCCTCAGCGTCTCATCATTTGATCCTGCGTCTCAAATGTCTGGCAGTGCTGTAGGGCATCATTGACAACGCACCGCATGTGTGGGAAATTTTCCCATACGCCATGTCTGAAGAGAAACGCTTTGCGTAAGACATTTTTCTGCCCGCAGCAGGCACTATGACACCGCCTCAACCGCAGATGCTCCTGCAGCCGTTGCGGCGTCTGCTGCGGCCGCTCGTCCGGTTGGCGATCCTTAGCGGGGTGACATTCCCCATCATGGCAGACCTCTTGCGCGGGCTGTTTGTGGAAGTTGCAACCCTCGACCTGTTGAATGACACCGCATCGCGAACCGATAGCAGGATAAGCCTGCTGACAGGTGTGCACCGCAAGGAAATCCGAAGACAGCGGCTGGAAGCGTCGACCGACGAGACCATTCCCGCAGCGGTGTCGATCAGCGGCCAGATCATCAGTGGCTGGCTGGGGACAAAGCGGTTTTCCGACGCAAAGGGCGATCCGCTGGTGCTGCCTCGGCTCAGGTCCGAGACGGCTGGCCCGTCCTTCGAGGATCTCGTGGAATCGGTCACGACCGATATCCGGCCGCGTGCTGTGCTTGATGATTTTCTTGCGCAGGGCATTGTCCTTTTGGAACCCGGCGATCTGGTCCGGCTGAATCAGGCGGCCTTTATTCCTCGTTCCGGTAGTTCCGAACAGTTGTTTTTCTTCGGACGGAACCTGCACGACCATATCGCGGCGGCAGTCGCCAATGTCACGGCCAGCGATGGACCAAAATTCCTCGATAGTACCGTGCATTACGACCGGCTGACGCCAGAGGCGGCGGCGCGGCTGCTGGCGATTGCTCAGGCCACCGCGACGCAGGCGCTGCTGGAGGTCAACCGCACGGCCATCAGCCTGCTCGAAACCACGGACAGTCAGATCCCACAGGCGACAGATACGCGCCGGGTCAATTTCGGAATTTATGTCTATACTGAAGACGAAGCCGCGGCCCAGGAAGAGGATAAGTGATGCGCTGGATCGCCCTTTTGTTTTTGCTCGCCTGTACCGCTTGTGGATCTGGGCACAACGCCCCTCCCCCTCCGCCCTCAGCGCCGGCCTCCGCGCTGGCGATGGCCGCCATGCCTAACATCTGCCGTGTTGGGCCGGATGACGGGCCAATTTTGGCGGAGCGCGGCATTGGCGGTACCGGCATGCCGGCCTTCAACGCCGCAATCCCCGCAATGGGCACGCCGCCAGCATCCCCCCCGGGGCAGGACCGCGGTATTGGCGGCACTGGCGGGGCGCCCTTGGGCGCAAAGGCGGCTGCGGGCAATACCGGCATTGTCGGTGAGATCACCGGCTTTGCATCGGTCTGCCTGAATGGCATCGAGGTGGCCTATGATCCGGCAACCGCGATCAATATCGACGGTCAGGCCGAACCACCGGCGGCTCTGCGCGTGGGGCAAATTGCCGCCATAACGGCCGGCCCTGACGCGGCGTCGAAGGACGGATTGCGGGCGGATGTGGTTTCAATTCGCCACGAGGTCTCAGGCCCCATCAGCGCCCTGGGTGCAAATACACTGACAGTTGCCGGCCAGACTGTCGTTCTGCGCTCGGACACGCGCGGTATGCGAAGCCTAGCCCTTGGTGACTGGATTGCCGTGAGCGGGTTTCGCGATCATGCCGGTGCGATTGTGGCCACACGTATCGATCCGCAGGCTCCAGGCATCGTTACCGTTCATGGCAGTATCGTCAAAAAGAAAGACGGCTTCTGGATCGGTGGGGTGAAGCTACACACGCCACTCATCTCCCGGTCTTTGCGGAACGGCGAAGCTGTCACTGCAACCGGCACGTTGTTCGGCACGGAGCTTGATGTCACATCCATCGCGCCGGACTTACTTTATAGCGATCCGCAGGCATATTTTGGACCGTCCGTCAAAAAAATGCTGATCCAGTCCTATGTCTATACTGTCGGCGGCCCGGTGTATGTGGCGGTGGGCACCAGCATCTATCTGGCGGAAGGCAAGCTCTTCTATAATTCGTCCGGCCCGTCGCTTTTCTCACTGGTCGTATCTCCGCGAGGCACACTGGAGGCCGTAGGTCACTTCCTCGGTTCGGTCGGCAATGAGATTAATCCATTCGCAAGCCGGCCGGCGCAGAATGGCGGGAGCGTCCCGCCACCACGCTGAGCGGGCTTAACCAGGAAGGCAATGGGCTTTCTGTAAAGCGTCACACATTCCTGATCGCTGAAAGAAGCTGGGGGAAACTTGAAGCCCACACTTCAAACTCTGGTGCTGCAAACTCTGAAACAGGCGTCCATCGGCCGGACAGCGAAGCCTGCCCTTGGCACGCTCAGCGGTATCCCACATCTCACATCATCCGCCCTGCCTTCCTCGTTAGCATTCGCTGCGCACCACGCCCTGCGCAAATCGCGATTAGCGCGGATTTATAGGCAGATTCGTTCGACTTGACTTGACGTGGGAATTTTTCCCACGTAAAAAGGTCACGTCAGATGCGTTGTGTGGTTCGTCTTTACCTCCAAAACAATCCGTCCGGCTGGTTTTATAGCTTTCCATCCAAACCGCGTTTCAACGTGAAGGGCATAAATTATGGCGTTGATGACCCATAGACCTGCAGAATTTTCGGCCCACATGTGCAGACCCGGCACTGATGGCGCATCCAAATATGGCAGTGATTTCGGCATATCCAGCGGCACCGCCATTGCCGACCAGAAATCATCGCAGAGCAATACGGTACAGTATCGCATATGCCTTGAATGCGCGTTGCCACTGAAAGTTTCCGAATTCAGGCAGGGCCTCGAATGCCACTGCGCGCGAGCAGAAGCCGAAGACGAGTGGCTGGACATCGGCTTCTGGGAGATCGCATTCATCCTCGGCCTTGGTATCGCCTGCATGGCTGTAAGTTTTTGGTCCTGCTTTTGATGCGCCCTCATGTTCCAGCGGTTCCAGACTTCACGCCGCGTGATAGCTGCGAACGATCGGATTTGAAGCGGCGGACAACATCCAGCGCCACACAGCCTCCTTCCCAACCGCAGGTGCCTCCCATGTCTCAGAGGATGCGCCTGATACGACGTAAACTTGTCGCGTTCCTGCTAACAATCCTCGCGATATTGCCATGGGCACTGCTGGTCATAATCCCGGCTCTTGGGCTCTCACTCTGGGCCATGGGTATAGGTCACTAATCTCGGCCCCTTTAAGCGATCGAATGCCGGTTCGGAATCACTGTGTTCTTGATCAGGCATCATCCGTCGCACCTTGTGACTTGAACAAATTAATTATGGATCGACACCATAACCACTCTGTCAAATTTCCACTCCCCTCCCCTAACCTCAAAATGGACACTCAGATGCTAAAGACAGTTACGACCAAATCTCTTTTTGCTCTCGGCGCCGTGGCGCTGCTGGTTGGCTGCGCCGGTCCGCAGCCCGTCCCCTACAGCGGCCTTTCGTCGGCAAGCTATTTGAAGCCCAATACCAATGGCCCCGCCAAAATTCCGTATGCCTACACAACCCAGGTAAACTGGCAAAGCTATTCCAAGGCCATTATCGACCCGGTTGTCATTTATCAGTGCTCTGACAACAGTTTTGGCAGCATGTCGCAGGACGATCAGACCGAGCTGGCTGACTACATGCAGACCGCTTTCAGCAAGAAACTGGCGGGCCGGTTTACGATTGCCACAACCCCGGATTCGGATACGCTGCGTATTCAGCTGACGTTGACTGGGGCGGCGAAATCCGTCTTTGGTTTAAGCACGCTCATGCATGCCGACATCGCCGGCAATCTCTATAATGGCGTGCAGCTCGCCAGAGGCAAACCAGGCGCCATGATGGGCAGCGTGATCTACAGCGTCGAAATCTACGATGCCCAAAGCAACCAGTTGCTCGAATCCTATGTGACGAAGCAATATCCCAACTCCGAAAATATCCTCGCGAGTTTTGGGACATTGGCCGCGGCCAAGACCGGTATCGACAAGGGGGCAAATGCCCTGGTCGAACAGTTGGATTAATGGCTGAATAACAATTTTTTGTTCTGACGTCGATGGCCGGCACCGTAGCTCCTATCGTTGTGCCGGCCGCGTCGAAGGTGACCATTCCGCCCGAGAATCATGATATGCTCAACAGGCCCTAAATCATAATGAATGTCTAGATATTCAATTGATTGTCAGCACACGTATGGATCCCCTGCGGTTAAGAACGTCCACGACGACTTCAGTGCCCGAACGGCGGAGTGATACGTCGACCATCGCCTCACCGAGCCGCAGGTTGCGCAAGGTGACCTCGTGCAGAAAATTGGGGAGTTCGGGTTTGTCGAACGTGAGCTGGAGGCGCGCCGGGTCAAAACTTAGGCCAAGGCATGATTTCAGCATGGATAGCGGGGCCGCCGCGGCCCAGGCTTGCGGCATACAGGCGACAGGGTAGGAGGTGGGTCCAAGCGTGCGCTGGCGGGCGAAGCCACAGAACAGTTCCGGCAGTCTCCGCAGGTCGATATAGACGGAGGCTGCAAACAGAGCTTCAAAAATTTTCGCGGCATCCTGTCTGAAGCCGTAACGGGCAAGGCCGGCAGCGATTAGCGCGTTGTCGTGAGGCCAGACGGAACCGTTATGGTAGCTCATGGGGTTGTAACGCACTTCTCCGCTGGCGATGGTCCTTATGCCCCAGCCACAGAACTGTGCCGGAGACATGAGAGTGCCGGCGACTGCAGCCGCCCGCTCCGGCAGCGCGAGCCCAGTAAGCAGGACCTGGCCTGCGTTGGAGCTCCTGACAAGGCAGGGTCGTTTATTGCCGTCTAGCGCAAGTGCGTAAGTTCCAAGAGTCTCGTCGAAAAAAGCGGCATCGAAGGCCGTGCGCAGGGCGTCAGCGCGCTGATCGAACCCGGCAGCGCGCGCAACCTGGCCAAGGGCTCGCGCAATTTCGGCCGCGGCTCGCCACGCCCCATAGACATAAGCTTGAACTTCGGCGAGCGCGATCGGACCCTTGGCCAGCGCGCCATCGGCGTGGAAAATGGAATCGTGACTGTCCTTCCAGCCTTGATTGGCAAGCCCCATCTCGGTCTGACGGCCATATTCGACGAAGCCGTCATGATCGCGGTCGCCATCCTTTTCGATCCACGCCAGTGCTGCCTCGAGGTGGGGCCAGAGGTGGCGCAAAGTGTTGAGATCGCCGGTGCGCTCAAAATAGGCGCCAGCCAGCATGACAAAGAGCGGGGTGGAATCGACGCTGCCGTAATAACGGCGGAACGGCACCTCCTTGAGTTCGGCCATTTCGCCGTAGCGGACCTCGTGCAGGATTTTTCCTGGCTCGGCGTCGGCCGCTGCATCGTAGTCAGTTGCCTGGTTGACCGCGAGATGCAGCAGCACGCCGCGGGCGATTTCCGGATCGAGCCAGAGCGTTTGCAGCGCGGTAATGAGGCCATCACGGCCAAATACCGTGCTGAACCAAGGAATGCCGGCATAGGGGTAAGGACCCTCGGGCGTCTCCGTAATCAGCATGTAGAGATCGGCAATGGAGCAGCGCGCCGCCTCGTTGAAAATCTCGTTAGAACTGATGATGGCGGCGGCACGGGAGGTGGAAGACCGCAGTGCTTGGCGCGAAATGCGCAGAGCTTGGCTGAATGCCTGGCGCACCGGTGCCTCATCCGAAGCATCGCAGGCGATATCAAGAACGACGTTTGCCGCCTGGTGCGGGTCAAGTTCGAAGACGAAGCTGGCGCGCTCCGCCGTCAGCGCCAGCGGGGCTGGGTCGAAACGCAGCCGTGTGCAGCGCAGCTTATTGTCAAGGCCAAGATAAGAGAGCTGGACCTGATTTTCATGGACCACCGGCGGCTGAAGTACACCACGACGCGCCCGTTTGGCGCCGCGCACCTCGAAGAGGTCGACAAAATCAGCGGAAAAACTGACGTCGATCTGGACGCGCCGCCTGCGGTCGTCGAAATTGCGCAAGGAGAAACGCTCGTAACATGCACCATTCCAAAGGAAACGGGAGCGGCGAATATGCAGTATATCGTGCTCCAGGATCATCTGGCCGGCAGCATCGAACAAATCAGGATTGCTGAGGTCGCAGGTCAGCGTCATGTTGTGCTCTCGAATCTTCGAGGACAGCAAAATTGGCCGCACACCGTCGATTGTGAAGGCAAACGCTGAAAGGTACCTTGTGTCGCGGTGGTAGATACCTTCCGCACTGCCGGGGGCGGCAATGGCATCGCCGTTATGGTCGAAGACGGCGAAAGTATTGCCGTGCTTTAATGTGCGGGGCCGCTGTTCCTGCAGCGACGAAGTGGCGGAAATAAAAAACTGCGCCGTTGGCGTCCTTTGCTCCATTTCCGGGTTGGCATTTGCGGCTGTGTCCGCGCTGGTAGGAGCGTGCATGGGAAACCTCTCTCGTCAGGCAATCGCCTCAAGGGCAATGCCACCGCCAATCGCATTCGCCGCGACCGGATAATGCATCGCGCGGCTGCGCACAGCCGGTAGTTCTCCATAAATCGCCAGATAATCCTCAGCCATTCGTGCGGCGGTAAAGCACTTATCGAAGACGGCGCGAACGTTGGAACGATCTAGCTTGGCCGCCAAGTGCACTGCCGCCACTGCCTCGTCGAGGTTGTTGACGATAAAGCCTGTCACACCATCTTCGATAATCTCAGGCACGGAGCCGCTGCGGAACGCAATCACCGGCGTGCCGCAGGCCATGGCTTCGATCATCACAAGACCAAAAGGTTCCGGCCAGTCGATCGGGAAGAGCAGCGCCTCGGCATTGCCGAGGAACTCAGCCTTCTGATGCTCGCCGATCTCGCCGATGAATTCGACGTTCGGATGGCTAGCGACCATTGGTGCGATGGTTTCGTCCCAATAGGCTTGGTCGACTTTGTCGATCTTGGCTGCAATTTTGAGCATTACGCCGGCGCGGGTTGCGATTTCAATCGCCCGGTCGGGACGCTTCTCCGGCGCAATACGCCCGAGGAAGGCAAGGTAGCGGCCCGCGGGTTTCGCCGTAAACGGTAAAAGGTCTCGCGGCAGTCCATGATAGACCGTACCGGCCCAATTTACCGGCGGCATCGGCCGCCGCTGTTCGTCCGAGATCGAGACGAGAGGAAAACCAGGAAACGCACGGAAGAACGGCTTCAGGTCTGGCAGGTCTAGGCGGCCGTGAAGTGTGGTGAGCATCCGGCCCGCGAAGGCGCTTGCATTTGGATAGTGAAGAAAGTCCATGTGAAAATGAAGCACGTCAAATTCGTCGGCCCTGCGGCGTACCTGGTCTATCATCATAAGGTGGTAGAGGAATGGATCTTTTACGGCGGGGTTAAGGCGCAGCGCGACATCGCAGCACGGCACCAGCTCTGCCGAGGTGACAGAGTCCCCGCTTGCGAATAATGTAACTTCATGACCCTGCCGCACCAGTTCCTCGGTGAGATAGGAGACGATACGCTCGGTGCCCCCATAAAGGCGTGGCGGGCAACATTCCGTAAGAGGGGCGATCTGGGCTATTTTCACGGCAAAGGCCTTCGCTTTTAATTGTGTACCCTTTAACCGGATACGGCGGCCCACCACACCAGGACCTGGTCAACAGCAGATGCTTCAGGAGACGCAAGATAAACTTTCGTATTTTATAGAAATGGGTGCGCAAACCGGTTGTTCAACTTTATGGAACATGAAGAAAATGGCAATGTCCGGCATCCGCGCGCGGATTTCGCGGCCATGCTCGGCCCAGATCTGTAGACAGAACGAGTACACGGTGAGGCACAGCATTACGCCACACAATGGCTATGGGCGGGATCACCCCGCTCAAAAACTGAAACCAGCCGCGTAAATTCTACTTCTAACCCCCGTTAAAATCGGGGGGATTACCGCGCCAGCAGGTCTTTGAGTAGCGCGCCAAAATCGTGCCGGTCCCATAGATTCATGGCAATGGCGCACATATGCAACTGGTTGCGAGCGGTTTCGTTGGTTTTGAACACGGGATCACGCACGTCGGCAGCGCGAGCCACCTCAGGCAAGCGGAGGAGAATGCGCGAGGGTGAGGCAATGAAATAAGAAACTGCCATCAGGGCAATGTAGAGCATCAGGTGCAGATGCAACTCGGCGATGTCCAACTTTGGACCGCCATGCAAGGCCAGCTCCGTGGTAAACAAGGTAAGGAGTTCCTGCAGATGATGGTCCCATAATTCAAGAGGCGCGCCGCTCAAACTTCCCCATATTGAAAATGCAAGATTCATCTGGCCAACACGGCCCCAATCGATCAACCCGCAGCAAATCGCACCGGAAGCGTCGCGCCAGAACCAATTGTTATCGATATTGGCATTCCAATGGCACAGCGCGATCAGATCGGGATTGCTTTGCAGAAACAGTTTGATCTCGGCTTCGTGTTCCAAAAAGCTCTGAATCTCCCGATCCAATCTCGCGATAAAGGCCGGAGCCGTGATGTTGGCGGGCATAAGGTGCCGGCAACGCACTACGAAATCCGCATATTGTGCGACATAATCCTTCAATTGCTGGGCATCGAAAGGGATTGGATCGGCGGCCGCGGCCACTTTGGCGTCAAACGGAAACTGCGTGGCGATATCGCGGGACAAGCGGCCGGATTTATGGGCTGCGGCGATCCGGGCCAAAGCCTTGATAATCTCTCGATAATAAACGAGCGGCTCGGAAATCTCGTGATCCATGCATTTCGGCCGGTGCGGCTCTATGCCGTTCACGCCGTAGGTGATTTTCTGGGTGATCAGAAGTCCGGTATGCGATTCATGGTGATAATCAGCGAAATAAGCGGCAGGAACATTGATGGGAAAGCCTGGCAAGCGGGAAATTTCCGCGAAACGCACTTCGCCCTCCATTTCATATTTGCCACGGTTGTCGCGCACGGGGTCGCTGAAATCGCGCGAGAACTTCACGAAGAGATCGGTATGCAGACCGGGTTCCGGCTGTAAATATTCAACCGAAAGCAAGAGCTTCTGCCCAGTACTGCCGCCCGGACAATTTTCAAACCGCGTAATACGCTGAACCGCATTGTCCGGAGAGAGCGAACCGAAGTGCCGGAAGGCTTCCGTCAAAAAATCTTCCCCCACGGCGCGCAATGCCTCGGCATGCGCCGGAATGCGCAGCCCGGTCGTATCTCCGCGCGTAAAATCCATCAGCATGTTCTCGCTCGTTATGATTCTAAGGGCATATTCACACGATGCGCAACGCCCAACGGACCATCGCGATATCTACCATCTTTCCATCGAGCACCCCAACGCCATCGGGCGCGGCATCCAGAATTCTCCGCGCGAGCACACGCTGCTCCTCAGTCGGCGAAAACGCCGCTATGATCGCGTTCAGTTGGGCCGGGTGAATTGCGGCTTTGCCGTAAAAACCAAAGGAACGCCCACTGACGCAAGCGGCGCTAAGTTTCTCTGGATTGTCAATTTCAAAAAATGGCGAGTCGATCGCCGCAATGCCACAGGCAGCAGCGGCATTTACAATCGCCGCGCGCGCGAAATCGGGCTGCAGAGCGCCGACTTGCATACCCAAATCAGCGGCGTAATCCGCAGCGCCAAACATCAATAATGCCAATCTCGGCGTGGCTTGCGCCACTTCCATGGCACGCGCGACACCCCGTGCGGACTCAACCAAAGCCATTAGATTGGCGGGCGAGCCCGCATCATTGAGGATATGCGCCGCAAGTGCCAATTCTGCCGGCTCTTCAGCCTTGGGGATCAGAATATAGTCAGGGCCATCGACGAGCCTTGCCAGCGTAGCAAGATCCTCCAGCCCTATGACCCTCTGCAGCGGGTTGATCCTGACAGCAATTTTTTGTTGAACGTCTCTCCGGTTTTTGAGGAACGCAACAACCGATTGGCGCGCTGCTTCCTTATGCTCTTCCGCCACCGCGTCCTCGAGATCAAGAATCAGCGCATCGGCTTGGCTAGCGGCCGCCTTGTTGAAACGATCCGGACGTGAAGCTGGGGTAAACAGCCAGGCACGAGGCAGCATGGTCAAATCTTTTTTTCCTTTTTCATCCTGATCGTCACTTCATTTAGCCGCCGGCCATGGAAACACGCCGCACTATCTGTGCCTATCTTTGTGTGTCAAAACTTCATTGAGAACGGGTCGCGCTTGTCACCCGAAAAATCGATGAAAACGTTCTTAGTCTGGGTGAATTCGCGTATGCCGGCTTCGCCACGCACGCGGCCGAAGCCTGAATCCTTCATGCCCCCGAAAGGTGCCTGGGGAGCTGCCACGCGATAGGTGTTCACCCACACAACGCCGGATTTGATCGCCCGCATCATCCGCATGCAGCGGCCGATGTTTTCAGACCACACGCCGCTGGCAAGCCCGTAAGCCGTATCGTTGGCGATCTGCACGGCCTCCTCTTCCTCATCGAAGGGAATGATCGACAGCACAGGACCAAAAATCTCCTCAGCGGCCACTTTCATCTCGTTACGGACGTCGGCAAAGATGGTGGGTTGAATGAAAAAGCCTTTTTCAAGACCCGGCCCCTCGGCGCGTCCTCCGCCGGCCACCAGCCTGGCGCCATCGCCCTTGGCCGCTTCTATAAAAGAAAGAATTTTGTCGAACTGGGGTTCATTGGCCGCCGTGCCCATCTCGGTTTCCGTCAGGCGCGGATCGCCCATGCGGATCATCGCCGCGCGTGCCGCCAGCCCCTCAACCATACGCTCGTAAACACCTCGCTGCACCAGCAGGCGCGAGCCGGCGATGCAGGTCTGACCCGTTGCCCCAAAAATGCCGGCCAGGGCGCCGATCAGCGCCCTGTCGAAATCGCAATCGTTGAATACGATATTGGGCGATTTCCCGCCCAGCTCCATCGTCACCGGCTTGAGATTGGTCCCCGCCACTGAGGCGATGATGCGGCCCACGCCCGGGCTGCCGGTGAAGCTGATCTTGTCGACATTGTTGCTACTGGTCAGCGCCGCGCCGACCTCGCCGGCCCCGGTCACCACCTGTACCACGCCAGCGGGGAAGCCAACCTTTTCACACAGTCTCGCCACTTCCAGAGTGGTAACGGACGCATGTTCGCTGGGCTTCACGATCACGCAATTGCCCGCCGCCAGTGCCGCCGGCAGAGTGTTCGTCAAGATCGCCACCGGCGAATTCCACGCCGTCACCGTGGCCACCACCCCATAAGGCACATTGAAAGTGAAATCGAACGTGTCCTTCTGGTCAAGCGGTATCACCTGGCCATGCATCTTATCCGCCCAGGCGGCGTAATAGCGGAATATGCGCGCGGCATAGCCCATCTGATTATGGGTTTCGCGAATGACCTTGCCGTTATCAGTGGTTTCCAGAAGTGCCATGCGGTCCGCATCGGCTTCAAGCAGATCGGCCACTCTGTACAGTAGCTTGGCCCGTTCGCCGGGCGTGGTCTTGCTCCATACATTGTCGAAGGCGCGGCGGGCCGCAGCGATGGCGTCTTCCACATCGCTTACGCTGGCCACAGGCACGATGGCGTGCACCTCCTGGTTATAGGGATTGATCGCCGGCATCGTCGCGCCATCGGAGGCGTCGCGCCATTTTCCGTCGATGAAAAGCTGGTATTTCTGTGTCACGTTCAACTCCATCGGTTACGCAATGTTCCCCGTACGCACCGTCG
This sequence comes from bacterium, assembly GCA_026224825.1. Taxonomy (GTDB): domain Bacteria; phylum Pseudomonadota; class Alphaproteobacteria; order Acetobacterales; family Acetobacteraceae; genus Acidocella. The sequence continues at coordinate 22,399 of JAMFRO010000018.1, read as the reverse complement.
CCACCATGTTTTTCGCCTCGCCCTGCTGCGTCCATACATTGGCGCCACCCTCTGCTGGTTCGCCGCACACATACAGCGGTACGCCATCAAAGGCCGGCTGCTGGCCGCGGAAATCGAAACCGGTAATCGGTGCCCCCAGATTACGGGCGGCCAGTTGTACCAGCAGCGTCGCCTGTAGCGGGCCGTGTACCACGAGTGCCGGATAGGCTTCTTCACCCATCGCATAAGGCCTGTCATAATGGATACGATGGCCATTCATCGTCAGTGCCGAGTAGCGGAACAGCAACACCGGATCAGCCTCCACCTGCTCCAGCCAGGGCGCGGCCGGCGGCGGTGCTGCAACAGGCGCCGGCACCGTTCCCGCCGCCGGCTCCCGATAGACCAGATCCTGCTCTTCCGAAACCGCGACGCCCTTTCCGGAATCGAGCTCGTGCCGAACCGTCACGAACACCAACGTACCGCTGCGGCCGGTTTTTTCCGAGATCGCGGTAATCGTGGATGTGCGCGTAACCTGCGATCCCAGATGCAGGGGATGCAAAAAGCTCAACCGTCCGCCGGCCCACATGCGGCGCGGCAACGGCACGGGCGGCAGGAAGCCGCCTCGGGCCGGATGGCCATCCGGCCCGAGAGCCGCCGGCGGTTTGATGTCCCAGAAGTACAGCCAATGGTGCAGCAAAGGCAAAGCATCCCCGGATTTGAGATCGCCATCACCCCCCAGCGCCACGCTCAACGCATTGCTGCGCGCGGGGGCCAGCATATCGGTCACACTCTGGCTGCGGCCCACCCAATCGTTGAATTCGCTCACGCTATTTTCCTTCGCCTAATGTCGTCTCAGCCGCGCTGGTGCAGCAGCCCGTCGGTGACAACGCGATACTCGAATTTTTGCACCTGCATTTTCGTCCCCGACTATTCTTTTCCAACGAGCTCGATGATCGCCGGGAAATATTTTTCGCCGATGCCGGCTTCCACCGCCGCCTGGTAATAGCTGGCGGCAAGTTTGCCGATTTTGGCATCCACCCCCATCTGCTCAGCGAGTTGCAGCATATAGCCAAGGTCCTTCAGCACATAATGCGAGGGAAACGCCTTTTCCGGAAAATGGCGTGGTGCCATCGCGTTTTTCCCATGGGTCTGCAAAGCAAAGGAATTGCCCGAGCCAAGCCCGACCGCCTCGATCAGTTTTTCCGGTGTCACACCAGCGCGTTCCGCCACCACCATCATCTCGGCAATCGCCGCCACTTGCTCGAATAGCAAAGTGTTGTTGACGAGCTTGACCACCTGTCCGCAGCCGACTTCGCCACACAGGGTTACATCCGAGCCCATATATCCCAGCAGCGGCGCGACGCGTGCAAAAATTTCCGCACTGGCACCGACCATGATCGAGAGCGTGCCGTCGATGGCGGCCTGGCGTGTGCGGGCGACCGGGGCGTCTGCGAAGTCTATGCCGGTCTCTGCGAGTTTTGCCGCAACCATACGGGCATCGGCTACGGCGGTGGTGGAAAGGTCCACAACCACGCTGCCGGGTTTCGCATGCAACGCAATTTCCTCGCAGACCGCCGCAACTTGTTTACCGCCTGGCAGTGACAGGAAAATAACTTCCGCCTTTTGCGCGACATCCGCGACGGATTCAGCAGCAATCGCGCCGGAGGCGGCCTGATCCGCCACGGCGGCCGGCGCCATGTCGAACACGTGGACAGGCCCAGCATGTTTTTGCACGGCGTTGCGGCACATGCCGCCGCCCATCACGCCAAGACCGATAAAACCAAGAACGGGCCTGCTCATATCCTAAATCCTCAGTAGATCACTTCCGCATCTTCGAGTGCTTTGCGCTCGGCGAATGCCATCCCCAGTAATTCGCCATAAATATAATCTTCGTGCTCGCCGAGTTTTGGCGTGCCGCTGTGGATTCCGATTTCCGCCCCCTTGGAAAGCCGCATCGGCACGCCGACGGCAGCGCGCGTTTTACCGTCCGGCTCCTGTACTTCGACGATGGCACGGCGCTCGCGCAAATGCACGTCCGCTGCGATTTCCGGCGTCGTCCAGCTCGCATGTGCCGCGATTCCGGCAGATTGTAGTTCGGCCGCGGCGGCATCGGCTTCACGCGTAATGCTCCACTCGGCAATGGCATCATCCGACAAATCCCGGCCGATTATATTCGCCAATACCGCGCGCTCCGCATCATCCCGCGCGGAAATGGCGATCCAGCGATCCTCACCGGCTGCTGGGTAAACATTATGCGGTTCCCTACCTTCTTGCGCATTGCCCATGCGCGTGGGCGCCCCGCCGGCTGCCGCCAGCAGCAGCGCTTCGCCGGCCAGAGAGGAGGCAACTTCGCGCGCAGCCACGTCCACATGCGCGCCGCGGCCGGTGGCGCGGCGCCGCATCAATGCCGCCATCACCGCCACGGCAGCGTTCATCCCCACCGTATGGTCCATCACATGACGCATTTCCACCGGCGGGCCGTCGGGGTAGCCGGAGAGATCGCTCAAAGCGCCCCAGGCGCCGAATAGCGGGGCATAGCCTGCAAAATGTGAATCCGGACCGGCCTGGCCGCAGGAGGAGACGGAGAGCATGATGATATCGGCGCGTATTTTTTGTAGCACCTCGAAGCCGAGCCCAAGACGGCCGATGACGCCGGGGCGAAAACTTTCGGCCGCGATGTCCGAGATGCGAACGATGCGTTTGGCCAGCGCGATGCCTTCGGGTTTTTTGAGGTTTACCCGTACCGAAAGTTTGGTGGAGGAGACCTGATCGAACGTCGCCGGGCCCATACGGCCGTAGACCGGATGCGGTTTGCGAAAGGCGTCCGGGCGCATGGCACTTTCGATTTTCACGACCTCGGCGCCGAGCTGGCTCAACAGGTTGGTGCAGAAAGGCCCGGCATTATGCACGGTGAAATCGGCGATGCGGATCCCGGAGAGCGGCTTCATGCTGGCACCTTCATTTCACCCAATACAGGTGGTCCGCCCCGCAACACCAGAGGTGCGCCATCAAAATGAAAGGGTGAGACCAGCATGCCGAGCACCCCCGCCCCATCCACCGCCAAAGGCTGGAACAGGCCGCGGAATTTTTCGTGTGGATCGTTCATCACCTCGGCCGGGGTATAATATTTGGCAAGCGGGACGAAGAGTTTTTGCCCCTCGCGCACGATATCCTCAACCTTGCGTGAGGAGGCCCACGCGCGGATGTGCGCGTTGATGGCGGGGCCGCGGCGGCTGCGCTCGAGCTGATCGGCGAGTACCGAATCCTGCGCCCATTCCGGCGTGCCCAGCAATTTTACCAGCCCGTCCCATTGCCGCTGTTCCAGCGTCAGCAGCTCGACATAACCATCCGCGCAGGGGATCACGCCGCCGTAACGAAAACTCCGTTCGACGCGATGCTCGACCGAGCCATCCCCCAGACGCTGGACGGCGAAGGCCCCCACTGCCAGAGTCGCATCCTGCGCGGAAATATCGACATATTGGCCGCCGAGTTTCGGGCGCACCCATAGCGCGGCAAGCGCGCCAAGGGCCGCGGCAATGCCGCCCTGCATTGCTGCGAAATGGCCGTGGATTTTTACTGGCGGGCGGTCGGGGAACATTTCGACTGACAAACCATTGGGGAGCAAATAGCCCTCCCCGCTGGCGTGCAGCACCTGGATGTCATCGGCCTTCCAGCCGGATTTTGGGCCTGTGGCGCCGAAGGGCAGTACTGAGATATGCACAAGGTCTGGGTGGCGCGCGGCGATCGCGGCTTCGTCCAGCCCAAGCGCCGCGCGCGCCGCGACCGGTGTGTCATCGATAAAAATATCGCTGGTGGACAATAGCGCGCCCAGTTCCGCACGCCCGTCATCACGCGCCAGATCGATCACCCGGCTGCACATACCGGCGGCAAGATAAGCAAATAATGCTGAAACCTTGCTCTCGGGAAGAAACGGCGGCTCGGTCCGCAAAGGCGAACCCTGCGGCCCTTCCAGCAGAATACAATCAGCCCCCAAAGTGGAGAGCAGGCGCGCGGCATAGGCAGCACCGACGCCAGCGGCGTGGGCGATGATTTTTACGCCGTTCAGCGGCAGAGATTTTTCATTCATCAAGGACGCTCCCTTGCCGTAACGGAAAGAGACAAAACGGCCCCCGCCAAACCAAGGCTTGGCGAGGGGCGTAAAAATTTAGCGGACGACGGGCAGGTCCAGGTCGAGATTGCGGCCATCGAAAAACACTTTTACTTTGGGGTCGAGCGACGGCAGGATCACGGTGGCCAGACCAGGCGTGGTCAGCTCGCCGCGCTGATTCTCGCCCTTGATCTCGATGTCGACCAGCGCGTGACCATCCTTGATGTATTTATTGGTCACCTTGCCGCGCGCCCAGGTGCAATCGCCCATGGTGTTGAAGCGGCGCATCTGGGTGCGAACACGTTTGAGGAAGGCCGCGTCGCCCATCCAGTTGGTGACCAGGCTGGCCATCCAGGCGGAGCGCTGCGGGCCGTAGTCGTACACGCCCGGCACGCCGACCTCCTTCGCCGTGGATTCACGGTGATGGCCGATGCCGGTGTATTCGATACCGCCGCCGGCTTCCGGGTTGCGGAAGAAATGCCCAGGATGCTTCACTGCATTTTTGAAGATGACGCCATGCGTATGGCCACGGCCGCAGCCAACGAGAAAGCCCATCGTATCCATCAGCGAGAGCGGGCCGCGCACGATTTCGGGCAGTTCTTCGCCGATCTGCACTTCTTCCCAGTAGCGCACGTTGCCGCCGCGCATGTTCTTCTCTTCGCCAAGGATGGTGGCGTCGATATGCTCGAATTCAGCCGGCGTATATTCATGTGTCTTGATGTCGGAATATTTGCCAGCATCGCGGGCGGCCTTGCGCTCATGGCGCGTGCAGGTGCCAAGGGCGCGGGCGACGAGCTCGCCGCGCTGGTTGGCGTAGCTTGCCTCAACATACTGGAGAACCAGAGTGCCGGAAAATTCGCTCTGCTTCACATCCACACCCACCACGCGCTCGATCGCGGTGATGCGGTCGCCGGGGCGAATATGGCGGAAGAACTCCCAGTCATTGCCGGCATAAAAACCGTGCACGCCGGGCAGGCCCCAGCGGGTCCGGCCGACCCAGCCGAAGGCCATTGGGAAATTCGGATGCGCCAGAAGCGAGCCGTGACGGGTCAGACGGCCGCTCTCCAGGTCGCGGTACAGCGGGTTGAGATCGCCGATGCCGTTACAGAAATTGCGGATGGTGTCCTCGGTGGCGTCCTGCAGATACGGGCCTTCCGGGCGCAGCTGCATGCCGATCATGTTCTCGGCGGCCTTGATCGCCTCCGGGGTGATCTTGCCCTCGGCGGGTGCGCCGCCAACTCCGTGGTCTGTGCTCATGTCATGCTCCTGCTGCGGCGCCCCATTGGCGCCGGGCTCAAATGCACCAGATGCATAATGCATTATCTAAACAAAGGTCAAGCAACCACCTGGAACCATCGAGCCATTTTGAGAAAATAAAATATGATTTCTCTGGCGCTCAACGCGCAGGCGTGACCTCTGCGGTGACCGAGCCCCTTAGCTCCTGCCATCCCGCTTCAATATGCTGGCGTGTAGCGAGCATGGCACCTGCTGTATCACCACAGATAAATGCGGCAATAATCTTATCGTGTTCCTCTGCGGCGCGGGAAATACGCCCCATCACGCGATTGATCGCGTCGAAGGGATAACGCGCCCAGAGTATCTGCACGAAATGAAGCGTCTGCGGCAGTTTGGCAATTTCGAACATTCTTTGGTGCAAGCGGTAGTTCGCTGCACGCGCCGCCTCATTGTCGCCGGCCTCGATCGCCTGAGAAAACGAGCCTGCCAGGCGCTTCAATTCACCAATATCGTCAGTGGTTGCATTCTCCACCGCGCCTCGGACAAGCTGGGTCTCAAGCAGGATGCGCAGGTTCAGCATCTCATTGGAGGCCTCTATGTCAAACGGTGCGACAACGGCGCCCTTGTAGCTGTCTCCCAGGACATATCCCTCGGCCTCGAGCAGCTTCAGTGCTTCACGCACCGGCGTGATCGAGGTGTTGAGCATAACAGCAAGCTCTTGTTGCTTCAGCCGTGCGCCGCGCGGAAAACGGCCGGCAATGATACCTTCACGCAAGTAGTCTGCGACCTTGTTTTCCTTGGTCTTGAACTCCATGCGCGCCTCCCCGTGCAGCCCTCCCGCGTCAGCCTTTGTCCCGCACCGGAGCCCAAAGGAAATCGCCAGCATGAGCCTTACGCGCAGCACCCGATTCGAGCAAAGCGGCAGCCGCCGCATCCCCATAGCCTAGCTCGCGCAGCAGCTCCGTCGTGTGCTCGCCTAGTTCCGGCGGCGGCGCCTTCGGCGTGACTTCATGCTGCCCCGGAAATTCGGGAACTTCGAATTGATAATTGCGATAATTCAATTCACGAAGCTTACCCGGCTGACGCGCCTGCGGCACATCCAGCACACGCTCGAGCGGCATGACCTCATTAAACCCGATACCGGCAGCCCTCAGCCTGGCGGCGGTTTCCTCATAGCTCAGCGCCCGGACCGCGGTACTCACCGCCTCCTCCACCCGCTCACGCTGCTTCTTACGGTCACGCAGCTTGGCAAGCTCCGGATTGCCGTCCTCGGGCATCGCCAGCGCCTTTGTCAGCTTTGCCCAATGCGCGTCGGTGAGAATAAGGAGATAGATCCAGTGCTGATCACTGGTCAGATATGAGCCATAGCCTGGCATCGAGAACTCTCCACCGCCCTCCTTTTCGAGCCGGCCGAGCAGCTGCGTCTTCAACTGCATGCCGGCGAGATCGCGGGCGGCAAGGTGCAGACCTGTCTCATAAAGGCCGATTTCGATACGGCGCTCAGCCGCGGTCGCGGCCGGATTGAGCATGGCCGCCAGGACGCGAATCACCGCGTAAGTGCCCGCAAATTGGTCGTGATAACTCGGGCCGAAACGGGTCGGCCGCCCGTCGATACGGTGGTGATCCATGGCCCCGGTCGCAGCTTCAGCGATTGGATTGGTCATCAAATCGTCGGCCTGCGGGCCATGGGCATAACCCTTCACATGGACATGGATGATACCCGGATTGACCCTCATACAATCATCCGCCGTCACCCCAAGCTTGCGCGCGGCCGACGGCGCAAGGTTATGGATCACCACATCGGCGGTGGCCACAAGCTTGCGAAACACGTCCTTGCCCCCCTCTGTCGTGAGGTCGAGGCAGATGGCCTTCTTCGAGTGACTATAAGCGATGATCGTGCCCGAAGGCCCGCCCCGGATCAGAGCGCGGGTGGTGTCGCCGCTGGGCGGCTCGACCTTAATTACCTCCGCGCCAAGCTGGGAAAGAATATGTGTCGCAAACGGCGCTGCGACCATGGTGCCGAGTTCGATAACCCGGCGGCCTGTAAGTGGATTTCCGGCTATCATATTCCCGCTTTTACATATAATGCATTTTATTTCAAGCGCGGCGAACCATCGCGCCTCAGCCATTTGGCACCAGGCGCGGCAGCGCAACCCGGCAGAGCCGCCCCCTTTCAAACTTTATACTTGAGCGCAACGCGCCCGCGCGTCGCCATATCCCATCGACAGCGCGTGCACGTCGCGAAAGCCACTGTCCGGGGAATCCGCGATCTTCAACACGCTGGCGAGATGATCCCCCGGAATCCACACCTCCCCATCGAATAGGCGGTAACCCCGCCGACTTCACTGGAGCGCTCGAGCACAACCACGGAAAGCCCATGATCCTGCGCAGTGACGGCCGCGGCGAGACAACGCCCCCCGTTCAATTGACAGCCTGACTGATATCCCCCACCATACACTGCCTCCCAACGGCGGAGGGCCTTTATCGCTGAATTTAACCCCGGAGAGGGTAGCATGTGGCATAAACCGAAACTTATCGAAATCTGCATTGGTGCTGAAATTAACAGCTACGTCTCGGCAAGCAGAAAATAAGCCTGCCCGCGCCTGGCTGGCTGCGTCATCACAATGCGGGTCATCGTACTGGGTGCTGCTGCTGGGGGTGGTTTTCCGCAATGGAATTGCAACTGCCAGGGATGCCGCCGCGCCCGCCAGAATGAAGACGCCGTTCGTCCCCGCACGCAGGCTTCCATCGCCGTCAGTGCCGATGGCAGAAAATGGGTGTTATTAAACGCCAGTCCAGATCTGCCATATCAATTGCGTGTGCATGCAATGCTGCATCCGTCCAACGAGGGCTCCATCCGCCATTCTCCGCTAAGCGCGATCGTTATCTCGAGCGGCGATGTGGATTGCATAGCCGGCCTCCTCTCGCTGCGCGAGTCACAACCGCTGGCGATCTATGCCGATGATTTCGTCCGCGACGTGATCGAGGGCAACCAGATTTTCCAGGTGTTGAACCGCGACCTCGTGAAACGATTGCCGTTGCCGGCAGGGCCGGAGGTCGAACTTTTGGATGTCCAGGGTGAGGCGCTCGGCCTCTCCGTGCAGGCTTTCCCCGTTGCCGGCAAAATCCCATTGTACCAAGAGACATCGGACGACATACGGCAGCTCTCTTCCGGGAAGGCCGTCATCGGCCTCTCCATCCGCGGTCCGCATAATAAGCGCATCGTCTATATTCCCGGCTGCGCCGCTGTCACCACCGACCTTCTCCACCATATCGAGGGTGCCGACCTGCTGTTCTTCGATGGTACGCTATGGGATGATGACGAGATGATCCGGGCCGGCACGGGCCGCAAAACCGGCAAGCGGATGGGGCATATGAGCATTTCAGGCGCGGATGGCAGTATGGCTGCACTTGCCGGTATTTCGGTAGGGAAAAAACTCTTCATCCACATCAACAACACCAACCCGATCCTTTGCGCGGACTCACCCCAGGCCGCCGCCGTCCAGAGCGCGGGATGGGGCATCACCCATGATGGAATGGAGTTCCATTTATGACGGGCCTCTTAACTGCCGCCCAACTCGAAGCCGCGCTGCGTGAAACAGGCGCACGGCATTACCATCATCTACACCCATTCCATCAATTGCTACATTCCGGCGGCTTGTCGCAGATGCAGGTGCAGGCCTGGGCGCTCAACCGCTATTACTACCAGAGCCGTATCCCGCATAAGGATGCAAACATCATCGCCCGCCTGCCGGATGCGGCGTCACGCTGTATCTGGCGCCAGCGCCTGGTCGACCACGACGGGGACGACACCGACGAAGGCGGCATTGCCCGCTGGCTGCGCCTTGCCGCCGGCATCGGGCTCGACCCGGAATACGTGCAATCCTCAGCCGGCGTTCTCCCCGCCACGCGCTTTGCCGTGGATGCCTATGTGCATTTCGTGCGGGACCGCAGCCTGCTTGAAGCTGTGGCGTCGTCACTGACCGAGTTGTTTTCGCCAAACATCATCGCCACGCGTGTTGCCGGCATGCTGGCGCATTATGATTTTGTCTCGCCCGATACGCTGAGCTATTTCAACAACCGCCTGCATCAGGCACCGAAAGACGCGGATTACGCTTTGGCCTATGTGAAAGAGCATGCCCGCACCGCCGAAGCACAGCAGGACGTGCTCGCAGCTTTGCGCTTTAAATGCGATGTTCTGTGGGCGCAGCTTGATGCGTTATATAGCGCCTATGTCGCACCCGGCCATATTCCACATGGCGCGTTCCTCGCCAGCATTCATGCGCAGCCCGCAAACTGATGAACGGCGCCATTTCCGCGCAAACCATACCGGCACTGCGCCGTGGCATAAGGCGCCATTACGATGCAACACGGGAACAAAACGTACTGCTCTGCCCCGAACGGGTGATCCTGCTGGATGACATCGGCAATTCCATTATTGAATTATGTGATGGAGAACGCTCCATTGCCGCGATTTCCCTGGCTTTGGCTGAGCGTTATGCGGAAGATCCGGCGCAGGTTGAAGCGGATGTTACCAGTTTTGTGCAGGAATTATCCGATAAGGGGCTGGTGACGGTGTGACTCTGCCCCCTCCCCTCGCGATGATCGCGGAGCTGACCCATCGCTGCCCGCTGCAATGCCCGTATTGCTCGAATCCGCTCGACCTGCTGAAGGCGGCGGACGAAAAACCCACGGATTTTTGGGCGGCACTGATCACCGAGGCGGCGCAGCTCGGGGTCTTACAAATCCATTTCTCGGGCGGCGAGCCAACCGCGCGGCGCGATCTACCGGCGTTGATCGCCCATGCCACCGCACTTGGCATCTACACCAACCTCATCACCTCCGCCGTGCTGCTGGATGAGGCGAAACTGGGCGAACTGGCACGCGCCGGCCTCGCCCATGTGCAGATCAGCATTCAGGGGGCGAATGCGGAAAGCGCTGACCGCATCGGCAATTATCGCAATGGCCATGAGAAGAAGCTGGCGATCGCACGGCTCGTGCCGGCGCTGGGGATGTCACTGACCATCAATGCCGTGGTGCACCGGCAGAATTTGCACGAATTGCCCGAAATGATCGAGCTTGCCGCATCGCTGGGGGCCGACCGGTTGGAAATCGCGCATGTACAATATCATGGCTGGGCCTTGCGCAACCGCGCCGCTTTGATGCCAACGCGCGAGGCGCTGCGCCAGGCCGATGCGGTGGTGGCTGAGCAGCGCGAAAAACGGCGCGGCAGCATGGCCATCGACTATGTCATCCCTGATTATTACGCCGATACGCCAAAAATCTGTATGGGCGGCTGGGGCCAGAAACTTCTCATCGTGGCACCGGACGGCCGCGTGCTGCCTTGCCATGCAGCCGAAACGATCCCCCATCTGGCATTCCAGCACGCCGGCGCGCATCCCTTGCGTGAGATATGGGAAACCGGCCCGGCCTTTACCGCCTTTCGCGGCACAGGCTGGATGCGTGAGCCTTGCGCCTCCTGTGCTTTCAAGGAACTCGATTTCGGCGGCTGCCGCTGCCAGGCGCTTGCTTTATCCGGCGATGCGCGGGCAACAGATCCCGCCTGCCACCGCGCGCCTGACCATGAAAATCTGCAGCATATCGCGGCAGACGAGGCCGGTTCCGGTATAACCAGTTTCCACTACCGCCGCTATGCTCACTCGTAAACTCGCTCTTGCCGGTGCAGCCTTAGCCGTCCTCATGCCATTGCCAGCGGCGGCACAAATTCCATCCGATGTCATCGTCGTCACAGCACTTTCGCACACCACGCTGGACCGCCGGAAATTCCCGCACCCGGTGCAAATCATCACCAGTCAGGACATCAGCCAGGCGGGTGCCGCCAATGCCGTACAAGCGCTGAGCCAGCGCGCCTACGGCGTCAATATCGTCAACAGCCAGGCCAATCCATATCAACCAACCATCCTCTACCACGGCTTCGAAATCTCGCCGATCCAGGGCACGCCCGCGGGCCTTGCCGTCTATGTCGGCGGCGCCAGGTTCAACACGCCTTTCGGTGACCTCGCCATCTGGAGCCTGCTGCCGGACGAGGCCATCGACCAGCTCAGCATCGAGGACGGTAATCCCGTCTTCGGCCTGAACGCACTCGGCGGCGCCATCAACGTGCAGATGAAGAACGGGTTCAATAATCCGGGCGGCCAGGCCACGCTGTCCGGCGGATCATTCAGCAATGTTCAAGGTAATCTCGAATACGGCAAGCAGGCGGGTAACACTTCCGCCTATATCGATCTCGGCGCCACGCATGAAAACGGCTGGCGGGACGAGCAATCCTCGAACATCCAGAATTTTTACGGCGACCTCGGCTGGCGCGGCGCGGATGCCGAACTGCATCTCAACCTCACCCTCGCCAATTCAAACCTCAACGGCCCGGGCACGGTGCCGGTGGAGTTGCTCGCGGCAAACCCCGCATCGCAATTCACCGGGCCCAATCGCATCACCGACAAATACATCAAATTCAGCACGGATTTTCAAGACAAACTAACGCCCGAAACCTCACTGCAGGCCGTGCTGTATTACGATTATCTGCGGGAAAATCTCATCAACGGCAACGGCCCCAACGACCTGCCCTGCGGCACCGGCGCAACACAGCTCTGTCAGGAAGGCGGCACCGGCGACCCCAGCACCACGCGCGGCGGTGGGTCCATCCCCAACTTCGCGCCAAATGCCAACGCCTTCGGCTATTTCAGCTATTCTCAGCTCAATCTCAACACCACCAACACCAATGGCTACGGCGGCTCCGTTCAACTCACCAACACCACCCCGTTCTTCGGCCTCACCAACAATCTCATCGGCGGCCTGAGCTATGACGGTGGCTTCACCAATTACGATGCCTCCGGCTATGTCGGGGGCATCGACCTGGCGCGCGATTATACGACGCCGCCGGGCATTCCCTCGCCCGGCTATATTCTGGATGAGCCCGGAACGGTGCCGGTCGGCGTCGTCATCCGCAATGCCTATTACGGCGCCTATGTCTCAGATACGCTGAACATCACGCCCAAGCTCTCGCTCACCGCCAGCGGGCGTTTCAACATCGCCAATATTGCCTTGCACGACCAGGATCCGCCCGACCCGAATGCGCCTGGCGGCGGGCTAACCGGCCGGCATTATTACCAGCATTTCAACCCCGCCATCGGCGCTGCCTATGACATAACCCCCTATTTCATGGTCTATGGCGGATATTCCGAAGAGAATGCCGCCCCCACGCCGGCCGAACTCTCCTGCGCCAGCCCGGAAGATAGCTGCAGCCTGGCAAATTTCATGTCGGCCGATCCGGACCTGAAACAGATCGTCACCCGCACGTGGCAAGCCGGCTTGCGTGGCACGGCGGCCGGCCCCGCCGGCAGCATCATCTCCTATAATGCCGATGCCTATCTCTCCAACACCAATAACGACATCGAATTCCTGCAATCACCCTTCAACCCGGTGGGCGAAGGCTATTTCAGCAATATCGGCAATGTCCGCCGTGAAGGTGTGGATGCCGGGCTGCATATCGATACGTTGCAATGGGTTTTCTACGCGAATTATTCGTTGGTCGAGGCAACATACCAGAGCAGCTTCACCGAGCAGTCGAACAATCCGGATGCTGATGCGAATGGCAATATCGCGGTCGTGCCGGGCGACCATTTGCCTGGTATCCCGCAGAACATCATCAAATTCGGCGCCACCTACAACCTCACCCCACGCTGGACGATCAGCCTATCGGGCATAGCGCAAACCTCCTCCTACCTCTTTGGCGATGAGGCTAATCTAACCCCGCCGCTACCGGGCTATGCCGTGTTCAACCTGACGACGAACTACCATGTGACACCTGCCCTGCAATTCTTCGCCGAGATCGATAACCTCACCGATACCAGATATTATAACTACGGCGGCTTCTCACCCACGGGGACCGATGGTGGTGTCTATGTCGCGCAGGCGCCCAATTACACCAACCCACGCAGCTACAGCCTCGCCGCACCGATCGGCATTTATACCGGCCTTAAATACACATTCTGACAGGGCGATTTGCAGCGCCGCTTATTGCCGCAAAATGCAATGCGCCGAATATGACTTGCCAATTGCGCGCAAGCGTGAATGATACACTGCATATCAATACGCCCAAGACCAAAAACGAGGGACCAAGAATGAAATTCGGCACGCAAATGACCGCCCGCGGCTTGTTGCTTCTATCCCTTGCCTGTGCCGCTGCACCGGCCCATGCCGGCACTCCCCCGGCGGGCTCCGGCAACAACTGGGCCGGCCATAATGGCGATTCCAACGAGACCGCTTACAGCCAACTACAGCAGATCACCAAAAACAACGTGGGCAAACTCGGCCTGGCCTGGTCGCTCCCTTTGCCCGGCGAGGTCAGCCTGGAAGCAACCCCGGTAGCGGTGGATGGCGTGCTCTATTTCACCGGCAGTGAAGCCAAGGTCTATGCGGTGGACGGCGCCAGCGGCAAGATTTTATGGACCTATGACCCGCAGGTCTGGAAAACCAACCCCAACGCCATGCACTATAATTTCGCCGTCAACCGCGGCGTCGCCTATGCCGACGGCCGGGTTTTCGCAACCGCTCTGGACGGCCGGCTCACCGCACTCGACGCCAAAACCGGCAAACCGCTGTGGACGGCGCAAACAGTTTCGCTGACCAGCGGGCAGACCGTCACCGGCGCGCCGCGCGTGTTTGCCGGCAAGGTCATCATCGGCCAGGGCGGGGCGGATTTCGGCCAGCGCGGCTATGTTACCGCCTATGACGCCGCCACCGGCAAGCAGGTCTGGCGCTTCTATGTGGTGCCGGCCTCGCCGGCCCAGAATGCCGGCGACCCGGCCATGGAGCTGGCGGCGAAGACCTGGAGCCCGGATTTCTGGAAAACCACCGGCGGCGGCGGCGGCCCGTGGGACAGTATCACCTACGATGCCGAGCTCAACCGCATCTATGTCGGCACGGCCAATGCCAGCCCGTACGACCCCTCAGTCCGCAGCCCCGGCCTGGGCACAAATCTCTTCACCGCCTCCATCGTGGCGCTGGATGCCGATACCGGCAAATACCTCTGGCACTATCAGGTGGTGCCGCGTGACGAATGGGATTACGACTGCACCCAGCAGATCACGCTGGCCGACCTCAAAATCAACGGCAAACCGCGCAAAGTGCTGATGCAGGCGCCGAAGGACGGCTTCTTCTATGTGCTCGACCGCGAGACCGGCAAACTGATCTCAGCCGGTAAACTCGGCAAGGTGACCTGGGCTTCCGGCATCGACATGAAAACCGGCATTCCCATCGAGACACCGCATGACCGCTACGATGTATCCGGCAATACCGGCAAAAGCCTGGTCTGGCCGGCCTCGATGGGGGAGCATAGCTGGCAGTCGATGTCCTACAGCCCGCGAACCGGGCTGGTCTATATCCCCACCATGCAGCTCGGCCTCAGCATAACCAAAAACGAGCCGCAGGCGGGCGGGTTCCAGCTCGGGCCCATCAGCATTCTGGGCGTGAAACAGGATGAAAATGACGATACGGGCTCGCTGCTCGCCTGGGACCCGGTGCAGCAGAAGCCCGTATGGCGCGTGCAGCATGCTGCGCTGTGGAACGGCGGCGCGCTGGCCACCGCAGGTAATGTGGTCTTCCAGGGCACGGCGGACGGGCAGTTTGCCGCCTATGACGCGCTGACCGGCGCAAAACTCTGGAGCCAGGGGGCCGGCGGCGGCGTCATCGCCTCACCGATGAGCTATACCGCCGGGGCCAAGCAATATGTCACCTTGCTCGTGGGCTATGGCGGCCAGACCGCCGCCTGGGGTGCGAAAATGAATGTCGGCTGGAAATGGGGCCAGCCACGCTACCTGCTCGCCTATGCGCTCGGTGGCACAGCCCCCCCGCCGCCCACGCCGCCCCGCACCTTCGCGGTTCATGCGCTGGACGATCCTAAGTTCACGCCCGACCCGGCGAAAGTCGCTTTGGGCGGCGGCCTCTACATCATGTGCGGCGCCTGCCACGGCTTGAACCTGATCTCCTCCGGCGCACCGGCACCGGACCTGCGCGAGTCCTACATCGCCCTCAACCCGGACGAGTTCTACAAGGTGGTGCATGACGGGATATTGATCCAGGCAGGAATGCCGCGCTTCGATTTTCTCTCGCAGGATCAGGTGACGGCGCTCTATTCCTACATCCGCGCCGGCGCCCGGCAGACAATCGCCGCCCAATCAGGCAATCCCACAGCCGCACTGCCGGTCAGTGCCGCAGCCGCGCAATCGGTCGGGGGTAATGCCATTCATTGAACAGAGCATGACCAGGCGCGGACGCGACAGGCCGAGTGAAGCAGCGGAGGTGAAGTTGATCAAACCAAATCTGGTTTCAATACACTTTGCAGCCCCTCTTCCAGTGCCACGCGGCACACCAGGTATTGTCCGAGGCGCGCCGCGTATCGTGTTAGAAGGCTGGCGTGCCTGAAGTCATTCCAAAGTGCTCGCCGAAATAAGCCCCACATGGTGCCGCAATGTTGCGATGATCGATTTTGCAAGTGCCGATTGCGAGCGGCGTGCAAGCGTATATATCTTCACTTCAATATGCTGGCGGCCACGCATAAGCTCAACCAGCCGGCCTGCACGTATTTCAGCATCTATCGCGTAAGCCGAGGCGATCCATATCACGTCCGTTGCAGCCGTAAGCTGCACGAGTGTCGCGAAATCCTCGACGATATTCGCAGGCCCCCACACAAGCCCATCTGCTTCATCCGGAATGGACAGGCCGGCCCAGCTTGACCGGTAGAGCGGGTATTTTGCACCTTCTCCACCGGCACCTGGAGCGCCGCGCCCGCGCGTCCCCAAAAGTGGATGGCCAGCGCGCACGATCAAGCTCAGCGGAAATTCTCCCAATGGTTCCGTACGGGCCAGCGTGAGATCATGCATGGGCAGGCCGGCACTCACAAAAAACTCAATCTCCCCATCCACAAGCATCTCCCATAGCGGCTCGACATCCCTCACCACGACCTCATTCGTGACTTTCGGCGCGCCCCTCACCCGGTCAGCAAGCACATTCGCTAAAAGCGCATGGGCCGGCATCGGCGCCATGCCGAACCTTATCCGCCCCCCCTCCCCGGCGGCACCCAGCCTGGCATGGTTTTCGAGATCCTCCGCTTCCGCGAGAAGTGTGGTGGCCCGCTCGGCGATGCTGCGCCCCTGCGGCGTTAGACACACGCCACCGCGGTTACGGTCAAAGAGCTGCACCTTCAGCTCGCGTTCAAGGGCCTGAATCGAACGGCTCAACGTCGGTTGCGTAATCGACAATGCTTCGGCCGCACGCACATAGTTCAAAGTCTTACCAAGCACCACCAGATGCCGGAGCTTGCGCAGGTCCATCATATACGCTCCATGTATAAGTTTGGTACAAAAAATACATTGGACGCAGGTTTACGCCTGTGCAACTCCTGCTCCCTGCACGGCAACAAGATAATAAGACCGCCTCGGGGGGAAGAAATGCGCGTATTCAGGACTTTATTCGGCCTTGTTTTGTCATCGCTTATGGCGGCTCCGGCATTCGCGGCGGGCCCCGCCCCGGCGCCGGCTTACGATCCGCCGCAGCATGTGCACAGCGAGACCGCCGTTCTTGCCGGCGGCTGCTTCTGGGCAACCCAGGGTGTCTACGAGCATGTAAAAGGTGTGACCCATGTCTATGCCGGATACACTGGCGGCACCGCGGCCACGGCCCAGTACAAAATCGTCAGTGCCGACAAATCCGGCCATGCTGAATCGGTTCAGATCGTATTTGATCCGAAAGTGATTTCCTATGGCCAGATCCTGCAGATCTTCTTTTCGGTGGTCGACCCTACCGAGTTGAACTTCCAGGGCGGTGATCATGGCACACGCTATCGCTCCGCGATCTGGACAAATTCGTCGGCCCAGGAAAAAACCGCGAATGCCTATATCGCGCAACTGAGCGCAGGGCATGTCTTCGCAGGCCCCATCGTCGTTACCGTGGCGCCCTCAAAACCCTTCTACCGCGCGGAGGCTTATCATCAGGATTACCTGGTCAATCATCCGGCCGACCCGTATATCGTGCAAAACGATCTGCCGGTGGTGAAGGCGTTGCAGACGGAATTTCCGCAATTCTATCAGGCGAATCCGGTTCTGGTTTTCCCCACTCATTAGTAGCGGGCATTAATAGAGGGAGTGGCACGTGGACCAGCAAAGCCAGGATTTTTACCCTAAACTGGAGGCGCTGGCCGCCACCGCTGCCGCCGGCGCCGTAACGGTGGACGCCGACGGCATTTTTCCCACAGCGCATATCCAGGCGTTTCAGGAGTCCGGCCTCGCCGGGCTCACCATGGCCGCTGTAGTTGGCGGCGGCGGTGGCGGGCTGCGCCAGGCGGCGGCTGTGGTGCAGCGCCTGGGTGCCGCCTGCGGCTCCACGGCAATGATCGTGACCATGCATTACTGCGCCGCCGCGGTGGTTGAAGCTCACGGCAGTGAGGAGCTACGCCGCCGCGTGGCCGCCGGGGGCGCGCTCACCACCCTCGCCTTCTCTGAAGCCGGCAGCCGCAGCCATTTCTGGGCGCCCATCTCCACCGCCCGGCGCGAAGGCGATGCGATCGTGCTGGACGCCGCCAAATCCTGGGTTACCTCCGCCAATGAGGCCGATTTTTACATCTGGTCCAGCCAGGCCACCACCGGCGAAGGCGTCTCGCTTTGGCTGGTGCCCCGAAACACGCCTGGCATCGTGCCGGGGTCGGGGTTCGATGGTCTCGGCCTGCGCGGCAATGATTCCGCGCCGGTAAAGGCTGCCGGCGCGCGTATTCCCGCCGCCAATCTGCTGGGCGGAGACGGTGCGGGTGCGGATATCATGCTATCCACCGTACTGCCGGTTTTCACTTTGCTGAGTGCCGCCAATGCGCTGGGGATCATGGAGGGCGCACTATCGCGCACCATCGCGCATGTCACCGCCACCGGCTTCGCGCATCTCGGCCAGCAGCTCAGCGCGCTGCCCACCATCCGCGCCTATCTCGCCCGAATGCAGGTGAAAACGGATCTGGTCCGCGCCCTTATCGCCGATACCATTGCAGCACTGGAGTCATCGGCACCGGAGACCGGGCTGCGCGTTCTGGAGGTCAAAGCCGCGGCCGGCGAGGCGGCAACGGAGGCCACGGAACTCGCCATGCGCATCTGCGGTGGCGCTGCCTTCCGCAAGGAGACCGGCGTGGAACGACATTTCCGCGATGCCCGCGCCGGCACGGTGATGGCGCCCACCACCGATCAGCTCTATGACTTCATCGGCCGCGCTTTGTGCGGCCTAGATCTTTTTGCCTGAGGCCGCGCTGTGCGGCCTCGATATTTTTGCCTGAGGCAGACATGACCGACCGCATCATTCTCGGCGCCGTGGCCTATGACCCGAAAGTCGTCACCATCTGGGAAGGGTTCAAGGATTTCTTCCAGGTACAAGGCCTGGCGTTCGATTATGTGCTTTATTCGAATTATGAATCGCAGGTGCGTGGCCATTGGGGCGGCCAATGCAACATCGCCTGGAACTCGCCGCTGGCCTGGGTGGAGGCCGAGCGCCTCGCGACAAGGCATGGGCGGCGCGCCCACGCGATTGCCATGCGCGATACCGATCGTGATCTCGCCAGCGTGGTGGTTGTACGCAAAGGTGCTGGGATAGATTCCATCGCCGGGCTGAAAGGCAAGCGTATCGCCACCGGGGCCGAGGATTCGCCGCAGGCGACATTGATCCCCCTGGAGGTACTGGCAGCGGAAGGGCTGCTGCCCGGGCGCGATTTCGAATTGATCCGTTACGATATTGGACTCGGCAAGCATGGCGACCATGTTGGCGGTGAGCGCGACGCGGCAAAGGCGTTGATGGCAGGCTCGGCGGACGCCTGCTGCATATTGGACGCCAACCGCCTGCTCTTCGCCAGAGAGGGCACGCTGCCCACTGGTGTCACAAAGGTGCTGGCCGAAACCGGCCTGTTCGACCATTGCAATTTCACCATCTTCGATGACGCACCGCAGGCGTTGATCCACCGCTTTACCGAGCTTCTGCTGGCCATGCGCTTCGACGACCCCGCAGTCCGGCCGCTGCTGGAACTGGAAGGGCTGAAGCAATGGCTGCCCGGCCGGGCCAGCGGCTATGCGCTGCTCAACAGCGCCGTGGACCGCGCCGGCGGGCTGGACCACTTCCTGCCATCGTGATGCGGCTAGACCTCGAATCCCTGGGGCTAGAGGAAGGTGCAGATATTTTACTTCGCCGGGCCCTGCGCCGCCTCGCACCGGCTGAGAGCCTGGAGGTTGTCGGCAACCATCCCGAACTGCGCCTGCACCTGCGTGCCTGGGCCAGAACCATGGGCGTGGCGGCAGACTTCACCGCACCGCACACCCACCGCCTCACACCCAATGCCGCCGGCTTGCCTACGGAGCGCGCCGGGGCGGCACCGCCGGAAGGTGTGGTCGAATCCCCGCCTCGCCATTGGGGGCTTGCCGCGCGCGGTGCGGCGGTGGAGCGCGGCAGCGCTGGTTTCGATTTCGGCCTGGTCGATAAACTGGAAATCTGGAGCGACGATGCAGCCAGGCTCTACGCCCGCGCCGCCGCCGCGCAATGGGATCCGCAGACGGCTATAGATTGGCACCAGCCTGTTGCGCATGACGACGATATCGAGACGGCCGTCGTGCAGGTGATGACCTATCTCATCGAAAATGAAACCGCGGCACTGCTCGTGCCGGCGCGTTTCGCCGCGACCATCCACCCGCATTTCCGTGAAGTGCTGCAACTGCTGGCCATCCAGGCGGCCGATGAGGCGCGCCACATGGAAGTCTTCACCCGCCGTGCTTTGCTGCGCCATACCGCCCCCGGCGTTTCCACCAGCGGCGGCCAGGCCTCGCTAAAAACATTGGTCACGGAACCGGATTTCGCCATCGCGTCTTTTTTGTTGAGCGTCATGGGTGAGGGCTCGTTTCTCGTCCTGCTGGATTTTCTGGCGCGCGAGGGGCCCGACCCCATCACGCGCGACATCTGCCGCCTGGCGGCACAGGACGAGGCCCGGCATGTCGCCTTCGGCCTGTCGCATCTGCGGCGCCACGCGGCGCAGGATGCCACACTGCGCCCGCGCCTGGCCATGGCGATGCAACGCCGCCATGCCGAGCTGATGCACACCTCCGGCCTGAACGAACTCGTCTTCGAAGCCCTGACAGTGATCGCCGCCGGGGGCTTCGAACCGGCAATGATCGCAGGCGGCCACGCTAAAATCATGCGGCTGCAGACGGACATGGATCTCGCGCGTCAGGGCAGTCTGATCCGTTTAGGCTTCGGCGAAGCAGAAGCCCGGGCGCTATCAAGCCTACATACACGCAATTTCATGTGAGACTACCGGGTCTGCCACGCCACTGGCGCACATTCGAAGCCGGCAAGGCTACCGTGCCAGGTTGCCCATGTTAGCAACTTAAGGCCCCGCAGGGGTGTCATAATGTATTGAGATACATAGTGGTTCTGGGTGCGGGGGCACGCAACCACCGAGAGTTAACTATCTTGAGCATATTTTGTTGACGGCGGCGTCACCATCGTTTCCCATGGACATCGGCGAGCCGCCTTGCGGGGTCAAGCTGTGCACCCAGTTTGCCTAGATTACGACTTTACGCGTGGGTCGCCTCAAAGCCGGAGATGAATGCGCTGGACGCTCGTCAACTTGCACATTAACTTAAGCCTACGCCGTGAAGGTTAATCATTCCCATAGAACTCCTTGACACCCCGCTGCCGACCGTATGTTGAGTGCGTCGGATCTCTGGGAGGCCTGAGGAAATCAGATCACATCTCGTTTGCAGCACGCCCTTCATTTAGATTTGATAGCGTCCCCTGAGCTGGGGCCAACTGATCTTTAAGGACTTGGTCAAGTTCGACTGATGAATCGCGATCGCAAATTTCGATGCGCCCCTGCCTCGTGGACAAAGGGCAGCCACAGTTTGATTGAAGCGAGGGCGACGCCGGCAGTAAGCCGCGCTCCGATCATCTGGCGTGCGCTCGCTTACTCGACGTTCACCAGTTTCATGGCGTTGCCGCCCAGTTTTGGTGCGAGTTTCTGCTGCACCGCGACCACCGACGGCAGCGGCCGCCACGCCACCGTCATGCTGTCCACCAGCCCAGCGTCGTTAATGTGCATGTGATCCATGCCGTCGATCACGTGGTCGCCTAGCTTGATGGTGAAGACGGCGACGAAGTCCGCGTTGTCGCGCAGCAGCATTTTTGGCTCGAAGGCGTCGACAGTGCCGAGAAGTGCGGCCAGGACATCGGCCACCTGGTCCTTGCCCTTGAATGGTGCCGGGACGAGGGGGCTGTAGATAACAACGTCATCAGCCATGTGAATTTTTGCCGCGGTGACGTCGCGCTCACCCATCGCTTTGAGATAGGCGTCGAGATGGTCTGTGCTGATCATGATGAATACTCCTTTGAGAGAAAAATGAAGGGGATGACTGAAGCGCGGCAATTCGGATGAAAGAATTCTCAGGCTGGGGTAGGTTCAATAAAAGGATAAAATTCTGAAATCGAAACGATTTGCGTTATCTTCATGCTCATCAGGTGGGTGTCCTTGGTCTTAAGTGGAACCAAATCAAGTGTCGCAAATCCGGGCGCCGAGGTAGCTCCTTGCGCCGCGGTTCAGTCGGCAATCCCTGAGAAGGCGGAGCTAACTGCCTGCCCCACGTGGTGACGATTCAGAGACCGGCATTCCTCGACCGAGCCCATCCACGCTGGATGACCAGTGCAATCGGCAGGCCGAAGCCGAACATGTGAATCAAAATGGCGGGCGCGAAGGGCATAGGTGTCACCGACACTGGCGTGGTGAAGGCACTATGCGGCAACACAATGAAGCCCATGAAGAAAAACACGATGATGCCGAGCAGAGGATCGCCGACCCATGGCCAGCGGTTCAAAGCCGGTACGCGCGATACGACCAGCGCATACGCGACCGCCGGAACGATCGTAACCGTCAGCTGAATCCCGCCTTGTAGCATTTTGCGTACTCTGCCTCTGATCTTCTGCTTATTGGCGGAGGATTGGCGTTGGAGGATGGTGTTGAAGTTGAGACTATACTCCGGAGGGCTCCGG
>JAMFRO010000017.1 GCA_026224825.1 bacterium | reverse complement strand
GAGCTACTTGCGACCCCCATACAAACTGTATACGTTTGGTTTGTACTGGACCGGTGGTCCATCATGTTGATGGACCACTTTCTGATTCGCTCTCTTGCCGAATCCTCTCGGGCTACCCATAGCCTGAAGCACCCGCTATAAGCGACCCACTCACAGGGCACCTTTTGATCTACGTCCACGGAAACCCGTAGGCGTAAATACATGTACGTGAATACGTTCACGTTAAGCGGGGTAGGCTAGCACTTGGCGCGATCTATATATTGGGGGCACCGCCCATATTTTGAAGAGGGGGGATTTGGAAGGTTTGGAACTGTTAGGAAACATTTGTTTGTTATTTATTTTACATTTGTTGTGAAACTACTATGTCGACGGCACGAGACGATATGAAGGGGAAGAGACGACGGGAGGAGGATTGTGCTTTACTGTTGGATATGTATCCAGGGCCAGAGTATGTGTCGGAGAGGCCGGGCCAGGGCACGAAGAAGTTCTTTTATCTGGAGGGGCACGAGGTGATATCATTATTGAATGATATTTTTGGCTTTATGGGATGGTCGACGCGTTTGGTGTCGACGGAGGTGGATGAGTTGTCGGAGACGCAGCCGGGGAGATGGACGGCTGGTATTTGTTGTGTGGTGGAGTTATCGGTGACGATTGAGGATGAGAGTGGTCGGCGGAAGACGACGTCCAGACAGGATGTTGGTTATGGAGATGTGGTGAATGCGAGATCTAAGATGGATGCGTTGGGAAAGACGCGGAAGTCGGCCTTTACGGATGCTCTGAAGAGGGCGGCACGACAGTACGGGAAGTTGTTGGGAGATTCGATGTATGATAAGGAGTATTTGACGAGGATTGCGAAGGTGAAGGGGGATTTTGAAAAGATTGATTTTGATGTGAAGAAGTTGTATCGGAAGCCGGTGAACGAGGGAGGAGAGTTGGTTGGTCCGACGAGGAAGAAGAAGCGAGGCGTCGAGCTTGGAGGAGCGAAGCAGGTGGTTGATGCGAGGAGAGACGGACGTGAGGTAGAGAATGGTAGTAAGGAGAATGTGGTTGTGAATGGAGAGAATGAGGATGAGTTTGGGAGTGATGTAGATATTGATTGGGATGAGGTTTAGGTTGAGTTGGAGATTTGAGCGTTGGAGGGGGAGGGATGAAAACAGAAAAGGATTTTTGGAAAGCGCAAATGAAGTAGTAGAGCTTAGAAAAGTTGGAGGAAGGAGAATGGTATAGGTAGCAATGGATTGATGCAAGAAGCTAATAGTTGTTCGGAAAAGTATGTGTATGTCGATTGAAAATGACGTTTTGATGCAAAGGTGATTTAAAGCTTGAAAAAAAAAGTGAGTATAGGTTTTCGAAAAAAAAGATTTTGAGTGAAGTAGATCAAAAAATCAGAATTAAATCAAGGATGATGAAGATGTGGAATACTAGGGGACCCATCGAAGATGGGGGGCGGTACTCGCCCATAATACAACGAGCGCAGCGAGTGTCACGAGAGAGGAGGGCGGCAGCCTGGAATACGGGGCAGACAATAGGGACGATGGGCGAGCGTGCGAGCGCAGAGGACAAGCGAATCCAATCAGACGGGGTGGGACATCAACTACATTATAATTTCCTTGTAGTTGATGTCCCAGTTTCTTTAGCCCTACGAGCTACTTGCGACCCCCAT
>JAMFRO010000016.1 GCA_026224825.1 bacterium | reverse complement strand
TTTCCAAGACCCGGGTGGGATCCAAGGGCCCTTCGGCCCTTGGCGGGTCCAGGGCAGAGCCCTGGCCTTTTTCTCTAACACCCCCCGAACCATACCTAACCCACCCGCCGTTGCACACCGATCCCGTGCTCGCGGATTTTCTTGCGCAGGGTGTTGCGGTTGAGGCCGAGGAGGGCGGCGGCGCGGATTTGGTTGCCTCGGGTTTCGGCTAGGGTCATGCGGATGAGGGGGCGTTCCAGTTCGGCCAGGGCGCGTTCGTACAGCACGCCTTCTTCGCCTGATTCTCTTATGGCTGCCAGCAGGCGGGCGATGTGGCGTTCTACGACGGTTGTCATGGTGTCGGGGTCGTCTGAGAGGGTGGCGGGGGTTGGGTCTTCGGCGATGACGTAGTCGGCGAGTTCCTGGGCCAGGATGGTTTCGGTGATGACCGGTTGCGGCACTAATGCGGCCAGGCGGCGGATGAGGTTTTCCAGCTCGCGCACATTTCCGGGCCAGCGATAGGCGGTGAGCATGGTCATGGCTTGCTGGTCGATGGTTTTGACCGGCAGGCCTTCGGCCTGGGCTTTGTTGAGGAAGTGCTGGGCGAGGACGGGGATGTCGTCCGGCCGCTCGCGCAAGGGGGGCAGGCGGATGGGGACGACGTTGAGGCGGTAGAAGAGATCTTCGCGGAACTGGCCGGAGCGGATGAGGGCGCGCAGGTCGCGATGGGTTGCGGCGACGATGCGGGCGTTGGCGCGGATGGGCGAGCGGCCGCCGACGGTGGTGTATTCGCCTTCCTGCAGCACGCGGAGCAGGCGGGTCTGGGCTTCGGGCGGCATGTCGCCGATTTCGTCGAGGAAGAGTGTGCCGCCGGCGGCTTGTTCGAAGCGGCCGACATGGCGGTTGGTGGCGCCGGTGAAGGCACCTCGTTCGTGACCAAACAGCTCTGACTCAATCAGTTCGCGCGGGATGGCGGCCATGTTGATGGCGACGAACGGGCCTTGGCGGCGGCGGCCGTAATCGTGCAGGGCGCGGGCGACGAGTTCCTTGCCGGCACCGGATTCGCCGTTGATCATCACGGTGAGGTCGGTGGTCGTGAGGCGGGCGATGATGCGGTAGATTTCCTGCATGGCCGGCGAGCGGCCGATGAGGGGGAGGGAGTCATCCGGGTGCGGGTCCGGTGCCTTGGGCTGCGGGCCGAGGGCTGCGGGCTGTTTTAAGGCGCGGTCCACCACGGAGAGCAGGTCCGCGAGGTCGAAGGGTTTGGGCAGGTATTCGAAGGCGCCGCGCTGGGTGGCCTGGACCGCCGTGGTGAGGGTGGATTGCGCGCTCATCACGATGACGGGGAGTTCCGGGCGGATGCGGCGGATGCGGGGGATGAGGTCCAGCCCGTTCTCATCGGGCATCAGCACATCGGTGATGACGACATCGCCCTCGCCGTCTTCCACCCAGCGCCAGAGTGTGGCGGCGGAGGCGGTGGCGCGCACCTGGTAGCCGGCGCGGCCCAGGGCCTGGGTGAGCACGGTGCGGATGGAGCGGTCATCGTCGGCGATGAGGATGGTGGGCAGGGTCATTGGTTTAACAGGATCATGGGTTTAATTGCTGCTTTCTTCTGGGTCTTCATAGACCGGCAGATGGATGCGGAATTCGGTGCGGCCGGGGCGGGAGTCGACGTCGATGAGCCCGCCGTGGTCGGCGGTGATTTTGGCGACGAGGGCGAGGCCCAGGCCGGACCCGGCGGCCTTGGTGGAGATGAAGGGCTCGAAGAGGTGGCGGCGGATGTCTTCCGGGATGCCCGGCCCGTTGTCGCGCACGCCGACGAAGATGGGTAGGTTGGGGCGGGTGCGGCCGGCGGAGGCGGAGAGGCGCACGCCGTGCTGGAAGCCGGTGGTGATGTGGATCTCGCCATCCTGGCGCTCGGTGCCGGCGATGGCCTCGGCGGCGTTCTTCACGAGGTTGAGCAGCACCTGGATGAGCTGGTCGCGATTGCCCAATACATGGGGGAGCGAGGGATCGTAGGCCTCGATGATTTTGATGCGCGAGGCGAAGCCGGAGCCTGCGAGGCGGCGGACGTGCTCCAGCACGCGGTGGATGTTGACGGATTGGCGCTCCAGCTTTTTCTCGCCGAAGGTTTCCATACGCTCGACCATGTCGCGGATGCGGTCGGCTTCGTCGCGGATGAGGACGGCGAGTTCGCGGTCGGCGGGGGGCGCGCTCGCCTCCAAAAGCTGGGCGGCGCCGCGGATACCGGAGAGGGGGTTTTTCACTTCATGGGCCAATATGGCGGCCATGCCGGTGATGCTGCGGGCGGCGTTGCGGGCGGAGATCTGCTGGTCCAGCGTGCGGGCGGCGGATTCATCCTGCAAGGTGATGGCCACGCAGCCGGGCTGGTCCAGCACCGGGGCGGCCTGGATGGAGCAGCCACGCCGCGTCATGCGGGGGCCTTCCAGGCTGAGATCGTGCTCGGAGATGGTGACGCCGGCGCGCCGCGCGCGTTCCAGCATGAGGAAGATGGGGTGGTCGTGGGGTAGCAGCTCGGAGAGGTTGGTGTTGAGCAGCATGGTTTTGGAGGCGCCGAAGAATTCCTCGGCCGCGTAGTTCACGGCGCAGAATACGTCCTGCTCATCCACCACGGCGACGGCCAGCGGCAAGGCGTCGAGGATCTGCGCCGGGTCCAGGCGGATTTCCTTGGCGCGCGGGTTGCGTTTGACCAGGCCGAAGGCTTTTTTGAACGAGCCGCTCATGCTGCGATGGCCAACTCATCCTGGCGGATAACACCCTGCTCGATGAGCGGGTCGTAGAATTCATGGATCAGGGTTTCGACTTCGGGGCCTTGATCGAGCCGGTTCATGGCGGCGCGGAAGGCGGCCGAGCCGCGCAGGCCCTGGCTGTACCAGGAGACGTGCTTGCGGCCGAGACGCACACCGGGGCCCTCGCCGAAATGGGCGCGGATGGCGCGGTAGTGGAGGAGAAGGATGTCTTTCTGCTCCGCGAGGCTGGGCGGGGCCTGGAGTTCGCCTGTGGTGAGGTAAGAGATAACCTGGCGCAGGAACCAGGGGCGGCCGTAGGAACCACGGCCGATCATCACGCCATCGGCGCCGGAGCGGGTCAGGGCCTCGGCGGCTTTTTGCTCGGTGGTGATGTCGCCATTGACGATGACGGGCAGGCTGACGGCGGCCTTCACCTGAGAGACGAAATCCCAGTCCGCCACACCCTCATAGAATTGCTGGCGGGTGCGGCCGTGCACGGTGAGCATGGTGATGCCGGATTCCTGGGCGATGCGGGCGAGGACGGGGGCGTTGAGGCTCTGGTGGTCCCAGCCCATGCGCATTTTCAGCGTCACGGGCACGTCCACGGCGCGGGCGGTGGCTTCCAGGATTTTGCCTGCCAGAAGCTCATCGCGCATCAACGCGGAGCCGGCGGTCTGGCCGATCGCCACTTTTTTCACCGGGCAGCCGAAATTTATGTCGATTAAATCCGCACCCAGCCCCACGGCGATGCGCGCGGCTTCGGCCATGGCCGCGGGGTCGCAGCCGGCGAGTTGGACCGAGGACGGGCCGCCGCCGGAGACGACCTCGGCCATGCGCAAAGTGTTGCGGTTTTCGCGGACCATGGCCCAGGAGGCAATCATTTCAGACACAACGAGGCCTGCGCCTTGTTCCTTGACGAGGGCGCGGAAGGGGAGATCGGTGACGCCGGAGAGCGGGGCAAGGATGACCGGATGTGCCAGTGTGACCTGGCGCGCACCGCTGCCCAGAGTGATGGGGTGGATCATTGGCGTGAAATGGTTGCTCATGATTTGGGCAAATTAGAGCCGGGACGGGTCCGGCGCAATGACTGTTGAGCAGAAAGGTTGACGCTTTGCGCGCAGACCGTACATCTGCCTGCGAGCAAGGCGCAGGAGTAGAAAATGATTCCCCGGATCGGCACTGGTTTTGATGTTCATGCTTTCGCGGAGGCGCGGAAACTGATCATCTGCGGCGTGGAAGTGCCGCACGAGAAGGGGCTGGCCGGGCATTCGGATGCGGATGTGGGCATTCACGCGTTGTGCGATGCGATTTACGGGGCGCTGGCGGAGGGGGATATCGGCCGGCATTTTCCGCCCAGCGAGAACACCTGGAAAGACGCTGACAGCGCGCGGTTTTTGACCCATGCGGCGGGGCGGATTGCGGCGCGCGGCGGGCGGCTGGCCAATGCGGATATCACCATTATATGTGAGCGGCCGAAGATTACGCCGCATGCGCCGGCGATGCGGGCCCGGCTGGCGGCACTGCTGGGGGTGGCGGAGAGCCGGATCTCGGTGAAGGCGACGACCACGGAGAAGCTCGGCTTTACCGGGCGGGGCGAGGGGATAGCGGCGCAGGCGGCGGTGATAGTGCTGGTGCCGGATGATGAGTAAATTAAACGCCCGCTTAAGAATGCGGCTAAATACTGCAGTATGTGACCGAAACCGACCAGTTGTGTGTAAAAAATTACATCATGGTCAGCAAATTTTCATTGCTGCACTGCGAAATCACGACTGTCTCAGTCGGATTTCATCCCGTATATAATTTCCCATAGGATGAGCTTGCTCTCCTATTTCTTGGACGTTTCCTCCCTAAACTTGGCGGCGCTTTATGCGCCGCCTTTTTTTTCGCCCTTAGCGATGGCCGGCCAGCCGTAATGTGCCGCGCAGCAAAGTGGACCAGCCCGGCGCGTCGAAACGCCAGGCTTCGTCGCCGGGGGAATAGGCGGGCAGATGGCCGAGGTAGAGGCCCTGGTCCAGCATTTCCACGGCAGCCGGCTTGGTGGGGTCCGCCTGCACCACCAGCAGCCGGTTGGGGCCGTAGGCGCTGAGGGCGCCGTGCAGCTCGATGATTTTGCCGAGGCCGACGGGATTCAGGCTTTTATACACCCAGATGCGCCTGGGCGCGCGCAGTTCGGCGCTGAACTTGTCTGTCTGATAGGTGATTCTGCCGAGGTCGTCGGCATAGATGGCGTCGCGCTCGGCCTCCGGCGTGGGGACGCCCTTGTGCATATACATTTTGGAATGGAAGGCGATGCCGTAATGGCGGTCGCGCACAAGCGGGCCATCGCCGACTTGCTCCAGCCGGTCTCGCGCGTACAGCCCTTGCATGCGCTGCTCCAGCAGGCGGATGACGGCATTGGCACTTTCGGCCAGAGCGAAGGTGAGCAGATTGCCCTCGCCGAAATGGTTGGCGGCCTGGATGAAGCCGAATTCGCAATTCTGGCCGAGGCTGTCGAACTGGCCGATGATGTCGTGGAGCGGTGTGCCGATAGCGGCGAAATACTCGTCCCAGGGATTGCTCATGCGCTGTATTGGGGCGCTGGGGCCGGGGACTGTCAAGAGAGTGGGGGGCTTCTGTTGCCCGGTGCCCCCCGAACCGCGCTTAGCTGCTGTTTAGGCAGCGACCGCGAATGCTACGTTGTTATCGTTCGCATTTAAGATATAGCCCGATGACGGCGGTACAATGCCGGGCAAAAGATGGGTCTTTACCACACGTGTCGAAGCTATTTCACCCCCATATGAGCTGGCCTTCCCGGTTGCCCGGAACGGCGGTGCTTGGCTAACTACACCCGGCACCGTCAGCTATTTGGTGGAGGCGCCGGGTACTGCCCCCGGGTCCACAATGTTTATTTCACGCACCGTTTATCACCATAGCCGGCAAGCCGGCACCCTCTATATAGGCGCGAATCGTGGAATGTGAAAGAGTGTTATCATGACCCTGACCCCAGAACAGGCATCGGAAATCGACGCCGCCCGTAATGCGACCCACTCCACCCTGCGGCCGACCGTGCCGGCGCTGGAGGAATATCTGTTCAAGGCCGTGCCGGTGCTGGACCACGGCTTTGTGCGGGTGGTGGATTATATGGGCGATGACAGCGCGGTGGTGCAGGCCGCGCGCGTCTCCTACGGGCGGGGCACGCGCAAGGCGCTGGAGGATGAGGGGCTGATCCGCTACCTCATGCGGCATTACCATTCCACGCCGTTCGAGATGTGCGAGATCAAGTTTCATGTGAAACTGCCGATTTTCGTGGCGCGGCAGTGGATCAGGCACCGGACGGCGAATGTGAACGAGTATTCGGCGCGGTATTCGATTATGGATAAGGATTTTTATTTGCCCACGCCCGAGCAGTTGGCGCTGCAGTCTACTGACAACCGGCAGGGGCGGGGCGAGGTGCTGGATGCGGCCACGGCCGAGCGGGTTTTGGGGCTGCTGCGGCAGGATGCGGACCAGACCTACGAGCATTACGAGGAGATGCTGGGCGAGGATATCGGCCTGGCGCGTGAGCTGGCGCGGATGAATTTGACGCTGAACACCTATACGCAGTGGTACTGGAAGACGGATTTACACAATCTGTTCCACTTCCTGCGGCTGCGGGCGGATGCGCATGCGCAGTATGAGATACGGGTTTATGCCGAGGCGATGCTGGAAATGGCGGCGGCCTGGGTGCCGCTGTCCTACAAGGCGTTCTGTGACTACCGGCTGGGGGCGGTGACGTTCTCGGCGAAGATGATGGAGAGTTTGCAGAGGATTCTGGCCGGGGAGACGGTGGAGCAGGCTGGGTCTGGGTTGTCCAAGCGGGAATGGACGGAGTTTATGACGGCGATTGGGCGGTAGCCTGACGTGCAAGAGCCCCCGGTCTCGAGCCGAGATTGTACCGCAAGAAAGAAATCAAATCCGTAGAGGTTATAAAAGACATCAATTTTTGATTGCTTTCCAAATACGAGGCGTCTAGAAAGTGGCATGCCTGTTAAGACGCACGATTCTGATTTACAAAAAGCGGCCGCCGCGAAGATTTTTGCGCAGCGGGATCGGCTTTTGCGTGAACGAAGTGCCTTGCGAGATGAGCAAGTAAAACTTTCTGTCCGAGATCGGGAAATCGAGCGTGAATTGGCTGAATGCCAAGCGGCAGCCAAATTTTTTGATGTTGTTTTTGATCCTTTAGAAAACGATCAAGAGATAATCGAACTTCGTGAGCGCATTCGAATGTACCGCTCCCGAGCCGAGGACTTTCGGACGCGTGGAAGTTCGGGTGAAGCCTCGTCGTGGCTTCGTCGTGCTGCGGAATTCGAGGAAAGGCTTCGCTCTTTATCTGATCAAAAGCTGGCAGAATTTGGACAAAAGAGCTTAGTCCTCGCTTCCGCTGAGGTGGGTGCCGATGAGCCTGCGCCCGCTAGGCAAGCCAAGGTCAAGGATGCTGTACTTAATCGTTTGAGAGAGATTGCGCCTAACGGCGAACGGTCTTTGGCGCTTCGCCAATACATTGAACGCGTGAACTTGCTTCATGTTCACGAAAAAACCGTTGGCATGACTCTTTACCGTCTTTCCCAGGAGGGAATAGTACACCGGAAGGGGCAAACTTGGTTCTACGGGCCGCAGGCGGAGCAAGTGCTTCCGGCGGTACCCGAGAACCCCAGCGCGGGGGCGCTGGGGAGTACTCACGAGACAGAAATAGGAAAGGATAAAGCGTGATGCAGTACATCACCCGTACAAGATCGATCCGTTAGCCGGGGGGATTTGTAGTTTCCTACTAAGCCACCACCGACGCCTCCATAGCTCAGCTGGATAGAGCGCCGGTCTAGTACGCCGGGGGTCGCGGGTTCGAGTCCTGCTGGGGGCTCACTCCTTAACTGTTGGAAGTATGCCACTAAAGAAGGTGTAGGGCAAGCGTATTGATAATCAAATCAATAGGTTGTGGATAACTTTGTGTTTGTAGGGTTTTTGAGAAAACCCCTACAAACACAAAAGGCCGTCAATCCGGCTTGTATTGGAGATATCGAAAAAATTTGTGGTCAAAGCAGCCGCTGGCTTCTTTAAACTTCCGCCCCAGTCCTCACATCCACCATAATCTCATCCGCCAGCCGTTCCAGCACGCGGCGCACCTCGTCGCTCGACACATGTTCAGGCAGCCCAAGCTTCAGCACCGCCCGGAACATGTCCTCGCCCGTAAACGGCGCGCTTTCAATGGAGGAGGAAAACTCCTCGATATTCACGCCGAGTTTGGTGATGGCTTGCGTTACATCGCGGACGATGCCGGGGCGGTCGTGGCCGAGGATTTCCAGCACGAGGGGTTCGAGGGCGGGTTCCGGCTCGGTGGTGCCGCGGGCGATGGTGATGTTTAGGCCCGGTAGAGCCTGCAAGGCCTGGGTGAGGGCGGGGATGCGTTCATCGGCCAGGCGGATGAGGATTATGCCGGCGAATTGCCCGGCCAGATGTTCGAGCCGGCTTTCCAGCCAGTTGCCGCCTGAGGCCGCGATGGCCTCGGAGATGGCGTTGACGAGGCCGGGGCGGTCCTGGCTGATACAGGTCAGGACCGCCGCCGTCTCCATGTTAGCGCTGGTTCCGCTGGCCGAAGAGCTGCAGCAGGAACATGAACAGGTTGATGAAGTTCAGATAGAGCTGCAGCGCGTCGTAGACCGAGCGCTTGCCGGCCATATCCGCGCCGTAGGCACCGCCGAACTGGAGGTAGCTGGCCTTGATGCGCTGGGTGTCATAGGCGGTGAGGCCGAGGAAGATGAACACGCCGAGGACGGAGATGGCGAATTGCATGGCCGAGGAGTGCAGGAAGATGTTCACGACCGAGGCCAGGATGATGCCGATGAGCCCCATGAAGAAGAAGCTGCCCCAGCTCGTGAGGTCACGCCCCGTGGTGTAGCCATACAGGCTGGTGCCCGCGAAGGTACCGGCGGTGATGAAGAAGACTTCAGCCACGGATGTGCCGGTATAGACCATGAGAATGGTGGTAAGGCTGGCCCCCATGACGGCGCAGAAGGCCCAGAACAGGCCTTGCGCGGCTGTGGTGGAAAGCTTGTTGATGCCGAAGCTCAGCACCAGCACGAAGCCAAGCGGTGCGAAAATGGCGATGTAGGAGAGGATGGTGGGGGCCTGCACCGGATAGCCGGCGGCATCCATGCGCGTGGTGTAGAACAGCGCGTGCAGGGCCGGGACGGCGAAGATGGCGTAGGCGACCAGGCCGGTGAGAACCAGGCCGGAGGCCATCCAGTTATACACGCGCAGCATGTAGGCGCGCAGGCCTGCGTCGAGTGCCGCGCTGTCGTAGCCGGCATAGCCGGTCTGCGCCGTGCGGTATGAATTATTCGGGTTCAGAGCCATGGACTTTAATCACTCCTGAGAGGGCATTCCTGAGAAAATCAGGGGGGCCAGCTCTATGATTGGCCTATTTTACCGGATTTTCAAGTGAACTGACGGCCGGGGGGCCGCCAGTTCACTGCGAAGTGTGAATTCCGGCCGGTTAGCGGCGCCACCAGCCGCGTTTTTTCTCACCCGAGGCGTCGCCCTCGCCGATGACGATGGGCTGGACTGTGGGCTGGAGCGGGGGCTGGACCGTGGGCTTGGCCTTGGGTGTCTCCGCCTTGGGGGCGGGTGCTTCCTCGGCGGGGGCTTCGGCGGCCGGCTCAATGGCAATAGAGGGGGCTGGTTCCACAATCACGGCCGGGGCCACCGCCACGGGTGCGGCGCGGCGGGCAGCGCGGGCGGCTTCCTCGGCGCGCTCTGCGGCTTCGAAAATATCCGCGATGTCGGTGTAGACCGGGATAGGTGCGGCCTCCGGGGCCTCAGTCGGCGCTTCACCTTCGGCGGGGTCGCCACGGCGTTTTCTGCTCCGGGGGCGGCGGCGCTTGGGCGCTGCCTCTTCCTCAGGCGCCGGCTCGGTCAGCACGGGCTCGGGTTCGTCGGCGGGTGCGCCGAGGGCGGCTTCCAGCACCAAATCGATCTCGCTGGGCTGCTCCAGCCCCGGCTGCTCGCCGGTGCCGGGGATTTCGGCCTGGGTTTCGCCCTCAACGGCCTCCCCAGCGGTCTCGGATGACTCCTGCGCGGGACGGTCGTCACGGCGCTTGCCACGGCGGCGGCGGCGGCGCTTGCGGTCGGCTTTTTCCTCGGCCGTGCCGCCCTCGTTGGTGCCGCCCTCATTGGTATCAGCGGTCTCAACCTCGCTCTCTTCCTCCTCGGCCACTTCCGGCTCGGGTGCCGCAATCTGGCGCTCGGGGCGGACGGGGGCGGGGGCCGGCGGCGGTGCGGTCTGGGTACGCAGACGCTCGATGCGGAAATTGGTGCCGGCCAAGGCGCCGTCGGGCGTGAAGGTCACCCGCATGTTGTAGCGGGCCTCGATGAGGGTGAGCCGCTCGCGCTTGTGGTTGAACAGGTAGAAGGCGATTTCCGGCGGCAGCACGACCGAGATTTCGGCCGCGCGGTATTTCGCGCCCTCATCCTCGATGGCGCGCAGGATGTGCAGTGCCGCACTCTCCGGCGAGCGGATATGGCCCTGGCCGGCGCAATGCGGGCAGGTGA
The DNA here is from genome assembly GCA_026224825.1 of bacterium. Lineage (GTDB taxonomy): Bacteria > Pseudomonadota > Alphaproteobacteria > Acetobacterales > Acetobacteraceae > Acidocella. Next base: position 87,098 of record JAMFRO010000016.1, on the reverse strand, counting down.
TCAGCGAGGCCTCGGTGAGCGAGGGGCGCAGCCGCTGGCGCGACATTTCCATGAGGCCGAAATGGCTGATGGAGCCGACCTGGATGCGGGCGCGGTCGTGTTTGAGCGAATCCTTGAGCTTGCGCTCCACCGCCGCATTGTTCTTGCGGGACTCCATGTCGATGAAGTCGATGACGATGAGCCCGGCCAGATCGCGCATGCGCAACTGCTTGGCGGCCTCTTCGGCGGCTTCGAGGTTGGTACGCAGGGCTGTGTCTTCGATGCTGCGCTCGCGGGTGGAGCGGCCGGAGTTAACGTCGATGGCGACCAGCGCCTCGGTCTGGTTGATGACGATATAGCCGCCGGAGCGTAGCTGGACCGTGGGGTTCAGCATGGCGTCGAGCTGGGCTTCCACCTGGTATTTGGAGAAGAGCGGCTGCTGGCCTTCGGCCCAGGCGGTGACCTTGTTGGCATGGCTCGGCATGAGCATACGCATGAAGTCGCGCGCGGCGGTGTAGCCTTCCTGGCCGTCGACCAGGATTTCCTCGACATCGCGCGTGTACACATCGCGGATGGCGCGCTTGATGAGGTTGGCTTCCTCATAGATCAGCGCCGGGGCCGAGGATTCCATGGTCTTGTCGCGGATGTCGTCCCACAAACGCAGCAGATATTCGCAATCGCGCTTGATTTCGGGTTTCGGGCGGTTCGCACCTGCCGTGCGGACGATGAGGCCCATGCCCTGGGGCACGTCCAGCTCCTGCATCGCCTCTTTGAGGCGGCGGCGGTCGGCCTGGGAGGTGATTTTGCGTGAGACGCCACCCCCGGTGGGGGAGTTGGGCATCAGCACGGAGAAGCGGCCGGCCAGGGACAGATAGGTGGTGAGGGCTGCGCCCTTATTGCCGCGCTCTTCCTTCACCACCTGGATCAGCATGATCTGGCGGCGGTGGATCACGTCCTGGATTTTGTAGTTGCGCAGGAAGCGCTGGCGCATGCGGCGCTCGCGGGCTTCGGCGGCGTCATCGCCATCGCCACCGAGCTGCTCGGGGGCCGGGCCGTCGTCGGCGGAGATGGTTTCCACGGCCTCGTTGGATTCCACGGTTTCGACGGTGGAGTCGGCATCGCCGTTCTCGGCCGGGGCGTCGGCGAGGGCTTCGGCGGCAATTTCCGCTGGCAGGGCTTCGGCCTGGGAATCGTCGGCCGGGGCTTCCGCGTCCGGCGCAAAACCGGTTGGGCCACCCTCGCTCAGCGCATCATACACATGTGCGGATTGATCGAAGGCTTCGCCTTGGCTCTGGGCTTCATCAGGCGGGGGGGCGGAAACGATCTCGATCGGCTTGATGTCGAGCGGCTGGGCAGCCTGCTGCGGCTCGTCCCGCGTCTCGGCCGGCGCCTCTTCGGGATAAAAATCCTCGGTGCCGGCCTCTTCTTCCTCGGCCTGGAGGGCGAGGAGCTTCTGGCGGTCGGCGATGGGGATCTGGTAATAATCGGGGTGGATTTCGCCGAAGGCGAGGAAGCCGTGGCGGTTGCCGCCGTACTCGACGAAGGCTGCCTGCAGGCTGGGTTCGACCCGGATTACCTTGGCAAGGTAGATATTGCCTTTGATCTGCTTGCGGCCGGCGGTCTCAACGTCGAAATCCTCAAGCCGGGTGCCGTCCAGCATCACCACGCGGGTTTCTTCCGCATGGCTGGCGTCGATTAACATTCTTTTGGTCATAAAAACTCCGGGGCGCGCGCGGAACCGGTGCCCGAGCTGAAACGCTCAGAGCGGTGGCGGCGCGAAAAAGGGATGAAAACAGGAAAACGGAACCGGACCGCGCCTTAACCAGTTGAAATTGGTGAATTCTCGGATGAATTCTGGCAGGCAAAGCGGTCATCGGTCCTTAAACTTGCCGGGCGAACCCCGGCCATGGGTCTTTGTAAGTTGGTCTTTTCAGTCGTTTATCGCTGCATTGTTCTCTGCAGTTGGCGCCGAACGAGGTGGAACCGGCCGCATAAGGCTGGTCTCCGCCAATATCCAGGCGCCTGTAATATAGATGCCTGAGAACCCCCTCTCCCGCAAGAGGGTTGTTCACCCTTGGGTTTCAGGCCAAACATAAGGCGAGGCAGGACCGGCTGGGAGCAGGGGGCGATATGCCGTTGGCGGAATATAATGAGCACAATAACGGCGTGGCTGCATGCTGAAGCACCGCTATGCCATCTGCGCCTGCGCCCGCTGGGAGACGGCATATATCGTCGAATGGCTCGATTACTACCGGGCGCTGGGGTTCGACCATGTCTATCTCTATTGCAATGACGACGATCCGGGGGCGTTTTACCAGGCGGTGCTGCCCTTCACCCAGGGGCCGGCGCCGTTCGTCACCTTCCGCCACCACCAGTACCAGGGCCAGCAATACGAGATGTATGTGCATTTCGTGGAGCATTTCCTGGCCGAGACGCAATGGGTGGCGTTTTTCGACATAGACGAGTTTTTGCGCCTGCCGCCGGGCGAGGATGTGGCGGGGTTCATGAGCCGTTTCACCCCCGAGGTGGAATGCGTGATGTTCAACTGGATGTTTTTCGGCCCCAACGGCCATAAAACCCCACCCCAGGGGCTGGTGCTGGAGAATTTTACCCGGCGTGAGGCCAGGGTCGATGCCAATACCAAATTCATCGCCCGCGCCAGCACGGTGGCCGAGATCGATTTTACCATGCGCGGCCGGGCCAAGGGGTTCTGGCACGAACTCGACCGCAAGATAAACCGGCCGCTCGTCTCCGTGAATGTGCTGGGCGAGCCGATGATGAATTATTACGAGGGGTTTCCGGCGCGTGCGGGCGAATTCGTCAACGAGCCGGCGCGGCGGGAAAAACTGCTGCGGATGGCGGTGATCCATCATTATGCCTTCCGCTCGGAGGAGGCCTATGTCTCGCGCAGCGCGCGCGGGCTGAAAGGCGATTTCGACGCGCAAGTGCGGTGGAAGGACGTTGCTGAGGGGCCGAATTTTGCCGGGTATCTGGCCTGGATGAACGCGGTTGAGGATGTGAGCCTGGCCGGGGTCTGGGCGGATGCGCGCGCGCGGGCGGCGGCATTGGGCACCGGCCTGGCCGAGCAGAGAATTACGGCGGCGCGGCAGGATAATATCAGCCGCAACAAGCGCGCGTCGCAAAGCTCGCATTGTGCCCATTCCTTTGCCCCGACGCTGGAGGCGGATGCGGCGGGCGGGGTGAATGGCGTGCTCGATGGGACGCGTAATTTCCATACCGATAGCGAGGAAAATCCCTGGTGGCAGGTGGATCTGGGCGGCATCGCCACGATCACCGAGATCCATGTGATCAACACCACTGACGACACGCAGCACCGCTTCCGGGATTTTGCCCTCGGCGTGTCCATCGACGGCAGTGCCTGGGTGGAGGTGCTGGAAAAGCGCGACGGGGCGGCGGTGACCGCACCTGTGGTGTGGAACGGGCCCGGCACGGCCTGGGCGCGGTTTGTGCGGGTGACGCTGCTGGGGCGGGAGTTTCTGCACTTGAATCAGGTGGAGGTGTTTGGCCGCCTGCCTTGATGTAAGGTCTTGCCATTTCATGCTGCTTTGCGGCATCACCAGAGCAAACGCCCCGATAGGAGTTGCCAATGACTGAATCCCGGATTTCCCTGCATGGCTTCAGCATCGCTCCGGCGCTGTATGATTTCGTGAACAAGGAGGCGCTGCCCGGCACCGGGCTGGAGGCGGGGCCGTTCTGGGAGGGGTTTGCGGCGCTGCTGCAGAAATATAGCGTCAGCAATGCCGCCCTTCTGGCCAAACGCGATGAATTGCAGGCGCAGATCGATGCCTGGCATGTGGCGCATAAGGGGGGCTTTGATGCCGCCGCTTATGAGGCGTTTTTGCGGGAGATTGGGTATCTGCTCCCCGAGCCGGCGGCGTTTGCGGTGGATACCGGCAATGTGGATGACGAGATCGCGCGTATCGCCGGGCCGCAGTTGGTGGTGCCTGTGTCCAACGCCCGCTATGCGCTGAATGCCGCCAATGCCCGCTGGGGCAGCCTGTATGATGCGCTGTATGGCACCGACGCTCTGCCGGATGAGGGGGAAATCGCACGCGGAAAAGGGTTCAATCTGGCGCGGGCCGGGGCGGTGGTGGCGCGCGGGCGGGCGTTTCTGGACGCGCATTTTCCTCTGGCGGCCGGCAGCCATGCGGATGCCAAGGCGTACAAGGTGCATAATGGGCATCTGGCCGTGCTGCTGGAGTCCGGCGAGGTGGGCTTAAAGGATGGGGCGCAGTTCGCGGGGTATACCGGCGAGGCGGCGGCACCGAAGGCTGTGCTGCTGAAGAACCATAATCTGCATGCCGAGATTGTCATCGATCCCGCCAACAACATCGGCAGGACTGATAAGGCCGGGGTGGCCGATATCATTCTGGAATCCGCGATCAGCACGATCATGGATTGCGAGGATAGCGTGGCGGCGGTGGATGCCGAGGATAAGGTGCTGGTGTACCGCAACTGGCTCGGGCTGATGAACGGCACGCTCACCGAACGGTTGGAGAAAAACGGCAAGACCATCACCCGCGCGCTGAACCCGGACCGGGACTATACGGCACCTGATGGGAGCAAGCTCTCGCTGCACGGGCGCTCGCTGCTGCTGGTGCGCAATGTCGGCCACCATATGCTCACCGATGCGATTACCGATGATGCCGGGAATTTTCTGCCGGAAACCGTGATCGATGCGGTGGTCACCTCGCTGATCGCCATGCATGATCTGAAGGCACGGCGTAACTCGCGGGCGGGCTCGGTTTATATCGTGAAGCCGAAACTGCATGGGCCGGAAGAGGTGGCCAATGCCAATGCGTTGTTCGGCGCTGTGGAGAGCCTGCTGGGGCTGGCGCAGAATACGCTTAAAATAGGCATTATGGATGAGGAGCGCCGGACCTCGGCGAACCTGAAAGCCTGTATCGCGGCGGCAAAATCCCGTGTGGTGTTCATCAACACCGGCTTTCTCGACCGTACCGGGGATGAGATTCACACCTCCTTCGAGGCCGGGGCGTTTCTGCGCAAGAACGACATTAAGGCGCAGCCCTGGATCAAATCCTATGAAGACCGGAATGTGGATTTCGGGCTGGAATGCGGGCTGCAAGGTAAGGCGCAGATAGGCAAGGGCATGTGGGCCGCACCTGACCAGATGGCGGCGATGCTGGAGCAGAAGATTGCCCACCCGCGTGCTGGTGCCAATACCGCCTGGGTGCCCTCGCCCACCGCCGCCACGCTGCATGCGCTGCATTACCACCAGGTGGATGTGTTTGCCCGGCAGAACGAGCTGAAATCCCGCCCGCCCGCGAAACTCTCCGATCTGCTGAGTATTCCGCTGGCTGGTGGCGTGAACTGGAGCGCTGAGGAAATCCAGCAGGAGCTGGATAACAACGCCCAAGGCCTGCTGGGCTATGTGGTGCGCTGGGTGGACCAGGGGGTCGGCTGCTCGAAAGTGCCGGACATCCATGATGTCGGGCTGATGGAGGACCGCGCTACTTTGCGCATCTCCTCCCAGCATATCGCCAACTGGCTGCACCATGGGGTGGTTACCGAGGCGCAGGTGCTGGAGACGCTCAAGCGCATGGCGCTGGTGGTGGACCGCCAGAATGAAGGCGATGCCGCCTATAAGCCCATGGCGCCGGGCTATGACGGCCCGGCCTTCAAAGGCGCGCTGGAGCTGGTGTTCGAGGGCCGCGCCCAGCCCAACGGCTATACGGAGTTTGTATTAACCCGCCGCCGCCGCGAGGCCAAAGCGGCGGGCTGAGGGCGGCAAATCCGCCGAGGGAACCACATAAGATGGTCAAATCCCAAAAAATACGGCATTGAGTAATGTTTCAGGACATCGGACAGAACACGCCCCTGGATTCTATAAGGATATCGAAGCGATGGATGCGAGACAATTCCTCCATTTACGGCTTAAGGAACGCGAGAGCCATGGGCCTCATGTGACCGATAATGAACATGTGGGGCTCAACGGGCGCATTGCCGTGTTCATCACCGATACCGTCGGCACCATGTGGTGCGCGTATGCCTTTGCCGTAATCGCTTTGGTCAGTTTGCCCGATGCGATCAAAGGCGGCCTGGCAACACTCATCGCATGGGTTGCCCAGACTTTTCTACAGCTCGTGTTATTGTCGGTGATCATGGTTGGTCAAAAGGTCGCCGCCGCGGCTTCGGATAAACAAGCATTGCAAACCTACAATGATGCCGAAGCGCTCTTGAAGATTCAAGGTGAAGTGCATCAATTGATCCAGCTTAATAACAGCCTGACGGCAGAAATACATAGCGTGATCATGCAGAAGCAATCGCCCGCGACCCCGGGATAGCCGATTCGTCAGCGCACCGGAATGGTGGCGTACCTTAACTGCCCGGCATAATTGCGCTCGGGCGGCGGGGCGATGCGGCAGCAGATGATCCAGTAGGGCAGCACCAGCAGCACCGTCCAGATGAAATTGCCGAGCAGCTCGCCGTGTGATTCCACGGGTATTTGCGAGGGGAAGAGCATCAGATCGGCGATCCATAATGTGCGCCAGAGCAGGCCGGTGAGGCGTACGGCGGGGGCCTGGTTGGCGCGGCGCGGGGCGTGGGCCTCATGCGCGCGGATTTGCAGGAAGGCGGCGCCGGCCATGATGGCGAGGCAGAATATGTCCTGCCAGAAATCGGAAGAGAATGGCGTGTCGTATTTATGCACCCAGATGAGGCCGATGCCGGTGCCCAGGGCGGCGCAGGCGCGGGCGAGGCTGTGCAGGCCGAGGCCGAAAGACCAATCGGCGCGGTTGATGCCCGGCTGTAACAAGCGGTCGATGATATAATCATCGAGTTTGCGGGCGCAGCTTACGAGTTTGCCGGATCTGCCAGACAATTGAAATTCCTTGAGAACTTGGACCTCAACCCTTTTATTTAACGCTGCTTTATTTAACGCTGTGCCCCTTCAAGCCGCAGGGCACGGCGCAACGACCCCGATGCGGCCGCGAGAGCCTGTTCCGCCGCTGGTGCGGAAAGCTTGCGCAGCAGCATCAATGCCGCCCGCTTAACATGCATATTGCAGGCGGTGAGTGCAAGCATTGCGTCATCTTCATTGGCCGCCGAGATGCATTGCAGCATGTGCAGGGCGCGGCGGCGCAGTTTAATGTTGGTGGCGCGCATATCCACCATGAAGGGCCCGTAGGTTTTGCCCAGGCGGATCATCACCGTGGAGGAGAGGGTGTTGAGGGCGATTTTCTGCACCGAGCCTGCCGAGAGGCGGGTGGAGCCGGCGATGATTTCGGCGCCCGTGAGCAGCTCCACGGCGTAATCCGCCTGGCGCGCCATGGGGGAGTTGGGGTTGTTGACGATGGCGCCGGTGATGCCGCCCAGAGCGTCCGCATGGCGCAGGGCGGCCAAGGTGAAGGGCGTGGTGCCGGAGGCGGCGATGCCGACCAGGGCGTCGGCGGCGCTGAACTCATGCGCGTCCAAGGCGGCGATGGCGGCGTCCTCGTCATCCTCCGCGCCCTCCACGGCTTTTATGAAGGCGTTCTGGCCGCCGGCGAGGAGGGGAATGATGAGACCCTCGTCAATGCCGAAGGTGGGGCCGCATTCCACGGCATCGAGCAGGCCGAGGCGGCCGGAGGTGCCGGCCCCCGCATAGAACAGCCGCCCGCCCGCCTGTAGCCGCGCTGCCACGGCATCCGCCAGCCGGGCCAGGGCCGGGGCGGCGTTGGCGATGGCGCGTTGGGCTGCCTGCTCCTGGGCCAGGAAGGCCTGCACGATAGCGAGTGTCGGCCGTTCGTCCAGATCCGCCAGCTCGGCCCGGGCGGCCTCCGTGCCGCGCGGCGGGGTAGCGGTTTGGGTTGTGTGCCCGGCGGTCCACACCTGGAGCGGGGCGAAATCATCGGACCACCAGACGAGGTCTGCGCGCAGGCCGGGGGCGAGCTGGCCGCGATCCGCCAGGCCCAGAGCGGCGGCGGGGCGGGAGGTGGCGGCGGCAAGTGCTGTTTGGGGCGCCACACCGGCGGCGATGAGGCGGCGGATGCCCTCATCCAGCACGATGCCGGCACCGGCGATGGTGCCATCCGCCCGTACGCCCACGCCCTGGGCATTGAGCGTGGCGACGGCACCGCCGAAGGGGCGGGTCTCGCCCTGCGCCAGCCCGGCGATGAGGATGGAATCCGTGACCGCTATGGCGCGGGGGCAGCCGTTGAAGGCCAGGGCCAGCATGGTGGGGTCCACATGCACGGCATCGGCGATGAGGCAGGGGGCGAAGCGCGGGTCCGTGAGGGCCACGCCGGGGGCGCCGGGGGCGCGGTGCGAGAGGGGGGATTGGGCGTTGAACACATGGGTGACCATGCTGGCCCCGGCACAGGCCGCGGCGCGCATCGTCTCGGCATCCGCCGCGGTATGGCCAAGCGAGACCACCACCCCGGCGGCTTTGAGCCGGGCGATGGCGGCAAGGGCGCCGGGCAGCTCGGGGGCCAGGGTGATGAGCCGCAAGGCGGGCAGGCGCAGGATTTCGTCCAGTGCGGCGGCGTCCGGCAGGCGCAGATCGTGGCGCTGATGCGCGCCGCGTTTGGCCGGGGCGAGGAACGGCCCCTCCAGATGCAGGCCGAGAATGGCGGCATGGCGCAGGGCGGCGGCGGCAACCCCGGCGGCGGCCTCCTGCAGCACGGCCAAGGGGGCGGTGATGATGGTGGGCAGCACAGAGGTGACGCCGCGCGCCGCCAGCCTCTCGATGAACACATCCCATTCATCCGGCGTGGCCGTGGCGCAATCCACCCCGAAGGCGCCGTTATTATGCACATCGATCAGGCCCGGGGCGAGGAAGCCGTGGCTGAGCACGATATCGCCGCGCGTCTCGCCCGGCAGAACGGCGGTGATCAGCCCGCCCTCCACCACCACAGCACCTGGGCCGGAAAAGGTTTCACCCAGGAAGAGGCGCGGCGCGGATATGATCATATTGTCTCGTTTCTGGTGCCGGGTGAGGGATTTGAACCCCCGACCTTCGGTTTACAAAACCGCTGCACTACCACTGTGCTAACCCGGCGACTGAAGCCATGCCGCCCGGACATACCGGCAGCGGGAGGTGACTTAACATAATCCGCATTAGGTTCCACCCCCCTCTTGATCAGTTGGGCAACCCCGGTCTATATGCCGCTCCCATGGCAAGGGGCTATAGCTCAATTGGTAGAGCGCCTGCATGGCATGCAGGAGGTCAGCGGTTCGATTCCGCTTAGCTCCACCACCGTCCCCTCCATGAAGGAAAAAGGCCAGGGCTCCGCCCCTGGACCCCGCTGGGCCTGAGGCCCAGACCCCATTAGTTGAAGACTTAAAAAAGAGGCCTGCCACTTTGCTGTTTGAAACAGCGCGGAGGCAGGCCTCTTTTTTAAGTCTTAAGTAGCGGGATCCAAGGGCCAATGGCCCTTGGCGGGTCGTCACGCCGGAGGCGTGCTTCGCACGACGGCAGAGCCCTGGCCTTTTTCCTTCAGCCGCCGAGGCCGCCGAGGGCTAGGTATTTGATTTCCAGGTAGTCTTCGATGCCGTATTTGGAGCCTTCGCGGCCGAGGCCGGAGGATTTTACGCCGCCGAAGGGTGCGACTTCGGTGGAGATCAGGCCCTCGTTGATGCCGACGATGCCGTATTCCAGGGCTTCGGCGACGCGGAAGATGCGGCCGACGTCGCGGGCGTAGAAATAGGAGGCGAGGCCGAATTCGGTGTCATTGGCCATGGCGACGGCTTCTTCTTCCGTGCTGAAACGGAACAAGGGTGCGAGGGGGCCGAAGGTTTCTTCTTGGCTGACTTTGGCGGTTTTCGGCACGTCCACGATGATGGTGGGCTCGAAGTAATTGCCGCCCAACGCATGGCGCTTGCCGCCGGTTACGATGCGCGCACCGCCGGCCACGGCATCGGCGATATGCTCTTCCACCTTAGCAACGGATTCGGCGTTGATCATCGGGCCCTGGGTCACGCCCTCATCCATGCCGTTGCCGACTTTCAAGGCTTCCACGGCGACTTTCAGTTTTGCGGTAAAGGCTTCGTACACGCCATCCTGCACCAGCAGGCGGTTGGCGCAGACGCAGGTTTGCCCGGCGTTACGGAATTTGCTGGCGATGGCGCCTTTCACGGCTTCGTCCAGGTCCGCGTCATCGAACACGATGAAGGGGGCGTTGCCGCCGAGTTCCATGGAGAGTTTTTTAACCGTGGGGGCGCATTGCGCGATGAGTTTGGCGCCCACTTCCGTGGAGCCGGTAAAGGTGAGTTTGCGCACTTTCGGGTTGGCGGTGAGTTCGGCGCCGGTGGCGCTCGAAGGCCCGGTGATGACGTTGCACACGCCGGCCGGCATGCCCGCGCGCTCGGCCAGTACAGCCAAAGCGAGGGCGGAGAAGGGCGTCTGGCTGGCGGGGCGGATGACGCCGGTACAGCCCGCGGCCCAGCCGGGGCCGGCTTTGCGGGTGATCATCGCGGCGGGGAAATTCCAGGGCGTGATGGCGGCGAACACGCCGATGGGCTCTTTCTGCACGATGATGCGGCGGCCTTGGGCGTTCTGCGGGATGGTGTCGCCGTAGATGCGTTTGCCCTCTTCGGCGAACCATTCGATGAAGCTGGCGGCATAGGCGATTTCGCCCTTGGATTCGGCCAGCGGCTTGCCCTGCTCGGCGGTCATGATGATGGCGAGGTCGTCGGTGTTTTCCAGCATCAGGTTGAAGAGCTTGCGCAATATGGTGGAGCGCTCCTTGGCCAGCAGCTTGCGCCAGGCGGGGCCGGCCTTGTACGCGGCCTCGATGGCGCGCCTGGTTTCAGCCTGGCCCAGTGCGGGCACGCGGCCGACCAGCACGCCGGTGGCCGGGTTCTTCACCTCGATCCAATTGCCGCTATCGGCCTCGATCCATTTGCCGTCCACGTAATTGGCTTCGCGGAGCAGTGTGGGGTCTTTCAGGGGCAGAGAGGCGGCGGTGTTGAGCATGGTGAGTGGTCCTCGACTGATATTGCGCATGATGGCGCATGCGGAGATGGGGCGGAGCCTATCATGAGCAAGGTAGGGCGGGTAGCCGCAAATGCAAAGCCGGTGCATGCTGGGGTGAACCAGGCCGAAAACGGCCGGTGGGGAGGGAAAAATGACTGTAGCGATTGTGACCGGGGCGAGCCGGGGGGCAGGGCGGGGCATTGCCATTGCCCTTGGTAGTCACGGCTGCGTGGTTTACGTTACCGGGCGCTCGGAGAAGGCGGGCGACCATCCGCTGCCGGGCACGATTTACGAGACCGCGGCGGCGGTGACGGCGGCGGGCGGTACCGGCATTGCCGTGCGGGTGGACCATGCTGTGGATACGGAAGGAGAGGCGCTGATTGCCCAGGTGCTGCGCGAGCAGGGGCGGATTGATATTCTCATCAATAATGCCACGGCGGTGTATGATGAGCTGAACGCACCGGGGCATTTCTGGGAGAAGCCGCTGAAACTGGTGGATATGCTCGATGTGGGTCTGCGCAGCGGTTACGTGGCGAGTTATTATGCGGCGCCCGCGATGGTGGCGCAGAAAAGCGGGCTGGTGATTTTCACCTCGGCCTCAGGTGCCGTGCATTACGTGTTCGGTCCGGCTTACGGCGCGCATAAAGCGGGGATGGATAAGTTTGCAGCCGATATGGCGGTGGATTTCAAGGATTTTGGCGTTGCCGCACTGTCCATCTGGATGGGCGCGCTGCTGACCGACCGGCTGAAGGCGATCATCGAATCCGACCGGGCAAAATATGGATATCTGGAGGATACGGCGGAGACGCCTGAATATACCGGACATGTTGTGTGGGCGCTTTATAACGATCCCGGGCTGATGGGTTTGAGCGGGCAGACGGTGATAGGTGCGGAGCTGGGCGCAAAATATGGGGTTTTGGACGAGGGGCGGCAGCCGCCGTCTTATCGCGACACGCATAAAATCGAGCCGCGTGTGCAATATCCAAATATCATCCGCTAAAGAGCAAAAGTTTTGGTAACTATATATTTGGCTAAGCGCCGTCGCGGGTGAAGTTTCGGATTACAACTGACCAGGCAAAGGCGACCATTTCACTTCTTGGTTGCGGATAATTCGCGGGAGAATGCTTTCTTGATCCGGTAATACGCGGAATTCTGCTCCATAAAGACTTGGTATTGCTCGAAGACCAGCTATTTCGTTATCCAGCCAAGACTTGATTTCGTCGTATTCAGCGTCGATTTCTCCGTGCCCCGGATGCGTCTCGATGCCCACTTCACCACTCTGAAATTTATTCTCCCAAACGCGATAAATCTCATCTGTCCTTATAGCGCGCTCAATGAACTCAATTCCAACTGGGTAAAGTCTAAAATTGTCAGAATAGTCATCCGCTACTTCATTAAACAAACAAGCAAAATAATGTGGCACACCATTGAAATCGGCTATACCGGTCCGAGCCCCGTCATAGAATCCCCAGATTGTATATACTCGTTCGTATTGCACAGAGATCCTCACAGAAGCCTACAGCTTAGCCAAGTATATAGTTGCCAAAGTTTTTGGGGGTATGGGGGCTTTTTTCAAAAAGCCCCCATGACTTTTTTTACCCCTGCGCCAGCGCCAGAATACGCCGCGCCTGCTTGAGATGCGGAAAATCGACCATCTTACCGTCGATTTGCAGCACGCCGGCGTCTGGCTGGGCGGCGAAGGCGTCGACGATTTTTTGCGCGTGCGCCAGCTCGGCTTCTGACGGCGTGAAGGCTTGGTTGATGACCGGGATTTGCGCCGGGTGGATGGCCATCATGCCGGTAAACCCGTCGCGCCGGCCGCGGGCGGCGTAGTCGGCGAGGCCTTGCGCGTTCTTGATGTCGGGGAACACGGTTTCGATGGCTTCCACACCCGCCGCATGGGCGCCGAACAAGGTGAGGGAGCGGGCCAGTTGGTAGGGGGCGGTGTAGCTGCCGTCGGCCTCGCGGGCGGTGGTGGCACCTATGGCGGCGGGCAGGTCTTCGGCCCCCCAGCTCAGGGCGCAGATGCGCGGCGAGATGCCGCCGAAGCTGCCGATGGCGAAGATGGCGGCGGGGGTTTCCGTGGCGAGTGGGAAGATGAGCGCGGTCTCGTTGCCGAGTTTGGCCAGGCGGGCGAGGAGATCGACCACCGAGGCACCGCCTTCGGCCTTGGGCAGCATGATGCCATCTGGGTTGGCGTGCACCACGGCGGCGAGGTCGTCATCGGCCAGGCCGCCGTCCAGCGGGTTGATGCGCACGAAGAGTGGCACGGTGCGGTTGGGGCGGGCCAGGAAATTGGCGGCGGCCTCGCGGGCGGCGGGTTTGGCGGAGGCGGCGACGGAGTCTTCCAGGTCGAGGATCAGCGCGTCGGCGCCGTAACCCAGGGCCTTTTCCATGCGCTCCGGGCGGTCACCGGGGACGAAGAGGAGGGAGCGGAGTTTCATGCGGCTTTCCTCTTCACCAGGGCCATGCGCAGGCATTGGCAGACGATTTCGCCCCGCTGGTTCAGCATCTCATGTTTGAAGGTGACGATGCCGGCTTGCGGGCGCGATTTTGATTCCCTCAGCTCCACAATCTCCGTGGTGGCGCGCAGAGTGTCGCCGATGAAGACGGGTTTGGGCATCACCAATTTATCGTAGCCGAGATTGGCGACGAGGGTGCCGAGCGTGGTGTCGCCGACGGAGAGGCCGGCCATCAAAGCGAAGGTGAATGTGCCGTTGACGAGGATCTGGCCGAACTCGGAATTTTTGGCGAATTCCGCGTCGATATGTAGCGGCTGGGGATTGTAGGTCATGGCCGAGAAGAGGACGTTGTCCGTCTCCGTCACCGTGCGGCGGATCTCATGCTCGAGTTTCTCGCCAATTTTCCATTCGTCAAAATGCTTGCCTGCCATTTTAGGCCTCCTTTTCGATGAGGGCGAGTAGCACGCCTTCGGCGATTTGTGCATCGAGCTTGGCGGTAAAAGTTTTCACGATGCCGTCGAAGGGGGCGAGGAGTTGCTGCTCCATTTTCATGGCTTCCAGCACCAGGAGCTTCTGGCCTTTCTTCACATGGTCGCCTTCAGCGGCATGCACGGCGATGATGCGGCCCGGCATGGGGGAGAGGATGGCGCCGTCCGAGGCGGCGCCACCGCCGGCGGCGTGGTCGGCGCGGGCCAGGCCGTATTCCCAGGCCTCACCCTGGATGAACAGCACATCGTCCGAGGTGGTGTAGGCGGGGGTGGGGCCTGCCAAAGTCACGACATGGGTGGAACCGGCGATGTCCACGGCGATGCGTGTATCCGGGGCGGCGGCGATGCGCAGGCCGGTGAGGGCGGACCAGGGGTCCGTGCTGTTGGTGGGCAGTAAAGCGTGGGCGGCGGCTTGCAGCACCGGCGCGGAGGGTTCGGTGCCGGGGATCAGTTGCCCGGCATGGCGTTCGATGAAGCCGGTGTCGATGCGGGCGGCGATGAAATCCGCATTGGCGGCGGTGCGGGTGAGGAAACCGGCGTTGGTTTTCACGGGCCACACTTCAAGCGCGGCGCAGGCGTTTGCCAGTTTGGCGGCGGCATCTGCGCGGGTGGGGGCGTGGGTGATGATTTTGGCGATCATCGGATCGTAATAGGGGGTGACCTCGCCGCCTTCTTCCACGCCGCTGTCTATGCGCACATTTTCCGGAAAGTGCAGGCGCTGCAACGGGCCGATGGAGGGGAGGAAGCCGGTGGCGGGGTTTTCGGCATAGAGCCGGGCTTCCATGGCCCAGCCGTTGATGCTGAGCTGGTCCTGGCGCAGGGGGATTGCCTCGCCGCTCGCGACGCGCAATTGCCATTCCACCAGATCCTGGCCGGTGATGGCTTCGGTGACCGGATGCTCGACCTGGAGGCGGGTGTTCATTTCCATGAACCAGATGCGGTCGGCGCGCAGGCCTTCACTCGCATCTGCAATGAATTCGATGGTGCCGGCACCGACGTAGTTTATGGCGAGAGCAGCTTTCACCGCCACGGCGCAGAGGGCGGCGCGGGTGGCCTCGTCCATGCCCGGTGCCGGGGCTTCCTCGATGACCTTCTGGTGGCGGCGCTGCAACGAGCAATCGCGTTCGAACAGATGCACGGCGTTGCCATGCGTGTCGCCGAACACCTGCACTTCGATATGGCGCGGGCCGGTGATGTATTTTTCAATCAGCACGCGCTCATCGCCGAAGGAGGATGCGGCTTCGCGCTGGCAGCTTGCTAATGCATCGATAAATGCGTCCGATGCATCAACGCGGCGCATGCCTTTGCCGCCACCACCGGCCACGGCTTTGATGAGCACCGGGTAGCCGATCTTATCGGCCTGCTCGTGCAGATGCACAGGCTCCTGGTTGTCGCCCATATAGCCGGGGGTGACGGGCACGCCGGCTTTGATCATCAGCTCTTTTGCTGCGTCCTTCTGGCCCATGGCGCGGATGGCGGCGGGCGGCGCACCGACCCAGATGATGCCGGCGGCCTGCACGGCTTCCGCGAAGCCTGCGTTCTCGGAGAGAAAACCATAGCCGGGGTGGATGGCTTCGGCGTTTGTTGCTTTTGCCGCCTCAAGAATTTTGGACTGCACCAGATAGCTCTCGCGCGCGGGCGCCGGGCCGATGTGCACGGCCTCATCGGCCTCGCGCACGAAAGGCATGTTCGCATCGGCATCGGAATACACAGCGATGGTGCGGATGCCGAGGTGCTTGGCCGTGCGGATGATGCGGCGGGCGATCTCGCCGCGATTGGCGATGAGGAGGGATGAAATCATGGCCATTACATTCTGAACAAGCCGAAATGCGGCTGGGCGGGGATGGGCGCGTTGAGCGTGGCGGAAAGTGCCAGGCCCAGCACGTCGCGGGTCTGCACGGGATCGATGATGCCGTCGTCCCATAGGCGCGCGGTGGCGTAATACGGGTTGCCTTCGTCCTCGTATTTTTTGCGCACCGGGGCTTTGAAGGCTTCGGCTTCCTCAGCGCTCCATTTGGCGGCATCGCGGTGCACCGTGGCGAGCACGGAAGCGGCTTGTTCGCCGCCCATGACGGAGATGCGGGCATTGGGCCAGGTGAAGAGGAAGCGCGGGTTATAGGCCCGGCCGCACATGCCGTAATTGCCGGCACCAAAACTGCCGCCGATGAGCAATGTGAGTTTCGGCACGCTGGCGGTAGCCACGGCCGTTACCAGCTTGGCGCCGTTCTTGGCGATGCCCTCGGCCTCATACTTGCCGCCGACCATGAAGCCGGAGATGTTTTGCAGGAACAACAAAGGAATCCGCCGCTGGCAGGCGAGCTGGATGAAATGCGCGCCCTTGAGTGCCGATTCCGAAAACAGCACGCCATTATTGGCAAGAATGGCAACCGGCATGCCCCAGATGCGAGCGAAACCGCACACCAGCGTGGTGCCGTAGAGGCGTTTGAATTCGTGGAATTCGGAGCCGTCCACAATGCGGGCGATGACCTCATGTACATCATAGGGGGCGCGCACATCCTGCGGCACGATGCCGTAAAGCTCGTTGATGTCGAGCTTTGGCGGAACCGGTGCTTTGATGTCGATATCGGTGGCCTTCACCGTATTCAAACTAGCAACGATCTCGCGCACGATGAGCAGCGCATGCTCGTCATTCTCCGCCACATGATCGACCACGCCGGATTTGCGGCCATGCGTCTCGGCACCACCCAGCTCCTCGGCGGAGATCACCTCGCCGGTGGCGGCCTTCACCAGCGGCGGGCCGGCCAAAAAGATGGTGCCCTGGTTGCGGACGATGACGGATTCATCGGACATGGCGGGAACGTAAGCGCCGCCCGCGGTGCAACTGCCCATCACACAGGCGATCTGCGCGATGCCGGCGGCGGACATTTGCGCCTGGTTGAAGAAGATGCGGCCGAAATGATCGCGGTCGGGGAACACCTCGGCCTGGTGCGGCAGATTGGCGCCGCCGCTATCCACCAGATAGATGCAGGGCAGGCGGTTCTCCAGCGCGATGTCCTGGGCGCGCAGATGTTTCTTCACCGTCATCGGGTAATAGGCGCCGCCTTTTACCGTGGGGTCGTTGGCGACGATGATGCATTCGCGCCCCGAAACGCGGCCGATGCCGCAGATCATGCCCGCCCCGGGCGCCTCGTTATTATACATGCCGTTGGCGGCCAGCGCGCCGATTTCCAGGAAGGGCGAGCCGGGGTCCAACAGCCGGTGAACCCGGTCGCGCGGCAGCAGTTTTCCACGCGCCACATGTTTTTCGCGCGAGCTGGCGGAGCCGCCCAAAGCCGCCGTGGCGGTGTGCTGGCGCAGTTCGGCGGCCAGAGCCTCGTTATGCGCAAAATTGGCGCGGAAGATTTCGGCTCCGGGGTCGATGAGGCTGGAGAGGGTGGTCATGCGCGGCCTCGCATCACGCGGCAGGGCGGGTTGCCCCGGGATTTTGCAAACATTTCCTCTAACCATCCAGCTTGAAATTGTGCGAAAACAAGATGCGTTTTATTAGAACAATAGATTGGGGCTCGACAAGGGGCCGCCACGGCGTGATGGTTGCGGCCCCCCGGCATGGTTGTAAAGCCCTAGCGGCTCAACCCTTCCGACCGGAAGAACCCGGCGATTGCGCGGGTTGTCGAGAGCCTGATCTGCGGCAGGCTGATATGGTCCAGCATTGCTTGATAGCGGTGGTGGTTTTTGCGGGCAGTGACGGCGATATAGCGGATCATATCCCATTTCACGCTGTCCTGCCCGCCTTCCAGCGCCCCAATACGGCCGCGCTCGAACCATGAGCGGCGGAGATAACGGAACAGGCTGAGCGGGACGGGGGCGTCCAGCAGGATGATGCCTGTGGCGCGGGCGAAGCGTTGCTCCATGCAGCGGGAGTAATTGCCTTCCATCACCCAGCTCTCGCTTGCGATGGCCGTGTCGTGCAAAGCGACGAATTCTTTCGCTGGCCGGGGTTCCCAGTCCGTATCCGGCAAATGGTAGAGCTGGTCCAGATGGATCGGCGGCAGCCCGCGGGCCCGGCCGATCGCCAAGGCCAAAGTGGATTTACCGCTATTCGATGGCCCCATGATGCAGATGCGCGGGCCGAGCTCGTCGAGGGTCATGGTCCAGGCGTTATACCGTCGCGCCGTCCTCGCGCACACCCAGAGCATCCAGCAGCTTGGCGCGCAGGGCGTTGAAGCCGGGTGCGCCGTGGCGGCGCGGGCGGGGCAGTTCCACCGTCAGGTCCAGGGCGATGCGGCCGTGGTCCAGCACCAGAATGCGGTCGGCCAGCAGCACGGCTTCGTCCACATCATGGGTGACGAGGAGCACGGCGGGCTGGTGCGCCTGCCACAAGGCCGCGACCATGGCCTGCATGCGCAGCCGGGTGAGCGCATCCAGAGCCGCGAAGGGCTCGTCCAGGAGTAATAATTTGGGCGAGCGCACCAGGGCGCGGGCCAGAGCGGCGCGCTGGGCCTCGCCGCCCGAAAGGGTGAGCGGCCAGGCTTTCAGCCGGTGCCCGAGCCCGACCTCTTCCAGCGCCTCCTCGGCACGCTTGCGGGCATCTTTTACGCGCAGGCCAAGGGCGACATTCTGCCAAACCCGCTTCCAGGGCAGCAAACGCGGCTCCTGAAACACAACGGCTCTGGCGGCAGGCACGGTCACGGTGCCCTCGGGTGCTGCGTCCAGCCCAGCCAAAGTGCGCAGTAAAGTGGATTTGCCCGAGCCGGAGCGGCCGAGCAGAGCGGTGAACTCACCCGGGCGGAGCTGAAGGTCCAGATTGCGCAACACCGAGTTGGTGCCGAATTCGCGGGTCAGCCCGCGCACTTCCACCGCGAATTTCTCCCCGGTAACGCCTGGGGTAACGCCTGGCGCCTGGGCGGGGGCAATCTCTGTCAGCATGTTCATGCTCAAGCTCCTTTGGCCGCGATAATCGAGGGGCGCCAGGCGAGAAGATAGCGCTCCAGCGCGCGCACGGCCTGGTCTGTGGCGAGGCCGAGCAGGGCGTAGACGATCAGACCATCGAAGATGATGTCGGTACGCAGGAAATCCCGCGCGTTCATGACCAGATAGCCGATGCCCGATGAGGCGTTGATCTGCTCGGCCACGACCAGGCTGATCCAGCTAGCACCCAGGGCCTGGCGCAACCCGACGAGAAAGCCCGGCACGGCGGCGGGCAGGATGACGTGGAAGATGGTCTCCACATGGCTGAGGCCGAGGGTGGAGGCGGCCTCGATCAATTTAGGGTCCGCCGCGCGCACGGCTGAAAACAGGTTTAAGTAGATAGGGAAAAGGCTGCCCAGAGCGATGAGCACGATTTTCGGCGTTTCCCCGATGCCGAACCAGAGAATCATCAGCGGGATGAGGGCCAGATGCGGCAGGGTGCGGGCCATCTGCACCGTGGCGTCGATGGAGTCCTCGCCGAAGCGCGACAGGCTGGAGGCAAGGGCGAGGATGATGCCGAGGGAGCCGCCGAAAGCCAGCCCCAGAGCCACGCGCTGTAGCGAGATGAGCAGATTGGGCCACATCTGCCCGGTGACGATGAGCTGCCAGAAACTTAACCCGACCGCCTGCGGCGTGGGCATGGTCTGGGCGTCGAAATAGCCATGCACGGTGAGCGCATACCACAGAGCGATGATGGCGCCGGGCACCATGAGCTGGCGCAGCAGCCTGACCGGCACGAAGCGGCGGCGCATTGTGCCCGTGGCGGGGAGGGCGGTCAGGGAAACGGACATCTTGCCTCTTGTAAGTAAACGGTAGAGACTATGCCTATTGCACAAGTAGATTTACTGTGCAATGTCTGTTTTTATAAGAACGCCCCCCACTTCAAAGCCACGTCATACAACAGGAACCAAACCATGCAGACCCGCCGCAAAATTCTTGGCACCGCTGTTCTGGCCGCCCCCGCCTTGCTGCTGGGCGGCAAAGCCCGCGCAGGCTCCAAAGGCATTTTGAAAATCGGCTATCAGAAAGCCTCCGTCACGCTGTTTCTCGGCAAGGCCAAGGGCGCGTTCGAGGCCAAGTTGAACCCGCTGGGCTATGATGTGGAATGGGCCGAGTTCACCTCCGGCCCGCCGCTGCTGCAGGCGCTGGCCGCGGGGGCCGTGAATTTCGGCTATACCGGCGAGCCGCCGGTGATTTTCGCCCAGGCCGCCGGCGCGCCGCTGGTGTATGTGGCGGCAACCAGCCCGAGCCCGAAGGCCGTGGGTATCCTCAAGCCCGCCGGCAGCAGACTGGAAACCGCCAAGGACCTGGCCGGCAAGAGCGTGGCCGTGGCGAAGGGCTCTTCCGCGCATTATCTGCTGGTCTCGGCCTTGCAGCATGCCGGCGTACCTTATGCTTCCGTGACCAAGGTGTTTCTGCAGCCTGCCGATGCCAGAGCCGCCTTCGCCAAAGGTGCGGTGGATGCCTGGTCGATCTGGGATCCGTTCTTCGCCGGTGGCCAGGCAGCCGGCGGGCAGTTGCTCACCGACGGCACCGGCCTGCTGCCCAACCGCTCCTACTATACCGCGGGCAAGGTTTTCGCCGCATCCAGCCCGGATGCGCTGAATGCCGCCATCGCGGTGATCAACGATCTGGAACACTGGGAGCTGACCAACCCGGCCGCCACTGCCGCGGCGATCTCGCCCGCCATCGGCCTGCCGCCGGCGGTCGTGGAAGTCTGGCTCAAGCGCTCCAAATATGGGGTGAACAAGCTGACCCCGGAAATCTTCGCCGGCCAGCAGCAGATCGCCGACACATTCTTCAAGCTAGGGCTCATCCCGAGCCAAATCAACGTATCCGCCGATGCCTGGAATGGCTGAGGGAATAAAAAATGACTGATATCGCTGCGAAGGACGCAAATGTTTTCTGGTTCCTGCCGACCCATGGCGATGGGCGGTACCTGGGCACCAGCATCGGCGCGCGCGAGGTGGACCATGCGTATCTGACCGAGATAGCCCAGGCGGCCGACCGGCTGGGCTATTACGGCGTGCTCATCCCCACCGGGCGCTCCTGCGAGGATAGCTGGGTGGTGGCCTCATCCCTGGCACCGCTGACCAAGCAGTTGCGCTTCCTCATCGCCTTCCGCCCCGGGCTGCTCAACCCCAGCCTGGCGGCGCGCATGGCCTCCACCTTCGACCGTATCTCAGGCGGGCGGCTGCTCATCAATATCGTCACCGGCGGCGATCTCTCCGAGAACAGCGGCGACGGGCTCTTCTTCGACCATGGCGACCGCTATGAAGTGACGCGGGAATTCCTGCAGATTTGGAAGAAGCTGCTGAGCGGTGAGGCGGTGAATTACGACGGAAAACATCTGCGCATCGAGGATGGGCAGTTGCTGTTCCCGCCTTTGCAGAAGCCCCACCCGCCGCTGTATTTCGGCGGCTCGTCCGAAGCCGGTATCGATGTTGCCGGCGCGGAAGTGGATACCTACCTCTCCTGGGGTGAACCCCCGGCGGCGGTGGGTGAAAAACTGGCAGCCGCCCGCGCGGCGGCAGCCAGGCACGGGCGGACGCTGAACTTCGGCGTGCGGCTGCATGTTATCGTGCGCGATACCGCCGATGAAGCCTGGCGCGCCGCCGATGAGCTGATCCGCTACGTGGACGAAGACACCATCGCCAAGGCCCAGGCCAAGTTCAACTCCATGGATTCCGTGGGCCAGCAGCGCATGGCCGCACTGCACGGCGGCTCCAAGGAAAAACTGGAAATCTACCCCAACCTCTGGGCCGGCGTCGGCCTGGTGCGCGGCGGCGCCGGTACGGCACTGGTGGGCGACGGCGAGCAGGTCGCCAACCTCATGAAGGAATACATGGCCGTAGGCGTGGAAAACTTCATCCTCTCCGGCTACCCCCATCTCGAAGAAGCCTACCGCTTCGCCGAGCTGGTGTTCCCCCGCCTGCCCCTGAAACACAAAACCACCGCATTCGGCAGCGGCCGCAACAGCGGCCCCTTCGGCGAAACCGTGGCCAACCTGTTCAGGCCCGGATCGCAGGTTTCGGCGAGTTAAAAAGGCCAGGGCTCTGCCCTGGACCCGCCAAGGGCCGAAGGGCCCTTGGATCCCACCCGGGTTATAAAAAGAGGGCCGTCCAGAGCACGTGTGTTTCACGTGCATGGGGCGGCCCTCTTTTTATAACCCGAAGGTAGTGGGGTCTGGGGCGGAGCCCCAGCCTTTTTCTAGCTCCCCGAACTGCGTTCGGCCTCGAGCTTGTTGAGCATGAGTTCGAATTCAACGGCTTTGGGGAAGCCCTGGAAGACGGCGAATTGGAGGATGAATTCGCGGAGTTCGGGCAGGGTGATGTCGCCGCTGTCCAGGGCTGCTTTGGCGTAGGTGCGCATGGCGGTGGTGGCGCCGGCGGCGGTTACGGCTGAGAGGGTGATCCAGCGGCGGGAGCGGCGGTCCAGGCCGGGGCGGTTCCAGACTTCGGCGAAGATGAAGTTCTGGGCGGCCTGGGTGAGGGGGGTGGTGGGGTCTGGTTGGGCGTCGAAGCCCAGGACCTGCTTAAAGGTGTCGCGGCCGCGCTGGCCGCGCTCTGTGTCCGCCATTATTTTTTGCCGCCGACATTGGTGAGATGTTTGCGCATGTTTTCCATGAAATGCGGGGACATCATTAGCGTGGAGTTGGCCATGCGTTCGACATGGCGGGCCTGGTCGCGGCTGACATCGTTACAGAGTTCGATGGCGAGTTTGGCGGTGCCCATTTGTTCGCCGTCGTTTTTGGTGAGGTGGCGGCAGAATTCCAGGGCGCGTTCCTGAAAGCCTTCATCGGGGAAGACCTCGTGGACGAGGCCCATGATCTCGGCCTTGCGGGCATCGGCGACGAAATTGCCCATCACCAGATAGCGCGTCCAATGCGTGCCGACGATGCGGGTGAGGCGCGAGACGCCGTTGGAGGCGGGCAGGGAGCCGAATTTGCTTTCGGGGAAGCTGTATTTCGCACTTTCAGCGGCGATGCGGAAGTCGCAGGAGAGCGACATCTCCAGCCCGCCGCCGACGCAGGTGCCCTGGTGGGCGACGACGAAGGGTTTTTCGATATGCTCCATCTCGTCATAGATGCGCTGCATGCCGTTGAGTTTGAGGCGGTGTGACTCGCGGATGGCGGAGCCCTTGGTGTAATCGGGCGGGGCGCTGCCCTGGCGCAGGTCGGCACCGGCGGAGAAATAGCGGCCGGTGGCGCGGATCAGCATCACCATCAGCGCGGGTGTGTCGCGGAAGCGGTGCACCGCGGCTTCGAAAATCTCCATGGTCTCGCGGCTCAGCGCGTTCAGTTTTTCGGGGCGGTTGAGCGTGCAGATGAGGATGGCGCCATCCTCTTCAACCAGCATATGCGGGGCGTCTTCGGTCATTTTTATTCCTTAAATCATGATCATTGGCCGGGCCGGGCTGGTCAGGCTTTATCGTCCTCGACGAAAATGATGCGCTCGGGGCAGGCGCGGGCGCCGCGGCGGGCAAGGCTCTCTTGGCCGGGCGGCACGTCGAACCCGGTGATCGCGATATAGCCTTCATCATCGAGGGGATACAGATGTTCGGCCACGGCATGGCAGCGCGCATTGCCGGTACACTGGGCCTTCTCGATACGTATTTTCATGGCTGCATCTTTCTGACGTGTTCCAGCGTGACTAGAGACGCAAGCGGGGTGAGCGATCAATCCAGCATAGCGGAAATCGTGCTGGCGATCACGGGGGCGATCACAGGGGGAGGGTTCACGCCGGAAGGGTGGCGGCATTATGGTTGTTTTTCAATCAATTGAGGCGAAACGAGCGGTGTGGGCCAGGGATAGCGTGCGCCCGCGCCGGCGCCTGAGCGGTGCAGCATATACTGCAACGTCAGTGCCCAGCGTGGCACTCAACCGCAGGTGAGGATGTTGCCGCGCAGCAACGCGCCCAGGTGGTTAGGACAGCAGGGGTACCCTGCCTTAGCGGGGACTTAGTGGGGCTAACAGCCGCGCCGCGTGGCCGGGAACCCAGGCGGGCTGCCGAAACCGTTAGGAATTATGACGCGAGAATACGGCGCGGGCCATGTTGTCAATAGCGCGGACCTGGGGCATGTAAGGGCGCAACGCTACGTCCGGACTGTAAGCAGACCCGTAAACTGTGAGGCCGGACAATTATTTAAGAAGAGCCTAAATGGGAACCGACAAGATAATGCTGCATCGCCGTACTGTGCTTTCGTCGATTCTGGGTGCCGGTTTTGGCGCCGCACTGGCTGTTCCGGCCTGGGCCGATGTTCCGCAATACCCGCAACTGGTGGATGCCGCCATCAAGGTGCGCAGCTTCACGGGCGTGTATTTCATCGCCGGTGCCGTTGCCGGGCCGCGTGTGCTGGCGGGCGGTGAGCAAGGCGTCATCATCTATTCCGACGATGCCGGGCAGAGCTGGACCCAGGCGCAGGTGCCGGTAAGTGCCGCCATCACCGCGATCGGCTTTGCCTCGCCGCTGGTCGGCTGGGCCACGGGCGCGTTCGGTGTGATTTTAAAGACCGTGGATGGCGGCAAGACCTGGGCCAAGCAGTTGGACGGGATTGCGGAAATCGCGCTGATGAACACGGCGACGCAGGCGTTTGTCGCCAGCCAGCCGGCGCCGACGGCAGCCCAGCAGGCGTCCGGCACGCCCAGCGCCGCCGACCATGCCGCGCATCGCGCCGAGGTTCTGTCGGGCCAGGGTCCGGACAAGCCGCTGCTCTCGCTGCTGCCGGTGTCCGAGACCGAGGTGTTCGCCTTCGGCGCCTACCGCTTTGCCGAGCACAGCACCGATGGCGGCGCGACATGGGCCGATTGGAGCATGAATATCGATGACCGGGTCGCGCAGAACATCTATGGCGCGGCGGCGATCGGCGGGGCCTATTATCTGACCTCCGAGACCGGCCTGATCTTCCGCTCGACCGATGCCGGCCAGACCTTTCAGCAACTGGCCCAGCCGGGCGGCACCGGTGCCGCCACATTGTTCGGCATTATGGACACAGGCACCGGCGGCATTCTCGCCTTTGGCGTGGCGGGCTCGATGTATCTCAGCACCGACCAGGGTAAAACCTGGAACGCGCCGCAATTCTCCGGCACGTCGAATGTCAATGCGGTGATCAGCCTGGTCAACGGCAATCTGCTGATCGCGGGCGATTCCGGCGGCGGGTTGTGGATGAGCCGGGACAAGGGCAACAGCTTCACGCTGATGACGCGCAACCCTGTTATGGGGATTAATGCGCTGGTGCCGCTCGGCGGCTTGAAATTCCTGATCCTGTCCAGTGTCGGCGCCTTCCCGGTCGATCTGGCGACGATGCATGCTTAAGTTGGGCATGCTTAATTTCGAGGATTTTTGTGGGGGCGGCGCCGTTATGGCGCCGGCCGCCGCATAGGTTAACGCCGCATAGGTTAATAAGGCCGGGCCCAGGAGGTCCGTTCAAGCAGAGGAAATTGGTTAAGTTGGATAAGCCGAGTACCGCTCCTGTCATCGCTGACCTGAATGATTTCGATAAGGGGTCTGGTTCCCTCGTCGAGCGCATCCTGTTCAATAATCGTCCGATCATCATGATCGTCTGTGCGATCGCCACGCTCTTTCTGGGGTTTGAGGCGACCAAGGTGCGGCTCTCAGCCGATTTTTCGCAGATGATCCCGGTGCATCAGCCGTATATCGTCAATTATCTGGACCATTATGACGATCTCTCGACCTCGTCGAATGCGGTGCAGATCGCGGTGGTGGCCAATAACGGCACCATCCTCGATGCGCATTATCTGCAGGTGCTGCAGAATCTACAAAACGAAGTCCAACTGCTGCCGGGCGTCAACCGCCCCTTCGAGCAGTCGCTGTGGAGCCCGCAGACCACCTGGCAGTTGGTGACGCCCGATGGCATCACCGGCAACCGCGTGATGGACCAGACTTATGATGGTTCGCCGGCAGCCCTTCAGGCGGTTGCCACGCATATCCAGAATGCTTCCATCCTCGGCACGCTGGTCGGGCTCGATTATAAATCCACCATGATCTACGTGCCGCTGCTGCTGGATGTGGAGGGCAAGCCGCTCGATTACGGCCAGCTCGCCGGGCAACTCAACGCGCTGCGCGTAAAATACAACAGCCAGGGCGTGACGCTGCACATGATCGGCTTCGCCATGGTCGTGGGCGATATGATCAACGGCATCGACAAGGTGCTGGGCTTCTTCCTGGTCTCGATCATCATCACCACCCTCATGCTGTTCTGGTACACGCGCTGTATCCGCTCCACCGCACTGGTGGTGACGGCCTCGCTCACCGCCGTGGTGTGGCAGATGGGCATTCTGGCACTGCTGCATCTCGACCTCACGCCCTACTCCGTGCTGGTGCCGTTCCTGGTGTTCGCCATCGGCATGAGCCATGGCGCGCAGAAGATGAACGGCGTGATGCAGGATATCGGCCGTGGCACGCATCGGCTTGTCGCCGCGCGCTACACCTTCCGCCGCCTGTTCCTGGCCGGGTTTGTGGCCCTGGTGTGCGATGCGACCAGCTTCGCGGTGTTGATGGTCATCCGCATCGGCGCGATCCAGCAACTGGCGACGGTGGCCACCATCGGTGTCGCCCTTCTCGTCATCACCAACCTCATCCTCATCCCGATCACGCTGAGCTACATCGGCGTGAACCCGAAAGCGGCTGAGCGCAGCCAGCGCACGGGCGTGAACTATACCAGCAAGCGCAATGCGGTCTGGGCGTTTCTCGACCTGTTCACGCATCGCGGCTGGGCGGCTTCGGCCATTGTCGGCAGCCTGATCTTTGCCGGTGTGGGCTATTATGTCGGGCGCAATGTGCAGATCGGCGATCTCGATCCCGGTGCGCCGGAATTGCGCCAGACCTCGCAGTATAACAAGGATAATGCCTTCGTCATCCAGCATTTCGCCGTCGGCAGCGATACGCTGGTGGTGATGGTGGATACGCCGCAGGGTAGCTGTCTGGACTATCCCACTTTGTCCACCATGGAGCGGCTGACGTGGAAGCTGCGGCAGATGCCCGAGGTGAAATCGGCTTTGTCTGTGGCGACGCTTGAGAACTACACAATGTCCGGGCTGACGGAAGGCTCGCCGAAATGGTTCGGCCTCGAACCGGATCCGGATCTGATCTATCAGGCCCAGTTGGCCATGCCGCAAACGGTGATGAATTTCGACTGCTCGTTCGACCCGATCACCGTCTCGCTGGTCGACCATAAGGCGGCAACGCTGACCGCCGTGGTGGATGTCGCGCAGAAATTCATCAATGACCCGCTCAATCAGGGGCCCGGCTTCAAGATGTCGCTGCTGGGCGGCTCGGCCGGTATCGAGGCCGCGACCAATATCGTGGTGGCGCAGGCCAATATCATCATGTTGCTGCTGATCTATGTGGTGGTCATCATCTTCTGCTTCATCGCCTTCCGCTCCTGGCGCGCCGTGTTCTGTGCCGTCATCCCGCTCATCATCACCTCGATTTTGGCGCAGGCGCTGATGGTGTGGCTGCATATCGGCATCAAGGTCGCGACCTTGCCGGTCTCGGCGCTTGGTGTCGGTATCGGCGTGGATTATGCGCTCTATGTGCTGAGCATTCTGCTGCGCTTCCTGCGCGCCGGGCTGCCGCTGTCGCAGGCGTATTATGAGACGCTGATGTCCACCGGCAAGGTGGTGCTGCTCACCGGCTTTACGCTGGCGCTGGGTGTCAGCACCTGGATTTTCGCGCCGATCAAATTCCAGGCGGATATGGGGCTGCTGCTCACCTTCATGTTCCTGTGGAACATGCTGGGGGCGATGATCCTGCTGCCCGCACTGGCCTGCTTCCTGCTGCCGGCCAGATTATTCGTGAAGCCGCCGGAAGCGGCGGAGTGAGATTGGAGTGAAGAAAGGGGGGCTCCGGCCCCCCTTTGCTTTTTGGGGCAGACCGAGCGTTTTGGGGCAGGCCGGGCGGCTGGCGGGTTAAGGTTTATCGCGGCCGCGATGACTACCCCGCCGGACGGAAACGACGCTATACCGGTTTTGGGCTTGCCTTATATTTTGGTGGTGCTAACCGCTGCAACGGCGGAAAATTGTTCAAGGTTCAGGTAGGGGCGGGTTTGCGATGACACAGGTTATGAAGGGTATTCGGGTACTTGAGGTGGCACAGTTCACCTTTGTGCCGGCGGCGGGCGGGATCCTGGCCGATTGGGGCGCCGATGTCATCAAGATCGAACATCCGGTGCGCGGCGATACGCAGCGCGGCTTCATCAACCTGGGCGGCCAGCAGATCAACCCCTTGCGCAACGGCATGATGGAACACCCCAACCGCGGCAAGCGCTCGGTCGGCGTGGATGTTTCCACCAAGGAAGGCCAGGAGGTGATCTATGAGATCGCCAAGACGGCGGATGTGTTCCTCACCAACTATCTGCCGGCCGCGCGCCAGAAACTGAAGATCGACATCGAGCATATCCGTGCCGCCAACCCGAACATCATCTACGCCCGTGGCTCGGCCTATGGCGACAAGGGCGACGAACGCGAAGTCGGCGGTTTTGACGGCACCGCGTTCTGGACCCGCAGCGGCATTGCCCATGCGCTGACCCCGCCGGAAATTCCGGGCATACTCGGCCAGGTCGGGCCGGCCTTCGGCGATTCCATTGGCGCGATGTTCACCGCCGGCGCCATCTCGGCCGCCCTTTTCCACCGCGAGCGCACCGGCGAAGCGGTTGAGCTCGATAATTCACTGATGAGCACGGCCTGGTGGGCCTGCGGCATGAGCATTATCCAGGCGATTGAATCCGGCGAGACGCCGCGCGCGCGCATGCCCAAGTCCGGCGCCTCGCCGGGCAACCCGTTCATGGGCAATTACACCTGTGCCGATGGCGGCGTGATCAACATGTGTACGCTCACCCCAGGCCCTTATATCCGCGACTTCTTCAACCATCTCGGCCGGCCCGAGCTGGCCGACGACCCGCGCTTTTCAGATGCGCGCCAGCTTATGGCCAATTGGCCGGCGGCCGCCGGGATCCTCGTCGAGGAATTCGGCTCCAAGCCGTTCGCCTACTGGCGCGAGCATCTGCGCACGTACAAGGGCCAATGGGCACCGGCGCAGAGCATACTCGATCTCGCCAACGACCCGCAGGCGCTGGCCAATGACATGATCGTCGAGGTTGAGGTTGTGGACGGCGGCCCGCCGATGAAGATCGTGCGCAACCCGATCCAGTTCAACCACGAGGCGGTGGTGACAACCCGCGCCCCGCAGGCTTCCGAGCATACCGAGACTTTCCTGCTGGAACTTGGGCTGGAATGGGATAAGATTGAAGCGCTTAAGGCGTCGGGCGCAATTGCTTGATAGCCGCTGTATACGGAGAGAGACTTTGAAAGCCGGATCAAAACTGAAGAGTGCGGTGGATGACACCGAAGTGCTGCTGGTGAAGGCGCCGGCGGCCGGTGTGCTTGCCTGCGGCGGCGCGCCGATGGTGGCCGAGCGCACGGGCGAGCGCGGGCCGATCGACCCTGCTTTTGCCGAGACCACCAAAATGGGCAAACGCTATACCGATGCCGCCGGCACGGTCGAAGTGCTGGTCATCAAGCCGGGTGCGGGCTCGCTGTCGCTGGACGGCGTGGCCTTGCAGCTCAAGGACGCCAAACCGCTGCCTTCATCTGATTGAGGTTTTAGCCCCGTGGATATTTCGCTCCTTCTGAAAATGGCCGCCGACGCCGAGCCTGACCGCGTTGGGCTGACCTGCGACGGCCGCAACTGGACTTATGCCGAATTATGGGCGGCGGCGACCGGTGCCGCGGCGGTGATCTCCAGGAGCGAGTGCACCCATGTGGCACTGCTCGACACCGGCAGCGAGGCCGCACCCATCGCGCTGATAGGTGCCGCGTTGTTCGGCGTGCCCTATTGCCCGCTGAACTACCGGCTGGCGGATGCGGACCTGGCCGGGCTGCTGGCGCGCATCGAGCCGGCCTTGATCATAGGCGATGTGGAGCGGGTGCAGCGCCTGGCGCCGGACGCCACGCATAAAATTTACAGCCGCGCGGATTTTGTGGCGCTGGCGGAAAAAGAGGCCCAGCCGGAACGCGAGGCGGGTGAGGACGAGGGTATCGCGGTCCAGCTCTTTACCTCTGGCACCACGGCGGCGCCCAAGGCGGCGATCCTGCGCCATTCCAACCTCGTGTCCTATATTCTCGGCACGGTGGAATTTGGCGCGGCCGAGCCGGAAGAGGCCGCACTTGTCAGCGTACCGCCCTATCATATCGCCGGCATCGCGGCCCTGCTCAGCTCCATCTACGCGCTGCGCCGCATCATTCTGCTCCCGGCGTTCGATCCGGCGGTGTGGATCGATCTGGCGGCGCGCGAAAAAGCGACCAATGCCTTCGTGGTGCCGACCATGCTGTCGCGCATTGTCGAGGCGCTGGGTGATGGCAGCGATGCGCCTGATTTCTCGCATCTGAAGGCGATTGCTTACGGTGGCGGCCGCATGCCGGTGGAGCTGCTGCTGCGCGCGCTGGATCTGTTCCCCGAGACGAATTTCACCAATGCCTATGGTCTGACCGAGACCAGCTCGACGGTGGCTTTGCTGGGGCCGGATGAGCATCGCGCCGCGCATAAATCGGATGACCCGGTGGTGAGGGCGCGTCTGGGGTCTGTCGGCAAGCCGTTGCCGACCATCGAGCTGGAAATCCGCGACGAGGATGGCAAGGTTCTGCCCGCCGGTGAGGCTGGCGAGATCTATGTGCGTGGCGATCAGGTGTCCGGCGAGTATCGCGAGCGTAGCGCGCTGATCGCGGGCGGCTGGTTCCCGACGCGCGATGCCGGGTACCTGGATGAAGAGGGCTATCTGTTCCTCTCCGGCCGGGCGGATGATGTGATCGTGCGCGGGGGCGAGAATATCTCCCCCGGCGAGATCGAGGATGTGCTGCTGACCCACCCCTGCATCGCCGATGCGGCGGCGGTGGGCATACCTTCGGCCGAATGGGGCGAGGCCGTGGCCATCGTCATCGCGCTGAAGGGCGCGCATCCGGGCGAGGCGGAGATCAAGACGCTGATCCGCGACCGCTTGCGCTCCTCGCGCGTGCCGGAGCGGATTCTGGTGGTGGAGGCGCTGCCCTATAATGAGATGGGCAAGCTGCTGCGCCGCGAGGTACGGCGGCTGCTGGCGAGCTGATAACGAATGGCGGGCGGGGTGCTGATTCGCCGCGCTGAACTGCTGCATGGTGAGATTGCCGATATCCGCATCCGGGGGAACCTGGTTGCGGATATTGGTTTTTTGGCACAAGGCGATGGCGAGCAGGTGATCGAGGCCAAAGGCGGGCTGCTGCTGCCGGGGCTGCATGATCACCATGTGCATGTGGCGGCGACGGCCGCGGCGATGGACTCCGTAAAATGCGGGCCGCCGGAGGTGGTGGACGAGGCCGGGCTGGCCGCTGCGTTGGGCGTGGCTGGCGATGGCTGGCTGCGCGGCATCGGCTACCATGAGTCCGTGACCGGGCGGCTGATCGACCGGGACTGGCTGGATGCCGTGGCACCAGACCGGCCGGTGCGGGTGCAGCATCGCACCGGGCGGATGTGGGTGCTGAACGCCGTGGCTTTGGAGCGGTTATTTGCCACAGGCCTGGAGTTGCCGGAGGGGCTGGACCGCCAGACCGGGCGGCTGTTCGATGATGACGGTTTTTTGCGCCGGGCATTGGGCGGGATACCACCCTCCTTTGCGGCCGTGGGCACCGCATTTGCCCGGTTCGGCGTGACCGGGGTGACCGAGATGAGCCCAGGCAATGATGATGCGGTAGCGGCCTGGTTTGCACGCGAGCATGCCAGCGGGGCGTTGCCGCAGCGCGTGGTGCTGGCGGGGCAATTGGGGCTGAAAACCACCGGGCCGGTGAAAATCCATCTGCATGAGGCGCTGCTGCCGGATTTTGACGAGGTGGTGGGGCTGATACGCGCGGCGCATGGGCAGGGGCGCGTGGTGGCGGTGCATTGTGTCACGCTGACCGAGTTGGTGTTTACCCTGGCGGCCTTGCGCGAGGCGGGGGTGATGCCGGGCGACCGGATTGAGCATGCCTCGGTGACGCCGGATGAGCAGTTGCGGGAGATTTCTGCTCTGGGGCTGGCGGTGGTGGTGCAGCCGAATTTCGTGGCGGAGCGGGGGGATGAATATCTGGCGGATATCCCGCTGGAAGACTGGCCGCATCTGTACCGGCTGCGGGCATTCAAAGAGGCTGGCGTGACGATGGCAGGGGGGAGCGATACGCCCTTTGGTGCAGCCGATCCCTGGGCTGCGATGGCGGCGGCGGTTTCGCGCCGCACCCGCCATGGACAGATTTTGGGAGCGGCGGAAGCGCTGACGCCGGAGGAGGCGCTGGATTTGTTCCTGGCCGATCCGGTTGATCTTGGCTGCACACGCCGCATAGAGCCAGGGGTGAAGGCGGATTTATGCCTGTTGGCGCGGCCGTGGCGGGAGGCGCGGGAGATTTTATCCGCCGATCTCGTCAGGGCCACGCTTATTGGCGGGCGCGTGGTGTCTTAGTTGGATTCCGGAACGTGGCCGGAAGGGAGTGACTGCTTCGGCGTGTCACGCGTGGAGCAGCAGGCGTTCGTGCTCGGGTAGGGCGTAACCCTTTTACAAACTTCGGCAGAGAAACGCTGCTGCCTTGACAGGCAACCAAGGGGCCATTTCTATGCTCGTCAGGCGAGGCGTGCAGGCACGCGCCGCGGCCTCATCCGGCCAGCGAGTCCTGTCGAAGGGCGGTACGGATGCTCAACCCTGCAGGCGAAAGATCGTACCAGATGACAGCCATGCTGTGGTTCCCCTTTATTGCCAAAGTCTTGGCAACCGCGCTGGTTGTCGTCTCCGCTTCCGTAGCCGCCGAGGCCCTTGGTCCGGTCTGGGGCGCTATCATTGCCTGTTTGCCTGCCGCGACGGGGCCCGCCTATGTGTTCCTGGCCATGCAGCACGGGCCGGATTTCGTTGCCACCAGTGCGCTCAACAGCGCTGCGGCAAATGCCGCGACGGGGCTGTTTCTCATAACATACGGCATACTGGCCAGGCGCATGCCGGCATGGCGAAGCCTGGGTGCCGCGGTCGCCGTCTGGCTGGCGGTGAGTTTGATGATGCAGCGAGTCGTCTGGACCCCGGTTGAGGTTGTCGCGTTGAATCTGGCCGTCTACGGTCCCGGCCTCATCTTCATCAACAAGGATGAGGCCGCCGGGACCGAACCGGCACAGCCGGCACGGCGCCGGTGGTTCGACCTGCCCCTACGCGCTGCCGCGGTTGCCGCTTTCGTTTCGATGGTGGTCACTGTCAGCGCGGCCCTCGGCCCCGCCGCGACAGGGATAGCCGCCATGTTTCCCATCAGCCTGATAAGCCTGATTATCATTCTGCGGCCACGGCTCGGTGGCCCGGCGGCCGGGCGTCTGGCGTTAAACGCCCTCCCGCCAATGCTGGGGTTCGGCGTCCTCATGCTCGCGATGCATCTTGCCATCAAACCCTGGGGCGTTGCGGCGGCCCTTGGTCTCGCTTTGGCGGTTTCCATCCTATGGTCGGGCGCTTTGCTCCTGCTCCAGGCGCGGGGCCGTTATGGTTAAGTCTGGTTTTCACCCTCTGTAACCTTCGAGACCGGCAAGTGCGTGTCTGCTTCGGACATTCAAGCTGAGACACTACCGGCGGGCGGCTCGTTTATGATCGCGTCGACCAGGCCCCAGGCTAGGGCTTGTTTGGCGTTGATGCGTTTGCCCGAAAGCATCAGCGCAGCCGCGCGCTGGCGGCCGATGCGGCGGGGGATGGACACACAGCCGCCGAAGCCGGGGAGGATGCCCATGCTGGTTTCCGGGAGTTGGAACCAGGCATTTGGCGAGGCTGTGAGCCGGCCGGCGAAGGCTGCGAGTTCCAGGCCTGAGCCCACGCAGCCGCCCTGGATGTGGATGTCGTAGATGTTTGCGCGTTGGGCCATCTGGTGGGCCGGCAAAGTGCGGGCGCGGATGGCGTGGGCGGTTGCCGGGTCGGTGGTGGTGCCGAACTCGGCGAGGTCGGCGCCCATGCTGAAGCAGCGGCCAACCGCGCGCAGTTTTACCTGTTCGATGCCGGGGTCGAGATTGGCCAGAGAGAAGGCATCGAATAACTCGTCGCGTAGGGCGCGGTCTATGCTGTTGCGGGCGGCGGGGCGGTCGAGCAGGAGGTGCAATGTGGCGCCCTCGCGTTGCAGATGCAGTTTCCCCGGTGGCAGGGAGGGCATGGAAGTTTGGCGGGCGCGCCAGGCGGCGTGTTCGGCGCCGGCTTGCAGCATGGCGTAGGCGAAGGATTCCAGCGGTAGCGCGTGTTCGGGGGGCAAATGCGCGGTGGCGCGCAGGAGTTCCACCAATGTGGCGGCGGCGCGCGGGGCTTTTTCGATTTGCGCTGTCAGCGTGGTGAGGGGGATGGCGTCTTCGATGAGGATGTCGGCATGGCGGGCCTGGGTGTGTGCGGCGGGGCCGTAGGCGAGGATCGGGATGGGGGGGAGCGGGGCTAAAGGCTCATTTTCCGGCCAGTCGTTCAGATCGACAGTGACGTAGGAGCGAAAATCGTCGCGCCAGTTGGCGCGCAGCATCCAGGGGTGGAGCGCGGAATCATCCATGGCCAGGAGAGTAGCGCCAAGCATGGAGCGGGGACAGGGTTTCGCTTAACATGGCGTGATGAACGGGTTTGACGGAATGGGGCTGGCGACGGCGCATGCTACAGCGCTGCTGCGGCTGTTCGGCCTGCCGGGCGTGGCTGTTGCCAGTGACCATCCGGCTTTGGCCTGGCGCCGGGCGGGGTTGATGGCGGTGACCGGCCGGGCGGATGGGCCGGGGCTGGTGGCGCCGGTGGCGCTGACCGCTGCGGCCGATGGCGCGCTGGCGGCGCTGCAAGCGGTGGCGCCCGGGGCGGACCTGCCGGAGAATGGGGCGCTGCTGCTGGGCGAGCGGGCGCGGATTTTTGCCCTCGCGCGACAGGGAACGGTTTCAGCCAATGGCAGTTGCCATTTGTTGGACACGGCCGATGGCCGTATCGCGCTCAACCTGCCCCGCCAAGATGATTGGGAGCTGGTGCCCGCACTGCTGGGTGAGGCGGCCGCGGATTGGGCGGCGCTTCAGCGCATTGTGGCAACGCGGCCGGGCGCGGAAATACTGGAACAGGGCAGGCTTCTGGGCTTGGCGATTGCGCTGGACCAGGATGTGGCGGCGCCATCCGTCCCGTTCAGCATGGCGCAGTTGGCGCCACCGCAGCCGCGCGATGCTGTGCCGCTGGTGGTGGATTTATCCGCTCTTTGGGCCGGGCCGCTGGCAGGCGCGCTGCTCGCCGCCGCCGGGGCGCAAGTGGTGAAGGTGGAGAGCGTGCGGCGGCCGGATGGGGCGCGGG
The DNA here is from genome assembly GCA_026224825.1 of bacterium. Classification (GTDB taxonomy): domain Bacteria; phylum Pseudomonadota; class Alphaproteobacteria; order Acetobacterales; family Acetobacteraceae; genus Acidocella. Next base: position 51,978 of record JAMFRO010000016.1, on the reverse strand, counting down.
GTGGTTCGCCGGGATTTTACGATCTGCTCAACGCGGGCAAGGCGAGCGTGGCGCTGGATTTTACCGATGCGGCGGATTTGCGGGTTTTGCGCAGGCTGGTGCGGACGGCGGATATCGTCATCGAAAGCGCACGGCCCCGGGCGCTGGCGGGGTTGGGCATAGATGCGGCGGCAGAAGTGCGGCGTGGGGCGACCTGGCTTTCCATTACGGCGCATGGCCGGACAGGGGAGGCGGCGAATTGGATTGGTTTTGGCGATGACGCGGCGGTGGCGGGGGGGTTAACCGCGGCGATGCGGCAAGGCTGGGGCGAGGCTTTATGCGCGGGCGACGCGATTGCCGATCCGCTCACCGGCATCACCGCCGCTTTCGCCGGCTGGGCGAGTTTTCGCGCCGGCGGCGGGCGGCTGGTCTCGCTGGCACTGAGCGCGGTGATTGCCCATGCCTGCGGGTTGCACAGGGCACATGGCGAAGAGCTGCGGCACTGGCAGGCGCTGGCCGATTCCGATGAGGCGCCGCTCTACAGGTTGCGTGCACCCCATCGCCCAGCAGCAGCGCTGGGTGCCGACACCGCGAAAATTCTGGCTGGTCTCAGACCGCCATCATAAACGGTGCTGCGGACGCCGCCGGGAAATCGGCCTCGCTCGGCGCGCTGCATTGGGCGAGGCTGCGGTTCATGGTGGCGACCAGCGCCTCGGCATCCACCGTGGCGGCGGCCGGGTACAGCATGCCGAGCGCCAGCGGGCGTTCGGTGCCGGTGCGGGGCAGGAGGGTGGCGGCCATCTGCACGCCTGGACAAAAACCGGCGGGGCCGCTGGCGTGGCCCTGGCGGCGCATGGCGGCAACCTGCTCGCGGGTTTCCACAGGGTTGAATTTTTGCTCAAGCGGCGCCTCGGCATTAAGGCGCCAGAGGATGCGGCTGGCCTGCTCGGCCGGCATGGTGGAGAGGAGCAAGAGCCCGGCGGCGCTGGCGGCAAGCTGCTCGCAGGCGCCGTAGCCGATGTCACGCAACACCGGCTCCGGACCCGCTGAGAGGCGGAAAATTTGCACCTGCGTGCCGACCATGCCGAACAACGCCACGCTGTTGCGCGTGGTCTGGGCCAGACGGTCCATGAACGCAAAAAGATGACCGTTGCGGATGATCTCAGGCTGGGCCGAAATGCCCAATGCCGCCAGGCGCGGGGTGGGGGAATAATAGCGCGAGCGGGAATCCTTATAAAGCAAACCCATCTCCACCAGCGTGGCCAGCAGCTCAGACGTGCTGGATTGCGGCCTGCCATAACGGCGGACAATGTCCATCACCGTCGCCTGCTGGGCATTTTCATTAAAGAATTCAAAGACTTCAATAACACGCTTGGCGATCTTGGCTTTATTCGGTTCGAGCGCTATGGCCATAACCGTATTCCCTCCGGCTTTTATATGGGCACACCATCTGCCTGAGTCCAAGCATAGTCAACAGAAAAATGACGGGGTCTCGGTTCTCGCGGCGACGGTATCTAAAAAGGCCAGGGCTCTGCCGTCGTGCGAAGCACGCCTCCGGCGTGACGACCCGCCAAGGGCCGAAGGGCCCTTGGATCCCGTAACTTAAGGGTTTGAAAGGGGCCTGCCACCCAGTCGCCACACGCGACGGAGGCAGGCCCCTTTCAAACCCTTAAAGCTAATGGGGGTCTGGGGCCGTCACGCCGGAGGCGTGCTGCGCACGACGGCCCCAGCGGGGTCAGGGGCGGAGCCCCAGCCTTTTTAGGTATCGCCGCCGCGATGGCCGGGGCATTGCCGCCGTGGGGTTGTCGATGTCATCTGTGCGGCGCAAAAATTTTTTGGGGATGACGATGGCCGGCAAGGTTATAGCGATTACGGGCGCCAATGGCGGGTTGGGGCGGGCGCTGGCGCAGTTCTTTGCTGAGGGCGGCGATCATGTCGTGCTGCTTGGGCGCAAGTTCGACAAGGTGAAGGAAGTTGCCGATGCCATTGGCGAGCGGGCGCTGGCTGTGGCCTGCGATGTCGGCAAGCCTGACTCGGTGCGGGCGGCGTTTGAGACCATTGCCAAGACCCATCCGAAGATCGATGTACTGATCAATAATGCCGCGATTTTTCATCCCTTCCTGATCGAGGAAGCGACGGATGACCAGATCCTGTCGGCGGTGCTGGCCAATCTGGCCGGGCCGATTCTGTGCGCGCGCTCGGCCATACCGGTGCTCAACCGTGGCGGGATCATCATCAATATCAGCTCTGAATCCGTGGATCTGCCGTTTCCGCATTTGGGTGTGTACCAGGCGTCCAAGGCCGGGGTGGAAAACTTCTCGAAGCATCTGGCGCTGGAGCTGAACGACAAGGGCATTCGCGTGAGCGTGGTGCGGGCCGGGCAGATGATGGGGCCTGGCATGTCGCTGGAGATGGAGCCTGAAGCGGCGATGCGCTTTGGTACGGAGGCGTTGCGGCGCGGGCTGAACCTGCGTGAGCGCGGCATCACCCAGTACCAGTCGACGCTGGCTGTGTTCCGCACATTGGTCGATCTGCCGGAGGATATCCATGTCGGCGTGGTGCAGTACCAGTCGCGCGTGCCGGGCTGAATAAATTACAAAAACGATCCAAGAGGAAAATTCACCATGCTGTTCCCTGAATCCAAGCTTTATATCGACGGTAAACTGCGCAACGCAGAGGGCAATGCGACCTATCAGGATATCAGCCCGTGGACGGCTGAGCCGATCGCCCTGGTGGCGGATGGTTCGGTGGCGGATATGGACGAGGCGATTGCCGCGGCCAGGCGGGCGTTTGATGAGACCGATTGGTCCACCAATAAGGAATTGCGCCGCGCGCTGGTGGTGAAGTTGGGCGACGCGCTGAAGGCCAATGCCGACAGGCTGAAGGCGTTTGCGCAGCATGAGGTGGGTGCGGCACAGGGTTTTGTCGCGGGGCCGCAGGTGGGTATGCCGCTCAGCTTCATCGATGATCTGCTGAAGATTTTCGACGAGATCGAATGGGAAAAATCGATGGGCGACCGTCCCGGCTGGGTCGGCACCAGCCGGCGCACGCTGGTGAAGGAAGCGGCGGGCGTGGTGGGGGTGATCACGCCCTGGAACGTGCCGCTGTATATTACCGTGGGCAAGGTGATCCCGGCATTGCTGGCCGGCTGCACCGTGATCATCAAACCGGCACCCGACACACCGCTTATCAGCGCCATCTGGGGTGAGCTGGCGGCCGAGATCGGCTTTCCGCCGGGTGTTCTCAACGTGGTGACGAGTGCCGACCCGGTTGCGACCGGCGAGTTGCTGGTGACCGATAAGCGTGTGGATCTGATCTCCTTCACCGGCTCCACCGGCGTGGGCCGGCGCATTATGGAAAAGGGTGCCGCGACGCTGAAGCGGGTGTTCCTGGAGCTGGGCGGCAAATCGGCGCTCATCGTGCTGGAGGACGCGCCGAATTTCGCCCAGGCCGTGGCGATGGGCATGGTCACCCCGCATGCGGGCCAGGGCTGCGCCACGCTGACGCGGCTGCTGGTGCCGAAGAGCCGTTACGCCGAGGCGGTGGCGATTCTGGAAGCCGCTTACGCCGGTTACGGCGACAAATGGGGCAATCCCGATGCGCCCGGCCAGATGATGGGGCCGTTGATTTCGGCGAAACAGCGCGAGCGCGTGCTGGGGTATATCGAAGCCGGCAAGGCCGAGGGTGCCAGGTTGATTGCCGGTGGCAAGGCTGCCACCGATAAGGGCACGGGGTTCTTCGTGGAGCCGACCTTCTTCGCGGATGTGACCAACGACATGAAGATCGCGCGCGAGGAGATTTTCGGGCCCGTCGGTGTGGTCATTGCGTTCGAGGATGATGACGACGCCATCCGCATCGCCAATGACAGCGATTTCGGCCTCTCCGGCATGGTGATCTCGGCCGATTCGGCGCGGGCAAATCGTATCGCCAGGCGCATCCGCACCGGCACGATGGGCGTTAATCTCGGCGCCTCGATTGCCGTGGATCTGCCGTTCGGCGGGTATAAGCAGAGCGGTGTCGGCAAGGAATGGGGCATGGAAGGTTTCGATGAATATCTCGAAACCAAGGCCATCGCCGAAGGGGTGTGATGTTGCGGGGGCGGCGCTGATCTGGGGCGGCGCGATATGGTCGCCAATGAGGTAATAAACGCCCAGCAGCCGGTGCCGCCGCCGGGGTATAATCTGCTGGGCCAGCGCCTGGGCCGCAAGGGGCAGGAGACGCGCGAGCGGATTCTGGTGACGGCACTGCGGCTGATCGAGGCTTCCTGCAAGGATGCGCCTGTCACTTTGTCCAGCGTGGCGCGCGAGGCCGCGGTGGGGATGACGACGCTGTATCTGTATTTCCCCAACCTGGGAGATTTGGTGCTGGCGGTGCTGACGCGGGTGATGGATGGCGCGGATTCGGCCTTTGTCGACCGCTTGCGGGCACGCTGGTCCGATGATGCGCTGCAGGTGGACACGCAAGGGTTTCTGCACGCGCATTATCAGTTCTGGCGGCGCCACTCGCGCGTTCTGCATTTGCGCAACAGTTTTGAGGATGCGGGCGATGCGCGGTTTCTGCAGTACCGCAACCGTGTGTCGCTCCCGCTGATCGAGCTGTTGATTCTGCAGATGGGTGGGGTGGCGGAACAGTTGAATACGCCGGCCGGCAATTGCGCGACGGTGCTGCTCACCGGGTTCGAGCGGCTGGCGGCGATTACCACCAACCCGATTTTCCACACGAATTTGAGGGATATCGGCACCGACCGGGTGCAGGGCTATATTGACGATCTGCTGAATGCCGAGGCCGAGCTGATTGCGCTGGCGGTGCGGCACCATCGGGACGCCGCGCGCACAGGGTAAAAGCGGTGGGATAAAACTGGTGTTGTTACGGTTTTTGTTGTAAGCAAACTGCAAAAGGCGCGCCACGCCGGAACGAGTGTGGGGGCCCCCAAGGGAATTACGGAACGAATTACGGAACCGACCAAGAATAAGGAGACATCTAATGAAATTGGAAGATCTGGTGATCATCAGTGTTGACGATCACATCACCGAGCCCGGGACCGTGTTCGACAAGCACCTCACAGGCGATGCTTACGCCTCCGCGCCAAAACTGCGCACCACCGCGAAGGGCACGAATTATTGGGAATACCAGGGAAAAAAAATCCCCTCCACCGGGCTGAATGCCGTGGTTGGCCGGCCCAAGGATGAATACGGCATGGAGCCGACGGCGCTGAGCCAGCTACGCACCGGCTGTTACGATGCCAATGAGCGCGTGGCCGATATGAACATCAACGGCATCGCCGCCTCGCTCAATTTCGCCAGTTTCCCCGGTTTTGACGGCGGGCTCTTCACTCTGGCGCCGAACAAGGACGAGGCGCTGGTGCATTTACGTGCCTATAACGACTGGCATGTGGATGAATGGTGCGGCTCCAACCCCGGCCGCTTCATCCCCTGCGGCCTGCTGCCGACCTGGGACATCGACGCCACCGTGGCCGAGCTGAAGCGCCTGAAGGCCAAGGGCTGCAACGCCGTCTCGATAAACGAGAACCCGACCGCGCGCGGCCTGCCGAGCATCCATAACAGCCGTTGGGAGCCGATGTGGAAGACCGCGACGGATCTGGACATCGTGCTCTGCCTGCATATCGGCGGCGGCAACCCGGCGCCGCATGCCTCCATGGAAACCCCGGTCGAGGCCTGGATCACCACCATGCCGATGTCCATCGCCGTGGGTGCGGCCGACTGGCTGACGCTGGAGGCGCTGAACCGCTACCCGACCCTGAAGCTGGCCCTCTCCGAAGGCGGCATCGGCTGGGTGCCGTATTTCATGGAGCGCGCCGATTTCAGCCACGGCCAGCACTACGCCTGGACCCATTCCGATTATAAGGGGCTGAAGCCGTCGGAAGTGTTCAAACGCCACTTCCTCAACTGCTTCATCGATGATGCGTTCGGGCTGAAAAACCTCGATGCGATCGGCGAGGATAATGTTTCCTATGAATGCGACTACCCGCATTCAGACAGCCTGTGGCCACACGCGCCGGAGCGGCTGTGGGAGACGGTGCAGGTGCTCAATGAACGCCAGATCGAGAAGATCACGCACGGCAATGCGCAGCGCTGGTTTAATTTCGACCTGTTCGAACACCACAGCCGTGAGGAGCTGACCGTGGGCGCGCTGCGCGCCAAAGCCGCGGCACAAGGCGTGGACACCACACCCAAGAGCAACGGCGGCGCCGCCCCGCTGGCCGCCGGCGAAACCCCGCGCACCATCACCTCCGGCGACATCATGCGCATGATGCAGGAACACTCCAAGGCCGCTTGACGGGAAGGAAAAAGGCCAGGGCTCTGCCGTCGTGCGGAGCACGCCTCCGGCGTGACGACCCGCCAAGGGCCGAAAGGCCCTTGGATCCCGTAACTTTAGGATTTGGAGGGTGGGGTAATGCGCCCGCATAGTTGGTGCCGTTTGGCCCCAGTGTGTGCGGGCGCATTACCCCACCCTCCAAATCCTTAAAAAGCTAATGGGGGTCTGGGGCCGTCACGCCGAAGGCGTGCTGCGCACGACGGCCCCAGCGGGGTCAGGGGCGGAGCCCCAGCCTTTTCCTTTCCCGACAAGCGGCTTGGTGTGATCGCTGGTGCGATGGGGGTGGTCTTGGTGGGTTGGTGGCAGTGTGTATAAGATTGCGTGGGTAAATCAGAGCTCTTTGGTCAGGTCCGGGGGCGTGTGAGGGGGTTAACGTGGCAGATTTTTTGAATTACGCGGGCAAGCGCGTTATTGTGAGCGGTTGTTTTTCCGGCATGGGGGAGGCCACGGCGCGCACCCTGGTGTCGCTTGGTGCCGAGGTGCATGGGGTCGATTATAAGGAGACGGCGCTGAGCCTGGCCTCCTTCAACAATATCGACCTGCGCGACCCGGCCTCCATCGATGCGGCTGTGGCAAAGATTGGGGGCAAGGTTGATGCGCTGTTCAACTGTGCCGGCCTGCCGCAGACCTTCCCGCCGCTGGATGTGATGAAGGTGAATTACATTGGCACCAAGCATCTCACCGAGGCGGTCATTCCCCTGATGGGCGAGGGCAGTGCCATCGCCAGCATTTCCTCCACCGGCGGGCTGGGCTGGTCGCGCCGGATTCCGCTGCTGATCGAGTTGATCAGCGTGGCCGGGTTTGAGGGGGCGTTGAAATGGTGTGAAGCGCATCCCGAGGCCGTCAACGAGGGCTATTCCTTCTCGAAGGAACTCGTGATTGTCTGGACAATGTTGCAGTCGTCCACGCTGATCAAGAAGGGTATACGGATAAACTGCACGCTGCCCGGCCCGACGCAGACGCCGATGATGAAGGAATTCGAATCCGCGACCGCGGATATCGTGTTGAAGACCGCGATGCAGCCGATCGACCGCCGCTCCACACCGCAGGAGCAGGCCAATGCGCTGGTTTTCCTGAACAGCGAAATCTCAAGCTATGTCAACGGTGTAGTGCTGCCGGTGGATGGTGGTTTCATGGGTGGGGTGACCACGGGGCAGATCGACCTGCGCCCGATGATGAGTGGCGCCGCGAGCTGACACCAGCCGCGATTTACTGAAAAGGGCGGCACTCCGGTGCCGCCCTTTTTTGTGTTTTGCGTATTGCAGTGCACCAAAACGCATTGTATTGCGGTGCGGCATTTCCCATTACATTGCGCTGCGGCAATCCGCATTGCGAGGGAAGAATGCTCCGGACCTGCCTGGAGCGTGACCAAAAAGCCACAATAAGGCGGAATATTCTGTCATCCGTGGTATTATTTTCTTTATAAACCGTCAGTATTCCAAAATTCCAACAAGTTTGTCGGGTGTGGGCACTAGGCAGCTTAATTACCGGTTGTTAAAAACAATCAGGAACTCGGTTTTTGCCGCGCGCCCATCGGAGAACGCCTCTGGCGTTTCCTGCCGGCGTGCCAGGGCTGATTTGTCCGCATAAGTGTCTAAATAACGGGTTATTAAGGGGGCTACTGAATGTCCAAGAAGTTAGGGACGGCGAACGGGGCCAAGGGCCGCAACATTTCACGGCTGCGCGGTTTGGGGCTTGCCCTGCCGGCCGCATTGGCCGCGGCACCTGCCGCACATGCGCTGCAGCTTTACGACGGTTCGGCGCACGGCAATAATGTCGAGATCAACCTAAACATCACCGCCTCCTACACGGGCATGCTGCGCGTGGGTCATGCCACGCCGGTGCTGGCTGACAGCTCAAAGAATCGCGCCGGGTATCAGGGCGATGCGAATTTCCGCCATGGCCTGGTGAATAATCTGTTCGAAGTGCTGCCGGTGCTTGACATCAAAGACGGCCAGTTCGGCATGCATTTCTCCGGTGAGTATTACATCAACACCGTGTATCTGCAGGGCAACACGAACAACCAGGCAGATCCCGTCACGGGCCAGCCGGGCAGCACATCCTTCAACAAGGACACGCGCTATGTCGACGGCAATACCGGCCGCATGCTCGATGCGTTTGTGTACGATAGCTGGGCCTTCGGCAACGGCCAGCAGTTCACGTTGAAAGCCGGCCAGCAGACCTTGTTCTGGGGCCAGAGCCTGTTCTCCACCAACGGCATTTCCGGCGGTCAGGCCGCGATCGATACGATTGCCGCGTCGAACATCGTCAATGCCGAAGCGCAGCAGATCTTCCTGCCGATCGGCCAGATCGTTGCGACCTATCAGCCGAACTCCACCTACACCGTCCAGGGCTATTACCAGTATCAGTGGATCCCCTATAATCTGGCCGGCGTCGGCTCCTATTTCAGCACCTCGGATTCTACCGGCCCGGGCGCCACGCAACTGGTTCTCGCCCAAGGCTTCGCCGCCAACCAGACCAAGGCGGTCACGCCGCGGTCGCAGAACGGCCAGTTCGGTCTTTCGTTGCAGGCACAGTACGGCAATTACGACGTCGGTTTGTACGGGCTTCGTTACGATGCCAAGACGCCTGAGATCGGCATCTACGGTCTCGCCACAGCGAACCCGTCCTACCATCTGATCTATGCGCGCGACATCTGGCTGTACGGCGCCAGCCTTTCGACCACGGTGGGTGCGACGAACATCGCCGGCGAAATCAGCCTGCGTACACATAATCCGCTGGTGGGCACAGGCGCTGTTCAGTTACGCGCACCGGTAGGCAATGCCAACGGCAACCCGATCTATCCTGTCGGCGACACGTCGACGGCACTGGTGAATGCCATCTACGGCTCGCCGGCGCTGGCCGTGGACCCGGGCGGTGTGACGATCACGGGTGAAATCGAATGGGACAAATTGCTGCGCGTGACGGCCAATAAGGACGCGCTGGCGCCCGGCCGCAGCAATGACAGCTTCTCCTTCGACGTTGGGGTCTCGCCGGCTTATTTCGAGGTGTTACCAAACCTCGAGCTGCAGTTCCCGGTCTCGCTGTCTTACGGCCTCGCCGGTAACTCGCGCGTCTGGAACGCGGTGGAAGGTGGTGCCGCCAACCATGGCGCCGGCAGCTACTCCGCCAGCATCGTGGCGACATACAAGGAAAACTGGGACGCCTCGCTGAACTATGTCAGCTATTTCGGTGCGGCCTCATCCAACCCGACGCTCCCGCAAACCGCAGGATCGCCGGACCGTTCCTATGTCTCGCTGAACCTGCAGCACACATTCTAAGCCTTTAAGTTAAGGAAACTATACGATGAAAAGACGCGATTTTGGCCTGCTTGCGGGCACCAGCCTCGCAACGGCCGCCGTGGTGCGCCCGGCGAAGGCGGCTGCGGCCGACCCGAGCCTGCTGACCACCACACTGACCCCGATGGGCGGCGAGCGCGCCGGCAATGCCGATGGCTCCATCCCCGCCTGGACCGGCGGGCAGGTTTCCGCACCCCTGCCGGCCAGCCAGCCGGTGGCAGCGCATCTCTTCGAAGATGAGCAGCCGCTCTACAAGGTGAATGCCGGCAATCTGGCGCAATATGCCGATCTGCTGACCGAGGGCACGAAATTCCAGATCACCAAATTCGGCCTGGAACTGCATGTGTACCCGACGCACCGCACCGCCGCGGCGCCGCAATACGTGTATGACAACACCGCGAAGAACGTAACGACAGCGACGCTCGACCCGCGTGGCGGGCGTTTCGGCTTCACCGGTGCGTATGGCGGCATTCCGTTCCCGATCATCGACACGACCGACCCGCTGGTGGCCGGCGCGCAGTTGATCTGGAACCATCTCACCGGTTGGGGCGGCTATACCACCCTGACGCAGTTCAACCCCGGTGTCGTCATGATCGGCGGCAATCTGATCCTGGTGTCCGGCACGTTGAGCCGCTTTGTCTACCCGTATTACGACCCGAATGGCTCGCTGGAGACTTTCGAAGGCTACCTCAGCAAGGCGCATTTCTATTACAAGGCGCCGGGCTCGGTGGACGGCCAGGAAACGATGGTGTGGCACACCACCAACGTCAACGTGCACCCCGACATCGTCTGGACGCTGCTGAACGGCCAGGGCCGCGTGCGTAAGGCGCCGAACCAAGCCTTCGACGCGCCGAACCCGTTCTCCAACGGCATTGCCAATCTTGACGAAGCCTCCTGCTTCTACGGCAATCCGTCGCAGTATAACTGGAGCTACATCACCAAGAAGGAGATTCTGGTTCCGTATAACTGCAACAAGATGCTGTTCCATACGATCCAGGAAATCCTCTCGCCGCATTTCCCGAACCCTGAGTTCCTGCGTTGGGAGAAGCATCGCGTGTGGGTCGTCGAGGCGAATCTGGCGCCGGGTGAGCATAATGTGAATGCCAAGCGCCGCCTGTATTTCGATGAGGACTCGCGCTTCGCGCTGCTGGGCGAAGGCTATGATGCCCAGGGTGAGCTGGTGAAGGCCTATGGCTTCTATAACGAGTGCATTCCCTCGCTGCCGGGCGTGGTCGAGATGGGCACATCGACGTTCAACCTGACGAGCGGCGATTACACCTATAACGGCAATAACAACTACGCGCCGTTTACCGGTGCGGAGTATTTCCCGCAGCAGGCGCCTTCGTTCTTCGATCCGCAGCTTATGGCGGCCAACGCCGCGTTCTGATCCTGCTCCGGGCGTAAAAACCCGGACGTAAAAAAACCCGCCGCATGGTGACATGCGGCGGGGTTTTTGTTTTGAGGCTGTGCGCGTTCAGCCGGCCAGTGAGAGCAGCAGGCTGGCACCCGTTACGGCGCTGGCTTCATCCGAGAGCAGGAAGGCGATGGCTTTGGCGGCGGCCTGCGGGCTGACCCAGCTTGTGGGGTCGGCATCGGGCATGGAGGCGCGGTTCACCGGTGTGTCGATGATGGTCGGCAGCACGGCATTCACGCGCACTTTTTTGGCTCGAAGCTCATCGGCCAGGCTCTCGGTAAGGGCGCGCACACCGGCCTTGGAGGCAGCGTAAGGCGCCATGCCGGCACCCGGCTGCACGGCACCGGCGGCACCCACATTCACGATGGCACCGCCATGGCGGATGAGATAGGGGATGGCGGCTGAGCTGGAGGCAGCGGCGGTGCGCAGGTTGATGCGGAACATCTTGTCCCAATTGCCGAGCGAACCGCCCTCGACCGGCTCCCAGATGAAGCCGCCGGCGATGTTGACGAGACCATCGAGCCCGCCGAGCTGTTTGACCACCGTGACATAGGCGGCGGCGACGGCGGTCTCGTCCGAAAGATCGACCCCGCCGAGGGCCAGTGCCGCCGGGTAATCCGCGGGCGCCGGGGCGAGGTCTACGGCGGCGACCTTATGCCCGCGCTTGGTGAGCTCGGCCACGACGGCGCGGCCCAAAACGCCGAACCCGCCGGTTACGATGACAACGCTCATGAAATCCTCCTGATGCTGAATTGTTTCCAGTGTATACTCGTAGAGTATCCGAACCTTTAAGAGACCGTTTCATAAGTCTACTCTGGCGGCCGTCAAGCGGCGATTTTGTGCGCTCCGGTGCTCACGTACTGAAGTACGCTCCGCGAGCCTGCCCCCGCGAAAGCGGGGGGTGCTCGAAAATCACCACTTGACGACTCACCAGAGCGACTTCTGAAACAGTCTCTAAGCCTATGGCTGGGCTGTTTGCGCGGCCAGTGCGAGATCGGTGAGGAGGCCGGTGCAGAAAATTTCGGTGCCGGTGATGTGCTGGGATTCATCGCCCGCAAGCCAGGCGATGGCCTCGCCGAATTCATATAATGTGCCGGTGGCGCGCACCGGCAGCGTGCCGAGCAGCTCGTTCACATTCGGCGCGTCGGCGGAGCGTATGGCGTTATCCGTGAGCAACTGCGTCTCGTGCGTGCCGGGATGAACGGCGTTCACGCGGATATCATAGCTGCGCTGGGTGCAATGCACGGCGGTGGTTCTGGTGAGGCTGAGCAGCGCCGCTTTGGCCGCACCATACAAAGCGTAGAGCGGCAAAATCTCCACAATGGGATTGGCGGCGATGTTGATGATGGAACCGCCGCCGCTCTGGCGCATCGCCGCAATGACGGCTTTGGTGCCAATGAACGGGGCGATCAGATCCGCTTCCAGAATCTCCCGCAGTTGCGCGGCCGTGGCATTCTCGATGGTGGTGGAGATATTCGCCCCAGCCTGGTTCACCAGAACATCCAGATGCCCATGCGTGCGCATGATTTTATCCACCAGCACCGCCCAGCTCAACGGATCGCCGGCATCGAGCTGATGGTATTCGGCCTTGAACCCCCGTTCGCGCAGAGTGGCGGCAAAAGCCTCGCCCTCTCCGCCGGCGATCAGCACGGTAGCGCCATCGGCGGCCAATGCCTCGGCGGCGCTGGCGCTGAACCCCTGCGCGCCACCAGTCACGATTGCCACTTTATAGGCGAGACGGCTCATGCTTCACTCCCACGCCGGTCCGGGCCGGTACCTGGGACGCAGTATCCAGCTTAACCGCGTTGCCGCAAGGGAGGAGATAAGCAGATGCTGACGGTTTGGGGGCGCAAGACCTCTACGATGAGCTGCGTATGCTGGAGTAAAAAGGCCAGGGCTCTGCCCTGGACCCGCTGGGGCCTGAAGCCCCAGACCCCCGCTACTTAAGACTTAAAAAAGAGGCCTGCCTCCGTGCTGTTTCAAACAGCATAGTGGCAGGCCTCTTTTTTAAGTCTTCAACTAATGGGGTCTGGGCCTCAGGCCCAGCGGGGTCAGGGGCGGAGCCCCAGCCTTTTTACTCCAGCAACGTCGGCTGCACCGAGGTCATGGGCATCAGCATGGTGCGGTCGGCGAGGGATTGGAACATCCAGACGGTGAGGCCCACTGAGAGGATGAACAAGGGGATTGTGAGGACGAGGGAGACGCTTTTCCAGATCTGGGCGCGGGAGATGTCCAGGCCGAAGAAGAGGGCGGCCTGGGAGAGCAGGGAGACCAGGGCGAGGCCGCCGATGGTGAGGATGTATTCCTGATAGGGCAGGTGCTGGCGCAAAGTGACGAGCAGGGCGGCCTGCATCAGCACCATGCTGGAGACGAAGCCGGCGATGTAGCGCCAGGCGCTGGCCTGGCGGACTTCGGGGTGGTCGAGCGGGGAGGTGCGGGGAGCGGACATCAGAAGGCTCCGATCATATAGACGTATATGTAAACCAGGACCCAGATGGTGGCCTGGAACTGCCAGAACATGCGCAGGTTGATGAGGCGGGCCACGACGTTGGTGGTGAAGCCCATGGTGGGGATCTGCACCAGCATCACCAGCATCCAGATGATGCCGAAGATCATGTGCAGGCCGTGTGTGGCGATGAGGATGAAGAAGGCGGAGAGGAAGCCGGAGCGGCTGGGACCGTCGCCTTTGGCGAGCAGGCCGAGCAGGTCGTGGGCCTCGAAGCCGAGGAAGATGAGGGCCAGCGCGATGGAGAGGATGATGCCGAGCATCACCCCGGCCTTGTTGCCGGATTTAAGGGCAACGGTGCCGAGGCTGTAGGTGGCGACGGAGCCGAGCACGGCGTAGGTCTGCCAGAGACCTTCCACCGGGTCGACCACCTGGCTGGCGATGGGGCCGCCTGAGGCGCCCATTGAGTTGTTCAGCACCGCATAGGCGGCGAACACGGCGGTGAAGACCAGCGCGTCGCTGAGCAGATAGAGCCAGAAGCCGAGCGTGCGCGCGGAGATCTGGTCATGCCCGGCGAAATGCGGGTGGAACAGGCGCGCGCCGGTGGCGGGGGGAGAGTCGGTGGACATTAATGTGCCTCCGCTTCGGTAAGAGGGGTACGGGCCGGCTGTTCGGCGGCGATGCCGGCGCTGCTGAGATTCCGTTCCATCGCGGCGACATCCTCCGCGCTCAGCTCATAGCCCAGGTTCTTGTCGAACGAGCGGATGATGACGGCGATGATGATGCCGAGGAGGGCAAACCCGGCCAGCCACCAGATGCGCCAGATGAGGCCGAAACCAAAGCCCAGCGAGAGCATGCCGATGATGAAGGGTATGCCGCTGTTGCTCGGCATATGGATGGGCTCGAAGGCTTCGGGTTGAACATTGTTCAGCCCGTTTTCGCGCCGCCAGGCCAGCTCGTCGCGCGTGTTCACCTGCGGGGTGACGGCGAAGTTGTAGAAGGGCACGGGCGAATGGGTGAGGAACTCCAAAGTGCGCGATGTGCCCCAGGGGTCGGATGGTACGGGGACGCGGTCGCGCAGCGAAACATAGAGCATGCGGATGAAATAGCCGATGGAGACGCAGTACAGCAGCATGCCCGCTTCTTCCGTCCAAAGCATCGGGCGCCAGGCCGGGTCGTAGATGTAATCCAGCCGGCGGGTTTCGCCTTCGAAGCCCAAAGCGAACATGGCGATGAAGACGATGATGGTGGCGGCGATGAAGGTCCAGAAGAACATCAGCCCGTTTTTCTCATCGAGCTGGAAGCCGAAGACTTTTGGCCACCAGTAGGACACGGCGGCGAACATGGCCGCACCTATGAGCAGTACCATGCAATGGAAATGCGCGATGACGAAGACGCTGTCATGCACGGTGTAATTCACGGCGGGTATGGCCAGCATCATGCCGGTGAGGCCGCCCAGCAGGAGCAGGAACAGCCCCGCCAGGGCCCAGAGCATGGGCGTGGTGAAGGTGAGGCGGCCACGGTAGAGGGTGAACATCCAGTTGAAGACTTTGACACCCGTGGGGATGCCGACGAGCATGGTGGCGACGGAGAAGAAGCCGTTCACATCCGGCCCTGCCGCCATGGTGAAGAAATGGTGCAGCCAGACCGCCCAGGAGATGCCGGCGATGGCGAAGGTTGCCGCCACCATGGTGGTGTAACCGAACAAGGGCTTCTCGGCGAAGGTCGGGATGATCTCGGAGAAAATGCCGAAGGCGGGGAGGACGAGGAAGTAGACCTCGGGGTGACCCCAGATCCAGAACAAATTGGTGTAGAGCATCAGATTGCCGCCATTGCCGGCGGTGTAGAAATGCGCGCCGAAATAGCGGTCCGCCGTCAGCAGGGCCAGAGCAGCACCCAGCACGGGGAAGGCGGTGAGGCCGATGATGTTGGTGGAGAGCGTCGTCCAGGTGAACACCGGCATGCGGAACCAGCTCATGCCGGGGGCGCGCATTTTGATGATCGTGACGATCATGTTGATGGCATTCAGCGTGGTGCCGATGGAGGAGATCTGAATCGCCCACATCCAGTAATCCACGCCCACGCCGGGGCTGTAGGGCAGCTCGGTGAGGGGGATCAACCCGACCCAGCCGGCGGCCGAGAAATCGCCCACGAAGAGGGAGAGCATGACCAGGATGGCGCCGGCCGTGGTGAGCCAGAGCGAGAGCGCGTTCATATAGGGGAAGGCCATGTCGCGTGCGCCGATTTGCAGCGGCACGACGACGTTGGTGAGGCCGGTGAGAATGGGGGTGGCGGCGAACAGGATCATGATGGTGCCGTGCGCGGAGTAGACCTGGTCGAAATGGAAGGGCGGGATGAAGCCATGCTGCGCGCCCATAACGCCGGGCGAGTTGGGGCCGATGGCGATGGCCTGCTGGGTGCGGATCATCAACCCGTCGGCGAAGCCGCGGAACAGCATGACCAGGCCGAGGATGATGTACATCACGCCGATCTTTTTATGATCTACGGAGGTGAGCCATTCGCGCCAGAGATAGCCGAGTTTTTTATAATACAGCACCGCGCCCACCACCACGAGGCCGATGACGGCCGCAACCGCGAAGGTGGCGATGAGGATGGGGTTGGTATAGGGGATGGCATCCAATGTCAGCCGGCCGAACAGCGGTGACCACGGGCCTTGAATTGCAACCTGCATGGGGTCTGTCCTTTATTTCGGGGCTTGCGCGGCGGTGCCGGCATCGAGATCGGCAATACTGCGGGTTTCGCGGTCGGATACGGGATAGACCACCCCGGCTTGTGCAGCACCCACCACGTTTTCGAAAAGCCCTGGAGAGGGGTTGGCGAAGTAGGAGATTTTCGCCCCCTCGTTCAGCGTCGGCTGGGCGAATTGGGTGAACGCCGTGTAGTTGAGCTGGCGCGGGCTGGCGGCGGCCTTTGCCACCCAGGCGTCGAAATCCGCCTGGCTGACGATGCGGGTGGTGAATTGCATCCAGGAGAAGCCGGCGCCGGAGAAATCGGCCGAGAAGCCGGTGTAGGCGCCGGCCTTGGGGGCGTCGAACGTGTCTTCGGTGCGCATGCCGGGCATTATATCGATCATCGGCACGACGGCGGGGATGAAGAAGGTGTTGACGACCGAGGTGGAGGTGAGGCGGAAATGCGCCACGCGCCCTTCGGGTATCACCAGCTCGTCCACCGAGGCGATGTGCTGGCCGGGGTAGATGAACAGCCATTGCCAATCGGTGGTGATGACGTCGATGTCCAGCGGGGTTTTGGCGGCTTGCGTATTGGCGAGAATGCCGGGGGCGTAGGGGTCCACTTGCCGCGTGGTGCGGATGGAGACCACGCCGCAGATGGCGACGATGACCAAAGGCACGCCCCAGACCAGAATCTCCAGCACCAGGGAATGCGACCATGTGGGGTCGTAGGCGGCATTGGCGCTCTTGCGGTAGCGCCAGATGAACACGGCGATGAGGATGGTGACGGGCACGATGACGATCGACATGATGCCGACCTCGAACAGGGTCGCCCACCATTGCACGGCGGCGATCTGGGTGAGCGGATGGAACAGCCGGTAGTCGCCGGTGTTGCAACAGCTAAGGGCCAGCAGCGCCGGCAGAGCGAGAAACGGTTTTAAGCGCATGTGAAGCCTCAAGAAATTCGTGTCCGCGTTGATCAGCCCGGTTTGCAGGTCAGTCTTCGTCTAGCCCATCCTCTGTTGCCGGTTGTGGCGTCTTGCGCCGCTTGCTGCCCAGCAGGGGAAGAGAGTTTTTAAGGTCCAGCAGCCGGATGATACCACCACCCAGCCGTAACAGTTGTGTTAATTGTTGGGTCTCCAACTTTTGCACATCCTCCGACCAGCGGGTGAGCAGCTCGATGAGGTCGTGCATCTCGGCCAGCCGGCCCTGGATCTCGCGCTCATCCTCATTGCCCGGCTTCATCAGCAGCAGGTCGCGCAGCACGGACAGGGTGGGGTCGATCTCGCGGCGGCGGCGCTCCTCGGCCAGGATGCGCACGATCTGCCAGACATCGTCCGGGGTGGAGAAATGCTCGCGCCGGTCGCCGGCCAGGTGCTGCAGTTTGACCAGACGCCAGCTTTGCAGCTCCTTCAGCCCCATGGACACATTGGAGCGGGAGAAGTTCAAGGCCTCGGCGATTTCATCAGCCGGGAGCGGGCGGCCGGAGATGTAGAGGAGCGCGTAAATCTGCCCGACGGTGCGGTTGATGCCCCACCGGCTGCCCATTTCTCCGAAATGCCTGATGAAGGCATCTGAAAGTGGCGACAACTCCAAATTACAAAACTTTCAGTCTTTACTGAAAAGACCAGAATACCCGAAAACTGCCCCTGTCAAGCTGGCCGGGGTGTGACAATAGCCGCATGAGATGGCGGTCTCATGGCTGCGGAGGCTATAGAATGGACTCTATACGCCGTTAAGGGCAAAGACGGGGCGGAATCGTCCGAAGGAAAAGGGAAACGAGATGACCGAGCAAAATACCGTGCCGCCGGCGAAGAAGCCGAGTCTGTTGTTCGGGCTGGCGGGCGTGGTGGCGATTTTCGCCTTCACCACGGCCTGGGTCTATCTCGGCGGCCGCGTCCTGCATTTGCAGTCCTTCTACGCCAGCTTCGTGTTTGCCTGGTATTGGGGAATCGTCGACAAGGCGGCATTCAGCCGCCTGCCGTCATCCATCCTCGCCTCGCTGCTGGGCGTCGCCGTTTCCTGGCAATTATCCTATTTCTCGGCGCGCTACGGCACGGCGGGGCTGGGGATCGGCATCGGCGTGATCGCGGTGCTGCTGTATATGCAGATCATGCATTGGGCGGCCTATGTGATCACCCCGGCCACGATGCTGTTTCTGGCCGTGTTCACCGCACCCCAACTGCTGGGCAAGTTCGATTCCGTGGATGCGGGAGCCACCATCGTCGCCGGTGCGCTGTATATGGCGGGCGTGATTTATGTCCTCAAACGCGTGACCGGCATGGGGGCTGACCCCAAGGCGGGTTGAAGCTCGCGCCATCGGTATGGCGATGATTGACCGCGCGGCGTGCTGGCCTGCGGGAAACAATGCTTAACTCCTCGCCAAATGCGGGGGAGCGGAAATGACGGAAGGTTTTGGCCTGGCCGGGCGTGTGGCGCTGGTAACCGGCGGTGCCAGCGGCATTGGCGGCGGCATAGCGGAAATTCTGGCCGAGGCCGGGGCGCTGGTGGTGATCGCCGATATTGACGAGGGCCGGGCCGTGAAAGCGGCGGACGCGTTGCGCGCGGCGGGGCATCAGGCCGGGCATGTGCAGCTCGATGTTGCCGATGAGGCGTCGGTTGTGCGCGGCTTTGCGGCGGTGGTGGCGGCGTTTGGTACGCCCTGGGCGCTGGTGAACAATGCGGGTTTGCAGGACCGGCAGTTGCTGCTGGATGGCACCGTGGCGGAATGGGAGCGGGTGATGGGCGTAAATGCCCGCGGCCCGTTTCTCACCAGCCGCGAGTTTGCCCGCGCCGTGGTGGCGGGCGGCGGTGGCGGGCGCATCGTGAACATCGCCTCCATGGCGCTGCAGGGCGCGCTCACCCAGGGGCATGCGATCTATGCGTCCTCCAAGGCCGCACTTCTGGGGCTGACGCGGGCCAGCGCGCTGGAGCTGGTGGGGCATGGCATTACCGTGAACATCGTTCTGCCGGGCGGCGTGGCGACGCCGGGTGCCATTGCGGCGCAGGGGCCGGCGGCGGAAGGGCCGGGGCGCAGACCGCCGCCGATGGGCATGTGCACGCCGCGCGATATCGGCGTGGCGGTGCGGTTTCTGGTGTCGCCGGACGCAAAAATGATCACCAACCAGACACTCGCCGTCGATGGCGGGTGGTCCGTGAGCTGAGGGGCGCGAACATGACCGCATTGATAGACGAGCTGGCCGACCGGCTGGCGATTTACGAGCTGAAAGCGCGCTACTGCCGGCTGCTGGATACCAAGCAATGGGATGAATGGGCGCAGTTGTTCACCGAGGATTATGTGCTGGATGTATCGGAGGCCGGTGGCGGCCCGCCGATACAGGGGCGGGATGCGGCGATGGCCTCGGTGTTTGCCTCCATCGGCACGGCGGTTACCGTGCATCAGGTGCATTTTCCGGAAATCAGCATTGATGGCGATACGGCGCTGGCGGTGTTTCCGATGATGGACCGGGTGCTGTTCGGGCCGGGCAAATATTCGCTCACCGGCTATGGGCATTACCATGACAGCCTGGTGCGGCGCGCTGGAGAATGGAAAATCGCCAGGCTGCGGCTGACGCGTTTGCATATGGATATACAGCCCGCGACGGCTGGGTAATTTAAGGATCGAATGGCATGAGCAAGTTGAGAGTCGGCATCGTCAGTGCCAATTGGGGCGCGTTGGCCCATCTGCCGGCCTGGCGGACGTTGAGCGATAGCGTGGAAGTCACCGCCATCTGCACCTCCCGCCAGGAGACGGCGGAGAAGGCGGCGGCGGATTTCGGCGTGGCGCGGCCGTTCTGGTCGTATGAGGCGATGGCGAATGATCCGGATATCGACATCATCGATGCCGGGACGAATCCGGTGCTGCGCGAAAAGATTGTGACGGCGGCGCTGAATGGCGGCAAGCATGCGGTCAACCAGATCCCGTTCGCGACCTCGGGTGAGGCGGCGTTGAGGCTGGATGCGCTGCGCGTAGCCAAGGGCTTGCAGGGTGCCGCCGCCGCGAGCGTGATGGGCCTGCCGCATATCGGGCTGATGAAAGAGATGATCGACGGGGGAGACATCGGCGAAGTGTTTCAGGTGCATTGCTCCTGGCAGATGTCGTTCTTTCTGCAGATCCAGCCTGGGTTTCCCTACACCTGGTTCGGCAAATCCGGCCTGGGTGTGAGTGTGACGCGCAATAACGGCTCGCACATGCTGCATGCTTTGCGGCATCTGTTCGGGCCGATCAATTCGGTCTCCGCACAGATAAAAACCCAGCTCAAGGAATGGCATCTGCCGGATGGCGAGGTGCAAAAAGCGGAGACGGATGACACCGGCCATGCGTTGCTGAATTTTGCGAGCGGGGCGATGGGCATGCTCTCCACCTCATGGACGGCGGCGGATAGCCCGGGCTTCAGCATCGAGGCGTTCGGCACCAAAGGGCGGTTGAAACTGAGCTCGCTGGCCTACCCAAGCATTGCCTCCGCCAAGCTGTACGCGAGCCGGAACGAGACGCCGCATCATGTGCCGCAAGGTGCTGAAATCGACGTGCCGGAGAGGTTTTTCCTGGCCGATGGCCGCCCGGTCGCTCTGGGTCAGGAGGATCTGTTCAATGGCGGGCAGCGCGTCTCGCTGGCGCGGGTGTTCGAGAGCCTGGTGAAGAGCATCAAAGGCCAGGGCGAACCGCTGCCGGGGTTTGCGCGCGCGGCGGAGGTGCAAGCACTGGTCGATGCGCTTTATGAATCCGACCGGACGAAAGCCTGGGTGGATACGGCGCATCTGGCCGGCTGAGATGGCATGCGCCATCCGGTTAAGGTGGCATGCGCCGCCCGGTTAAGGTGGCATGCGCCACTGTGGCGCATTGGAGCAAAAGCGGAGTCTGTTGAGGGCATTTATACGCTGTGAAGCTAGGGGCATGTTAAGCCGGATAAAAATCCGGCGATGCCGCAGGACGATAAAAACATAATGCGATCCAGGAGGATAGAATGGCGGAAAGCGACAGCGCTGCACTGGGCAAAATACCGTTGCGGGTCACCCACCCGCAACGTATTCCCTCGAAACGCTATTACGACCAGGAATTCTTCGATCTGGAGCGCGAGAAACTCTGGCCGCATGTGTGGCAGCTCGCCTGCCGGCTGGAGGAGATCCCCAATGTCGGCGATTATGTCGAATACACCAACCTCGCCAAATCCGTTATCGTGGTGCGCACCAAAACGGGGGTGAAAGCCTTCCATAATGCGTGCCGCCACCGTGGCGTGCAGCTTGTGATGGAGCCCGGCAATTGCAAATCCGCCGGCTTTATCTGCCCGTTCCATGGCTGGCGCTGGAATATGGATGGCGACAATACCTTCGTTTACGGCCGCCGGATTTTCGATGAGGTCAATCTTGAGGCCGCCGAGCTGAATCTCGTGCCGTGCCGGGTGGAGCTATGGGGCGGCTGCGCCTTCATCAATCATGATGACGATGCGCCATCGCTGCTGGAAAGCCTGGGCCCGGTGACCGGGCGGATGGATGCGCGCAATGTCGAAAACCTGCGCATGGAGGGGTGGTGGGCGGTCGAGCTGCCGACCAATTGGAAGCTCGCCATGGAAGCCTTCATGGAAGGCTATCACGTCATGCGTACGCATCCGCAATTATACCAGTCCCTCACCACCGACAAGATCGGCTATTTCGGCGCCGATGCCGGCGGCAAATTGCTGCCGGAAGCCTCCAACGAGGAATATCTGAGGAAAACCGTCGACCAGTTGGCCAAGCTGAACTACGGCATGGCCGGCATGGTGCTGCCCGGCGAGATCGAGATCGCGGAGCGGCTGCTGAAGGAGGAATGGTCCGACGACATCGCAACGGTGGGCAAGGAATTCTACCAGCGCATCAAGCAAGAGATTTATGCCGAAGGCCAGGCGAAGGGCCTGCCGGTGCCGGATCTCAACGAGTTTGATGCGAACCATCCGTATAATCCGGTCGAGTATTTCTTCCCGCATTATTTCCTGCTGCCATATTTCGCGGGCATGAGCGGCTACCGCATCCGCCCGCTCACGCCGGAGACCTGCCTGTTCGAATTATGGTCCCTGGCGTTCCTGCCGGATGACGCCCCGCGGATTACCGAGCCGACGGTGCTGCCCCATACCAGCCCGGAAATTCCGGAAATCCCGCGCCAGGATTATTCCAACCTGCCGCGCCAGCAGCTCGGCCTGCACGCCGGCGGGTTCGAGTATATGCGGCTATCGCACCAGATGGAGGGGCAGATCGGCAATTATCAACGGCTGATCGACGGGTTTCTGGCCGGGCTGGATAAGAAGAAACTGGCGAAGGCGCAGAATGCCGTGAATGTCGGGTTTAATTCACCCGTGGCGGATATTGGGTTTTAAGGCCAGGGCTCTGCTCTGGACCGGCCAAGGGCCGAAAGGCCCTTGGATCCCACCCGGGTCTTTGAAGAGGATGCCCTCCACAGCATACTTGTGGAAAGCCCGTGCAGGGCATCCTCTTCAAAGACCCGAAGTAGTGGGGGTCTGGGGCCTCAGGCCCCAGCGGGTCCAGGGCGGAGCCCTGGCCTTTTACCTAGCCGACAACCCGACATGCCCCGGCATCAGCCGGGCCCGGATGGAATTCTGCAAAAACGCCACGCCCAGATACTGCCCGACCAGTATGGGGAATTCCAGCAGTTGGGGTTCGTCCCAGCTCTTGATCAGCGTGGCCCAGGTTTCGTCGGTGATCATGGCATCGCTGATCATTTCTTCGACGGCGCGCAGGATCGCGGCGTCGTGCGCGCTCCAGCCGGGAGCGGTGGAGCCGATGATGGTGCGCTCGATTTCCTCAGCCGTGATGTTGGTCATGCGCTTGGCCATATCCACATGCGCATTCCACTCATAGGGCGCCTGGCTCAACCAGCCGATGCGCAGCACGGCGAGTTCGCGGTCGCGCACGGGCAGCGCACCGCCGCCCATCAGCACCATGGCGAGGTCCGAATGCCCGCGAAAAAGTTTCGGGTGGCGCAGCATGATGGCGAAGAATTCCGGCATATAGCCGTTTTGCGGAATGCCGGCGGCGGTCTTCATATCCGTGTTGATGACCTGCATTTCCGGGGTCCACGCCTCTTCCGGCAGCGGCTCGACGCGGCGGTCCTTACCTTGGACATTCGCATCGCGCGCGGCGGCGCGGGCGAGGATCTCGGGGGCGATGGTTATTTTGGCGGCGGCGGAATCGTTCGGCATGGGCGCTCCCCTGGTTATCCGGCACTTTGCGAATTGCCACTCTTTAAATCGCATGAGCGGATAGGCAAAAACACTGCCTCAGGCAATGGCCGCGTGGCGCTGCTAATAAAGTAGTCAGCATCGCCCGGTCAAGCGGTTGACGCTGGCGGGGCGGGCTCGCTACGGTTACGCAGCAATGATGCAAGCCAGGCGTAAAGCGGTGCTGCAAGGGGAGGAGCGAAAAAATGACAATGCAATTTGGGCGCTATATTGCCGAGCAACCGCCGGGCCTGGCCGAGGGCTGGAGGCTGGAGCGGATTACACCGCTGAGCCGGCTGTATGGCGCCAATGGCTTGCGCACGGGCAAGGATGGCAGGCTGTACGTGGCCCAGGTTTCGGGCAGCCAGATCAGCGCCGTGGACCCGGAAACCGGGGCGGTGGAGACAATCAGCCCAATGGGCGGGGGCATCGTCGCACCGGATGATCTGGTGTTCGACGACACTGGCAACCTCTACGCCACCGAGATTACCGAGGGCCGGGTGAGTATGCTCGCCCCGAACGGGGCCACGCGCGTGGTGTATGGCGATGTGCCCAATGCCAACCCCATCACCTTTCACAACGGCATGCTCATCGCGGGCGAGTTGCGCGAGGGTGCCCGCATCATGCAGCTCGACCTCAATGGCGGCGCGCCACGGGTGATCCTGGATAATGTGCCGACGCCCAATGCCTTCGATGTCGGGCCCGACGGCAAATTGTATTTCCCGGTGATGGGCCGCAATGAGATCTGGCGCGTGAGCCTGGAGGGCGGCGAGCCCGAGGTGGTGGCCAAGGATCTGGGCGTGCCGGATTCGGTGAAATTCGACTCCAAGGGGCGGATCGTCTCCACCCAGGTGCATAGCGGCCAGGTGCTGCGGATAGACCCGCGCACCGGCGAGCGCGAGGTGCTGGCGGATCTTTATCCGGGGCTGGATAATGTGAGTTTTGTGGGGGACCGGATTTTTGTCTCCAGCATTCCGGGCGAAATTTATGAGTTGTTTGGCGGCGGCAAGACGCGCGCGGTGATCTCCGGCGGGCTGAACTGGCCGCTCGGCCTGGCCGTGGGCGAGGATGGCGTGCTGTTCGTGGCGGATGGGTCTTTCACCTATTCCCTCGTGCCTGGTGGCGTGTTGAAGCTCCTGGGCATGCTGTTCACCCCTGGCAGCCCCGGCTATGTGCGCGGCGTGGTCGCCTCCGGGCCTGGCGAATTTACCGTGACGACAGCGAACGGCAATGTCGCGCGCTGGAACCCGGCCGAGCAGGCGAGTGAGGTTTTGGCCGAGGGCTACGACCGCCTGTATGGGATCGACCTTGCTCCCGGCGGTGCCGCTGTGTTTGCCGAGGCCGGGGCGGGGCGTGTGCTTTCCGTGAAGTCCGGCGAGGTTGAGGTGCTGGCCACCGGCTTGCGCGAGCCGATGGGCGTGGCCGTATCGCCGGAGGGCGTGGTTTATGTGGCGGAATGCCATGGCGGGCGGGTGGTGAAACTCGTGGGCGGCAAGGCCGAGACCGTTGTGGATGGGTTGCGGAACCCGCAGGGGATTTTGCTCCGCGGCTCGAAACTCTACATCGTCGATGCCTTGGCCAAGCAGCTCATCGAATACGATGTGACGAGCCGCAGCCGCAGCATCATCGCCGCCAATCTGCCGGTGGGCGCCCCGCCGGGGGTTACCGCCAAGCCGCTGGGCGCCATCGTGCCGCTCTCCGGCCCCATGGGACCGTTCGCCGGCATCGCCGCCGGGGCGGATGGCACACTCTATCTCTCTGCCGATGCGGAAGGCTGCGTGCTGGCGCTGCGGCCGCTGTAAGTGTGCGGTGATGCAGTCGCGGCGCGGGAGGCCCTGATTCTGGGCCATCCGCCGCGCATCGCGCCCATGACCCCGGCGGAATTCACGCCGGATGTGCTGGCGCTGAAGCAGCAGATAGACCGGGCGGCGGGTCTTGAGGGCATGACCGAGGAGGTGTCCGAATGGCTGGCCACGGTGCTGCGCCACCCCACATTGCTCCGCGCCCATACACAGCTTGCCGTGGCGGTGATGGACGGTTTGCTGCCGGCGCGTGACCGCGAGCTGGCGATTCTGCGCACCGGCTGGCTATGCCAGGCGCCGTTCGAATGGGGCGGGCATGTCGAGCTGGGCAAACGGCTGGCGGGCATAACGGCGGAAGAGATCGAATGGGTGGTCATCGGCTCCACCGCCCCAGGCTGGCGCCCGCACGACCGGGCCGTGCTGCGCGCGGTCGAGGAACTCCTGGGCGATGCCATGATCTCCGACCAAACCTGGTCAACCCTGGCCCAAACCTATGACGAACGCCAACTCATGGAACTACCCATCCTGGTCGGCCAATACCTGGGCGTAGCCTACCTGCAAAACTCCCTGCGCGTGGTGTTGCCGCAAGGCTACCAGGGCTTGCGGCAGCGGTAAGGAAAAGGCCAGGGCTCTGCCCTGGCCTTCCTTATTCCGCTGGCACAATGCCTGTTGTGCATTGACAATGCCGTGGGGCCGGTGCGATACAGCCACCGTCCATTGACCAAGCATGGCAACCAAGCGTGGCAACCAACAAGGCAAAACCACTTCATGGCGAAGCTTTCCGAGTACACGGCGTTTGCGGATGCTCAGGCGGAATACTCCACGGCAAAGCTGTGGGAGATGTTCGACGGTACGCCGGAGCACTTCAACATCGGGCATGAATGCATTGACCGTTGGGCCGCCGACCCGGCGCGGATTGCCGTGAATATCGTGCGCGCGGGTGGCATTGAGGCGGTGACGTTCCGCGAGATTTCGGAGCAGTCCAACCGTCTGGCGCATTGGCTTGTGGCGCGGGGCGTGAAGAAGGGCGACCGGGTTGCCTTCATGCTGGAGCCTTCCAAGGCGTTTTACATCAGCCTGTTCGGCGCGCTGAAATGCGGCGCCATTTCCGTGCCGATGTTCACTTTGTTCGGGCCGGATGGGCTGAAATTGCGGGTGGGTGATTGCAACCCGTCGCTGTTGATTGTGAACGAGGAAAAATTCCCCGTCGCGCAGGAAGCCATCGCGGCGGATAAGATCGTGCTCGATACGGATATGATGGCGGCGATTGCGCAATTTCCAACCATTTTCGAGACCAATACGAGTGCCGCCGACCTTGCCGTGTTCCAATACACCTCGGGCACCACGCGCGATTTGCCGGCGGCGGTAAAACACCAGCACCGTGCCGTGGTGGTGCTGACCACCGCTGCTTTATACGGCACCGGCATACGCCCAGGTGATGCGTTTTTCTGCCCCTCTTCGCCTGCCTGGGGTCATGGCCTGTGGCACGGCACGCTGGCGCCGCTCGCACTTGGCGTCACCACGGGCTCCTTCGCCGGAAAATTTGATGCGAAGGTGTTTACCGAGGCGCTGTCCACGCTGAAGATCACGAATCTCTCAGCCGCCTCCACGCATTATCGCATGATCCGCAACAGCGGCGTGGCCGAGCAGTTCGAATTCTCGATGCAGAAAATGTCCTACACCGGCGAGCCGATCGACCCCGATACGCTGAACTACACGCAAGCCCTGTTCAAGCAATCCGTATGCAGCATGTACGGCACCACCGAGATCGGCGTGATTCTGGTGAACTATCCCGGCGCCGAAGATTTCAAGGTGAAGGACGGCTCGCTCGGCAAGCCTGTGCCCGGCATGAAGATCGAGGTCCGCGCGCCGGATGGTACTGTGTGCCCGCCGGATGTGAAGGGCGAGATCATGCTGTTGCGCAAAGGCGAATGGCTGGCCACGAAAGATCTTGGCTGGACCGATGCGGATGGCTATTTCTACCATGGCGGCCGCGCCGATGACGTGATCATCTCGGCCGGTTGGACCATCAGCCCGGTTGAAATAGAGCAGACCCTTTTACGCCATGCAACCGTGGCGGAAGTCGCCGTCATCGGCGTGCCGGACGGGTTGCGTGGCCTTGCCGTAAAAGCCTTCATCGTTACAAAAGGCGGGAACAGAGACGAGGCGCATATCAAAGAGCTGCAGGAGTTCACCCGCCACCAGCTCAGCGCCCATGAATACCCGCGTATCGTCGAATTCGTAGACCAACTCATCAAAACCCCGGCCGGGAAGATCAACCGCAAAGCGTTGAGAGACCTTGAGGCCAAAAAGATTTCTGAGAGGACCGCATAATGAGCAGTGAAGCCGCCGCACCGGCGAATAGACATTTTCCCAAAATCACCGAGAAGGCGCTGGACGATCTGCGCGCCCGCATCGGCGTACCCATAACGGACACCGTGGAGCCGTGGAACTATGAAGCCACGCGCGACGGCATCCGCCATTACGCGCATGGCATTGGCGATGATAACCCCCTGTGGTGCGACCCGGCCTATGCCGAGAAGAGCCAGTATGGTTCCATCGTGGCCCTGCCGAGCTTTTTGTTCTCCACCAGCCGCATCATCTCCGGCTATGTCGGCGGCCTGGCCGGCACGCATGCCATGTGGGCCGGTGCGGATTGGACCTGGCACAAGCCGGTGCTGCGCAACGACACCATCAGCACGGAAGCCAGCCTGAAAGATCTCATCGAGCACCAGACCCGCTTCGCCGGCCGCTCCTTCCAGCAGATCTACACCGTCAAATTCTTCAACCAGCACGGCGATCTCGTCGCCGAAGCCGATAGCTGGTGCTTCCGTACCGACCGCGACCATGCCCGTGAAGTCGGCACCAAATACACCGAGACCCGCGAGCGCGGCGTGAAGGAGTATTCCGAGGAAGAGCTGCAGAAGATTTACGACTACTACCGTGCCGAGGAAGTGCGTGGTGCGACCCCGCGCTACTGGGAAGATGTGACGGTGGGCGAAGAGCTGCCGACGATGGTGAAGGGGCCGATGACGGTCACCGGCTTCATCGGCTACGCGCAAGGCTGGGGCGGGCTCTACATCCGCACCAACAAGATCGCCTTCCAGATGTTCGACAAGCACCCGGGCCTCGGCATCAAGAACAAGTTCGGCATCCCGGATTGCCCGGAGCGCGTGCATTGGGACGAGGAATTTGCCCTGATGGTCGGCACCCCCGGCGCCTATGATTACGGCCCCGAGCGCTGCAGTTGGCTGACCCACCACATCACCAACTGGATCGGCGATGCCGGCTTCCTGCACAAGGCCAAGAGCCAGATCCGCCGCCATAACCCGGCCGGCGATGTGGTGTTCGTCGACGGTGCCGTGACCCGCAAATTCGTGGAAAACGGCAAACACTACGTCGAAATCACCCAGAAAGCCCGCACCTACAACGACGAAACCTCCGCCACCGGCGTCGCCATCGCACAACTCCCCTCGCGGGGCTGAGGCGAGTGTTTTAGGGAAAAAGGCCAGGGCTCTGCCGTCTCGCGAAGCACGCCTCCGGCGTGACGACCCGCCAAGGGCCGAAAGGCCCTTGGATCCCGTAACTTAAGACTTAAAAAAGAGGCCTGCCTCCATGCTGTTTGAAACAGTTAGGTGGCAGGCCTCTTTTTTAAGTCTTAAAAGCTAATGGGGGTCTGGGGCCGTCACGCCGAAGGCGTGCTGCGCACGACGGCCCCAGCGGGGTCAGGGGCGGAGCCCCAACCTTTTTCCTTAAAACCACCCCACGCGAGCGGGTTTGCCTTATGGGGACGGGGTGACATATACACGGGCAAATCATAGAGCTTTAGGAGAGTTCCCATCACTAGGAAGGTCGCGATTGTTACCGGTGCTGGTTCGGGTGTTGGGCATGCCACTGCTCATGCTCTTGCGGCGCAGAATGTCGCCATTGTGGCCGTTGGGCGCCGCCGGGAGCCGCTGGAGGCTTTGCGTGAGGAGCTGAAGGACATCGTGCCGGTGGCCATCGCCGCGGTGGATGTGACCTCCGATGAGGCGCCGGCGAGCGTTGTGGCGCTGGCCAAATCCGAATTCGGCCGGCTGGATTATCTGGTGAACAATGCCGGTTTCGGCAAACCTTCCCCGGTGCATGAAACCACCGATGAGCTGTTGGACCAGGTCTGGGGCGTGCTGCTCCGCGCCCCCTTCCGCTTCTGCCGCGAGGCGCTGAATGCCATGGAAGATGGCGGCGCCATCGTGAATGTGGCCTCCACCTTCGCCGTCATCGGCGGGTTGCGCGGCGGCATGTATTCCGCTGCCAAGGCCGGGCTGGTGGGCATGAGCCTGCACATGGCGGCCCAATACGGGCGGCGGAACATCCGCACCAATGTGGTCGCACCCGGCGTGCTGGAAACGCCGATGACCGAATACGCCTGGGAAACCCCGCGCTTCAAACGCATGAATTTCGACATGACGCCGCTGGCGCGTACCGGCACGGCAGGCGATGCGGCCGAGGCCATTGCCTTCCTGCTGTCGGACAAGGCGAAGTTCATCACCGGCCAGGTTCTGGTGGTGGATGGCGGCTGGAGCTCGACCAAGTTTTTATCCGATGAGGCGGTGACGGCCGTGCCCGTGGGGACCACCCCCTGATGGAGCGGCGGATAATCGCAGGCTGGTCCGTACGCGCAAACGATGCGCTGGCGGCCCAGGCCCGCGCCGATGGTAGCTGGCCCGATGAGACCTCCGCCGACATGGCGTTGCGCGCGCTGGCCCGCGAGCCCGGCCGGGTGATCGTGGTGGACGAACAGCGCAGCCTGACCGTGGCCGAGCTGGTGGTAGAGGCGCAGGCGCTGGCACGCAATTTTGTCGCGCGCGGGTTGCAGCCGGGCGATGTGATTTCGCTGATGCTGCCCAACTGGCATGAGGCAACCATCATCTATCTGGCCGCGACTTTTGCCGGGCTGGTGGCTAATCTGATCCTGCCGAACTACCGCAATAACGAGGTGATTTTTACCCTCGACGATTGCCGGAGCAAAATTATTTTCGTGCCGGAAGTTTTCCGCAAATTCGACTATGTTGCGATGATGCAGGATGTGAACGGCAAGCTCGCCAACCCTGTTGAAGTTGTCGTGCTGCGCGGTGCCGCGCGCGGGGCCACGGCGTTCGCCGCACTGCTGGCCGAACACCATGAAGTGGCACTCCCCAAGGTCGATCCCGATTCCGTAAAAATGGTGATGTACACCTCCGGCACCTCCGGCCGCGCCAAAGGCGTGCTGCACAGCCACAACACGATTTCCGCTGCTGTAACGCAGATCCATCGCTACTGGCATGTCGAAGCCGGCGATAGTTTCTTCGTGCCCTCGCCCATCAGCCATATCGGCGGCTCGATCTACGCCTTCGAACTGCCGTTTCTGGCAGGCACGAAAGTGGTGCTGCAGGAAGCCTGGGAGCCCGATGCGGCGGTAACGGCCTTCACCACGCATGGCTGCACACACATGGCGGGTGCGACACCGTTTCTGCAGGCTTTGCTTGCGGCCGCGACGAAAGCTGGTACGCGCCTGCCGAAGCTGAAAGTGTTCATCTGCGGGGGAGCCTCGGTGCCGGCTTCACTCATCCGCGAGGCGGCCGCGCAGTTCGAGAATTGCATCGTCAGCCGCGTGTTTGGTTGTACCGAAGTGCCAATGATCACGGCGGGCTCCATGGCGCGCGGCGACATCGACCACGCCGCCGAAACGGACGGAAAACCCGGGCTGTGCAAGGTCAAACTCATAGGCACAGCCGATGAAGGCGAGATTCTCGCCATCGGCCCTCAAATGCTGCTGGGCTATCTGCGTCGCGAGGATGAGGATGGAAAATTTGACGCCGACGGCTATTTCCTCACCGGCGATCTGGCACGGTTGATCGACGGCGAATATCTCGTCATCACCGGGCGCGCGAAAGACATCATCATCCGCAACGGCGAGAATATCGCGCCGAAAGAGGTGGAGGATATTCTGATCCTGCACCCCGCGATTGCGGAAATCTCCATCGTCGGCCTGCCGGATGCGCGCACCGGCGAGCTGGCCTGTGCCGTGATTGTGCCGGTGGCGGGTGAGCGTCCCGGCGTGGCCGATCTCGCGGCGTTTCTCAACGCGCGGAATGTCGCCAAATTCAAAATTCCCGAGCGTGTGGAGCTGCGTGGTTCATTGCCGCGCAATGCGGCCGGAAAAGTGCTGAAAAATCGTTTGCGTGACCTGGTGCTGGATCCGTCTCTCGAGACGGCGGTGGAGTAGAGCCTATGGAGTTTGGTTGGAGTCCGGAACAAACGGCGCATCGCGAGAATGTGCGCGCGTTGCTGGAGCGTGAGCTGCCGGCGGATTGGGATGATATCGCGGTGCATGGTCCGGGCTCGGACGCGCAGACCGCGTTTTCCAAAATCTTCTGCAAAAAGCTTGCGGATGAAGGTTTGCTGATCTCGCATTGGCCCAAGGAGTACGGCGGTAACGACATGACCGTCTGGGACCAGTTCCTCATGGGCGAAGAGCTGTGGGCGGCGGGTGAACCGCGCGGGCCGCAATACATGAACGTCAACTGGATTGGCCCGGTGCTGATGCGCTACGGCAACGAGGCGCAGAAGGCGGAATATTTCCCGCAAATCGCTTCCGGCTCGGTCATCTGGTGCCAGGGGTTTTCGGAGCCCTCCGCCGGGTCCGATCTGGCATCCTTGCGCACCAAGGCTGACAAGGTTGAAGGCGGCTACCTCGTCAACGGCGCCAAAATCTGGACCTCCTACGCGGGCCTCGCCACGCATTGCTTCCTGCTGGCGCGCACCGCCTCCGCCGGCAAGGGCGCTATCGTGATTTTGCTGCTCGACATGACCAGCCCCGGCGTGCAGGTGAAACAAATACCAGCACTGATCGGCGAGGGCGATATTCACGAGGTGTTTTTCACGGACGTGTTTGTCCCGGCCGAAAACCTGCTGGGCGAAGAAGGCCAGGCGTGGGAAATCATCACGTTTGCCCTCCAAAACGAACGCATCGGCATTCCCCGCTACGCATTCTCGCGCCGCATGCTGGACCGCGCGGCCGAGAAACTGAAAGCCGATGGACGCTTCGAAAACCCCGTGGTACGCGACCGTGCAGGCCGGGCCTTGGCTTTATGCGAGGCTGCACGGCTGATGGTGTACCGCGTGGTGCATCAGCGCGCGACCAAAGCGCCGCAGGATGCCTATGGCAATCTCGCGCGCTGGGCCATCATCCAGGCGGACCACGCCGTAAATGATTTCATGACCGAATTCATGCCCGAGGGCCTGCTGGGTGAGGATCAGATGCAGATCGCGCATCACCAGCGCGCCATCGCCGCCGGTATCGCCTCCGGTGCCGCGGAAATTCAGCTTAATCTGGCAGCCCGCCGTTATCTCGACCTACCAAGTGAGCCCCGCCGTGGACTTTGATTTTTCCGAAGACCAAGCCGCCATTTTAAGCGGGCTTGAGCAACTCATCTCCTCGCTCAACATCGAGGCGCCGAAGGATGCGGTGTTCTCCGCCTATTCCCAGGCGCTCGACAACGAGCTGACCGAAGGCGGGTTTCTCGACATCACGCAACAGGAAGGCTTCGGCCTGCTCGATGGCGCGTTGATTGTGGAGCGACTCGCGCGCCTGCCGGTCTCGGTTGAGGCGGCGGCATCAGTGCTGATCGCACCTGCATTTTTGGAAGATACGACGCGCCGCCCCGTGGCGATTTTACAAGGGAAGCTCACCAAACCGGCGCGGTTTTTGCCGATGGCGAAGACCTTGCTGGTGGATACAGACGATGATCTGCTGCGCATCGAAATTCCCGAGGGTGCGGTGGAAGAGGTGGAGACACTCTTCGCCTATCCGTATGGGTGCTTGAAAAACCCTAAGGCGCTGTCAAGCGTTTCTCTGGGCGCAGGGCAATTGGCGAAATTCCGCCGCCGCTGGCGCATCGCCATTGCCGTGGAAGCAGCAGGGCTGATGCAATCCGCACTCGACCTGGTGCTGGAACATGTAAAAACCCGCCAGCAGTTCGGCCGGCCCATCGGCTCATTCCAGGCCATCCAGCACCGGCTGGTGATGGCAGCGGAATTAGGCCAGGCCGTGCGCTGGCTGGCGTTCAAAGCAGCATGGTCCGATGATGAAGGAGATGCCGCGATTGCCGCAACCTTCGCGCAGGATTCCACACCGAAGTTTGTAACGGATTTACATCAATTCTGCGGCGCCATGGGCCTTACCCTGGAATTCCCGCTGCATCACTGGACCTATCGTTTGCGCGCCCTCCTCGGCGAGCTGGGCGGCAGCAGCGGCCAGGCCATCGCGGCGGCGGATGCGGTGTGGGGTAGCAAAAATGTCTGAATCGCTCGATGATTTTCGCGCCCGCGCGCGTTCCTGGCTGCAAGAGAATGTGCCCGAGCATGGCTCACCGCTGGAAGGGCCGGAATCGCGTGACTACGCTTTGGCCTGGCAGAAGCGGCAGTTTGAGGGCGGCTGGGCCGGGCTGACCTGGCCGGCGGCATATGGCGGCAAGGATCTCTCTGTTCTGCAACAGATCGTCTGGTTCGAGGAATATGCCCGCGCCAAAGCGCCCAGCACGCATAACGCTTTGTTCGTCGGCATGAACCACGCAGGCCCGACCTTGATCGCTTGCGGCTCCGATGCGCAGAAGGCGTTTCATCTGCCGAAGATCATGAAGGGTGAGGTCATCTGGTGCCAGGGTTTCTCGGAGCCCAATGCCGGGTCCGATCTCGCGAGCTTGCGTACCAAAGGCGTGGTGGATGGCGATGAACTCGTCGTCAATGGCCAAAAAATCTGGTCGAGCTATGCCGATATCGGCGACTACCAGGAACTCCTGATCCGCACAGACCCGGACTCATCGCGGCACCACGGGCTGAGCTGGGTCATCTGCGATATGAAAACGCCGGGCATCACCGTGCGGCCGATCAAGACGATGGCAGGTCCTGCGAAATACGCCGAGGTATTCTACGACAACGTGCGTATCTCGCTTTCCAACATTGTTGGCGGGCTCAATAACGGTTGGAAAACCGCGATGGCGACACTGGGCTTCGAGCGCGGCACCGCCTCACTGGCCCTGCAAATCTCACTCGGCCTGCGCGTGGAAGAGCTGATCGCGGCGAATACGGATGCGGTGACCGGCGAAACGCTGATGGACCTGCGCGCCGATGCCGCGGCCTTGCGCGCGATGAGCTATCAATTCGCCATCAAAAGCGAGACCGGGCCGGTGGGCTCCGAAGGCTCGATGATCAGGCTGTATTTTGCCGAGCTGGCGAAGCGTGTGGCCAGCGCCTCCATCGATATTTTTGGAATCGCGGCGCCGGATGTTCTGGCGGAACACGGGCTGGGCTTCGATTATTTTGACTCCTATTCCGAAACGATTGCCGGCGGCACGGCCGAGATTCAACGCAACATCATCGCCGAGCGCGTTCTAGGCCTACCCAGGGGCAGCCGATGAGTATTTTCCACGCCAATGCCGAACAGCTAGAGCTGATCGATAGCTTTACCCGCCCGCTTGAGGAGTTGTTTCCCGTCGCACGGTTGCACCAGCCCGCGCATACGGATTACGACAACTGGGTCACGGCGGCGGAATTCGGCTGGTTCGGCATCAGCCTCCCGGAAGAAGCAGGCGGCATCGGCTTGAGCGTGGTCGAGGAAGCATTGCTCTTCGCCAAATTCGGCCGGCATCTGATCTCGCCCGGTTTTTTCGGCGCATCCCTCGCGGCAAAAACCGCGTCGCTATCCGGCAATAACGAATTGGCGCAGCGGATTCTCGGCGGCGAAATTCCCGTGGCCATCGCGCGGCAGGCTGCCTCTGGCATCACGCTGGTCGATGCGGAACAAGCCAAGTTTGTCCTGGTACTTTCCGCACAAGGTGCAGCACTCTATCCGGCCGAGGCGATCACGCAGCGCAAGCTGCTGGACCGCACGCAATGGAGCATCGCGCTGGAATCCGCACCCATCCCGGGCAACCCCATTGCCCTGGCATCCGAGGAAGCCATAGGTGCCGACGCCAAACTTCTCATCGCCGCCCAGCTCACCGGCATTGCCGCCGCCACGCTGGAAATGGCCGTGGCCTACGCGCAGTTGCGTCAGCAATTCGGCGTCGCCATCGGTTCCTTCCAGGCGATAAAACATTACTGTACCGATATGGCAATGCATGTGCAGGCCGCCCGGGACACGCTGTCTTTCGCCGCCGTGGCGATGGCGGAAGGCCGCTCCGACTACCGCTTCCAGGCGGCCTCAGCTCTGGTGGTCGCCATCCGCGCGGCACTCTTCAACACCGGCAAGAATATCCAGATCCATGGCGGCATGGGCTTCAGCGCCGAATGCGATGCGCATTTGTTCCTGAAACGCGCTCATGTTCTGGAAACACTCGCCGGTGGGCTGAAAGCCAGCCGCGCAGCCCTGGCGCATGAACATTCAATCTTCGGCGCGGCTGCCTGAGACAAAACAGGAGCTCACATGGACGATCAATCGCCGCTTTTATTCACGCTGGAAGATGGCGTCGCCACTCTAACGCTCAACCGCCCGGCCGAAGGCAATGCCATGACGCCGGAAATGCTGGTCGGGCTTGAAGACGCCTGGGGGCGCATCGAGAATGATCCCGAAATCCGCGTCGCCATCATCACCGGCACCGGAGAGCGGCATTTCTGCACCGGCG
Organism: bacterium; assembly: GCA_026224825.1. Classification (GTDB taxonomy): domain Bacteria; phylum Pseudomonadota; class Alphaproteobacteria; order Acetobacterales; family Acetobacteraceae; genus Acidocella. The sequence continues at coordinate 16,158 of JAMFRO010000016.1, read as the reverse complement.
CCTCGGTGAGCAAACTCGAGGTCGGCCAAGGCAGTTTGCAGAATAAACCGAATGCGGTGGTCAATCGCTTTTCGCCCCGCATGTGCCGCGTGTCCAAACCGGTCATCTGCGCCGTCAACGGCCTGGCCAATGGCGGCGGCCTGCATTTCGTGGCCGACTCCGACATCGTCATCGCCTCCAAACTCGCCGCTTTCATGGACACCCACGTCAGCGTCGGCCAGGTCTCCGGTCTGGAATCCATCGGCATCGCCCGCCGCGCCGGCTTAGGTGCCGCACTCCTGCTTGGCCTCGTAGGCAAATCCTACCGCATGCCGGCCGAGCGCGCCTATCAGCTCGGCATGGTCGACCTGCTGGAGGAAAACGCCGCCGCCACCATCGCCCGCGCCAAAGACCTGGCAAAAGCCATCGCCCTTAACTCCCCCCAGGCCATGGCCCACACCAAACGCGCCATCTGGGCCTCCACCGAAATGCACGACCCTGTCGCCCCGGAATTCGGCTGGGAACTCCTAAAATCCCACTGGGCCCACCCCGACTTCACCGAAGGCCCCAAAGCCTTCACCGAAAAACGCCCACCGGTGTGGAATACGGATCCGAACGCGAGGTGAGGAAAAAGGCTGGGGCTCCGCCCCTGACCCCGCTGGGCCTGAGGCCCAGACCCCATTAGTTGAAGACTTAAAAAAGAGGCCTGCTTCCGTGCTGTTTGAAACAGCGCGGAGGCAGGCCTCTTTTTTAAGTCTTAAGTAGCGGGATCCAAGGGCCAGTGGCCCTTGGCGGGTCGTCACGCCGGAGGCGTGCTTCGCACGACGGCAGAGCCCTGGCCTTTTTCCTTACCCAGCGACGAACCGTTCCAGCCAATGGATCGTATAGTCGCCGGCCACAAAATCCGGGGCTTCGAGGATGCGCTGGTGCAGCGGGATCGTCGTTTTGATCCCCGTGATCACGAATTCGTGAAGTGCCCGTTTCATGCGGGCAATGGCCTCTTCCCGCGTCCGCCCATGGGTGATCAGCTTGGCGATCAGGCTGTCGTAATGCGGCGGCACGCGGTAGCCGGCGTACAAAGCGCTATCCACGCGCACACCCAGCCCGCCGGGCGGGTGATAAATTTCTACTTTCCCAGGGGAAGGCGCAAAAGTGACGGGATCCTCAGCCGTGATCCGGCATTCCAGCGCATGCCCAGAGAACTCAATATCCCCCTGGGTATAGCCAAGCTTCTGCCCGGCGGCGATGCGGATCTGCTCGCAGACCAGATCGATACCCGAGATGGCCTCCGACACCGGATGCTCAACCTGCAGCCGCGTATTCATCTCGATGAAGGCGAACTGCCCGTCCTGATACAAAAATTCCAGCGTGCCGGCGTTGCGGTAGCCGATTTTCTTGAGCGCGCGGATCACCGTCTCGCCCAAAGCATCGCGCTGTTCGGTGGAAATCACCGGCGAGCCAGCCTCTTCCAGCACCTTCTGGTGGCGGCGCTGTAACGAGCAATCCCGCTCGCCGATATGCACGACCTCGCCATAATTATCGGCCAGCACCTGCAGCTCGATATGCCGGGGCTTATCGAGGTATTTTTCCATATACACGGCGTTATTGCCGAAGGCGGCAGCGGCTTCGGCCCGGGCCTCGCGCCAGGCGGCCTCCAGCTCATCAGCCGAACGCGCCACCTTCATGCCGCGCCCGCCACCGCCGGCGGCGGCCTTGATCAGCACGGGGTACAGGATCCGCTCGGCCACCTTGCGGGCGTCCTCCAGCGAGGCCAGCTCACCAGGCGAGCCCGGCACCAGCGGCACTTTCAGCTCTTCCATGGTGGTCTTGGCGGTAATCTTATCGCCCATCATACGGATGTGATGAGCGGTCGGCCCGATGAACACCAGATTATGCGCCTCGACCATCTCGGCAAACGCCGCATTCTCGGACAGAAACCCATAGCCGGGGTGGATGGCCTCTGCCCCGGTAATCAGCGCCGCCGAGATAATGGCCGGCATATTCAAATACGAATCGCGCGCCAGAGCCGGGCCAATGCACACGCTCTCATCGGCGAGGCGCACATGCATGGCATCGGCATCGGCGGTGGAGTGCACGGCAACCGAGGCAATGCCCAGCTCGCGGCAGGCGCGCAGCACGCGCAAGGCGATCTCGCCGCGATTGGCGATAAGGATTTTTTTGAACATGTTACTCGACGATCAGCAGCGGCTCGTCGAATTCCACCGGTGCGCCGGAGGTGACGAGCAACTGCTTCACCACGCCGGAACGGGGCGCCTTGATCTGGTTGAAGGTCTTCATCGCCTCGATGAGCAGCAGCGTCGCACCAGCCTCGATATGCTGCCCCACGGTAACGTAAGGCGGCGAGCCGGGCTCGGCGGAGAGATAAGCGACCCCCACCATCGGGCTTTTAATGGCGCCGGGGTGCTTGGCCGGGTCGGCGGCCGCGGGGGCGGCCGGAACCGGGGCTGCCGCCACGGGTGCGGCGGCCACAGGTGCCGCCACGGGCACGTGCACAGGGGCGAGGATACGGGCCAGCCGCACTTTGCGGTCACCTTCGGCCAGTTCGATCTCAGAGAGGCCGGTCTCGTTCAGCAGTGCCGCGAGTTCCGCCAGGGTCTTGGGGTCGAAGGAAAGGCTCATTGGTCGTCTTCTTCCAATTCTTCCAGAATATCGGACAGGGAAATCAGCGCCAGCCTATAGCCCGCAATTCCCAGACCGCAAATAACGCCGGTGGCGGCGCGCGATGCATAGGAGTGATGCCGGAACTCTTCGCGCCGGTGGATGTTGGAGAGATGCACCTCGATGATGGGGATGTCGAGCGCCAGCAGCGCGTCCATCAGCGCGATGGAGGTGTGGGAATAGCCGGCCGGGTTGATGATGAGCCCGGCGGCACGCGCGCGCGCCTCCTGCACCCAGGTGATCAGCTCACCTTCCAAATTGCTCTGCCGGCACTCAATGGCCAGGCCCAGACCTTCGGCGGTCTCGGCACAGAGGGTTTCCAAATCGTCCAGCGTTGCCGAACCGTAGATCTCCGGTTCGCGCGTGCCGAGCATGTTGAGGTTCGGTCCGTTGAGGACCAGTATGAGGGGTGCGGCCATGATGCCTCTCCGCTAGCACAGCGGAATCGTTGCCGACAATTCTGCTCCCCATTTTTTGGGGGATAACGGCCTTGCGAGGCCCTTGCGAGGCAGCGGCCACGGCCCGATAATGCGGCGCATGAGCATTATTCTTGAGCAGATCGCATTGTCCGTGAATGGCGAGCCGCTGCGGGTGGCGGCCGGGCTGACCCTGGCAGGGCTGATCGGGCAGTTGGAACTGGACACGCGCAAGGTGGCGGTGGAGCGGAATTTGGAGATCGTGCCGCGCTCGATCTATGACAAAACGGTGCTCGAAGCCGGGGACCGGCTTGAAATCGTGCATTTTATTGGCGGGGGTTGAGACTTTGGACGGGGTTTTGCAGACATCGGATAGCTGGACGGTCGCGGGAAGGAGTTTTGCCTCGCGCCTCATCGTGGGCACCGGCAAGTACAAGGACCTGCCGACCACGGCGGCGGCCATCGAGGCTTCCGGCGCGGAAATGGTCACGGTCGCGGTGCGGCGCGTGAACCTCTCGGACCGCAATGCGCCGATGCTGCAGGATTTCGTCTCCCCGCAGCGTTACACTTATCTACCAAACACCGCCGGGTGTTTTACGGCCGACGAAGCCGTGCGCACCCTGCGCCTGGCCCGTGAGGCCGGCGGCTGGAATCTGGTAAAACTCGAAGTGCTGGGCCCGCCGCCAACCCTGTACCCGGACATGGCCGCCACCCTGCTGGCCGCCGAGGCCCTGATAAAGGACGGGTTCGAGGTGATGGTCTATTGCTCGGACGACCCCATCGCCGCCAAACGCCTGGAAGACATGGGCTGCGTCGCCATCATGCCGCTCGGCGCCCCCATCGGCTCCGGCCTCGGGGTGCAGAACCCGTTGATGATCCAGATGATCATCAAGCAAAGCAAAGTCCCCGTGCTGGTGGATGCCGGGGTGGGCACCGCCTACGACGCCACCTTCGCCATGGAGCTGGGTTGCGACGCGGTGCTGGTAAACTCCGCCATCGCCATGGCCGATGACCCGATTCTCATGGCCCGCGCCATGAAGGCGGCGGTCGAGGCCGGGCGGCTGGCATTCCGCGCCGGGCGCATCCCCCGCAAGGGCTTCGCCTCGGCCTCCACGCCGCTTACGGGGTTGATAAGCTGAGAGATTGCCTCAGAAGTCGCTCTGGTGAGTCGTCTAGTGGTGATTTTCGAGCACAGGCGCGCAGCGTACTTCAGTACGTGAGCACCTGCGCGCAGAAAAGCGCCGCCAGACGGCCGCCAGAGTAGACTTATGAGGCAATCTCTGAAGCGCTTCTGGCGCGTCATACCCGAACTCTTCGCCAATTTTCTGGCACCCTATCTGGTTTACGAAGGTCTCGACGATTCGTATGGCGATACGCATGCGATGATCGCCTCCGCCGTGCCGCCGCTACTCTGGAGCCTGTACGAGCTGGCCAAAACAAGGCGGATCGACGCGATCTCGTTCACCGTGGTGGCCAGCATCCTGCTCACCGTGGGCGCCACCGCCATGGGCGGCTCGGCCCGGCTCATCCAGATCCGCGACGCGCTGGTTACCGGCGCCATCGGCGTGGCCTTCCTGGCCTCGCTGCTGGTCATGCAACGCCCGCTCATCTTCTACCTCGCCCGCGCCGCCATGGCGCGCAGCGCCGAGGGCATGGCGGCCTATGAGACCATCTGGGACCAGCCCGGCGTGCCGCAAGTGTTCCGCTGGCTCACCTGGGTATGGGGGTTCGGGCTGGTGGGGATGACGGCCACCCTATGCACCCTGGCCTGCATCTGGCCCATCCCGCGCTATCTGCTGCTCTCGCCGGTGTTCACCTTCGCCATTTTCGGCGCACTCATGGCCGGCAGCCTGCGCTATATTTCGCGCCATCCGGCGGCGCGGGCCATCGTTTCTATCCCGCGCATCTCTACCCCCCGCATCTCTACCCAGCAGCGATAATATGGCATTGCGCGCCGATCTGGCCGGTATAGCGCGTCCAGTTTTCGGTCCGGCCGAATAAGGGCACCCCGAAATAGCCGTGCAACCGCAGCGCGCCATTCACCAATGTCAGCGTGGCCTGCCACACATTGCCGCTTTTCGGGTTGGTGATGAACCCATGCCACCTGTTGCGTACGCCGTACTCCGGGGTAAGGGAGATGATCTTCTCCTCGCACATCGGCTGACCCTGCCAGTTCAGCGGCTGCGGGTCGGTGGGGTGATCGAAACTCATCCCGGCGATGCGCCCGCACAGCCCGGTGTCGCAATACGCGATGATAAACACAGTGTGGCCGTCAGCCCGCATCCAACTGCCGATCGGCGTGTCGGTATCGGCCTGCGCTACGGGGGCGATGAGGAGAGAGCCGCAAAAACAGAGCGCGGCCAATAAAATACGCGGCAAATACAATGCTCTCATTGGGCTCCCCATCGGAGACGCGAAAGGCGAGATCTCCCAGACGGAAGCCCCTGGTTTTGCGGGTGAATCCGATACTGTGTGAGATAGACTTAAATCACCGCGTCGCCATAGTGACAAATTCCGGAGGTTCAGGGTTTTGCCGGATTTGCCCGAAGCTGTGGCAGAATAGCTTCAACCCAATTGCAGCGCATAGACGTTATAACCGTCCCCTGCTTCGCCCAGGGCGCTGATGTTGGGCAGGCTGGTCAGGTATTTGGCGGCTTCCGGGGCGCTCTCGAAGCTCACCGTCACCGGCGCGCCGATATGGGCGAAGGACCAGATGGTTGGTGCGGCGACGGTGATTTCCGCCTGGCTCAATATGTAGCGGGTGATGACATCGCGCACCTGGTCCGGGGCGCGCAGCACCACGGCGGCCTGGTTGCCGGCGAACGCGCTATCGGCCCGGTAGTTATTGGTGATGACGATGAATTGCTGGTCATCGGTAACAGCCTGGCCCTGATAGGCGAGGCTGGTGATGCGCCTGGCATCGTGATGCTTGCCGCGCCGTGGGGCTTGCGTGATGTCGATCTGATAGGTGAGCCCGGCGATGACGTCGAAACTATAGGACGGCACATGCGGGTTGAGCAGCGGCTGGGGCTCTGGGTTGCCGGGGTCGATCTGGTTGAAGATGCAAGCCGAATGTTCCAGCCAGTCGGTCAGCTCGGCGCCGCTTATCTGCACGGCGGCGATGGTATTGGGGTACATGTACAAATCCGCCACGTCTTTAATGGCGATGCTGCCGGCCGCGAGGTCGATGTAGTTTTCCGGCGACTGATAGCCCTCCTTAAAAGGTGCCGCGGCGGAAAGCACGGGCAAGTCTTTCGTGGGCAGGCCTTGCGGCAGCAACGGGGTTGCGTACCAGAGCTGTGCCGCATTCACCAAGGCCAGAGAGGTGTCGGCGCCATTGATCAGTGCCGCGTAGGAATTCACCGGCTGGGCCAGCCTGCCGATCGGCTGGCGGATCCAGGCGAGAGTCTTAAGGTGTTCCGGCGCCACGGCCTTATCCACCGCCACATTATCAGCGGCGAGCGAGGTCACCTCCCGGTCCTGCCGTTCGGCGATGGGCTGGGTGGACACGGCGAAATCCGTCACCACCCATTTGCCGTTGGTCTGGGTCAGAGTGAGGTCGATCAGCCCCAGCTCGCTACCCCAGAACCCCGGCATCACGGCGGGAATCCCATTCAGCGTACCGCGCTCGGCATCAATCCCCTCACGGCTGGCGTAATCCGGGCCCGGAAAAACCTTATGCGAATGGCCCGTAAAAATAACATCGATGCCCGGCACGCTGGAGAGATAATAACTGGCATTCTCCTCCCCACCCTGGCGCGGGATGGTGGAAATCCCGGAGTGGGACAGAGCAAACAGCAAATCCACCTGTGCCCGCAAGCCAGGCACATGCTCTCGCGCCGCCTCCACAATATCCACCGTGCGCGCCTGCCCGGCCAGATGGTCCCGGTCCCAATCCGTAATCTGCGGCGGCAAAAAGCCGATGATGCCGATCTTCAAACGCTGCCTGCTGCCGTCCTCGGCAATAAAATCGCGCTCCAGAACCAGCGTGGGCGGCAGATAAGGCGCCCCCGTGGTATCGAGGAAATTGGCCGAGCAATACGGAAAATTGGCGCCATGCAGCGCCTGGCGCAGCAATTTCAGCCCGTAATTGAACTCATGGTTGCCGAGTGTGGCGGCGTCATACCCCATCGTATTCATGGCGCGGATGGTCGGGTGAAGCCCATCCGCCGGAAAATTGCCGGGCAAAGCCACGAAATCCGCCAGCGGATTGCCCTGAATGGTATCGCCATTATCAAACAGCATGGAATTTTTCGCACCCGCCCGTGCGGTCTGCACCAGTGTGGCGATCTTGGTCAGCCCAACGGTCTCATCCGGCGTATCGCGGTAATAATCGTAATCCTCAACAAATGTGTGCAGGTCCGAGGTTTCCAGCAGCCGCAGCTTTATCACCGGCGCGGCGGCAGCCAGCGCCGGGGTGGCCACCAGCGCGGCAGCGGCGGCAAGCACATTGCGGCGGCTGGGGCTCATGTCACTTGGCGCCTGCGGTACACAATCCACGCCGTGCCCAGCATCACAAGCTGCACCACCACGGTAATGGCGGCACAACCAGCCCAGCCATCCCTATGCCAGGCCCCGGCAGGCAACGTGCCGCCAAAGGAGCCGCCGATATAATAGAATGTAACATAAAGCCCGGCGGCGGTGGATTTGGCGCTGCGCGCGGCAATGCCGGTAAACCCGGTGGCCACCGTCTGCTGCGCGAAAATGCCGCAACAGGTCAGCAGCACCCCCAGCAGAATAAACGGCACGGGCGAGAGCAGCGAGAGCGCCAGCCCGGCTATGCACAAAGCGAACGCCACCAGCATGATCGGGCGCCGCCCATAAGTGGCGGCCAGCCGCCCGGTAATCGGGCTGATGGCTACCCCACCGAGATACACCGTAAAAATACCCCCCAGCGCCGCCGGGCCAAAGCCATAAGGTGCGGCGGCCAGGCGGAAGTTGAGAAAGGTGAAAACGCAGACCAGCGAGAACAACACGCCAAAACCGATGGCATAATTGCCGATGAGCCGTGGGTTGGTGAGATGGTTGGGGAAGGACCGCAACGTATCGCCCCAGCCCGCCATGGGCCGGAAATGCCTCTCGCGCGGCAGCAGGAACAGCACCAGCAGCGCCACCGCCAGGCTGATGAGCGCAACCGCGACAAACGCCGCGCGCCAGCCGAAAAACTCCGCCACAAACCCGCTCACCAGCCGCCCCGCCAGCCCGCCGGAGATGGTGCCGGACATATAAATCCCGGCCAGCCGCGTCGCCGTGGGGCCGGGAAACTCATCGGCGATATAGCCGATGGTGACGGTGAAGATGAACGGCAGCAGCAGGCCTTGGGCGAAGCGGAACAGGGTAAGCATGTCCAGGCTGCTGGCCATGGCGCAGAGCAAAGTGGGCACCACCAGCAGAAACGCGGCACCGGAGATAAAAATCTTGCGCCCGAACCTGTCCGAGAGCGCGCCGCTGAGCGGGGCCATCATGGCGGTGGCGACAAGCGGTGCGGTAACCGTGTTGTTGGTGGCAGCCAGCCCCACATGCAGCGATGTGGCCAGTACGGGCAGAATCGGCTGGGTGCACCACATGTTGATGAAGCAGCCGAAACCGGCGGCAGCGGCGCCAAGGGCCACGCGGCGCGGAATTTCGGTGGATTTGGCGGCAACGCTAGAAACGGCGCTCAAAGACGGTGATGACATCGCCGGGCTGGACCAGTGCGCAAGTGGGGGCGCGATACTGTGCGGCACTGCCGCCGGTATCGCGCGTGACCCCGACATAGTCCGGGCAGCCCCGGTAGGTGAAGCCTCCGGCGATGGAAATCGCGGTGAGGGCTGTCATGCCCGGACGGTATGGGTATTGGCCCGGGGTGTTGACCTCGCCCAATATATAGAACGGCCGGTAGGTGGACACTTCCACCGCCACGGCCGGATGCAGGATCAGCCCGTTTTTCTGCAAGGCGGCGGTAATGGCCTGGGTCAGCGCATCCGTGTCATGCCCGGCGGCGGCAACGGGGCCCAGCAGCGGCAAAGTGATAAAACCGCTATCGTCCACCTGATACAGGCCGGAGAGCTGCGGCTGGTCGTAGATGCGCAGGGTGAGCACATCGCCGCAGCCGAGCTGATACGGGCCGGGCGGGGCGGCGGGCAGCGGCGGCAGATTGAAGCCCGGCGCGCGTATGCTGGCGCAGCCGGCAACACTCAGGGGCAGACCGATCAACACCACACGTCGTTTGATAATGGAGAGCCTCTTGCGGTAACTTAAGATTGTATTCAGTCTAACCGCATTGGCAAAAAGGGCAATGCGGCGCAGAATCGCGGCATGAAAAAACTTCTGCTCCTCATCGTTTTGCTGGCCCTTGGTGCCGGCTTGTATTGGTATTGGACGCATGATGCGTCCGCACCGGCGCAAGCCGCGGCCAATAGCGATGCACGGGCACTGACGGGCGCGGAACAGACCGCCTTTCTGCCTTTGGTATGCGGCGGGGCCAGCGGCGGGAGCGATGGCTACGCGCATAATTGCACCAGCCTGCCGGGCTACCCCTCCAGCGATTACGGCGGCGCCGGCACGGGGCTCGGCATCACCCTCACCAGCATCATCACCGGCCATCTCTCAGGCGCCACGGCGGATGAGGCCTATGTCTCCTACCAGGGCAGTTTCGAATCCCATGCCGATAATTTCGGCGGCGGCATTTTGTTCAAGGCCGATGGCAACGGCGGCTGGGCGGTGCAAAAATGGGTGCAGGGCGGGGTGCTGGATGGCTGCCTCTCGCTCAACCCGCAGGGCCGCGCAAAGCTTTTATGCACGGCGGGCTCCACCGGCCAGGGCGAGACCGATACCGTGCTGCAGACGCAGCGCATTCCCGACCCAAGGGGCAATAATCTGCTTGCCGCCAGCGATCTGCGCCAGAGCATGGACCCCAACGCCAATTGCGGCCTGCGCACATCCGCCGGCCAGGATGTGCTGCTGAGCATCGACGGCATCGCCCGCTCCGGCACGGATTACGCGGTGCAGATCCAATATGTGCCCGCCGCCGCCGCCGAGGTCGCCTGCAAAGCCAAAAGTTTTTCCGCCGCCCCGGTCAGCAAGACCAGCCTGACCCTGACCTGGGACGGCAGTGCCGCGCATATCGCCTCCGGCTTTAATTTTGCCCCGAGCAGTTAGGCGGAGATGCACCGGCCAGCGGCCCGCCAAGCGAGGCGCCGAGCAGGTCGAGCAGATACCCAGTGCCGTGTTCGCGTGCGCCATTATCCGCATAGCCTTCGAGGAAGCTGCCCTGCTCCGTCACCACCAGCCTGGTGCCGCCCGCAACCGGGCTCAGCTCTAGGGTGGCCAGAGAGACCGAGATTTTTACACCGTTGAGATGCATTTCATAGGCGTAGACCAGCCGCGTATCAGGCACCACGTCGAAATACACGGCATCGAAACAGCTTGTCACGCCGTTGGGCATGCGGCCAATGGCGCGTTCGCGCCCGCCTGGGGTCGCGTCCATATAACGCTCAAGCAATTTTTGCTCCGGCCCGCCGGCAAACCATTTAGCTTTAGCATCGATATTGGTGAGGGCGTGGAACACGCGCGCGGGGGCTGCGGAAAACACGCGTTCCAGCGTAAAACTGCCGAATACCGCCGGAGTCGCGAGCCGGGCCGCTTCAACACCGAGCTGTGACAATGTGGAGGACCAGCCGGCCTCGGCACCGGTGATGGCGCCGGCGGCGGCCTCGTCCAGAACCTCGTAAAGCTGATGCACATGGATACGTGTTCCCGCATCCTCAGCCGTGAGGGTAATGGTCGTATGCACCGTGAACAGGGTTTTGCTGCCTGAGATGACGTCCCCGGCGAAAACCAGACGCTGCGGCGGCACCAGCTCAAGGAACCGGCACTGGGTCAAATGCGCCGTGCCATCCGGCAGGCGCATAGCTATGTTAAAGGCACCGCCCTCGCAAAATTCCACTTCGGCGGTGGGGCAGGCCACGCCCGCGGGCGGGAACCAGCGTTTGAGATAGGCGGCATCGCTCCAGGCGCGGAACACCGCCTCCGGCGGCGCCTGAAGCAAACGGGAAATCGTAAGCGGTTCCGGTTTCGTGCCGGCATCAGAATCAACCATGAGACTCTCCATCCTTTATGTCGTTGAGATATTCTTCCAGCCGGTCGAACCGCGCCTCCCATTCCGCGCGGCGGGCGTTCAGCCAACCCTCCGCCAGGGTGAGTGCCGGTCCGGCGATCTGGCAGGTACGCACCCGCCCGGCTTTGGCGGAGGTCACCAGCCCGGCGTTTTCCAGCACGGTGAGGTGCTGGAGTACGGCGGGCAGCGACATCGTAAGCGGTTGCGCCAGCTCGCTCACGGCAGCGGGGCCTTGGGCGAGACGCTCCAGCATGGCGCGCCGGGCCGGGTCGGCCAAAGCCTGGAAGGTCAGATCGAGGGCGGTTGATTGGTTAAGCATATGATTAACTATAGGCGCAAAAACAGATAAGTCAACACTTAACTATCGCGCCGTTTTGCCGCCATGCTACGGGAGCAACATGCTGCAAGCTCAGGAAACCCTCATCCAAACCGCGCGGGACATGGCGGCGCGCGGCCTCTCCGCCGGCACCTCCGGCAATGTCTCGCTCCGCGTGCCCGGCGGCATGATCATCACCCCCTCGGCCACGCCGTACGAGGCGCTGACACCGGAGATGATCCCGCTGGTAAAGCCGGATGGCTCTTATGAAGGCCGCTTCCGCCCCTCATCCGAATGGCGGTTCCACCTGGATATCTACCTTGCCCGGCCGGAAGCCGGCGCGGTCGTGCATCACCACGCGCCCTTCACCACAGCCCTGGCCATGGCCCGGCGCGAAATCCCCGCCTGCCACTACATGATCGCCCGCTTCGGCGGCGCGCCTTTGCGCCTGGCCGCCTACGCCTTGTTCGGCACGGCGGAACTCTCCACCAATGTACTGGCAGCCCTGGAAGGCCGCACCGCCTGCCTTATGGAAAACCACGGCGGCATCGCCCTCGGCCGCGATGCCAACGCCGCTTTGGCCGCCGCCACGGAGCTGGAAGTCCTGGCCCAGCAATACACCCTCTCCCTCGCGGCGGGAGGCCCGATACTACTCACGGATGAAGAGGTACAGGCGGCAATACAACAATTCGCCACCGCCTACAGACCAAATATCCCGGACTAGCCCGCCGTCACCACCACCACATGGTCCGCATCCACCTCGCCCAGCGCCTGGGCGAGTGTCACAATCCCCGCCAGCATCGCCTCACCGGCATCGTTCGCTTCCTCGCCCGTAAAATCCTCGAACAATTCGCCCAGCTCGTCCTCATCAAAATTATCCGGGTCCAGCTTGGCCAGATATTTAGCCTGCTCATCCAGCGTCAGGATCACCACCAGCACCTCCGCCGCCTCGGCAATATCGGCGACGATCTCATTCTCCCCGGTCTCCAGGTCGATATCGAAATCCTCGGCCAGCACGGGCAGCAGGGTGGAGAAAATCTCCGCATCATAGTCGAAATCCGCAACAGACGTGCCATTGGCGGCGAGAAACGCGAAGAGATCCTGCGGATCGTCCGACCGCGCCGCGGCGACCAGGCCGGAGAGTTCCTCGCGGCTCAGACGGGTAAAACTTGCGCTGGCGGCCATGGTGTTATCTCCCAGAAAATTTGCAGAAAATTTGCACCTGAATAACAGCGCTATATAGGAGATGCCAACAGGGTTTTACCCTTAGGGCCGCGTTAAATAATTGAGGAATGACATGACGGAAGAAACAAGAAGTTTCGACACTGAAGTAGGGCGCCTGCTCGATCTGGTGGTGCATTCGCTCTATTCGGACCGCGAGATTTTCCTGCGCGAGCTGGTGGCCAATGCCGCCGACGCCACGGACAAGCGCCGCTTCCTCTCCCTCTCCGACGAAGCCTTGGCCCTGCCCGAAAACGCGGCCGTAAAAATCTCGCTGGACAAGGGTGCCCGCACCATCACCATCGCCGATAACGGCATCGGCATGGGCAAGGAGGAGCTGGCGGAAAATCTCGGCACCATCGCCCGCTCCGGCACCGCCGCCTTCGCCGCCACCCAGCTCGCCGAAAACAAGGCCGTGGACAAACCCAGCCTCATCGGCCAGTTCGGCGTCGGCTTCTACTCCGCCTTCATGGTGGCGGACCATGTCGAGGTGACCTCCCGCAAGGCCGGGGCAGAAGAAGCCTGGGAATGGGCCTCCGACGGCAAAGGCACCTACACGCTTAAACCCGCCGAGCGGCTAGATGCCGGCAGCACCGTGGTGCTGCACGTAAAAACCGATGCCGAGGAGTTCCTGGAGCCGTTCCGGATAAAAGACATCATTAAAAAATGGGCCGACAACGTCGCCCTCCCCATCGAGCTGGAGGAAGACGGCAATTTCGGCCAGGTCACCGAAGGCAAAGCCCTCTGGCGCCGCGCCAAATCCGAGGTCACGCCCGAGGAATACGCCGATTTCTACCGCCACGCCGGGCATCATTTCGACGACCCCTGGGCCACCATCCACTGGCGCGCCGAAGGCACGCTGGAATTCTCGGCTTTGCTCTTCATCCCCGGCTCCAAACCCTTCTTCCCCGTCGAGGAACGCCGCGACTCCAAAGTCCGTCTCCACGTCAAACGCATGTTCATCACCGACGACGCCAAACTCCTGCCCGACTGGCTCTCCTTCGTCAGCGGCGTGGTCGATACCGAAGACCTGCCCCTGAACGTGAGCCGCGAGCTGCTCCAGGCCACCCCCGTGCTGGATAAAATCCGCAAGGCGCTGCTCAACCGCGTGCTCTCCGAGCTAAAAGCCAAAGCCAAAGACCCGGAAGACTTCAAAAAATTCCTGGAAAACTTCGGCACCACGCTGAAGGAAGGCATCTACGAAGACACCGGCCACGCCGCCGAGCTCGCCGGCCTGCTGCGCTTCGCCTCCACCAAGGAAGAGGCCACCACGCTGGACGAATACATCGCCCGCATGCCCGAAGGCCAGGAGGCCATCTACTACCTCGCCGGCGACGCCGCCCACCTCAAAACCTCACCCCAGCTCGAAGGCTTCGCCGAGAAAGGCTTCGAGGTGCTGCTCCTGGGCGACCCCATCGACGCCTTCTGGCCCGACCGCCTCAGAACCTTCCACGAGAAGAAACTCACCAGCGTCAGCCAAGCCGGCAAACTGTTCGAAGCCGGCGAAGTCCCCGAAGACATCGCCACCCTCTGCACCAACCTGGCCGCTGCCCTGGGCGATAAAGTCTCCGGCGTTGCCGTCTCCTCCCGCCTCAAAGACAGCCCCGCCATGCTGGCCGCCGCCGAAGGCGGACCCGACCTCGCCATGCAACGCCTCCTCCGCCGCGCCGGCCGCCCCATCTTCGGCCCCGCCCCCAAACTGGAGATCAACCCCACCCACAAACTGGTCCAATCCCTAACCACCAAAGAAAACCTGACAGAATCAGCCCTCCTCCTGCTGGACCTAGCCCGCCTGCAAGAAGGCGACCTCCCCGAAGACCCCGCCGCGTTCGTACGCCACATAGCCAACGCGATTTCGGGGTAGGCTAAGGAAAAAGGCCAGGGGCTCCGCTCCTGGACCCCGCTGGGGCCGTCGTGCGAAGCACGCCTTCGGCGTGACGGCCCCAGACCCCTAGACTTTAAGGATATGAGAGAGGGGCTATGCGCCACCACGGACTGTGAACATTGTTCACAGTCCGTGGTGGCGCATAGCCCCTCTCTCATATCCTTTTAAAAGCTAATGGGGTCTGGGCCTCAGGCCCAGTGGGGGTCGAGGGGGGCGAAGCCCCTCGCCTTTTTACCTTAGCCTATCCCAAGGCCGCGTTGGTGATGTATGGTCGCGGTGGCTTGCTGCGGTTTCCGGGCTTGTCTGGGGGCATTCACTTTTGTAAGCCCTGCGCAGTACTGCGACGAGGCGGGGCCTGTTGTCCCGCAGAAAGGGTTTTATGTTTTCCAGACTGTTTGGCCTGATGTCTGCCGATATGGCGATTGATCTCGGCACCGCGAACACGCTTGTTTACGTGAAGGGGCGCGGGATCGTGCTGGCGGAGCCATCGGTTGTGGCCATGCAGGATGAGAAGGGGCGCAAGGTTGTGCGCGCCGTGGGTGAGGATGCCAAACTCATGCTGGGCCGCACGCCGGGCAACATCCAGGCCATCCGGCCGCTGCGCGACGGCGTGATCGCCGATTTCGAAGTGGCGGAAGAGATGATCAAGCACTTCATCCGCAAGGTGCATAACCGCCGCCGCTTTTTCGCGCCGCTCATCATCGTATGCGTGCCCTCCGGCTCCACGGCCGTCGAGCGCCGCGCCATTCAGGAATCCGCCGAGAGCGCCGGCGCCAGCAAGGTACTGCTCATCGAGGAGCCAATGGCCGCCGCCATCGGCGCCAACCTGCCCGTCACCGAGCCCTCAGGCTCGATGATCGTGGATATCGGCGGCGGCACCACCGAAGTTGCCGTCATCTCGCTGGGCGGCATCGTGTATGCCCGCTCCGTGCGCGTGGGTGGCGATAAAATGGACGAGGCCATCATCTCCTACATCCGCCGCAACTTTAACCTGCTCATCGGCGAGACCTCCGCCGAGCGCATCAAAATGGAAATCGGTGCCGCCTGGATGGACACAGCCGACGACGGCCCCGTCCGCTTCGTGAAAGGCCGAGACCTCATCAACGGCGTGCCGCGCGAAGTCGAAGTCACCCAACGCCAGATCGCCGAAAGCCTGGCCGAACCCGTCGGGCAGATCGTCGAAGCCATCAAAGTAGCCCTGGAAAACACCCCCCCGGAGCTGGCCGCCGACATCGTAGACAAAGGCATCATGCTAACCGGCGGCGGCGCCCTCCTGAACCGCCTGGACGACGTCCTGCGCGTCTCCACCGGCCTACCCGTCATGGTCGCCGAAAACCCCCTCCAATGCGTAGCCCTAGGCACCGGCCGCGTCCTGGAAGAACGCAACCTGCGGTCCGTTACCTCGTCAATGTACTGAGGGTTGGGGCGTTTCCACGGAAAAGGCCAGGGCTCTGCCGTCGTGCGAAGCACGCCTCCGGCGTGACGACCCGCCAAGGGCCGAAAGGCCCTTGGATCCCGTAACTTAAGGGTTTGAAAGGGGCCTGCCACCCAGTCGCCACAAACG
>JAMFRO010000108.1 GCA_026224825.1 bacterium | reverse complement strand
TCTGCTGGTCGCCACAGGCCCCGGCGTGCGCGAGCCGCAGAACCGCCGCGTCGAAATCGTCCTGCACTAATCCAGCAGGGCTTACGAGAAAAACCCCGGCAGGAGACTGCCGGGGTTTTTTGTTGGCGCTTCTGGCAGCTCCGCCTTGCGTGTTCTGCCAATACCAAAGGGGGCGGCCCCGCCCTATATGTTAATCACCGCATAATGAAGGAAGCAGCCGATGTATCGCAAACTCCTGACGGGCGCGCTGGCCCTGGCGCTGGGCAGCATTCTGCCCCTGAGCAGCGCTTTGGCGCAGACTTCCGGCACCACCACCCAGCAACCCACCGGCATCTCCAAACCCCCGCCGGGTACCAGCCCGGCCGGCCCCAAGCGGCTCGACCAATCCAATTCCAGCGTTCTGGGCAATAACACCCCCACCCTGCCGCAGATCGCGCTGCACCCCACGGCCACGGTCGGCTCCCCCATACCCATCGCCGGCCCCGGCGGGACCACCCGCAACGCGACCGGGGATTAAACGGAAAACGGGTGGCCTGCCCCTGGGCAGCCACCCGTTATAATGTGTTGGTTTTAAAGCAATCACCCGCGTAGCGGTTGCAGCATCCCTGTTTTAGCGGAGCTGAAACACCGGCATGTTATGCGCCGGCACTGCGGGAATCTCCTCCGTGCGGCAGATGCATTCGACATATTTGCCATGGTGCTCGCGGAACACCCAACCGTCCTCGATATAATAGGTCTCCTGCGCCGTGGCGCGGGAAAGGGCGGCATCGCGCAAATTTGGGATACGAGGCTGACCCGGAATGGAGCGGCCCGGGACCAAGTGAGCAGTAAGTGCGTGGATAGAGGCCATCTTGGAACACTCCTTCCTTATTATTACCTGACCATAGCGGAAAGCATGGCAGGAATTCAAATGGTAAAACACAATCTTGTCAAAGTTTCACCACAATTCAAAACCGCCGCCACGCGGTTTTGAAGGGCCGTTTTCTAGGCATGAAAAGTAAACAATTCATAAATATCATATGGTTAATTCAGATTGATAAAGTCGAGTCGCACGAGTCGTCCAAGCCGAATCAGGCATTATCCGGTTTTTCTTGCCTGCGAAACGTATTACGCGCATAATTGGCTCTGGAAGCCATCCAAAAGCGGCGGAACAACCGCCGCCATCTTCGAAGACTCGAGGATAATACCATGAATACAAAAGATTTACCGCGCGTCTCCACGCAGTCCATCGACGACCCTCCGCACCGTGCCATGAGCCGCGCGCCGGCTGACCATAATGTGACAACCATTTTACTCGGCTTCGCCGCCGCCGCCGTGGTTCTGGCAATCCTCTGGGCCTTCTACGTCTACGCCTGAGGCGTGTTTGCATTCCCCGCGCCTGGGGCGCGTTTGCATTCCCAGCCGGGCCCATGCCAAAATAACCCATGGCTTTTTTACAGGAACCGGAACCGCAGCGCGGCGCGCTTTTGCCCGTACTGCCGGGCATCGGCCGGATCGTCGCGCGCAATCCCGGCATCATGACCTATCACGGCACCAACACCTATCTCATCGAGGGGCCGGACGGGATCAGTGTCATCGACCCGGGCCCGGACGATTCCCAGCACGTGGCCGACATCCTCAAAGCCGCGGGGGATCGAAAAATCACCCGCCTGGTCCTCACCCACTCGCATTTCGACCACATGGGCGCCGCCCCGGCCCTCCAAGAGGCAACAGGCGCACCCGTCGCCGCCTTCCATAAATCCGGCCTCGAAGGCTACCACGCCGACCTCCCCCTGCACGATGACGCCGAGCTGGCCGGCCTCACCGCCGTGCACACCCCCGGCCACGCCCCCGACCACCTTTGCTTCCAGTTTTACCTCCCCGACCAGAGCAAAATCCTGTTCTCGGGCGACCACGTCATGTCCTGGTCCTCCTCCATCGTCAGCCCGCCGGAAGGCGACATGCTCGCCTATTACCGCTCCCTCAAACGCGTCATGGCGCGTGACGACATCTATTACCTCCCCGGCCACGGCCCCGTGCTTCCCGAGCCGCAAAACCTCGCCGCCGAGTTCCTCTCCCATCGCCAGAAACGCGAAGACGCCATCCTGCGCGCCCTGCGCAGCCAAAACTGGTCCATCGCCGCTCTGGCCGCCGAGCTCTACGCCAAGGCCGACCCCGCCCTCAAAGTCGCCGCCACCCGCAACGTCCTGGCCCATATGCTCAAGCTCAAGGACGAAGGCATCGTCACCGAACAACCGCCCGACCCCCACCTCCACCCCGACATCGCCAATCTCCCCCAACGCCCCCCAGGCCCACTCCCCCCCGGCGTCACCATGGCAACCATCGACCAATCCCGCGCCGACACCCGCCGCCGGTTTGCATTGGCTTGAACAATGTTCACGGCGTGACTCAAGGGGCTTGCCCCCCTTGAGTCACGCCGCGACCCCGGTCTAGCCTGAGCAAATGGGATGGTTGGCGCAGGCGTGGACGGGTGTGGGTGGGGTGCGGGCTGGGTGGCGCGTGGGGGCGTTTCTGGTGCTGGTTGTGGTGCTGGTGTTTGCCTGGGTGTTTGTTACGCCGCGCGGGTTTGTGCTGGGGTTGATGAGCGACGGCAGGCTGGGGCCTGGGTTCATAGTATTTAATGAGCTTGCGGTGCTGGTGCCGGTCGCGGCTGCCACGGCAGTCATGACGTGGGCGGAGGGGCGATCCTTTTTCTCCTGCGGGCTGGGCGGTGCGCGGCCCTTGCGGCGGCTGCTCGGCGGGGCGGGCTGGGGGCTGGCGCTTATTGGGGGGCTTATTTTGCTGCTGGTGGCCACCGGCCATGCTTCGCTGGTGTGGGGTGGGCTCGGGGCACAAAGCGTGGTTTGGTATGCGCTGGCTTGGGGTGCTGCCAGCCTGCTCACGGGACTGGCGGAGGAGCTGGCGCTGCGTGGCTATCTTCTGCAAACCCTGGAGCGTGGCCTGGGGTTCTGGCCGGCTTTGGTCATCACCAGCGTAATGTTTGGCGCTTTGCACATGAGTAACACCGGCGAGGGCGTCATCGGCATCGTTGCGGCGGGCATGGGCGGGGCGATCATGGCTCTGGGTGTGCGCGGCACGGGCGCGCTGTGGTGGTCCATCGGCCTGCATAGCGCCTGGGATTATACCGAGAATTTTCTCGCCGGCACGCCGGACAGTGGCCAGATATGCGTTGGCACGCTGCTGCGCCTCACCCCGCACGGCGTGTCCTGGCTTTCGGGCGGCGCCACCGGCCCCGAGGGCAGTATTTTTGCTCTTGCCTTGCTGGCGGCGGCCTTGGCTCTGGCAGTTCGTGCCTTTGCCCACCCTCCCGCGCCGGCTGTTTGACCTTCCTCGCGGCCAGGCCCAGACTTACTCACAAAACATAAAAGCCCGGGCGCGAAGCTCGTTTCGCGCCGGGATAATGGGTTCGAGAGGAGACCATCATGAACGTCGCCGAGCTAATGAACCGCAATGCTGTTTCCGTCCTTCCTTCCACACTCGTAGCTGATGCCGCCCGCATCATGCTCGCCCACCGCATCTCCGGCCTGCCGGTGCTCGATGCTCAGGGGCATCTGGTCGGCATCGTCACCGAGGGCGATCTCATCCGCCGCGCCGAGATCGGCACGGATGGCGCCCAGGCCGGCTGGCTCAAATCCCTGCTCATGCCCTCGGCCGTGGCGGCGGATTACGTGCACACCCACGCAAGGCACGTGTCCGGCGCGATGACGCATAACCCCGTGTTCGTGACCCCCGAGACCACGCTGGACGAGGTTGCCGGGCTGATGCTGCGCAAACACATCAAACGCCTGCCGGTGCTGGCGCATGGCAAGCTCGTGGGTGTCATCAGCCGTACGGATCTGTTGCGCGTGCTGGCCCGCAAGCTCGTCAACACCCCGGCGGAGGCCTCGGACGAGTCGATTACCAATTACATCAAAAGCGAGATCAACCACGCGCATTGGGCGCCCAAATCCGGCATCCGCATCGCCGTTGCCGGCCAGACCGTGGAGCTCAGCGGTACAATTTTTAGCGATGAGGAGCGCCAGGCCATTGTGTGCATTGCCGAGAACGCCCCAGGTGTGAAACAAGTACAGGATAATCTTGTATTCGTGGACCCTGGCTCCGGCCTGGTGTTCCCTGCCGGAGTCTGAGCGTTGAGTGCTTTCGCTGGCCTGATGGTGATTCTCGGCGTTGAGCTGCTGGCGTTGCTGGCCCTGCTGGGGGACCGGAGATTCACCCTGCATGACAAGATACCGGTGCATTGGAGCCGGGGGGCCAAGCCCAATCTCTACGCGCCGCGGCGGCTGGGGCTGGCGATTTTTCCCGTCATCGGCACGGTGGTGCTGCTGAGCCTGGCCTTTGGGCGGGAGCCGGTGTTCATGCTGGGGCTCGCCCAGCTCGGCTTAGCCGCCTGTAATATGCTGTATTTCCATGCCGTCGATAGAACCTTCGCCCAAGCTTAGGGGGCAAATTTCGTCCGGGCGGTAAACCGGCCATGGCGCTTGCCTGCATCATCCGCCGTGCTTAGGAGTTGGTAAAATCCCGGAGACGAATCCAAGATGACGAACGCCCAAGCAGATGTGGTGATTATCGGCGGCAGCCATGGCGGCAGCGAGGCGGCTTTTCGGCTGCGCCAGGGCGGGTTTACGGGCAGTATTTTTCTCCTCTCCTCCGAGCCGTATCTGCCCTACCACCGCCCGCCGCTGTCGAAAGCCTTTCTGGCCGGCGAGGTCACTGTGGAATCTTTGGCTCTGCGCGGCGCTGTTTCCTATGAAAAAGCCAACATCACCTGGCGCCCTTCCACCACGGTCACGCATATCGACCGTGTGGATCATCGCCTGACATTGGCCGATGGCAGCCTGCTGACCTACGGCAAGCTCATCCTCGCCACCGGCGGCCGCCCGCGCCTGTTGCCGCTGCCGGGCGCCGAGCTGGGCGGGCTGCATGTCATGCGCTCCATCGCGGATGTGGAAAAGCTCCGCCCGGAATTTGTCGCGGGCAAGAAGCTGGTCATCGTCGGTGCCGGCTATATCGGGCTGGAGGTCGCGGCCGTGGCCATCAAGACCGGGCTGGATGTCGAAGTGGTGGAGTTCGCCCCGCGCGCGCTGGCCCGTGTGGCGGGTCCGGAGCTTTCGGCTTTCTACGAGCGCGTGCATGCCGCCGCCGGCGTTAAATTCCGCTTCAATACCGGGGTGGAGGGTTTTGTTTCCGCGCCGCATGACGGCACCCGCGTGGGCGCCGTGCGCTGCTCCGGCGGCGTGGAGCTGCCTGCCGATCTGGTGCTGGTCGCCGCCGGTCTGGTGCCGAATGTGGAGCTGGGGGTGGAAGCTGGGCTCGCCATGGGCAACGGCATTGTGGTGGACGAGTTCTGCCAGACATCTGACCCGGATATTCTCGCCATTGGCGATGTTGTCGAATTTCCGCTGCCCTACGCCGGGCGCCGGGTGCGGTTGGAATCCGTGCCCAACGCGCTGGAGCATGCGCGGGTTGCGGCCAGCGTCATCAACGGCGCGCCGAGCGCCTATAATGCCGTGCCGTGGTTCTGGTCGGACCAGTATAATTACAAGCTGCAATCCGTGGGCCTGAGCCAGGGCTACGACATCGCCGTGCCGCGCCCCGGCCGCACGCCCGAGGCCTTCATCGTGTTCTATCTGAAAGAGGGCAGGGTGCTCGCCGCCGATTGCGTCAGCGCCGTCGCTGAATTCAACGCCGCCAAGAAGCTGGTGGCCGAGAAAATCACGGTGGATGCCGCCGTTTTGGCCGATCCGGCGGTGGATTTGAAGAGCCTGATTCCGGCCAAGGCCCCCGCTTAAGCCACGTCGTCAACGCCAACTGAGTTGATGACGGCTTTGGGTTATTCCGCCGCCGCCTGCAGCGCCAACCCGGCGCCCAAAGGCGCCAGCGGCAGAGCCGCCGCGAAAATCGCCCCCAGCATGTAAAACGCCGCCGCCGGATGCGGGCTGCCGGCCACTGAGCTGCCGAAGATCAGGGCCGGGATCATCAGCGGCAGGGTAATGACCGGCATCAGCACGGAGGCCCGGCGTGCGCCCAGGGTTACGGCGGCTGAGAATGTGCCGAGCAGCGAGAAAATCATCGTGCCCGGCAGGAGCCCGGCCAGGAGCACCAGCATCTGGCCATCCGGCAGGCGCAGCATGATGGCCAGCAGCGGTGCGACCAGCAGGAGGGGGAGCCCGGATGTGAGCCAATGCACGGCGGTTTTGGCAAGTGCCACCTCATAGGCCGGCAGGCCGGAGAGGAGCAGCAGGTCGAGCGTGCCGTCCTCGAAATCCGGGCCAAAAACCCGGTCCAGAGGTAAAAGTGCGGCCAGCAGGGCGCATACCCACACGACGCCTGCGGCGATGCGGGCCAGCACGGCGGGGGCAGGGCCCACGGCGAAGGCGAACAGGCTGCCGGCGATGAGGAAGAATACCAGTGCCGCGGCGCTATCCGCCCCTTGCCGGAGTGATAATTTTAAATCCCGTAGTATCAGGGCTTTCACAGGGATAGCTCCTGTGCATCGGTAGCATCCAGCGGCGTATGCGTACTCGCCGCGATCATGCCCCCGCCCGCCCGGTGCGCGGCGCATAACGCGCCAAACCGCGCCACGGAGGCCGCATCCAGCCCCGTCGTCGGCTCATCCAGCAGCCACAGCATCCGGCCGGAAGCCACCACCCGCGCAATCGCCAGGCGGCGTTTTTGCCCCGCCGAGAGCAGCCGGACGGAAATATCCGCGAAGCGCTCCAGCCCCACCGCCGCAAGGGCCGCCACTGGCACATGCTCGGCTGCTGTAAGTGCTGCCTTCACCGCATCGTTATGCCCCAGCCAAGCCACCCGCTCCGCATGGCTGTACCGCTCCACCGGCAACCCGTCCCACAGCAGGGCCCCGGCGGCCAGCGGCGTCAGCCCGGCCAGGGCGCGCAGAAGCGTTGATTTGCCGGCGCCATTCGCCCCGCGCAGGAGCAAAAAGCCGCCAGCCTTAAGCCCAAACGATATTCCGTTAAGAACCAGACGTTCGCCACGAAATACGGCTAGTTTTTCAGCAGTGAGCAGGTGCAAAAATCCTCTTGGGCATAATAGACTAGGCTCTCCGCCTATGGTTTAAGCCCCCATAATTCGCAAGCAGCAAATCGCAAGCGGCAACATGCAGAAAGGTTTTGCCCCATGACAGCCATCGGTCACGATAGCCTGAAAACCGAAAAAACCCTCACCGTCGATGGGAAGGACTATAAATACTTCTCCGTCGCCGAGGCTGCCGCCAAGCTGGGCGACATCTCCAAGCTGCCGAAAACCCTGAAAATCCTGCTGGAAAACGTGCTCCGTTTTGAGAACGGCGCCAGCTACACCGTCAATGACGCCAAATCCGTCATCGCCTGGCTGGAAAAAGCCTCTTCCACGCTGGAAGTCCCCTTCAAGCCCGCCCGCATCCTGATGCAGGATTTCACCGGCGTGCCCGGTGTGGTGGATCTCGCCGCCATGCGCGACGGCGTGATCAAGCTCGGTGGCGCGCCGGATAAGGTGAACCCGCTCATCCCGGTGGATCTGGTCATCGACCACTCCGTGATGGTTGATTATTCCGGCTCCGCCGATGCGTTGAGCAAGAACATCAACATGGAATTCGACCGCAATGGCGAGCGTTACCGCTTCCTGCGCTGGGGCCAGGAGGCGTTCAACAACTTCCGCGTCGTGCCGCCCGATACCGGCATCTGCCATCAGGTGAACCTGGAATTCCTGGCGCAGGTCGCCTGGACCTCCGAGAACGGCGGTTCCACCTATGTGTACCCGGACACGCTGTACGGCACCGATTCCCACACCACCATGGTCAACGGCCTCGGCGTGCTGGGCTGGGGCGTCGGCGGCATCGAGGCTGAGGCCGCCATGCTCGGCCAGCCCATCGCCATGCTCATCCCGGACGTGATCGGCTTCCGCCTGCATGGCAAGCTCTCGGAAGGTGTCACCGCCACCGACCTGGTGCTGACCGTGACGGAAACCCTGCGCGCCAAGAAGGTTGTGGGCAAATTCGTGGAGTTCTACGGCGAAGGCCTGGACGAGTTGGCGCTTGCCGACCGCGCCACCATCGCCAACATGGCGCCGGAATATGGTGCGACCTGCGGCTTCTTCCCGGTGGACGATCTCACGCTCAGCTACCTCCACCTCTCCGGCCGCGATGAGCATCGCATCAAGCTGGTGGAAGCCTATGCCAAGGCGCAAGGCCTGTGGCGCACCACCGGCGAGGACCCGGTGTTCACCGACACCGTGGAACTCGACCTCTCCACCGTGCAGCCGTCCCTCGCCGGGCCGAAGCGCCCGCAGGACCGCGTGCTGCTGAAGAACGCCGCCTCCGCCTTCAATACCGAGCTGACCAAGAGCCTGGGCGTTGCCGCCGATGCCGTTGGCACCAAGGCGCCGGTTGCCGGCACGGATTACGCCATCACCCATGGTGACATCGTGATCGCCGCCATCACCTCCTGCACCAACACCTCTAACCCCTATGTGCTGGTCGCCGCCGGTCTCGTGGCCCGCAAGGCCCACGCGCTCGGCCTCACGCCGAAGCCCTGGGTTAAAACCTCGCTGGCCCCTGGCTCGCAGGTGGTCACCGAATATCTCAACAAATCCGGCCTCTCCGCCGATCTGGATGCGCTCGGCTTCCAGACCGTGGGCTATGGCTGCACCACCTGTATCGGCAACTCTGGCCCGCTGCCGGATGCCATTGTCGATGCCATCGAGAACAACAAGCTGGTCGCAGCCTCCGTGCTCTCGGGCAACCGTAACTTCGAGGGCCGCGTGCATGCCAACGTGCGCGCCAACTACCTGGCCTCGCCGCCGCTGGTGGTCGCCTACTCGCTGTTCGGCAATATCCGCGAGGATATCACCACCGCCGTTCTCGGTACCTCCAAGGATGGCAAGCCGGTGTATCTGAAGGACATCTGGCCCTCCACCAAGGAAGTGCAGGACACGGTGCACACCGTCGTCACCCGCGCCATGTTCCTGGATAAGTATTCGGACGTGTTCAAAGGTCCGAAGCAGTGGCAGGAAATTGAAGTGACCGGCGGCACCGACACCTACGCTTGGCCCTCCGGCTCCACCTATGTGAAGAACCCGCCGTACTTCGCCAACATTACCCCGGAGCCTGCTGCGGTCACCGACATCAAGGGGGCGCGCATCCTGGCCCTGCTCGGCGATTCCATCACCACCGACCACATCTCGCCTGCCGGCAACATCAAGAAGTCCAGCCCGGCTGGTGTGTATCTCTCCGAGCATCAGGTCGCCCAGGCGGATTTCAACTCCTATGGTGCCCGCCGCGGCAATGACGACATCATGGTGCGCGGCACTTTCGCCAACATCCGCATCAAGAACGAGATCCTGGGTGGGGCCGAAGGCGGCAACACCAAGCATTATCCGGACGGCGCCGAGCTTTCCATCTACGACGCGGCGCAGAAGTATAAGGCCGAGGGCGTGCCGCTGGTCGTTATCGCCGGTCAGGAATACGGCACCGGCTCGTCGCGCGACTGGGCGGCCAAGGGCACCATGCTGCTGGGCGTGAAGGCCGTGGTGGCGGAGAGCTTCGAGCGCATCCACCGCTCCAACCTCGTCGGCATGGGTGTGCTCCCGCTGCTGTTCAAGGATGGCGTGACGCGCAAGAGCCTGGGGCTGAAGGGCGATGAGACCATCGATATCCTCGGTCTCGAAGCCCTCTCCCCGCGCCAGGATTTTACCCTGGTCATCACGCGCGCCGACGGCTCCAAGACCGAGCTGCAAGTGCTCAGCCGCGTGGATACCGCCGACGAGGTGGAATACTTCAAGCACGGCGGTATTCTGCAGTACGTGCTGCGCGGTATGGCGAAGGCGGCTTAAGGAAGGCGAGGGGTTCTGCCCCTCGACACCGATTACGAAACGGCGCCCTTGAGGCGCCGTTTTTTTATGCCACCGCCCCGTCTAACACCGACATGGCCCAGCTTGGCTGGGCCATCCACGTCTTTGATTTATTTACCTGATAAGTAGCGCAATCTGCCCACGACAAAATCAAAATACCGTGCCAACTTCTGATTGAAAAAACGGGAGATGATTAATGGCGTTAGTGGCGTGCCGGGAATGTGGGCAAAAAATTAGCACGGAAGCAAAGGTTTGTCCGCATTGTGGCGTGCAACATCCCACAGGAAAGCCCTCTAATAATGCTGGGAAGGGTTGCTTAACTGTTATCATTATCATCGTTCTAATAGTCATCATTGGAGCAATCTCAGACTCAATGCCGGCGCCACCTACCAATTCCACTGCTACGGCTGCTGCCCTCACTGGCCCACAGGATATCTCCAATTCCGACAACGCGAATATTGTTAAAGTGGCACGTACTGGTGACGATATTCTAGTCACTCTTAATATGCCGCAAAACATTACATTGAATATGCAGGTGGAACAAACGGCTCGCGACATTTTTCAGTTGGCGAAGAAGCAAACTCTTCATGGAGAGTCGTTCGATCAACTAACTTTTGTCGCCCAAGATGAGGTCGTAGACCCTTACGGCAACCAAAGTATCGCTCCAGTGTTCCAAGTAGAGTTTATTTCGGATAGTCTAAAAAAGGTAAACTGGGATAACTTGAGCGATGTTGGTCTTTTGAATTTAGAATGGAATACCAATGTGTTGGGCAGAGCCGGGCAGCAGTTGCTGCAGGCGTACTGCAACAATGAGGGTAGCGAGGCTACATCATTTTGCGAAGGTGCGGAGATTGTTGTGAATGGAACTAGCCAATGACCGTACAATAGACAGCAATCAGCAGCGCCTAAGGGCGCCGTTTTTCGTCATGCCGCGAAAGCGGGCACTCCGCTTAGAAGCTATCCTTGGACGGCACCCGGTTCTCCGCCTCCAGCCGCGCCCCGTCAGCGGCCGCTTCCTCAAGCGTCTTGTACGTCCCGAAATTATCGGCAAACAGCCCGTCCACGATCACCTCAAGTGTGTAAACATATTTGAAGCCCCGCAGGCGCCGCACCGGTTTGAATATCGTGCTCATCCACGGTTTCTGACACAGCCCACCCCTGCCGGATAGGGAGCAAAAATATGTCTTTAACCCATCCCGGCCGCGGAATTTGTAAATCGTCTCTTAACTGAAATTCTCCCGTCCAACCGTAACATTACTACTTCAGTTTCAATGACCTTTTCATGAACTCCGCGTCACCCCGCTTGCCAGCCCCCACCCAAAGCGGCATCTGCTCATCGCTTCACCCCCTTCGAAGCCAGGGAGCGCGCTATGGGTATGTTCGACACGATTCTCGCGGCTGCCGGCAGCTCGACGAACAACGCAGGCGCCATCGGTCAGCTCCCGAGCTGGGATAAAAGCATAGATCTCGACACCAAAACCGCCGATGTGGAGCGCGCCTTCCTCGAGGACTCAGGCCTCCCCGGCTTCCTCGTCCGCGCCGGAGCGGATGTATTCGGCATCCTCTCGCGGCGCATGCTCTTCACGGCCATCAGCCAGCCCTACGGGCGCGAGGTGTTCCTGAAGCGCCCGTTGCGCGAGATGTCCGCCAAGATCGACACAGCCCCGTTAATGCTGCCCGCCAGCACAGCATTGGCTGGCGCCCTCAAATTCGCCATGTCCCGCGACGATGATTTGCGCTTCGAACCCTTTCTGGTCCACGCCGCCTCCGGCATCCGCCTGCTGGAAATCCATGTGCTGATGGTGGCCCAGGCCAATCTGCTGGAAGAAGCGCTGACCTCGCGCGACCGGTTGCTGGATAAGATCAAGGGCGTTTTGGGGAACAGATAAACAACCACCCTGTACGAGGGTCGAAAACCTTAACTGAGCGCCCCAGCCAGAATCACCCCGAGCTGCGACCCAATATCGGCGCTCAATGTCGCATTTGGATGAAAACCATCCCCCATCAGCCCGGCATTGTTCAGCAGGTCAAAACTATCATCATAGGTCAGCCCCAGATCGACGAGGGGAATATTCTTCTCCACCGCCAGTTGTTGCAGCCCGGTGCGCAGCGCGGGAATTTCCTGCTGATACGCGGTACCGGCGAACGGCTGCGGCACGAACAGCATCACCTCGGCACCGCTTAGCTGTAACCGGCTGACGATGGTTTCCAGATTGGCCAGCGTCTGCGCCACGGGCACGCCGGCGAGGATATCATTGATCCCGAGATTGACGAGGGCCAGGTCGGGCGCCAACGCCAGGGCGCCGTCCAGCGGGCTGCCGCTTGGCGGGTTAAGCTCCGCCTGCGTCGTCATGCCGCCGCTGCCGGCGTTATATACCTGAATTTCCGCGCCCTGTGTGTTGGGGAGCTGTGTGTTGCCGAGCGCCGCGGTCTGCACATTAACGCTCTGAATGCCCTCCAGCGTTACCGTGAGTTTGGAATATTGCGCCAGCGGAAACCCGATTGTGTGGCGCTTTATCGTACCCGTGCCGAGCAACCAGATAGGCTCGGCTGCCACGGTCCCATCCAGAGCGAGTATTAACGCGCCGATTCCGGCATCGAGATAGGTGAGCGTCACCTGGTCATAATTTGCTGCGGCATCAACGAAAAAGCTGAAGCCGAACTGGGTGGTGGGTTGGATTTTCACCGTATATCCGCCGGCTAAAGGTGCGCCGAGCGATGCGGTGGGCAGAAATTGCAGCCGGAAATCGACGCTGACGCCGAACAGATCGTCCACGCCGACAAAATTGGCGTAGCTGGCCAAAATCCCTTGTGTTTTCAGGGTTTGCACCATTTCCGACGGGTAGGAGAGCTGCACGATGTTGGCGGAGGTTCTGGTGGAACCGAACCCTTTGGTCACGGAGTCGCCGATGGCCACGAGATTTGTGGCCTGCCCCGCGGCATATTTGGCCAGAAATTTTTCAAGCTGGACCGGCAGATTGAAATTATACAAGGCAAGCGGCCTGGCCCCCACGCTCCCCGGCGGGCTGAGCGGCACAAAGCTGCCGGCAACGGGCACGGCGAAATCCACAAACTGCACGGTCATCCCACCCGCGCCATCGGCAACCTGGGCATAGACGCTATTAGGATTACTCATTGCACAGCCCCCAAGGGATAAAAATTTTTGGTGCAGTTTTTTTCAAAAAGCTGCTGCTAACTCTTATACTGAGGGAAATTGGTGGGCGCGACAGGGATTGAACCTGTGACCCTTCGCGTGTGAAGCGAATGCTCTACCGCTGAGCTACGCGCCCGGTGGGCGGGGGAATAGAGGGCGCCCCGGTATGTGTCAATGGCGGGGCGGCGGCTTCCAGGGCCCCGGCTTCCGGTGTGCAAAGCAGAATGCTAAAGCGCTCCCATGGCTGGACATTCACATGCTAAGAACATCATGCACCGCAAAGGTGCGCAGGACGCCAAGCGCGCGCGCATTTATGCCAAGCTCATCCGTGAGATCACCGTTTCGGCGAAGGAGGGTCTGCCCGACCCTGCTTTCAACCCGCGGCTGCGGGCGGCCGTGGCTGCGGCGCTGAAAGCGAACATGACGCGAGACACCGTCGACCGCGCCATAAAGAAGGCGACCGGGGCTGGGGTGCAGGAGAATTACGAGGCTGTGCGCTATGAGGGCTATGGCCCGGCGGGTGTGGCGGTCATCGTGGAGGCGCTTACCGATAACCGCAACCGTACGGCTTCCGTTATCCGCACCGCTTTCAATAAATCCGGCGGGGCGATGGGGGAGACCAACTCGGTTTCCTTCATGTTCACCCGCATCGCCGCGGTGCGCTACCCGGCCTCCGCGACGGATGCCGACACTTTGCTTGAGGCTGCCATCGAGGCCGGGGCGGATGATGTGGTGAGCAATGAGGAGGGCCACGAGGTGCTGGTGGGCATCGAGGGGTTTTTTGCCGTGCGGGATGCGCTGGCGCAAAAGTTTGGCGATCCGGCTGAGGCGGGGATTGAGTGGCGCGCCAACATGAGTGTGGCGCTGGATGAGGAAAAGGCCGCTTCGGTGTTGAAATTGCTGGATGTTCTGGAGGACGACGATGACGTCCAGAACGTGTATGCCAATTTTGAGATCTCCGATGAGGTTCTGGCGAAACTCTCCGCTTGATCCGTCTCCTTGGCATCGACCCGGGGCTGCGGTTCACCGGCTGGGGCGTGCTGGAGAGCGAGGGTAACCATTTGAAGCATATTGCCGATGGGGTGATTGCCACGGATGGTGACGAATCGGTGCCGCTGCGCCTTAAATCGCTCGACGACCAGTTGGCCGAGATTCTGGCGCGCTATGCGCCGGCGGAAGCGGCTGTCGAGGAGACCTATGTGAACCGCAACGCCACCGCGACGCTGAAATTGGGGTACGCGCGCGGCGTGGCGCTGCTGGCCCCGGCGCGGCTGGGGATTCCGGTGTTCGAATATGGCGCCAAGACGGTGAAGCTGGCGGTGGTGGGCACGGGCGGGGCGGATAAGACGCAGGTGGGGCTGATGGTGCGCCGGCTGCTGCCTGGTGCTGCCCAGAAACGCGCCGATGCGGCGGATGCGCTGGCGGTGGCGATCTGCCATGCGCACCACCGGGCGACCAATAACGCCTGGAAGAAACCGGTATGATCGCGCGGTTGCGAGGAATCATAGATTCTATTTATGAGTCGAGCTGCGTGCTTGATGTGGGCGGGGTGGGGTATCTGGTTTTTTGCTCCAGCCGCACTTTAGGGGCATTGCCGCCGGAGGGGGTGGCGACGCTGCTGACCGAGATGCAGGTGCGGGAAGACGCGATTACCCTGTACGGTTTTGCCACCTCGTCGGAGCGCGAATGGTTCCGGCTGCTGACGACAGTGCAGGGGGTGGGGGCGAAAGTGGCGCTGGCCATTTTGTCGGCTTTGTCGCCGGATCAGCTCATTGCGGCGATTTCGTCTCAGGATAAGGGCGCTCTTACCCGTGCGCCGGGGGTGGGGCCGAAACTGGCCATTCGGCTGGTGACTGAATTGCGGGAGAAGGCCGGGGTGATGCCGGGTGGTGGGGCGGCGGCTTTGCCGGTGGTTATTCCCAAGGGCCATGCGGCGGATGCGCTCTCGGCCTTGCTCAATCTGGGGTATCGGCGGGCGGAGGCGGAAAGCGCTTTGGCCGGGGTGATTGACCAGTATGGCGAGGCCGCCGCGCTGGATGTGCTGATCCGTGGTGGGCTGAAGGCATTGGCTAAATGAGCCGTCATTGCGAGCGCAGCGAAGCAACCCATCTTGTCTGCCGCGGCATGAAAGATGGGTTGCTTCGCTGCGCTCGCAATGACGATGGTGTGGCATGAGCGAGACTGACCGCATTACCTCCGGCGAGAAGCTGCCCGACGATGTGGGCGAGGTGTCGCTGCGGCCGCAGACGCTGGATGATTTTGCTGGGCAGAAGGCGAATCGGGAGAATTTGAAGGTGTTTATCCAGGCGGCGAAGAGCCGTTCGGAGGCGCTGGACCATGTGCTGCTGCATGGGCCGCCGGGGCTGGGGAAGACCACTTTGGCGCAGATTGTGGCGCGGGAGATGGGGGTGGGGTTTCGCGCCACTTCCGGGCCGGTTATTCAGAAATCGGGCGATCTGGCAGCGATTTTGACCAATCTGCAGCCGCATGATGTGCTGTTTATCGATGAGATCCACCGGTTGCAGCCGGCGATAGAGGAAATCCTTTATCCGGCGATGGAGGATTTTCAGCTCGATCTGATCATCGGCGAGGGGCCGGGGGCGCGGACGGTGCGGATTGATCTGCCGCCGTTTACGCTGGTGGGGGCGACGACCCGGGCCGGGTTGCTGGCCACACCTTTGCGCGACAGATTCGGGATACCGCTGCGGCTGGTGTTTTATACGCCGGAGGAGCTGACGGGGATTGTGATCCGTCTGGCGGAGAAATTGGGGATGAACCTTTCCTATGAGGGGGCGCAGGAGATTGCCAAGCGCTCGCGCGGTACGCCGCGTGTGGCGGGAAGGCTGACGCGCCGGGTGCGGGATTTTGCCTTAGGGATTACCGGCGCCATCAGCCGCGAGCAAGCGGATGGCGCGCTGACGCGGCTGGATGTGGACCATAAGGGGCTGGATGCGATGGATATCCGCTACCTGAGGCGCCTGGCCGAGCACCATGGCGGCGGGCCGGTGGGGGTGGAAACGCTTGCCGCGGCGCTGGCCGAGGCGCGGGATACGCTGGAGGATGTGGTGGAGCCGTTCCTGATCCAGGAGGGGCTGTTACTCCGCACCTCGCGCGGGCGAATGCTGGGCGAGCCGGGCTGGCGGCATCTGGGGCTGGAGGCACCCAAGGCGCGGCCGGATCAGTTGGATCTGCTGGGGGAGTAGGCCAGGCCGGTACTGCCGCAGTTTACCGGACCAGGTGGGGCGCGCCACAGAATCGCCCCTTTCACGCGCCATAACCCACTACGATGACGTATGTTTATACAACCCGTATCTATTACCAGGACACCGATGCCGCCGGCATCGTCTACCATGCCAATTACCTTGCCATCGCCGAGCGGGCGCGGACGGAAGCTCTGCGGGAAATGGGCGCCCCCCATTCGCAGTTGATCGCTGAATTCGGCGTTATGTTTGTGGTGCACCGCGCCAATCTGCACTATCAGCGCCCCGCACGCATCGATGAGCTGGTCAGAGTCGAGACGGAATTTACCGAGGTTAGCGGTGCCACCGTAACGCTTCGCCAAAATTTCATCCGAGACAACGACTCGCTGGTTGTGCTTGAGCTTCGGCTTGGGTGTGCGCGGGTCTCGGATGGCAGGGCCGCGCGGATTCCTCGCGCCTTTGCGGCGCGGCTGAAAATTTGAACGGGGTGTAAGACATTGCAAGTGGATGATACTGTAAGCCAAGCCGTCGCGGCCGCACCTGCCGCCGCCAATCTATCACTCCTCAACCTGTTTTTGCAGGCGGATCTGGTGGTCAAACTCGTGATGGTGATCCTGTTGATCGCCAGCATCTGGGTCTGGACCATTATCATCGAGAAGGTGGTGACGTTGCGCCGTGTTAACCGCGAGGCCAACCGGTTTGAGGATGAGTTCTGGTCCGGCGGCAGCCTGGATACGCTGTATGACCGCGAGGGCGTGGACCCGGCGCATCCCATTGCCGCCGTGTTTGGTGCGGCGATGAGCGAGTGGAAGCGCACGGCGCGGATTGCGGGTACCGAGATCGGCAAGACCAGCGTGCGCGAGCGTGTGGACCGGGCGATGAATGTGACCATCATGCGTGAGATGGACCGGCTGGAACGGTTTATGATTTTTCTGGCGTCCGTGGGCTCTACCGCGCCGTTTATCGGTCTGTTTGGTACGGTGTGGGGCATTATGCACTCCTTCTCGGCCATTGCGGCGATGCATAATACGGACCTTGCCGTGGTTGCCCCCGGCATTGCCGAGGCGCTGTTTGCCACCGCCATCGGCCTGGTCGCGGCCATTCCGGCGGTGCTGGCCTTTAACAAATTATCCAGCGACCTCGCGCGTTTTGCATCGCGGCTCGAAGGGTTCGGCTCGGAATTCTCCGCCATTCTCTCGCGCCAGACCGAGGAGCATAAATAATGGCCGGCGGTATGATAGGGCGCGGCAATGGCCGCAAGCGTTACGTGCCGATGGCCGATATCAACGTGACACCGCTGGTGGACGTGATGCTGGTGCTGCTGATCGTGTTCATGGTCACCGCACCGATGATTACATCTTCCGTGAATGTGAACCTGCCCAATGCCAGCGCCAAGCCGACGCCGACCGATGCGAAACCGCTGACGATATCGGTGGATAAGCAGGGGCTGGTTTATCTGAACAACACGCAGATCGAGCTGCCCAATCTGCTGGCCATGCTGACGCAGGCGGCACAGGCGACGCCGGACCAGAGCGTGCTGGTGCGCGGTGACGAAGGGGTGGATTACGGCACGATGATGCAGGTGATGGCGACGATCTCGCAGAGCGGGCTTACCAAAATCCATCTGCTGACAAAGCCCGGGCAATAGGGCAGGGAGGTCGACTCTTGGACCGGGATTTACGCCGCAGTGTTTATGTATCGGGCTTCGTGCATGTGGCGCTGATCATTGCCGCTATCGTTACGTTTCCGGCGCCGCAGCTGCAAACCAACGATGATGACGATGTGACGGTGACGATCGGGCCGACCGCGTCCAAGGAATCCCCGGTTAAAGGTGCAGGGCAGGCCACGGCTTTGGGCGAGCTGCATACATCCGATGCGATCTCGCAGAACGCGCCCAAGCCGAGGACCATCGCGCCACCTCCACCGCCGCCACCGCCGCCACCGGAGTCCAAAGCGCCGGTGAGCACAGTGCAGACGCCGGCGAGCGGGCCACCGCCGCCGCCCATACCGAGCGACCAGGCTTCGACTCTGCCGCCGCCCCCGCCGGTGCAGCCGCCGAAACACCCCAGCACGGTCCCGGCGAAGGAATCGGCGCAGGTGAAGCCGCCGACCTCGATCAAGAGCCCGACGCATCAGACGAAAGAGGTGAAGGCGGCGCAGCCGCTCAGCCAATCCGTGCTGAACACGTTGCTGAATTTGAAGGCGATCCAGAAGCAGACGCAACCGCCGACGGCGGTGTATAATCCGGATGAGAACAGCGCGCCGGTTGTCGGCGGCTCGACGACTTCCACCTCCAATAACGCGCTTTCCGGACCGGACCGTGCGGCTATCGGCGCGCATGTGCGGCCGTGCTGGGGGATTGATACCCAGGCGGAAGGGCTGAGCAGCTTCTCGGTGAAACTAACGGTGCAGACCGATGCAAGCGGGACTGTGCGCATTGCCAATGTAGCGTCGGATAATACCGGGGACATGAGCAACCCGATCTATAACGCCTATAGCCAGCGGGCCATCGCCGCGGTGCTGAACCCGCTGTGTGCTACGCTGCCGCTGCCGTCCAATCTGCTGGGGTCGAACCAGACGTTCAGCTTTATCTTCACGCCGTGATGAGGAGGGGGACGATGTACGCAGTGCGCTGGCTCTGCTTGGCCTGGACCAGACATTTAGGGATTGTTTCAAAAGGGGGCCGGCGACTTATTCGTCATTCCCGCTTTCGCGGGATGACGGAGGGACGTGGGGATGACGGGGCTTTCTCGGGGATGACGGAGCGTACAGGAGTTTTCAAACCATCTCTTACCTTCCAATTCTCATCATGACACGGGGCCGACATGATTTTGTCACCGTCGCGCCGTCACGGTGGAGAATTATCAATGTGTAATCTTGGCCCCGTTGCCCAATATGCAGGGGCGGAGCAGACATTAACATTCCATTTTACGCCGTAAGGGGACCAAAATGCTGAAATTGCCGCCTTATTCCCGCCGCCGGATGCTTGGTACGGGTGCTGCCTCGCTCATCGGCGCGCCTGCTTTGGCGCAGAGCATGATCGGGGGGGATTCCGGTAGCGCGCCGCCGGCCGCAGCGCCCGCCGCCGCTGCCGGTTCCAGCGCGCCGATTTCCGTCAGCGGGGCGCAGGCGGCGCCTATTCCCATCGCCATCACCCCGTTCGATACGCAGGGCGTGGGCGCGCAGATTACGCAGGTGATCACGGATGACCTCAACCATTCCGGCCTGTTCAAGAGCATCGACCCGGCGAGCTTCGTGCCCAATTCCATCGCCAACGGTACGCCGGTTTGGGCGAACTGGACGCTGCTGAGGGCGCAGGGGATTGTGACCGGCGATGTGTCCAACCAGGGTGGGCAGATACGGGTGGAATTCCGGCTGTGGAGTGTGCAGAGCCAGAGCCAGGTGCAGGGCACGGCCTTTACCACCTCGGCCGATAGCTGGCGGCGCATCGGCCATATCATTGCGGATACGGTGTATCAGCAGATGATCGGCGATAAGGGGTATTTCGACAGCCGCGTCGCGTTCATTTCGGAATCCGGGTCGCAGACCTCGCCGATCAAGCGCCTGGCGGTGATGGATTATGACGGGGCCAATGTGCAGTTCCTGACCGATGGCTCGGCGATGGCGATCTCGCCGGCGTATAACCCCTCGCGTCAGCAGCTCGCGTTTTGCTCCTTCGAGGGCAATAACCCGCGTGTGTATACGTTCGATCTGCAGTCCGGCACCAAGCGCCTGGTCGGCGCCTTTGGCGAGCAGACAATCGGGCCGCGCTTCTCGCCGGATGGCAATTCGCTGCTGATGACGGTGTCCTCGCATGGCGGCGCTTCCATTGTGAAGGTGGGGTTGGGCGGTGGCGGCATGTCGCAACTCACTGATTCATCCTCGATCAACGTGGCGCCCTGTTACTCACCCGATGGCAGTCAGATCGTGTTTGAATCCGACCGTGACGGATCGCAGCAGTTGTTCGTGATGGGCGCGGATGGCTCGGGGGCAAAACGTATTTCCTTCGGCAATGGGCATTATGCCGAGCCGTGCTGGTCACCGCGCGGCGATCTCATCGCCTATACTTTCTTTGGTTCTGATGTCGGTGGTTTCACCATCGGCGTGATGGCGCCGGATGGCACGGGCGAGCGGATTCTGGCGCAGGGCTATCTGGTGGGTGGGGCGAGCTTCTGCCCGAATGGGCGGGTGCTGATGTTCTACCGGCAGACGCCGAGCGGCAGCGGCTCAGGCGACCGGCTCTCCACCATCGGCATCGATGGATTCAACGAGCAGCTTGTTGACACGCCGAGCTATGCCTCCGACCCGAGCTGGGGGCCGTTGTTGGCGTAAAACGCGTTCTGGCGGCCATTTGGCGTGGTTCGGCTGCGCTCCGGTGCTCACGTACAAGTGTACGCTCCGCTCCCGTGCTCGCCAAACCACGCCAACTGACTCGCCACAACGCGTTTTACAGTGCGTGCGTATTTGACCTGGATAAAAACCACGCTCCATAGTTGGTGAAATACCAATAGGGGGAATGCGGTGGCTCTTGCCCAGGAATTGCGCGACCGGCTGGTGCTGCCGGTTTTTGCGGCACCGATGTTTCTGTGCAGCGGGGCGGCACTGGCGGCGGCGTGCTGTACGGCTGGGATTATCGGCGCGCTGACGCGCAACCATTGCCGCGATATCGAAGAGCTGGAAGCCCAGTTGCAAGAGGTGGGCGAGGCTGTGGCGCGGTTTGCGGATGCATATCCGGGCGCGAAGATTGGGCCGCTGGCGGTGAATATTTCGCCTACATTCAGTGCCGAGGAGTTTCGGGCGCATCTGGCGCTGTGCAAGCGGTTCGGGGTGCGGATTATTGTCACCTCCGTGGGGGATCCGAGCCAGAACGCGCCGCTGGTGCAGGAATACGGGCTGCTGCATTTTCATGATGCCACGACCATACGCTTTGCCGAAAAGGCGGCGGCGGCGGGGGTGGATGGGATTGTCGCCATTGGGGCCGGCGGCGGCGGGCATGCGGGCACGATCAGCCATCTGGCGTTCATTCCGCAGATACGGGCGATGTTTGGTGGGACGGTGGTGATGGCGGGGGCGGTGTCCACTGGTGCCGTTATCCGCGCGGCGGAGATTTTGGGGGCGGATCTGGCGTATATGGGCACGAGGTTCATTGCCACGCGGGAATCGGCGGCGCCGGAGGCGTATAAGCAGATGCTGGTGCAGGGCGGGGCGGCGGATGTGATTTATACCAAAGGCGTGAACGGGCTGCCGGCGAGCTGGCTGAAAGCCTCGCTGCGGGAGGCGGGGCTGGACCCGGATAATCTGGTTATTCCGGAGGGGCGTGGGACGGGGCATTTGCCGCCGGATAAAACGCCGTGGCGCGATATATGGTCCGGCGGGCAGGGGATTGCGTTGATCCAGGACGTGCCGGAGGTGGCAGCACTGGTGGCGCGGCTGCGGGCCGAGTATGTGGCGGCCTGCGCGGTACCGA
The DNA here is from genome assembly GCA_026224825.1 of bacterium. Taxonomy (GTDB): domain Bacteria; phylum Pseudomonadota; class Alphaproteobacteria; order Acetobacterales; family Acetobacteraceae; genus Acidocella. Next base: position 6,587 of record JAMFRO010000108.1, on the reverse strand, counting down.
GTATGGCGCGATGAATGCCCGGATACTGCGCGCGGATGCAGGCGGGCTGTGCACGCTGACGCTGAACCGGGCGGATAAACTGAATGCGCTGGATACTTTAGCGTTCGAGGAGCTGGAGGCGCATCTGGCGGCGCTGGAAGAGGCCACGGATACGATAGGCTGCGTGGTGCTGCGCGGCGCGGGCAGGGGGTTTTGCGCGGGCGCGGATTTGAATGCGATGGGCAAGGTTCCGGTGCCGCGCGACTACAAGCCGGGGGTGGTGGCAAGGTTAGGCTGCCTGCCGCAGCCGGTGGTGGCGGCGGTGCATGGGGTGTGTTTTACGGGTGGGTTGGAGCTGGCCTTGGCCTGCGATTTCATCCTGGCCGATGAGAGCGCCAGCTTTGCCGATACGCATGGTAAATGGGGCCTGGTGGGCGCCTGGGGCATGGGGCAGCGGCTGCAACGGCGTATCGGCGCGCCGGCGGCGAAACGGATGATGATGACATCTGCGCGGCTGGATGCGGCTGAGGCGAAAGCGCTGGGGCTGGTGGATGTCGGCGCCCCCAGCGGCGGGCTCGATGCGCTGGTGGCGGGGTTTACAGCAGAGATATTGGCCAACAGCTGGCACACCAATTTTGCCGCCAAGCGGATGATGCGCGAGACGGACGGCCTGGGGCTGGCGGCTGGTCTGGCCTATGAGCATGAACATGACGCAGGCAATGCGCCGGACCATGCCGTGCGCGTGGCGCGGTTTGGCAAGACATAATGTTGTCAGAGCACGCCAAAATAGCGGCCACATACCGCCGCTTTGCCACTGAGGAAGCGCGCGGCCGGTCGCCTTTATACGAAGCTTTTGCCCAGGGCGTCGCGGAGGATGGCAACGTGTTGACGCTTCTGGCCGGCATGCCGCCGCCGAAGCGTCAACCAAATCTGCTTTTCGCGGCACTTCGCCATGTCGGTGGTGTGCCGCGGGACTGGCCGGCATGCCGCGATATTCTGGTGACGCGCTGGCGCGAAATACAGGCTGTCATGCTCGCCCGCTCCACGCAAACCAACGAGTCCGGGCGCTGCGCGACCTTGCTGCCGCTGCTGGCACTTTTGCCCCAGCCTCTCGCGTTGATCGAGGTGGGGGCGTCGGCGGGATTATGTCTGTTGCCGGACCGCTATGCTTACAGCTACGGGGATCATGCCGTGCGGGCGGATGACGCTTCCCCCGAAGCACCGGTATTTCCATGCCGGGCAAGTGCCAACACGCCTCTTCCGCAGGCCGTGCCCCGCATCGTCTGGCGGGCCGGGCTGGATCTCAACCCGCTCGACGTCGCGAATCGTGAGCAGATGACATGGCTGGAAACGCTGGTTTGGCCTGAACAGACCGCGCGGGTGGCACGGCTGAAGTCTGCCGTGCGGATTGCACGCGCTGACCCACCCCGGTTGATCCAAGGCGATCTGCGCAACGGCATTGCCAGTCTGGCGGCCGAAGCACCAAAGAATGCGACGCTCGTTGTGTTTCACACCGCCGTGCTGGCCTATGTTGCGAACCAGTCAGAGCGCGCCGCATTCGCAGCGTCGGTATCCTCATTATGTGATTATTGGATATCAAACGAGGATCCCAGTGTTCTGCCGGATGTCGCGGCGCAATTACCCGGCCAGCCACCACCTGGCCGCTTCCTTATGGCCTTTAACGGCGCGCCGGTTGCATGGACGGATCCGCATGGCGCGGCTTTGGAATGGATCAGTGCTGCCGGGCTAACGGCGTAAGACGCTTAACGGGGCGCCGCTGGCAGCCTGGCAGACTTCGATGTCGCAGGTGGGTGCTACGGGGAGAGGGAAGGCGAAACCATGGCAGCCGTCGCCGATGCCGGCCGCGCGCAGATCCTGGCGGTAGCGGTTGGCCAGGCCGTAGGCAGCATATTCCCCATTCAGTTTCACCGCGATCGTCACCGGCACATCCGGCTGGGTGGCATCCTGGGCCCAGCCGGTCACCCAGCCGTCACGGGTGCTGTCGACAAAGCCGCGCAGCCCAGTGACGGAAAACTGTTCGTGCTGCGGCGTGATGCCGGCGCGTCGGGCGATGCGGTGCTGGATGGCGCGCAAACTGAACCCGTCCTCAAGCCGCGGCAGGCACATTGGCTGCGCCTGGCCGCCGATGGGATAAAGCGCAGCGCATGCGGCGGCGTTTTGGAATTGGCTGCGCAGACCGGCGGTTTCATAAAAACTCTCTGCGGAGAGGTTCTCCGCCACCAGCAGCGCATGCCGTTCCAGCTCGATATGCAGATAATCGATGCGCCCGGTGCAGCCGGGCTGGACGATACTGACCCCGTTCACCAGCCGCCAGGCGGGCACGAGATAGCGGCTGCCCTGGCCGTCGCCCACGCAGATGCCGTGCCCTGGAGAGACCAGCAGGTCGCGGGCGGGGCGGTTGGGCGCGATGGCATGTTTACGGATGCGCACCGGCAGCACCAGGTGATTATCGCCGGTCCTGCCGTCATAGACACGGCGGCCGAGAAATTTTACGGGGCGCGGTCCGTGCGGGGTGGTCACCAGATCGCCAATGCCGAGGGTCTCGATGGCGGTATCGCCGCGCGGCGTGCGTATGCGCGTGCCGGCGGCAAAGCACAAAGCATGTGCCTCGGTTGTTACGGTAAACGCGCTGACATCGCTGAAGTTACCCGTTACGGGATCGAAGGCGCTGACGTAATCGGTTTCCCTGCCTGGCGTGCTGCCCGCGACATAATCCAGTTCATCGAGCTGGGTGTCGAGCACGCCGAAATATTGAGCCTCCGGCTGCGTCACACCATCCAGCGTAAAATAGCCGCCATTGCTGCCGCTGGCATAGAAATCATAGCTGGCGATGCTGTTGCTGTCCGGCGCGGTGACCGAGGTTATGAACGATGCGGCAGTGACGGAAGCACCGCCGGCGAGCGTCTCGTTCCGTGTCTCGACCTCGATCTCGCCGCTGCCTGTGAAACTGGGGGTGATGCTGGGAGAGGACGGCGGCGTGTCGGTATTCGTATTATAGCCGATGGCGTCGAGTTCATCGAGGTCCAGCCCGGAGAGGGTGGACACGCCGGAAATGGGGTCGTTATAGGCGTCGCTCAGGTTTTCAAACAATGTGGTATCGTTACCCACATTGTAATTGGCGAGATTTGTGACGCCGCCGTTGAGGGAGAGATAGGCGGGCGTCGAGGAGGTGTCCGTCGATGTCAGCAGATGCTCGCCCGGGCTGGTGTATTGGACCAGGCTGAGAGGACCGCCGCCCGCACTCAGAAAACCCAGAGCGTGGGTAAGTTCGACAATGCCGGCGCCGAGTAGCGTCGACCCTGTGAAGCTCGTTGGGAAGCCGGCGTAGCCGTCGATCTCCGTGCCGTCCGCCGGCAGCGCGCCGAATGCCTTGGCCAAGGCCGTACTGATGTAGAATTTACTTTGCCCGTCCAACGACATGGTGTTGGGCAGCGCATTCAGAACCGCGTAATCGGCCAAGGACGAGGCGACGCTCGTCAAGGCGGTTGTCAAAGCGGTGTATGAAAGCCCGATGACGTTATTGATGCCGCCCAGGCTGTAGTCGCCGGTCAGAGATTGATATTCTGACCCGCCTTCATCGTATTCCCCGTAACCGATTTGGATGTTGACGGTGATGGGGTTATAAATGGCCGCTTCCAGCACCGCCGCTGCTGCCTGCACCCCGTCCCTGAAGCTCTGCGGCGCAGCTAAGGCGTTGGAGTCCCATATTAGATTGATGTTCATCGCCGGCGGTTCCTGTCTCCGAATGCCGGCCGCCGGAAGGCGTCCTCTGGCCGCGTTGCCAAGGTATAGGGCTTAAAAAAAAGCGCAATACTCTTGCGCTATGGTTCTGAAACAGCCTCGTACCGGTTCAGCGCCGTTTGATGCCGACGGTCTGGCCGAAGCCGCGCGGGCGGGGGATTGTGTCGTGTTCGGCTTTGAGTGCGGCGAGTTTGGTGCCGATGTCTCCGGCCCAGGGGGTGGAACGGCCGGTGGCGCGGCTGACGCTGACGAAGAGCATTTCGGCAAAGCAGATGCGTTTTGGGTCGCCCTCTCGGACCATTTCCAGGGCCAGATGGACGCGTTTTTCGTCGGTGTCGGCGAGGGTGATGTCGATTTGCGCGATCTCGCCCTCGAAAATCTCGCGCTCGTAGAGCACGTGCAGCGCGCCCGCGACGTAGATCTGTCCGTGCGCCGCGCGGTAGTCGTCGTCCAGCCCGAGGGAGGAGAAAAGGTTGCGGGCGGCGTCGTTGAACAGCATCACGTAATTGGCGACGAAGAGATGCGCGGTGCCGCCACTCAGCCATTCAGGCCGGATCGCGCAGGATAGGGCGCGGAAGGGCGCTGTGGTCGTCTCCATAGTAAATCTCCGGTTTGCGCTCCCCTCTAGCTCGCAGGTGCAGCAAACGGAAGCGCCGTGACGCACAGCCCGTAGCCCAGCCCCCCCCAAGTCCCCGTATTACAAAAGTTTTTGGTCCAGCTTTTTTCAAAAAGCTGGCCTTCACTTGCTTTCCCCCCCCTTTTTTGCCATACCCCGCCCCGTTCGCATGTTGCGGGCAAATTCACACGCGGGGGCCTTCCTTAAGGGATGGTCCGGTGCCGAATGGTACTTCCCCCGCGGAGGATATAACCGGATTATAAGGATCGAATTGCCCATGGCACTTCCCGAAGTTTCTCTGCGCGGCCTGCTCGAAGCTGGCGTGCATTTTGGCCATAACACCCGCCGCTGGAACCCGCGCATGGCGCCGTACCTGTTCGGCATTCGCAACCAGGTGCATATTATCGATTTGCAGCAGACCGCCCCGCTGCTGGAGCGCTCGCTCAAAGCTGTGCGCGATGTGACCGCTGCCGGCGGGCGCGTGTTGTTCGTGGGTACCAAGCGCGCGGCGGCTGATTATGTTGCCGAGTCGGCGCAGCGTTGCGGCCAGTATTACGTCAACCATCGCTGGTTGGGCGGCATGCTCACCAATTGGAAGACCATCACCGGCTCCATCAAGCGCCTGCGCCAGATGGATGAGCTGCTGGCCGGCGAGACCCAGGGCTTCACCAAGAAAGAAGTCCTGAACATGACGCGCGACCGCGAGAAGCTGGAGCGCGCGTTGGGTGGGATCAAGGATATGGGCGGTCTGCCGGATATCCTGTTCATCATCGACACCAATAAGGAGAAGCTGGCGGTCGAGGAAGCCAATAAGCTGGGCATTCCGGTTATCGCCATTCTGGACTCCAACTCGGACCCCTCCGGCGTCACCTTCCCGGTGCCGGGCAATGACGACGCGATCCGCGCCATTACGCTGTATTGCGACCTGATCGCCGGCGCGGTGCTGGATGGTATTTCGGCTGAGCTGGGTTCCTCAGGGATTGATCTGGGTGCGGCCGCCGTGCCGGTGCTGGAAGCGCTGCCGGAGCCGGTTGCCGAAGTGCCTGCTGAAGTGGCCGCCGAAGTTCCGGCCGAAGTTCAGGCCTAACCGTTCCGGGGGCTTCGCGCCCCTGGCTTTTAATAGCTGATTTATGCGCGCAAGGGCGAAACCCTTGCGCGCAAACTTACATTGAGGAGCAGAAACATGGCTGAAATTACCGCTGCTTTGGTCAAAGACCTGCGCGAGACGTCCGGCGCCGGCATGATGGATTGCAAGAAGGCGCTGGTGGAAACCGATGGCGATGTGCAGGCCGCGATCGACTGGCTGCGCAAGAAGGGGCTCTCCGCCGCTGCCAAGAAATCCGGCCGCGTGGCTGCCGAGGGGCTGGTTGCCGTGGCGCTGGCGCCCGGCAAGGTGGCGCTGGTCGAGGTGAATGCCGAGACCGACTTCCTGGCCCGCAATGAGGGGTTCCAGAATTTCGTCGAGGGCGTGGCCAAGGTGGCGCTGAGCGTGGGTGAAGACGTGGAGGCCATCAAGGCGGCTCCGTACCCCGGCACTGGCCGTACCGTGGCGGAAGAGACCGTGCACCAGGTGGCGACCATCGGCGAGAATATCTCGCTGCGCCGCGCCGCTGTTATCGAAGTGCCGGGTGGCGTTGCTGCTGCCTATATTCATAACGCGGTGAAGCCGGGTCTGGGCAAGATCGGCGTGATCGTCGGCCTGTCCGGCAATGCGGATGAGGCGATTGAGAAGCTGGGCCGGCAGATCGGCATGCATGTGGCCGCCACTCCGGGCACCGCGGCGCTGACCATCGCCGAAGTGGACCCGGCCGCGCTTGAGCGTGAGAAGGCCATCCTCGTTGATAAGGCCCGCGCCTCCGGCAAGCCCGACAACATCATCGAGAAGATGGTGCTGGGCCAGGTAGCGAAATACTACGCCGACGTGGTGCTGCTGGAGCAGGTCTGGGTGCATGACGGCGAGTCCAAGGTGAAGGACGTCGTCAAGAAAGCCGGCGCGGAAATCACCCGCTTCGTCGCTTTCCGCCTCGGCGAAGGCATCGAGAAGGAAGTCTCCGACTTCGCTGCCGATGTTGCGGCTGCGGCTGGGGTTTAATTCCGAGAGTGTGGAGTGACTCGCAGGGGGGTCTTACCCCCCTGCACCCCCTGCCTGGGGCCTGAGGCCCCAGACCCCCATCAGATTCGGGTTATAAAAAGAGGGCCCATCCCGTCTCGTGAAACATACGAGGCTGGA
>JAMFRO010000015.1 GCA_026224825.1 bacterium | reverse complement strand
GGCATGAACATCGATGCCAGCACCATGAGGCCGCCGACCGCGACGATGATGAGCGGCGCCAGATGGCGCTGCAGGGCTCTTCCCCCGCCTGGCGGTTGGATGTTGTCCTTACCGGTTATGAGGTTCTGAAAATTTTTCACCGCAGTACCCAGCCAACCCATGATTGCCCCCATTAATTGTAGCACCACTATGCGTGGATTAATCGGCCTTCGCAATATGTCCTCGCGAGATCATGAACGCGAAAGAAACCGTGGCGAGGAACATGAGGCGGCTGCGCGTGGCGCGCGGCGTGTCGCAGGAGGCGTTCGCCGATCTGGCGGGAATTGATCGTACCTACGTGAGCCGGCTGGAGCGCAGGCTGGAAAACCCGACCGTCACCGTCATGGAAAAGGTCGCGGCGGCTTTAGGGGTCGAGATCTCCGACCTGTTCGCCGATCCCGGGCCTTTAGATGCCAAGCCACCATCCCTTCCGGCGGGGCGGAAAAAACGCTCTAAATAAATCTCGGCCCATGTCACAATAGCACGTGCCATCTCGTCATTGCATCGTCGAAGATCCGACAATTCGAATGGAGACGATGATGACCCCACGTTTGGAAAACACCCACCAGTTGGCACCGGGCCCGATCAAGGCGATGATGGCGCTGGAAGTCAGCTTTGCGGCCAGCGGGCTTGAGCATAATCTGCTGGAGCTGGTGAAGTTGCGCGCCTCACAGATAAATGGCTGCGCCTTCTGCATCCATATGCACACCACGAACTTACGGAAGCATGGTGAGAGTGAAATGCGCCTCTATATGCTGAATGCCTGGCGGGAATCCCCTATCTATAACGCCCGTGAACGCGCCGCCCTGGCCTGGACCGAGGCTTTGACCCGCGTGGCGGAGACGGGCGCGCCAGATGCTGATTACGCGTTGGTGAAGGCGGCGTTCACGGAGGCCGAGCAGGTCTATCTCACCCTCGCCATTGGCGCGATCAATGCCTGGAACCGGCTACAGGTCGGCTTCAGAGCGGCGCATCCGGTGGAAGGTGCGCGTGCGGCGGCCTGATCCCACCGCCGGGCTGTTCGAGACGCATCGGCCCCGGCTGGTGCGCCTCGCCTATCGCATGCTCGGCTCCATGGCCGAGGCCGAGGATATAGCGCAGGACGCATGGCTGCGCTGGCAGAGGGCTGAACAAGATGAGATCCGCATGCCGGCGGCCTATCTCAACCGAACGGTCACGCGCCTGTGCCTTGATGCGATGAAGTCGGCCCGTGCCCGGCGGGAAAACTATGTCGGCGAATGGCTGCCCGAACCTGTTGTCGAGCCGGAAGATGAGAACATGCAGCGCGATGAGCTGACGCTGACCCTGATGCTGGCGCTGGAACGGCTTTCGCCATTGGAGCGTGCGGCATTTCTGCTGCATGACGTCTTCGGCGTGGCGCTCGATGAAGTCGCCGCAACGCTGAACCGCGATGCCGCCGCGGTGCGCCAGCTCGCTGCCCGGGCACGCAAGCATGTGCGCGCGGCGCGGCCGCGCTACCCCGTGGCAAAGGCGGAAGGGGAACGGATCGCACAGGCGTTCTTTGCCGCAGTGGCAAGCGGCGATGTCGCGGCACTTCGAGCGATGCTAGCCGAGACCGTTGTGGTGAAATCCGATGGCGGCGGCAAGGTGTTGGCGTTCATTAACCCGATCATCGGGGTGGAACGCGTTTTGCGCCTGTTCAGTGGCCTCCATCGCAAATATGCAGCCCAACCTGTGGCGCTGATCCAACCAGCCTGGATCGATGGTCTGCCTGGCTATATTAGCCATGATCGCGGTAACGTGTTGCAAACCACAGCACTTGCCATCGAGGACGGGCGCATCGCCGCGATCTACATCACCCGAAACCCGGATAAGCTTGGGCGCATCGCGGGGATATCAAGCCCGTACGGACAGCACCGGCGGCCGGCGTAAATCACCTCCAAGACATCGGCGGCGGCGGGCCAACGGAAACCGAGCCGGCGGCCCTGCCTGGGGGCAAGAAAAAGGCGTAGCGGGAAACACCCGCTACGCCTTCGACCTTTGTGCTGCACCGGTGTACCGCAGCTTTCGTCAGGAGATCGCCCGCACCCGGTCGGCCAGAAGGGAACTCGTCAATCTGGGGCGACGTTGAAAAGCCAATCCTGCTCTAAGCCAGCCGCCATTTACGGTTAGCGCCGTTCCTGACCAGACCCTTCTTCTTCAAAGTTGCAAGGCCCCCGCCTATCGAGCCCTGGCTCATCGCCGCATGGCCGTCGGCAGCAAGAAGCTGAGCAAGCTGAACGGGCGTCTTCAGCCCATTCTCGCTCAAGATTCGCAATATCCGGCCGCCGTGAGTCGTCTCTGCGGGCAGGTTAATCCTAGCACGCGGGAGCGGCTGTTCATGGCCAAGCGTTAGCAAGACTTTCTGAGCCGCGCGCAGATCCCGCAGCTCGGCGTGCGCCTGTTTGTACTTCGCTTCTGCCTTGCGAATACGAAGGATGAGCTCATCCTCGTAGGACGCTGGTACACCGTCGCCGGCTTGTATGTTCGCTACGGAACCATCGGTGTCATTGGTTGTCATGTCTTACCTTTCGTTGAATTAGGCGCTGAATCGTCTGGACGAGAACACAGCGCTGCCCGGCGG
>JAMFRO010000107.1 GCA_026224825.1 bacterium | reverse complement strand
GTAGTCCCTTGCGAGACGTCGGCAATTGCTGATCCAGGCGAATGTGCGCTCGACGACCCATCGCTTGGGCAAGGGGACAAAGCCGCTCTGGCCTTGCGGGCGTTTGACAATGCTGAAGGTAGCACTGCCAATTTCGGCAAGAGCGGCTGATATCCGCGGGAGCTGATATCCGCCATCGGCGATGAATTTTTGGATGGAGGGATGCTTTTGCAGCGCCGCCTGCATGACCGGGAATGCGCCAATGCTGTCCTGCACACTGGCGGGCTGGACCTTTAAGCCCAGCAGCATACCTAGCGCGTCGACGACGATATGGCGCTTACGGCCCTTCGTTTTCTTACCCGCATCAAAGCCCGACGGGTCAATCGAGGCCCCCCTTTTTGCCCGGCTTTGGCGGTCTGACTGTCGATGATGCCAAGCGTTGCACCTGCAGGCCTGCCGGCCTGCTCACGCATCTGCTGGTAAAGAGCCTCATGGATGTCATCCAGCGTGCCATCTTCTTCCCAGCGTTTGAAATAATAGTGGACCGTGCTCCTGGGCGGCAGGTCACGAGGAAGGGCGTTCCATTGGCAACCAGTTGAAAGAACATAAAATATTCCATCCAACATCGCGCGTACATCAATGCTGCGCCGCCGGCCGCCACGTTTGCCAGGTGGGATCAATGGTCCAATCAACGCCCATTCACCATCCGTCAAATCGCTCGGATACCGCAAACCAGGCCGGCCAGCCGCTGTACGATGCTCAATTGTCCACATCAAAAAACCCCGCGAATCGATGCCTCGCGGAAAGAGAATCACAAAGGATTCATATGATTCAAGAACTTCTTGGAACGGCTCTCAGGACGCAGCGTGCTCCACATCCCATAGGCGGCGGTGCCAGATGTTGCGCATGTGGCGGGCGGCCATGACGGCTAGTTCGGGGTCGGCGTCTTCTATGGCGTTTAGTTCCAGGCGTTTGGCTTGGCGCCAGTCATTGATGAAGGCGCGGTGTTCGTCGGTGTCGTCGTGCAGTGAGGGGGGGGTGAAACGGCGTTGGGCGAAGGCGGTGTTGATTTGGAAGATGAGCTCGATGTAGCGGCTGTTGACGAGGTCGAACACGGCGCGCTGGCTTTCCTGTTCGAGTTTGCTGATGTCGGAGAATGAGGCTCCTGGTTTTAGTTTTTCCAGTTTGCGGCGCATGGTTTCCACCATCGGGGCGCTGTCTTCCTTGGGTGCGGCGGCGGCGCGGCGCATGACTTCCACCCAGAGCACGGAGGCGACGGTGGTGAGGTCCCGGGTGTCCATATCCAGGGTTTCGAGATAGGCGCTGACGGTGGTCTCGATGGTGCCGATGGTGGGGCGGGCGCCGTAATAGCCGCCGTTGATGCCGCGGCGCACGCGCAGGAGGCCTTCGCGTTCCAGCAGCCGGGCGATTTGCCGCACTGTGCTGCGGGATACGCCGAGGCGGGCGACCAGCGCGTCTTCGCTGCCGAGCAATGTGCCTGGTTCGGCTTCAAGCACGATTTCGCGCAAGGCGCCGGCGGCAGCGTCGATGGTGGATTTTCCCGAAGCCAAGTCCCTGTCCTTAGATGCGCAATGTGTTTGTCATCGTTTCAACAGTGATGCGCGAGAGCAAGGAGCTTGGCAAATGTGGACGGGCGGGGAGATAATAGAGGATACTTTAATGCGATATTTGTCTTGACTTAAGGTGGTATTTATCGAATAGAGTTGCCGTAAAGCGCGCGGCCGCTGCCGTGCCAGGAGGGAACAAAATGTCGCGGCTACCTTGGGATATGACCGGCAAGGTTGTGGTGATCACTGGCGGCAATGCCGGGATTGGTTTCGGTTTTGCGCGGGGCATCGCGAGAGCGGGCGGGGATGTCGTGATCTGGGGGCGGCGGCGCGAGAAGAATGAGGAGGCTGCGGCCTCGCTTCGCGCATTCGGTACCCGGATTTGGTCCCAGGAGGTGGATGTTTCCGATGAGGGCCGCGTGATTGCGGCCATGGCGGAGGCGGTAGCCGAGATGGGGCGGGTGGATGGGGTGATCTGCAATGCCGGGATCATGAGCCATGAGACCTCGTTTTTGAACATGACAGGCGAGCGCTGGCACCGTCTGCTGGGGATTAACCAGCATGGGGCGATGTATGCGGCGCGCGAGGCGGCGATTCATATGAAGAAGCGCTGGGATGTGGGTGACGCGGGCGGGTCGATCTTGTTTTGTGCCAGCCTTTCGGCGCTGACCGGCTCGCCGGGGATGCAGCATTACAATGCGGCCAAGGGGGCGATGGCGTCCATGGCGCGGGGTATTGCGGTGGATCTTGGCCGTTACGGTATCCGTGCGAATACGGTGTGTCCGGGGTATACGGTGAGCGAGACGGTGAAGGACCAGGGGCCGGAGTCTAAGCTTGGCGGCCAGGTGCGGGACCGTACGCCGATCCCGCGGTTTGGCACGCCGGAGGATTTCGAGGGCATCGGTGTTTATTTCATGAGCGATGCATCGCGGTTTCACACGGGCGATTTGGTGAAGGTGGATGGCGGCTGGATGGCCAATGCGGGCAAGTCCGCGATTCCTGTGGTGGAGCCTGGGCAGTGAGCGCGGTGGGGTCGAAGGTTTTTAGGGTGGATGGGTTTCGCAACCCGGTGCTGACGGAGGAGCGGCGCGCCGCGTTGGAGGCGGCGGAGGCGGGGCCGCTGGATATGTCCGTGGAGAATGTGCTGGCGCAGGCACGGGCGCGAACGGGGCTCGATGATTTCGGGCCGATGGGTTTTGTGGAGCGGCTGGGGCTGCTGCTGGCAGAGGTTGAGGCGGATGGGAATTTATGGAAATCCGCGAAGCTGGTTTTTGTTGGCTTCTGTGTGAAGGCTGCTGCGAATCGCTTGAAGAATCATGATTATCTGCTGCGGAATCCGGGGATCGCGGGCGTGGTGATTGACCGGCCGATTTTTATTGTCGGCCTGCCGCGCTCAGGCACCACGCATTTGGAAAATCTGATCGCGGCGGATAGGCGGTTGCGGTATTTGCCGGTGTATCTGGGTTCGGAAGCTGTGCCGGCACCGGGCGAGCAGCCAGGGTTGGATGGGGTTGATCCGCGCTGGGTGCGCGCGGATGCGCATTGGCAGAGGATGAAGGGGAGCGAGATTATGGCGGCGATGCATGAGCATTCGCCGGACCATGCCTGTGGCGAGAACGAGTTGCAGATGCCGGATTTTTCCACTTACCAGTGGGAATGGATGGCCGAGGTGCCGGGTTGGCGCGATTATTATTTTGCCCATGACCAGGCGCCGCATTATGCCTATGGGCGGCGGATGTTGCAGGCCATTGCTTATCAGTTTCCCAGTGAGCGGCGCTGGATTTTGAAGGGCAACCAGCATAGCGAGCAATTGCCGGCGCTGCTGGCGACCTACCCCGATGCGATCATCGTGCAGACGCATCGTGACCCGGTGGCGATATTGCAGTCCGTGCTGACGATGCGCGGGCTCTCGGTGCTGGCGAACCAGAAAACCCCTGATATTGCCGCGCATGTTGCCTATTGGGTGGAACGTATCGAGCGCATGTTGCAGGCATATATGCGCGATGCGGATATGGTGCCGGTGGCCCAGCGGGTCGACCTGATGTTCCAGGATATCATGGCAGATGATGTGGGCTCCGCGCAGAAAGTTCTGGAGGCCGCGGGGCTGAGATCGTCTGACGAAAATGTGGCGGATATGCGCGATTATATGGCGCGCCATCCACGCGGTAAGGACGGGCGGGTGGTGTATGACCTGGCCGGGGATTTCAATCTGGATAAAGACGCGCTGCGCGAGAAATTCCGTTTCTACACCGATCATTTTCCCGTTCGCAAGGAGGTTTAACCATGACCGAGAGCCAGCCATTGAATGCGAGCATCATCCATGCCGGAGCAACGCCGCAGGAGGCGGTTGATCTTGGCGATGGGATTTTCATGTCGCGTGATATTTCCAATGCCTATCGGGTGCTGACATCTGAGGGCGATGTGCTGATCAATACCGGCATCGTCTGGAGTGCTGCGGAAAATTTGCGGCGGTTGAGTGCTGTGAGCGCCAATCCGGTGGCCAAAATTATCTTTACGCAGAGCCATGACGATCATATCGGCGGCTGGCGGCAGTTCAACCAGAAGGGTACGGAGACGATCGCGCAGGCGAATTTCGCGCATGTGCGGGGGTATTGGACCGGGTTGGGTGCTGCGATGACGCGGCGTTCGCAATATCTGTGGTCGCGCGACCAGAAGCGACAAATGGTGGAGCGGCCGGAGCCGGTTATTTCAACCACTTTCCGCGATAGCCATGCGTTTGAACTTGGTGGGCGGCGCTTTGAGCTTTATGCGACGCCGGGTGGTGAGACGCTCGATTCTCTGGTGGTGTTTTTGCCGCAGGAGCGGATCGTGTTCACCGGTAATCTTACGGGGCCGATTTTTGGTCATGTGCCGAATTTGTATACCTTGCGCGGCGATAAGATTCGTTATGTGCAATGGTATCTGGATGGCGTGCAGCGGGTGATTGATCTTAAGCCGGAGGTGTTGATCACGGGCCATGGTGACGCGCTGCGTGGGGGCGCGGAGATTAAGCGCCAGCTCAGCACAATCCGCGATGCCGTGCAGTATATCAAGGACGAGACGTTTAAAGGCATGAACGAGGGCGTCGATTTATGGACGCTGATGGGGCGGATAAAATTGCCGCCGGAATTGGCCATTGGTCAGGGGCATGGCAAACTTCCGTGGCTGGTGCGGGCGATATGGGAAGAGCATCTCGGCTGGTTCCGCTTTGAATCCAGCACGGAGCTGTATCACGTGCCGCCGCAGGCGGTGTCAGCCGATTTTGTAGAGCTGGCGGGTGGCACCGGGCCGGTGGTGGCGCGGGCGCGGAAATATGTGGAGGCGCAAAAACCGTTGGAGGCGTTGCATCTGGTTGAGGCGGCACTGGTGGCTGAGCCCGCGAACATCGATGCCGCGAAGGTAAAATTGGCGGCGACGCAGATTTTACTGGACCGCTCGGGGCGTGAGAATTTCTCCGAAGTACGCTGGCTGGAGAGCGAGATTCTGCGATTGAACAAGCAGATAGGTGCATAACATGCATCCCAGGCTTTCCATCGATGCGATGTGTACGTTCAAATGGAGTTTTGAGCAGGATTTGGCACTTTGGCGCGATCTGGGCGTGCGCCATGCGGGGCTGCTGGGTATAAAACTTGGGCTTGCGCCGGAGGCCGGCATGGCGCGGTTGGATGCGGCAGGTATCAAGGCCAGCACGATCATCGTTTCCAGCTTTGATCTGGCTGATCCCGCGCGCTGGGCGGCAACATTGGCCGAGCATAAGGCGACCATCGATCTGGCAGCCGGGCATGGTGGGCGTTCAATTTATTTTACGCCGGGCCGTACCACCGGTGCGCCTTGGCGCGATGTGCTGAAGTTGTTTGCTGAGGCGGTGGCACCGACGGTGGCTTATGCCAAAACCCGTGGCGTGCTGGCGGCCATCGAGCCGTCTTTGCGCACCAGCGTCTCCTTCGTGAATACGTTACGTGATGCTGTTGATGTCGCGGAGGTTACTGGCATTGGTCTGATCGCCGATTTTGGAAATATGTGGATGGAGCGGGATTTTCGTGAAGTGCTCTTCACCGCCATGCCGCATATCGCGTTGATGCAGATCGGCGATGTGGTGGTCGGCGCACCGGGCAAGCCGCCGCCGGGCGGGCGGGCGCATATAGGCGAGGGCGAGCTGCCTTTGCGCCGCATGATGCAGGATGTGCTCGATGCCGGTTATACCGGCGTGTTCGACCTGGAAGTGGTCGGGCCTCACATAGGCGCGGATACCGACGAGGCCGCACTGCGGCGAGGTGTGGCCGCCGCTGCGGCGCTGCTGACAGAAATGGGGATATAAACATGGTAGAGATTTTCAAAGGCAAAAGCGCGCTGGTGTTTGGCTCCGCGCAGAATATTGGCCGTGCCGTGGTGCGCGAATTTGCCAGGCGCGGCGCGCGTGTGGCGGTGGCGGATCTCGACTTCGCAGGCGCAGAGGAAACTGCGGCGTTGATCCGCGAGGCTGGCGGCGAGGCCGTGCCACTCAAATGCAATGTGATGGAGAGCGACTCCATCCGTGAGGCTGCTGCCGCCGCCGAGGCCGCCCTCGGTGAGATCGATATCGTGATGAACAATGCCGGGCTGCTGCATAGCGGCAACCCCGAAGACTTCCCCTTCAGCGAATGGGAGCGGATGATCGGCTGCAACCTGATGGGTATGGTCCGTAGCATCGAGGTTTTCCTGCCGAAGATGCTGGCGCGCGGGCATGGCTATATCGTCAACACCGGCTCCTTCGCCGGGCTCTACCCCTACGCCGCCAGCCGCATCCCCTACGCCGTGTCCAAGGCAGGGGTTATCGCGCTGTCCGAAAACCTGGCGCTCTACGCCATCCCCAAAGGCGTAAAAGTGAGCTGCCTGTGCCCCGGCCCGGTGATGACCACCTCAGCCAACACCATGAAAACCTTCTCCGAAAACGTCCCCATGCGCGGCCCCGGCAAACACCTTTGGGTGAAAAGCCAGGAAGAGGTCGCAACCCTCCTGGCTGACGGCATGGAAGCCGACCGCATCATCATCCCCACCCACGAGGAAGTCCGCGAAACACTGCTCGAATGGGCCACATCCCCCGACGACTTCATCCGCAAACAAATCGCCACCTTCGCCGCCGGCGACATCGGCCAGCCGCAGTTCGATCGGGCTAAGTTCGGGGTGTAGTGAGGAAAAAGGCCAGGGCTCTGCCCTGGACCCGCCAAGGGCCGAAAGGCCCTTGGATCCCGCTACTTAAGACTTAAAAAAGAGGCCTGCCTCCTCGGTGTTTGAAACACCGAAGTGGCAGGCCTCTTTTTTAAGTCTTCAACTAATGGGGGTCTGGGGCCGTCACGCCGGAGGCGTGCTGCGCACGACGGCCCCAGCGGGTCCAGGGCAGAGCCCTGGCCT
>JAMFRO010000106.1 GCA_026224825.1 bacterium | reverse complement strand
TCCTTCCAGCCAATCAATGCCCGTCAAGGGCATCAATCGGCCTAGCAGGACCGGTACACTTTTGCGCCGCCATAAAGGCCGCAAATAAGCCGGTTCAGTGGTACACTTTGCCGCCGCTATTTATAGCACGAGCTCGTCGAGTTGGCCGACACTAAGCAAAAGCTGCGGAAATGCCGCGGCGCAATAGGAGCTCGTCGCGGTGAGTGGGCGCAGACGGACCAAGAACTGCGCCATTTGATCGGGCCCGGGCTGGAACCGCTCCCGGAACCAAGTCTCAGTCGGTTCGTCGAGAAAGTGGAGGCTGTCTCCTTTGACCATCAGTGGGCGTCCGAAGTCCAGGGCGAAGCTACGCACCGCACTCACGCTCGCGCCAGCAAGATCGGCCAGGACGGAGAGCGGGACGAGAGGACGCAGTACGGCGAGCGCCTGACACATCGTGTCGATGCGCGGGGTCTCCGTCGGGCCCGCCTGGTCACGGAGCCGTTTCAGCGCACGGTCAAGGATGTCTTCGATCGCACGCTCCACCGTCGTCGGTGTCGGTCCAAGGCTCCGTAGCATGTCCGAAAGCGGGAGCTTCCAGGAGAGTGCCAGGGCCTGGACGCGGGGATTCGCGCTGCTAAGCACCGCAAACTCGGCGATTTCAGATTCAGCTGCAGTAGGATAGATCGACGTTAGATGGCGCCGGCTTTCGTCATGGCTGAAGGGACGCAGCTCAATTTCGATCGCCTCGGCGGGGGCGGCCAACAGCTCGCGCCGATGGGTTCGGCATGTGAATGCTAAGCACACACCGGCTGGAAGCGGGGCCCGGATCAAGTCGCGAACGAAGCTTCCCGGCTCACCTTGCTCGCTTGCCGCCATCTCGGCATTGTCAGCGGCGTCAATCAATACGCAGAGGAATGCGCCGGGCGTCCGCGCCTGTAGTAGTTCAGTGGCCTGTTTGAGCCGATATACAAATGCCCGCATGTAGGCCTTGGTGTCAGCGTGTGAGGCTGGGATTAGGGGATAGCAGAGCCCGCGCCCCGAGAGCTCGTTCGCGATCTGGACCAGCGCGTCGCGGTGCCGATGGCGGAAGTTTAGGGCATTCCGATAGAGGCCGTTCCCGAATGAGTCGTAGAGCACGGCCTCCGAGCCTGCCGGCATGGAGGCGGCCAGCCGGCTCAGCAGTACCGACTTACCCGACCCGCCCTCGGCGTGGATGATCACGGGTTGTTCGGCACCCAACAAGGCTCGTCGAATGTCGTCTTCCTGTTCCCGAGGCAAAAACTTGGTGGCCTCGGGAATGAGGTTCTGAGCGGGCAGAAGGTCGTCCTCGTTCGCCTTCAAGGCCCTGAGTACATCATAGCGTCGGATACTTGGATCGTTCTTGAACTCTGAGGTGGCCTTGCGCGCCACAAGCTCTTTGAGCTGGACGGGCGCGTCGTAATCCGCATCCGGAAGAAAGCTGCGCAGATCGCTGCTGAGTAGATTTCTCTGGGCCCAGAGATCGCCCTCACTCCCTTCGGCCACAAACAGTCTAAAAAACTCGCCCGCGGAGGGCTGCGGTAGATCGGCGTACCTTAGCAACGTGGCATTCGTCCGCGAATGGCGCGGCGCTACGCCCATTGCGATATCTTCCAGGGCCTCCATGACATCGACGGCGATCGGCCGATTGGTAGTAAACTCGAAGCGGAATCTGTATGCTACGTCTCCCGCCGATGTCTCCTTGGCGAGCTCGGTATATCGCCGGCCGAACCCACGAAGTGTCTTCTCAAGTCCGCTGGCGGTCCACGGCTCGTCTGCATGACGTGTGGAGTGCTTCAACTGAATGTAGCGGATGCGGCTGGCGGCCTGCCGATTCTCCCCTCCGAAGTAGAGGCCGACATCGATCAGCTCCTCTCCCGCTTCGACGGCAAGGCCTGAAGTGGCAGTCCCGAGAGTTCCTTGCGCTGCCTGCGGCTCTTCGAGCGAAGACGCACCCTCGATCGTCACGGCGACAAGGTCGGACGCGGCAGGCAGCAGTTCGAGACATCGCCGTGCAGCCCAGTGGTAGTGGAACTGGTCGCCATCCCGGCTCGGACGCACGAGATCTGGACCGGCCACGTTCCATCTCCTCCCCTCTTGAAGGTTCACTGTAGCAGAGAGCTCCGGGGATTCGCGAGGGGGGCTCGTCCAATTCGTGGGTCCCGGAGACTGTGCGTCAGCGCTGATCGGCCGACGTCGCCCGGCCCGCCTTGCCTAAAACGGCGGACTTCGACGATCTCGAAAGTGTCTTAATGTTTAGGTCGCCGTGTGAGAGCCCGGTTGCAGACGGTGACCATTTTCCTAAGTGTCCGGTATCTTAGGTTGCCGCTCAAAACCGGACCGACAGCTTTCGGCACAAACAACCCGCGCCAGGCGCCGAGGCCGCTTTGCGCCCATTGTCGCCATTCCCGAGCCCGAAAGCTATTCCCAATTACTGAGTATCCGTTTCGATAAGTATCTCCAGCCGAAGCGTGTCTTCTTACCCCGCGGGAACGACGGAGGTCACTGGATCCACTGCTATGCCTCTAACGGTCAAACTGAACCATCGAGAGCGAGCACTGCTAGTCTGGATCGCGAGAGGCATAGCCCGAGACAAATCGGGCGTTCGAATCGTCTACCTTTCCCTCTATATCGACGTCGCACCGAACGGCAACTTGGGTTTGGAAATCCTTAACACTGGGCGAGCGGCTCGCAGTCCCCCCCTGTTGGTGCCGGATCGTTTTGGAGCAGCCTGCGACGGCAGAGCGCCGCAAGCTCGGCGACAAGCGGCGGGTGTGTTGAGGTTTCAGCCAGGATGCCGATTAGCTTCGCGTGTGGCAGGCGGAGGCGCTTGCTTCCGAGAGCGACAAGCGCTTCACTCGCGGCCTCGCCGCGCGGTCGGTGGGCGCCTGCGATGATCCGCCCGATGATCCGCGCCGCGTCGAGCCGGCCGCCGACCTCTCCCGAGAAGTCGATCTCCGTGGGCCTGGCGGCGCGGAGGAGGCTCGCCTGGATCACTCCGTCGTTAAACCGGCCAAGGTTGGAGGGGTCGAGAAGGGTCTGCTGGAACCAGTTGGCGCGGAGTGCCCTTGCGCCTGGCTTCGGCGCTGTGGTGCGGAGCTTCTGGAGAACGGCGCTGATTGTGTAAAATACATCTGCCTGCGTCGGCTTCTCTGTGATCCGCTCTGGGAGATCCGGGGGCCAAAAGACGAAGCCCGGCTGCAGGACGAGCGGGACGGCACCATTGGCGACGAAGAGATCGTCCATGAGGGGCGCCGAGGTGCGCCGGAGCAGATCCCGGCGGCCAGCGAGCGTCTCGGAGAGGTCAGCACCGCCTGAGACCACATCGTCGAGGAACATGAGCTCGGCCTGCCACGCGTTCGGAGCGGCCGCCGACGGCAGCAACAACTCCTCGATTGCCGCGAACCGATGTGGACTCGGTTCCTGGGTTTGCACCAGGGTTCGCTCGAGCTCTTGCCGACGCGCTGCGCTGACCGACTTCACGAGGCCGACAATGTAGATCTGGGGAGAGTTCGGCCGGACGTTCCGAAGGTCGCGGCTTATGTCGAGAAGCGCGCGCCCGCTCTCGATCACGGCAGCGGCGATCACGACCGGGGATCCGTTGAGTTGGATGCCGGCCTGAGTGTCGGTCCGATCCAGTCCATCGACGCCTGATCGTGCCACGAAGGCAGGCGTCACGCCGGCCCGGGTGCAGAGATCATGCGCGAACTGCTCGGAGTCCTCGTCCAGCATGATGCATTCGCGGGTGCTCGAGGGAACGTGGGTCTTCGCGAAGTATTCGAGACGCTTCGTGAACTCGGGCGCGACAGAAAGCATCTCGGCGTTAATCAGGTACTGCCGACCGGTCGCGCCAGACGCGACGGAGACACCGAATGCGCCGGATCCGGCCAGCCTGTCCATGGTGGATGCTAGACGCTCCGGCGCGTCGGTCTTCTTGAGCGTGAGTGGTTCGAACTCGGGGCCGCTGAGGTCGAACTGGTCCCCCCGTAGGTCTACGGGGATCGATCCAGCGTCGCAGAGAGCACAGTTGGGCTCGCGATAGGTTTCGCGCGCTTCGGCCATCCCCAGTGGGTTCAGCTTCTTGTCGAACGACAGATCCACCGCCGACGGGAAACGCGGGGAGGCCGCCCCGAGGTAGAGGACGTGCGCGATCCGGGATCGATCGACCTCTCGTTTTTCGACGATGCTACCCAGGCTTCCGCTGGAAGTAGCCGAGATGAGAATGACCGAGGTGTCGCTGCCACTGAAATCATAGGTCTCGACGCCAAGATAGGATCGGAAGCTGTCGCACCGCAGAGGGTGGCGTCCAGGCTCGAGCTTCCACAGATGCTCGTTGACAGCTGAGACGAGAGTAAACATCGCGGGTGTATCAACGTGCGCTTGTACCGCGTCGTCTGGGATGAGCGGCAGCAGCGTCATGGCGATGATCGAGATCTCGGCGTGGCAGACCAGAAGGTTTGAGAGGCGCATAAACCGGTCGGTGTGTCTGCCGGAAGGGTTCCTAAAGTGGTAGCTAGCGTTGGCCTCGACGAAGCCACCGTGATCGAAGAAGATCGCCGTCGCGGATCGCCTTCCGATCTCCGTCAGCGTGATCGTGCTCTTAACACCCGTGCCGGTCGCGACCTCGCGATTGACCTCGACGCCCTTCCTGTCGAAGCCGATCACGGTGACGGTCGCATGAGGCGCGAGCCGATGGCGCACACGCCGCAGCTCGCGATGATCCCGGATGGCGGTCACCGTTTCGGCGCGGCTGGTCTCTCTGACGACGATGACGACCTCGTCGGGCACAAGATTGCGCTCTACCTCCTCGTCGATCAGCGCGGCGAACGTGTCCGCGGGAAGCTCGTCGGTGGCGAGGTAGACCACGAACGTGTCAATCGTCTCGGTCTGCGTCAGCCGTTCAAGGCGAAGGGAGTAGAATGGGCGCAACGCCTATGCCCCCAGCGGAAACATGAGGGTGAAGAGCGTGCCCGCCACGGGGGCGAGCTCGACTTCCGGGCCCGACCATGCACGGAGTTCCGGCGGCTCGCCGAAAGGCTTCTGGTCCTCGAGGCCGAGGTCGCAGAACAGCCCGAGCCTGCCGGTGCGGAGTCTTAAGAAGCCACCTCTCTCGCGAAGCAGATCGATCACGGTCGGCAGGCCGAGACCCGCGGAGGACAGGGATTTGCGGGAGACGTTCTCACGAAAGCATTGCCGGACGAGATCAAGCTCCTCGACGGGGTTGATAGACGCGAGCGGCCGGCCGGAGAGGCTCGGGGCCATTCCGGGCCCGGTGTCGAACACGGAAAGCTCGATCAGCTGGATGTCGCGATTGCCCGCTCGGGCGGGGCGAAGCCGCGCGACGTAGTCGGAGAGTGGTTTTGCCTCCGCTGCGAGAACCGCGACCGTGTCCGGTGTGACGGAATGGCGCCGCGCGTGGAAGCCGCGCACCGACTTCGCAGGGACGTCGCCCCGATCGTTCACGCGGCCATGCTCCTCCGTGTTGCGGAACAATTCGTGGAGCGCCCCGCCCAGGGCGTGGGCGAAGCCATCGGGCACGGAATGTGAGAGCTCGGTCGGGACCAGTTCCTTCACCACGGCCGACGCGAACTGGTTGAAAGCGGGGAGCTTCTTGACCCGGCGCATGCCCTCCTCGTCTTGCGTGTAGAAGGCACGGGGATAGCTCTTGGCGAGATGGTCGATGCAGACGATCTCCAGCTGTGGCCCCCTTGAGCCACCTTCCGGCGACTCGGACTGGAGGATGGCTAGGCGCGCGAGCGCGGCACGCCGGAGCAACTCGGTGAGATTGGGCCCCCTGATACTCGAGATGGTGTCGGCGACTAGGATGGCGACGAGCCCGTAGAGCCTGTCGGCGAGTCGATCGATCTGGACGACGTCGGCTGGGCCTTCTGCGTAGCTCATCAGTTCTGCTGGATGGGCGCTGTTTGCCCAAGTGTAGAGGGCCTGAACGAAGGCCACTTCGCCGCCTGCGGCCTGGTGTTTTGCGCGGGTGGGGATCTGAAGCTTCCCGACCTTGCCGGCCGCGACGTTGCGGAGGAAATTCTCGGCCGCCGTAAGGGTCATGGAGCTTGTGAGTTGCATGGTCAGCTATGGTGGCATCTTCGGGGTCCGCCCTCAAGCGGTTGTTCGGGTGGGTAGAGAAATAGCCGGTGCGTGGCTGGATCGCCGAATAAGTGAACCAAACTAGACACGCACGATTGTCTCTTCGGGCCGCTCACTCGCGGAATCTGCCTGACCGCTGACGGCCGTTCCAGTCATTTAATAACACCTGAAACGGCGGGCTTACGCCCGCCGCCTTGGCCCGCATCAGCTGCGGCGGGACCAGATCAGTGTGTGGGTGCCGTCTTCCTCTTCGAGCAGCGAAGCGTAGAGTGGCCCGGCAAAGCTGGGATCGTCGAGCTTGACGGAAAGGTATTTCCGGCCACTGGCTTCCGCGGTTTTCTCCCAAGCACCCCCCACTTCCGCTTTGTTCGCCGCGAAGATGCGGTACGCCGGGGCGTCGGGGTTGGTCAGGTTTTCGTTGGGCAGGAAGGTCAGTGCTGTATTGAGTGTAAGTGTCTGGATTTTGCCGGTGATTTTGCCGTCGCGATTGGTAAAAATGCCGATTGTCGATGCCATGATACAAACTCCTGATGATCGGGCCGCCGATTGGCCTCGATGGCAACGATAAAGGCCGACGGCCGAGACTTGCGCACCGCTTGCGGCCGCAACGCAGTGGAGGACCGAAGCAGGCGGTTATTTTGTCTCGCGCGAGGAATGGCCACTCTTCGGACAGGGGAAAATAATTGCAGGCGAGGTTGCGGTAGCCCCGGCCGCCGGCCATCGTGCAAATGAGAGGTTTTTGGCGACCCGGTCTCGGGATTTTGTTGCTTCTGGCCGGTAACCGTATTTTTGGCACTTCGTCGAAAAACCTCGCTGGCACATTGCAATATGCGCCGCACGGTGCTGCCATCGTTAGCCCAATTAAAACCCGAACTCCGACCACGCAGGCCTTTAAGACGCAATGCGCCAATGGAAGTTTTGCGGGGTTGGGGAAAGCCACCAAAGCCTGCAGCCAGAAACATCAACTCCAGCCATCGATGATATCAGCCCGGCTATTTCAAGACCTCGCTCGTAGGCCGCAACCCCCACTCTTGATCCTGTCGAACGAAGTATCGGACGCTTCGGCGAGCCTGACGACCTCTTGTGTAGTTCACGATCATCTAACATGTGTCTCAAGGTGTCGCGGGTACAACGAGGCGAAATCGAAAAATTGACCCTTGCCTAATTGATAACAATGGCCGCGCGGAGCGCGGTAAAAATTATGTTTTCGACCATTGTTCAAACGCTGATGCCTCTCGTCAAACTCACGAATGCCCGAGCAAAAAGAAGGCCACCCCGAAGGGTGGCCCAGAGCCAGAGGAGCGACGCCGCTACTCTGCAGCTAATGCTTCCGTCGCGGTGTGATCGACTGGAACACCCTTCGTTCTCAATACAGCTGGCAGCCATCCGGTCTTAGCCGCAATGGTCTCAGCCTCCGCAGCCATAATCGGCTTTTTCAGGTCCTGGATACGGAATGCGATCCCCTCCCCCGCCGCCTCGGCAACCGCAATGCATATTGCCTTCTTGCTCACCCGTCCAAAATAACTCCCCGCTGTCGGCGTCCAATATCTCGACATATCGAGCCCGAGCGTCTCGGCAAGCTGGTCAGCATGGCCCATCCGCCGCCGGTTGTCATACGCACTGGTCTTGGAGTGAGTGGCATCCACGGACAGCGCCGCGCAAACCGCGATCAAATCCAGCAGCTCCGACGCATCAAGTGCCATAACGGCATGCCAAAGTCCGCGCTTGCCTTCGGACAATCGTGTCCGCCAGCGCCCGACGCGATTACCCAACCCATCGTCGCGCGGGCAAAACACCTGTGATATTGCGGAGATATGGATTTCCCGCGCTATCACAGTAAGAACGCTGGTCTCGTTTAGGATTAAGCTCCCCGCGAGGCTGTGCGCGATGGTCCGCAAAGCAATTTCGGGGGTGTCCATCAACTCAAGGCGCAGCGCCACGGTCCTTGCAGCATGCAGGTCAGTCAGCAAAGCATCGGACAACCCGCCCCCTTGCGTGGAGGGTGACTCCCCCAGATCATCATGTCCGGTCGCATCGTCATCGTCCGCATTCTCATCAATGCTGGCCACCCCCTCACCCGTATCATTGCTCTCGTCTTCATCCGCCTCAGGCTGGGACGGCAAAGCTGCCCGGCGCAGACTATCCAAAGCCTCCAGATCATCACGCCGCACATAACCCAGCTCGGCGCTTGGGTGACCATCCCGATCCAGCGTCAACCATCCCCCGGCAAGCACCATTTCCGTCGGGGCAAAAACATATTCCCGCGCCTCAAAATCCTGCAATTCCGCCTGGATACGCAGATAGCTCTCAGCCAGCGGCCCGTCTTCCGGTTCCTGGTTGTTGGTCTGCTCCGCAATCTCATCCAATTGGGTGGCAAGTGCGGCCTGCCGTGCAGAATTCTCGGCGCTGAGCGGGTAATGACGCGGACTAATCCGGGCATAGCCGCGCTTCGTCTCAAACGACACGGCAAGCACCGGCTCCACCCATTTCCACCCTTCACTCAAATATGCTGGTGCTCCAACGGTAAGGTTCTCCAGCACCAGCCGATCCAACAATGCGCTGTCATCGGCATAGCCGCCGCCTTCTTCATCGAACAGATCACGGCTGATAGTCCCACCCGCCAAAATATATGCTTCTTCACCTATATATAAAAAGCGCTCGTCATCCGTCGCCACCTTCTGATGCGTAAGCATCCGCACGATATACTGGCGTGTGAACGCCCCGCCCCGGCTGACGATTTCTGCATAGACCCGTCCCTGCTCGGCATGGTCATCACTCACTGCAAAGCCCATCACGGCCTCCAGCGTGATTGCCTGCTCCCGGAACGCCTCCAAAACCACCGGCGCGACACGCGCCAGTTTCATCCGCCGCGTCACAATACCGGGCGTGATGCCAAAGCGCGCCGCGACATCCTCCACGCTCTTGCCCTCATCGATCAGCGCAGCAAATGCCGCAAACTGATCCAGCGGGTGCATGGCAACCCGAACGATGTTTTCCGCGAGGCTCAATTCTACAGCCTCGTCCTCCGACCGCACAATGCACGGCACCGGAAAATCGCCGCGAATTGTCTTGTCCTTGGCCAGCGCCTTCAAGACGGTGCGCCGCCGTTCCCCGGCTGCCACCGCGAACTTCTGCTTGCCCGCATCATAAACGATCAAGTTTTCCAACACACCAAAGGCAAGCAGCGATGCTTTCAACTCCGCGCCCCCCTCCGGGGAAGCGGTTTTGCGCGCGTTCAAATCACTGGCAATCAGCTTGTTCAACGGGATCATAATGACTTCATTTGTTGCAATTTCGCAGGTCATGGTAAAATGTCTCCTAGATGTTGCCGCACGTGTTGTCAGACGGCGCGTCATGCCGCCTCAGCTTCAGCCTGTTGGCCGGAAGCGCTGGGTTGAAACCATTCGAGATAATCGAGAGCGTCGCTGGCCTTTGCCGCCGCCGTCAGAATGGCTTTGTTGTCCCGCTTGAGGACCTTCAGCCACTCGGCGATGTAAGGCGCATGGTCTTCGCGGATGGCTGGTTGGTGGCCGATCTCGGCCATGGTGAATGCTGCACCTAGCTCGGCGACAAGCTCCTCCATCGCATAACCTTCATCGCCAAAGCGGGCGGCGCCAAAGTCGCGGTTCAGGCGCTTCTCGGTCTTCGTCCAATGGATCGTCTCATGTGCACGGGTAGAAAAATAAGCCTCAGGTGAAAAGAACACGTCACGCGGCGGCAATTCGATCCGGTTCTGGCTTGGGATAAACACCGCCCGCTCTCCGCGATGGATAACCTCGGCGGGGATTGCCTCGAACCAGGCAAATGACGGCGCATAGGCCTCCCAGTCTTTCGGGTCCCCACCGGCAACCGTGGCTGGCGCTGGTGCCGGAACGGCAAAGCGACCCGGTAGCTTGTCGATCTGCTCGGCGTTGAACACCGAATAGGCCTTTAGGAATGAGAAGTTCTTCTCAACCGTCTCGCCCGTATCGTTAACCTTAGACCGCATCACCTTGTTGGCGAACACGATCTGAGTGCTTTTCTCGCCCTTCTTCACGCAAGCGCCATATTCCAAAGCCTGTTTAAAGGTCATCCAATGCGGCGAGCGATAACCGGCCGCTTCAGCTGCCCCCCACAAGATTAGGACATTGATCCCCCGATACCGCGCCCCTGCGTGACGCCTCGGCATCACCGGCCCGCCTGAACCGGCCCAAGGCTTCGTCCAGGGCATAACGCCCTTCTCAAGCTCTGCGATGATCGAGGCTGTAATCTGCTCGCATAAATCCTGGCTTTTCATGATGGCTCTCCGATGCGGGAGGGCTTTCCTGAATGATCTCTAAGAAAGCGGCCGCTTTCTTAGGAACGCCTCCCGGCGAGGGCGGGGGCGGCAGAGGCAAGGGCGGCGCCGGTGAGGGGGATCACCCAGCCTGGCAGGGAGCGCTGCGACCGAAGGCTGGGGATACGCCGGCGCCGGGAGCGAAGCGACGAACCCTTGCCCCTGCCGGGGGCAGCTGCCCCCTCATAGGGACGCTTACATTCAGCTGAGGGGATCGTGATCAAGGTGACGCATTGCACGGCAAGGCGGCTGTTCGGGCTGGCTGGGCTAGCACCGTTGCGCGAGTCGGTGCAGCTGCGGTGGCCGCCGGACCCGGCACGGCAGCGGAGACGGTCGTATCGGGAAGGCAAGTATGCCGAGCTGGCCGAATCCGAGATCGTCGCGTCACCGGCGCGGCCGTCATTTGCGCGGCCGGTCTTCGATTATGCTGATCTTTAAGTGGCCATTTCGCAGCTCGACGACGTCATCAGAGACACGAAGTCTAAGCTCCGTGATGAAAAAGCTGCCGTACCAAAGCCGGATCAGTCATCCACGTGACGCACGGTCGAACCGTTGTCATCGTCGAATTCAGGAACTATGCGTGCCAACAACTGCTCTAGCCGACGGCTTGACTCGAGATCACCGCCAGGGCGCGGACACAGAAGTGTGCAATCGCTAGCCGCGGGCAGTCGCTCGAAATCCTTCCATGCTTCGACTGGCGGTGGATAGAGAACGAATCCACCAAGAGGATGGCAGCCTACAACCTCACCTTCGACCGACCAACCGATCGTCTGCCGATACATCTCTACGACATGCGGCTTCGTATCGGATTTATCCTGTTTCTTGCCGTGATGCTTCGGGCTGGCGAGGCAGGCATCTCCCACCATTAGCACCTTTCGCCGTGGCGTGGTAATTCGAAGCAGATAATCTGGAGAGCAACGCATCTCGAGTCCAAAAAAAGGACGCTCCTCGTCAAGCTCCTGGTTTTGCGCAACCCATTCCATAGTTGAAATAGAGCGCTCATAGACAGGTGGAAGCTGGTCATAGTCGACGAGGGTGGGTTCAGCCTCGAAGTCGAGCTCGACCATGATCTCGTCTTTCACCAAACGCCAGCTGCACCGATTGATGGTCTCGACTCGTTCCATCGAAGACAACCCTGAAAAGCCGCGCCGACGCAACTCTTTCGCGAGCCATACCGCACCCCAAAGCTCCCACAAATCATTCAGAAAAATGGGCGGATAATGTGATCGAGCCGATTCCATGTCCGAAAGGGCCTGGGCCGCCGAGGGCGCAAAGACCCGCAAGAGCAGACGGAGCTTGTGGTCACGCTGGAAGAGCGGGCTCGGGTAGATGGGTGTAGCGAGTTCGGCATCCGTTATGAGACAGGCCAAATTGCTTCTCAAGCCGAGCAATTGATTCACGATCCCGCCAAGCCGCTTCGCCTCGCTGTCGATAATGGTCTGGCGGTTGCCGGGATTCTTTCGACGGCTACGGGCTTCCAGCGCGGCAAGGGCCTGCGCGGCCGTCTCAGCCAAATTGCGAACCTGCCCATATCTGCGCGCAGCCCAGTGTGAGACTACAGCATTCTCCGCAAGCGGAGCATCGCGCCACAATGGCAACGCGAGTTCCTCGAAAGGCGTACGCCGTATCGAATCGGCGGCCCGGAGCTCCTCCTCGACATGCTTGATCATCTCGGTCGGCACATGCGACCGGGCGCCGCTAGTGGTCCGGCTCCATGACTTGTCACGGCGGTTGGTCTGTAGGTCCCATGCAGCCTCGATCCCGAGCTCCTCTTTGATCTCCTCCACCATCACCACAACATCACGAAATGAGAGCAACAATGTCGGATAGACATAGCAGCGCAGCACGCAGTCCTTCGGGACCCTAAGCTTGAGACTGATCTCGCCGAATCGCCGTCGCCTCGCGACTTCCGCCTCAAAATCCCATCTTTGCCATTGCGTCCCATCTTCCAACGGGCCGGGAAGCTCCTTGATCTTCACGTCGATGTGCTCGGCCTCGGACTTGAAGGCCTCCGCCTTGCGCCCTCGGGTCAGGAAATCGAGGTAGGGCCGGTCATCGCGGACCGGATAACAGATATTCGGATCCCAGGGATATTCGATTGTGACGCCATCCCCATCCGTGACGCGGACGGCTTCGATAACTGCATGCTCTACTGCCACGGCGATACAAAGCCGAGCCGAGCCTGTTGGCGGGCCAGATTAATGCGGCGGCGCGTTCTCGGCAGTTCCTCGACGCCCTCGACCACTTTACCGAGCGCGTCGAGGGCGGGGCTGATCTGATCGAAAGCGCCTGACAGCTTAACAAGAACCCGGCTCGCCAGAAGACGATCAACCAGCTCACTGCGGTCCAACAGATTGCGAGCCTGCAAGTCGAGGCCATTATGCAGGCTCAGCAGCGCCTTGATATCGGACAGGACACGGCGTGAGGGCAGAAGGTCGAGGCGCAGATCATGCTCGTGAACGGCGGTATGCAGGGCTTGTAGGACGGAATTGATGCGCTCGTCGCTGCTCGCACCATTGAGAGAGACCTCGGGCAGCCCCAAAAGATGCGTCAGGCCGCCGAGATCGGACAGTGGTGGTAACCCCTCTGCGTTCCAGGAAATCTGTGGCAGTTCGAGCAGAAAACAGCGGTCGATGACTTTGGGCGATGGAACACGCGAGGACTCATCAATATTGAGGGTCCCCATAACCCGGCACGAAGCTAGCTTCTGACCCGGTGAGATCGCCCCGGTATTGTTATCCAGCGCATGAAAAAGGCGTGACAGATAATACTCCGGCCGGGTCAGATTGAACTCATCCAAAAGCACCAAATGGGCGGTTTCATCGTCGGCGATAAGTGCGCGCAAAATGCCATCCTGGCCGAATAGCACACCGTCGTCAGACCAATGCGCCTGAACGGCGACGTCGTGAAAGTTTTTACCCCTGCTCTTGCCGAGGATCTGTGCGATGAAGCGCACGATCGTTGACTTTCCACATCCGGGCGGCCCTGCCAAAAGAACGATCGGACGGACAGCCAAACCGAGCAACGCTACGACTACATCATCAAATATTATCTGAGGAGCGCGCGCATGGATTTCATCTCTCAGATCAGTCAGCGCCTGCGCGAATTCGGTCTCCGGAACGCGGATTTCCCAGCCGGTAAGGGTATCCCGTTCCTCCCTCGCCTGCGGAAGAAAGACTGTTGGAATATCCGCAGCCGCCTCAGTTGCTTTAGTCTCTCCAGCCGTCCCAAAGCCGCCGGGCTGGTCCGCCTCAGGCAAGCCGATCAGAATTTCCTCCCCCTCCTGCTGGGCAATGGGTATTTCGGGACGAGATTCACCAACGGCCAACGGCTGAGTTTCGCCAGTTACAAGCGTCTCGACCGGTTCCTCGCCACGCACAATCCGGTCCAGTTCGTTCTTCGAGATCCAGCCCCGATCGGCCGTGACCGCGACGATCTTTGACATGCCGAGGTCGACAATGACGTCTTCGGCGCCATCCACCGCTAGCGCATCAGGCAGCAGATCGCCCTCATAGGGGTTAAGCGCCGGTTCGGCCCTCCCGAGCAATTTTCTGACTTCGATCCAGAGATGCCCCGTCCGCTCGACCTGCGAAGACGAGACGATCGCCTTCTCGCGGGAGGGATCCCAGTCTAGTTCCATCTTGCCCGGGGCCTGCTTAACGAGAATGGACTTGAATGGCCGGCCGCGGCGTGAACCACCCGCCGCCTCAGTGCCGGGCAGGAGACGAGCCTTGGGTTCTGCCCCTTCGGCTAGAAGCGGCAGGCCTTGGATCGGGCGCCTCCCACCGTCATCGACGAACGGGTCGCTCGGATCCAGCAGCGTGACATATTGCTCGCGCTGTTGCGCGTCCTTGATACCCAGGAGCACCGGATAGGGCAGTGTAGCCTCTAGCGGCGCAGCGAAGACCTCGCTGCTGGCCTCGCCCGATTCGCGAAGCCTCGATGGCTCGTAATTATGCAGGATGTGCGCGAGCGCTCCGGCGGCGGCGGCGATGGGGAAGGCGTCCCCGACATGGAGCACTTTCGGGCGATGGCCATCGGGGAAAATCGAGGCCAGCATCCTTCCCTCGAATCCCGGAAGGAGACTGGTCCCACCAGCGAGGAGGATCGTGTCGATCAGCCGATGAGCGTCGCTTGGCCCGTTCACATTCAGGTCATGGAGTCGCTCTTCGCTTTTCAACTTCGCATTTTCCGACGACGTCTGATTCTCGTACAGCCGTTCGCATAGGCTCTCGAATAGCGGCTGAAGTTCGCTCCAGAGCTCGCTTGTGACCGATCCGAGCATAGTCCTATCGATCGTCCCTAACGGCGCGCCCGCCGCAGATAAGACGGGCGAGCCATCGAGTTTGCCAAGGCTTACCTCGATCTTGGCCTGTTCAATCTTGCGCAGGAAAGATGCATCGGGCGTATCAGCGCCTAGGAGCTTCGCCAGACGCAGATTCACCCAGTGGCCGGCGATGCCGGCGCTATCGCCGCGCAAAGCACGGAGCCGCAGATCGCGTTGGGCACCTTTCGAATCGACTCCGACGATTTTGCCGTCTCGCCGGGATAGGATCAGAGTCATATTGGCTGTCGAGGCACCTGTGTCGACAACCAGGATGACATTGTTTCTTCGAGGCTCCAGTTCCAAACTACGCTCAAGAAGGCGGAAATACTCAGCGACCATCTCTGGTTCCGGAAGAACCGTCACCTCCGGAATGGCCGCCTCTACTGCCTCTTTATAGCGAATTCTGGATTTGTCGTTCGAAATTGACGGCATCAGCGCGTACTTGCGTCGGGCCTGGTACGACGGCGGAATCAGTTCGACAATCTGCCGAAGATATTCGCGGAAAATCGTATCTCGGTCTAGGTCCCGAAAGCGCGGGTTAAGACTGGAGCGATCGAAAATAATTTGCCGGACGGGCTGGCCATGCAGCATCCAGGCTTTGATGTCATCAATCTCATAGACCCACTCCGCGCCTTCGGGTGGGGCGAGATGAAGCACCCACTGCTTGCGATTGTCCACTTTCGGATCCGCTTCGATATAGCATCGGGAAGAACGAAAGGGTCGATTTCCTTCCTGTAACAAAAACCGAAATGCACTTCGTTCCATGTCGCTCGTTATTCCCCGATAGATTCTCGTACTTGTTCGACCGCCGTTCGCAATTAGCCGACCGCCAGTCTGTTCCCTATGTTTGGACACGCTCAAGGCCTGTTGTGCCAGAGGGAGCGGGCGAGGCAAGAGCGGATCCGACATCAGTTGGCAGGCAATGGGTCGTATGAATGACGCTTCACAGCCAGATCTTCTACCAGAGATTGCGGGGTTCGGCAGCCGTTCCGAAAGTGAAGTATTTGGTACGTGCATTCCATGGTGGGGCGCATCCAGTTAAAGGTGAAGAGAGTGGTGTTCGCCGAAGGGCGAGGTTAACTCCAAACAGTCATTCAACGAGGCTGCTTTCCGGCTAACTCCCTACGTTCTAGCCAGAGCGATGTCATCTGGACCCTTGTAAGATGCACTGACCTGAGCTTACAGTCGCAACAAAGTGAACGCGGAGCAGGGGCGCTTTGCAAATGTTCCGTATCCGGCGGGGATGTTTTGTCTGAGATCGAAGCGGCGGTGCCGCAACAGAAAACTTGGCCGTCGATTGACGACACCGCGCCAAAAGAGCAGGGCGGGCCAATCGCAAGGCAGGGCTTCTCCTATCAGGATGAGATAGCGGTCGGTTTTCTGCTTGACATGATCGAGGACGCGGGTCTGACCAAAATTCATTTTGAAACCCACGACGATATTATTCTCGTTCGTGGCCCGGGCGCGACCCCAGCCCAGAGCACCGCCGAGTTCGTGCAGGTCAAAGCCGGTGAGCCCGATAAGCTCTGGTCCGTCGCAGATATTTGCCAGCGTAAGAAGAGGGATGCCAAAGGCACCTCGATCTTCGAAACATCTCTTGGGCGCGACGGACACGACGAGATCGCCGTCTTCCGCTTAGTGACCCTTCGCCCTGTCGTTTCCGATCTGACCTCGCTCACGTACGCTTTCGGATCTGAAGGGCGGAAGCCCGGTTGCGAGGCTATGATGGCATTGGAGAAGGCCCTGAACGCCAAATTCCCAGGGCTAAAATCCCCCAAAGATAACAGCTGTGACTACTGGCTGGAGAATTGTCTCTGGGAAGTGCGTCATGATCTGAAAACCGTCCAGAAGGCCAATACCGTTCGACTTTTCACGCTCGCGGAGAAGACGGGGCAGCCACTTTTACTGGAGCAAATCGATGTACTACTCACCGAGATGCGGGTCTGGGTCAAGGCGGCGGGCGATGCCAAATGGATGCCAGACAAGGCAAAAAAGATCGTCACGCGCGCGGAAGCTGTTGGCTGGTGGCAACAACGTCTGGCGAAGTTGGCTCAGGGAGCCTACGCCCCATCAGGCGGGACGCTCGCCGAAAAGATGAAGGCGGCCGATCTTCCTCAATCGCTCATCGCCATGGCTGTCGATCTTCGCCTCAGCTACGCTGCTAAGGTTCGAACCGCCACTTATATGGAGCCCGATCTCACGGAAGCACTGCAAGAGCAGGTGAAGTCCACGGCGCAATCGCTCAGCGCTAACCTCGCGGCGGGGCTACTAGATCTGGAAGGCCCTCAGTTCCACGCCCTCTGCTTGTTAGAGATGAACGCCCTCAACGACGCTCGCCCCAGCGGCTCCAAAGATCAAGCCGCTTTCCTTAAGGGCTGCCTCTACGACATCGCAGATCGGTGTTTGTTGCGCTTCGACAGAGCTGCACTGTGAAGTCGCTCATCCGTCTCGGAGGC
Source organism: bacterium (assembly GCA_026224825.1). Taxonomy (GTDB): domain Bacteria; phylum Pseudomonadota; class Alphaproteobacteria; order Acetobacterales; family Acetobacteraceae; genus Acidocella. Next base: position 53,762 of record JAMFRO010000106.1, on the reverse strand, counting down.
CAGCCAGCGGGCCTTCCGCTCGCGGCGGACGACATTTTAGAGTTTCATGCTGCGAGACTGCTGCTCTTGATGTATGTCTGCGGCACCTCCGGACGGATTGACGGCCTGACGAAGATGGCCAAGCTCGACTTCTTCACCCGGTATCCTGACTTCTTCGATGCCGCTCGCGCCGCGCTCGACAACACCGCGGCGGCCTCGACCCGCGAAGACGATGCAATAGAATCCTCGATGGTGCGCCACCACTACGGGCCTTGGGACAAACGGTATTATCAGGTGCTCGGCGTGCTCGAGGCCAAGCAACTGATCACCGTCATCAAGCACAAACAGTCCTACCAGATTGCCCTATCGCCCTTGGGCAAGGAACGCGCGAAGGCGCTCGCCGCCCGTCCGTCTTTCCAGGGTTTGATTGCCCGCCAGCGCGAGGTAAAGAAGGTGTTCGGATCCAAATCCGGAACATTCCTCAAGGATCTCATCTATCGCCTGTTCGACAAAGAAGTTGGCAAGCGCACCCTCGGTCAGGTTATCACTCCATGAGCGGCCCATTCCTCTCCATCGTCTCCGTTGATCGACGTCTGACGACCGGCAATGTCGAGACCCTGGAGTTTCAGCTCGGCGTCAACATCTTTGTGGGGCCGCCAAACACGGGCAAGACTAAATGGCTCCAGACGCTCGACTTCCTCCTCGGCGATGTCGGCGCCAATCCATATGAATCTTCTGATTCAGAAGGATTGACGGAGAAGTACGACGCGGCCGGAGCTTGGTTGCAGATCGGTGACAACACCTTCCGCATTGAGCGTCGATGGAATGAACCTGGCGCCAAGGGCAAGATCTTCGTCGACGGCGAGGGCATGCTTGCCCGGGATTTCCAGCATTGGCTGATGGAAAGGCTTGCCATTCCCCTGATGAATTTTCCCAAGGGAAATCCAATGTCCGGCCAGACTTGGCCCGAACTCAGTTTCAGAAGCCTGCTTCGCCACATGCATCGCCAGCAGCGCTTCTGGAGCGGCCTGGTCGATCTGCAGCCCGACGCTGAGTTTCATGCCGGACTGCTTTCCTTCCTAGGGCTGGCCGACCGGGTCTACAGTGAAGACTATGGCGTCTTGATCAAACTGCGCCTCGACGCGATGAACTTGAAGGCGCGGCGCGAGCAGTACGGCCAAACCCTGAACGATCTCGCGACCGACCTGCTCGACGCCGACGACGTCGGCCTTGGCGTTAACGACACCACCATCTCCGCTGCCCAGCAACGACTGCGCAATATGGTCGGCAGGCTTCAGGAAGAGCGCATGCGCGTCCTCGCCGAGGCCAGTGCGAGGACAATTCCCGCTGCGCAGCGATCTCGGATTGAGGAGCTCAGTCATGCCCGGGCACAGGCTCTAGCGGTGCTGGAGACAGTCTCCGGCAAGCGCAAGGCGGCAGACGAACGTTTCAAGGACGTCTTACGATACCGGAAGGACCTCGCCGACGAGATAGACCGGATGGCTCGCGCGGCAGACGCCGGCGAGATTCTATCGGATCTGCGCGTCACCCATTGTCCAGCCTGCGATCAGGCGCTCAAGGCCGCCCACGTCTCGCATCAATGCTTTGTCTGTCATCAGCATCTGCCGGATGAGCCCGAAATCGCAGGGCTCGGGGTGGTGCGCCTTAGGTTCGAGCAGGATCGGTTGAAGGGCGAGCTGAAGGAAGCGGACAATCTCGTCGACGTCCTCCGCCGAGATGTCGAAAAACAGGCGTCGGAGACGCGGTCTGCTGAGGAAGCCTTGCGGGCGATCGAGGTCGAGCTCGGGCCGGCGCGCCAAGCCGTCGCCGCCCTCGCGCAGGCTGACGTCAGTGCGATTGACGTTGCGCTCGGTCAGGCGGCCGAGCGCGCCAAGCAGATGGATCGGGTGACGGCGGCTCTCGAGCTGGGCAAGTCTCTAACGGCCCAGGTCCAGGATCTTGAAAACCAGATCAGGCCGCTATCGGAACGGGTTGACGAATCCTTCAGGGCAATCGACTTCGACATGGCCGCCCAGTGGCTCGAGGAAGGCATTAACGCCTATCTCGAAGCCCTCAATCGCGAGCGGCCCCACACTTGGAAGCATAATCTCGTCGAGGTTGATCTGACGCGGTCTAGTGTCTCCTTCCGGATCGGGCGTAAGAAGTGGCATGGCGCCTTGGGCGGAACTGACACCCTCTATTTCCTAATGGCCTACAACTACGGCCTTCTTTCGCTCAGCCCGCGCCCTCAAACCCACTATCCGGGATTGGTGATCATCGACGTGCCTGGCGAATTTTCCGGCGAGTCCGTTGGGGATAAGGAAAATTTCATCGTCCAGCCTTTCATCGACCTGCTGAAAGACGAGGCTTTTGAAGGCGCCCAGCTAATTATCACTGGTGCCGCCTTCAGCGGCCTAGCCGGTGTCCATGTTCAGGCCCTGACCAAGGTCCACGTCGCTTGATGCGATACCCAAGCGCGATCTGTATGGGGGGTCTTAGGAGATTTGTAATGGTGCCCCACGACTTTCCAGAAGATAAACGTTTAGGTGGCCATTCGGCCTAAGAGTAGCGCACCGGCAAGCGGTGCTTTCAGGTCGCGATCCGGCAGGCGGATCGCTTCGGGGCGTCGGCCCTATGGCCTCCTTTGTACCTAGACCTCGGTGTCGTTTGGCTCGTCCGACGAGATCCGGGCAGCCTGCCTCCCCCGTTCCTTACGGGCGACCCTCTCGGCTGCGGTCAACTTGATGGGCTCACTATGCCCAGCGCCCAGCGCCGCGGCCCCGGCACGGCTGGCCTTCCCACCCTTGACCCCCTTCGGCCGCATGACGTTGATGGCAGACGCATCAAGCGTATTCTTGATATGCGCGGCGTAGAACTTCTCGATCATCTCGACACTTGTGCGGCAGTTCTTGGCGATCTGGTAGATATCGGCACCCTCCATCAGCCGCAGGCAAATGTAGGTGTGCCGGAGACTGTAGGCAGTCCGGGGATTACCATCTCGATCCAGCTTGAGCTCGTGCTTGTCCAGGATTCGATTGAACAGCTTCAGATAATCGCCAGGGAACACCTTGTCCGTCGGCGCCGGAAACTCGTCAGGAAGAATTGGATTCGGATTTTCCCTACTCCGGTTCCGCTTCTGCATCCCGCGCTTCGGCTTGGCCCGGTTCAGCAGTCGCTGATAGGGCCGCACAGCGCCGGCCATGCTCTTGCAGAACCCTATGCCACGCTTGCCACGCACTTCAATCTCCAGGATCTCCTGCCCGGAGCCAGGGTCAGTCACCACGGCGACGTCACGATGCTGCAGGTTCTTCGCCTCATCGGGCCGCATGCCGGTGTTGCCCATGAACAGCACATAGTCATGCACCTGCTCAGCGTTCCACTGGTACTGCGCCTGTGGCGGGTCCTTCGCGTACGCACGGGTGGCAGTGTAAAGCTGTTTATATTCCTCGGGGCTGAACCATGGCCGGTGCACGATCTTCCCCTGGCTCTTGTAGGGCGGCGACAGGTCGGGCAGGTGCGCCAGCCAGGCGTGCCGTATGGCTGTCTTCAGGACCAGGCGCAGTGTCACCACCTCATCATGCATCGTGCTGCGCGCCGGCTGCTTAGCCCGCGTGCAGGTCTTAATACGGTGGATGCGATAATCCTGGACCTTGCCCGGCGTGATCTCTGACAGCCCGACATTGCCAAAGAACGGCAGCAGGTGAACCCGCAACCGTATCTGGTGCCCCTCCACCCATTTCTGGGCCCTTTGGCCGTCGGTAATTAGCCCATATTCTAGCGTAAACCGCTCGGCCGCCGTCCTGAATGTTTTTTCGGCCGTGATGAGCCCGGCACGTGCCTTGCCCGTCATGGAGACAAACCAGTCCTTGGCCACATCCTCCGCCTCGGCAAAACTCTCTTTCTTGGTGCTGTAGCGGAACTGCCGCCCACCCACGGTGGCGGCACACTGCCAGAAGCAGCTCGTGCTCTTCTGGAACAGCTGGAGGTCCCCGCCCATCAGCTTATGGACGGGATACTTTTTGTTCGCCTGATTGTCGTTCGTATCGCCCGGTGTCGCATGCTTATTCGGCATAACACGGCCCTTCAAAGCTCGTGCGCGACTGATATCGGGCGATGAGCTAATCTGGGCTAATGGTGAGCTACATGTTTTTGTGAGTCAAATCGTTGACAAGCTTGGCTTAAGTCATTGATTTGATGTAGGTTCTGGTTGCGGGGGCCAGATTTGAACTGACGACCTTCAGGTTATGAGCCTGATATCGAAACACGGTATACTCTGAAACTAAAGCTTTATTCGCGAATATAAATATTAACGTGTAAAAATACGTGTAACTCTGGCGGCAGCGTATCCGTTGAAGCGGCGTCCGACGGTATTACTCACTTTTTTACGGAAATAGTATGCCTACCATCGGTTCTGCTTTGCGCCAAAATCTGACTGGCGCGGATTGGTTCGGCTACGCAGAACGTCGATATTTATTTTTGATTGCCGCGAGTGACGTCTCGCGACACATTCGGCCGTTTAACCCGGTGTTTCGGCGTCGCTCAGGCATCGCCCATCGTCAAACCACCGCGCCCAAGCGACCGATCCGCCTGTAATCACCCGGGCCGGTTGCAGGGTTTACCGAACAGCAGCTTCTTTGAGCGGCACAAATAGTCGCGAGACGCTGGCTATACTGGCCGCGCCGGCGAAAGCACCACCGAGGGCTAGGGCGAGCACCGCTCAAACCCAGCACGATGAAACCAAATGCCGCCGCAGTGAGCAGGGCAAAGGTGATATCGACCTAATATTTGGCGCGCGGTGTATTGGGCAGCATAGGGATGCTGAGGGCGAAGGACAATATCCCGAGGGGAACGTTGACGGCGAAGAGCCCTGTTGGGATTGAAGTTGTGCTATTGTCCTGAATCTTTCGCGGCAAGCCTGCCGATTGCCGACCAGTCCAGCGTTTCGCCGCCATTGGCCATCAAGGTCAGGAACCGGTCGCGGAGCAGGCTAGCGACGGGCATGGCGACGTTGAGGTTTTCAGCCGCCGCCAAAGTGAGGCGAATATCCTTTTGTCCCAACGGTGCCGCGAAGCCCGCAGGCTCAAATTTGCCAGCGGCGATCAGCCCGCCGTAGGTTTTGTAAATCGGTGCGGGAAACAATGTGGAGGTCAGCAGGTCGACATAGGCATGCAGATCAATCCCGCCCTTGCCAACCAGAGCCATCGCCTCACCGAGCGATTCTATGACCGAGGCGATCAGAAAATTGCCGCTGAGCTTTACGAGATTAGCAGCCGACGGCGTGCTCGACAAAACAATGGTCCGCTGGCCGATCGCCTCAAGCAGCGGGGCGCAATCCTGCAACGCAGCTTCGGCTCCGGCGGCGGCTACAAATAATTTGCCCGCGGCCGCGGCATCCGGCCGGCCGAATACAGGGGCTGAAACAAAACGCTGCCCGGCCTTCGCATGCGCCGCGGTGAGCCGTTCCGACAGAGCCACGCTGATCGTGCTGGACGAAATATGGATGGCCGATTTCGCCAGATTCGCGACAATCCCACCTGCGCCCAGAGCGACATGCTCTGCGGCTTTGTCTTCGGCAAGCATGGTCATTACGGCATCGCCGCTGCACACCTCGGCGATGCTCGCAGCTTTATGTGCCCCCCGTGCGACCAGATCGTCGTCCTTGCCCGGTGAGCGATTATAAACCGTAACATCATGCCCGGCCTGCAAAAGATTTGAGGCCATGCCGTGCCCCATCTGGCCCAGCCCGATAAATCCGACTTTCATGATTTTCTCCTTCTCATCGAAAATTGAAAACTCTTCGAATGTTGCTACACAATGCGCGTTTGTAGGACGCCGACTCCGTCGATCTCCCCTTCCACAAAATCTCCGCGCACGAGCGCGCCGACACCATCCGGTGTGCCTGTGAAAATGAGATCGCCAGGCACCAACACCACGAGGCAGGAAAGTGCCTCAATCATCTCCGGCACCGGCCAAATCTGATCCGCCAGATCGCCCTCTTGGCGAAGGCGGTGATTAACGGCAAGAGCGATGCGCCCGCTGGCCGGATGGCCGGCGGCGCTGACAGGGATGATGTCGCCAATGGGAGCCGAGGCATCAAAGCCTTTGCTCATATCCCACGGCCGGCGTTGGGCCTTCGCTTCGTCCTGAAGGTCGCGCCGCGTCAAGTCGATGCCAACCGCGTAGCCAAACACATGGGCGAGCGCGCTGCCGGCGGAAATATCGGCACCACCTTGTCCAATCGCCACCACGAGTTCGATCTCGTGATGTAGATTTCCGGTCGCGGACGGATACGGTGTGTCCGCGCCGGCTGTGACAAGCGCATCCGCCGGCTTCGTGAAAAAGAAGGGCGGCTCGCGGTCTGGATTGGCACACATCTCGCGGGCATGCGCAGCGTAATTTCGCCCAACGCAGAAGATTCGGCGTACCGGGAATAGTTTACCGCCAGACACCGGTATGGACACCTCCGGTGGCGGCGATATCACATAATCATTCATAAATTTTGCCCTGTTAGACATTTTGGCGCTGGCTCTTGATGAATTTCTCGACAGTACCCTCTTCGGGATCGACGAAAATGACATCACTGGGGTCACGGCGCGGCGTATCCACAGTCAGAAAAATCACCGGATGTTCGAGCAATTCGGGAATTGCGTGCACAACACCACGTTTGAAAAACACCATCTGTCCTGGCCGCAACTCGCGTGGCTCGCCATAGTCAACTTCGAATGTCGTGCGGCCGGATAACAGATAGAGATATTCGTCACAGGTCGCATGGTAATGCCGAGGTACCGGGTGATAGGCACGGAAAATACGCGAGCTTGCGCTGGGCTCGTCGGTCAAGCGGATATCGATCAACATTGTGTCCGCCGTTTCCGGCAATGCCGCGGCAATGGCGGCGATGTCAAAATATTCACTCACCCGCACTGGCAATGTTTCATTTTTCTTTTTCAAGGCGCTCATCTTTTCTCTCCTGCTGGTAATATTTCAAGGTTTCGCCGGTCCGTAACCGGCACCGCTGCGATCGATCACGGCGCCGATTTCATCCATGTCCGTGGCCGTCAATTCAAGCGTTGCCGCATCCATCCAGCCATCCACCTGGGCGGGGCTGCGGGCACCGACAATCGCGGCGGTGACACCCGGCCAAGCCAAGGTCCAGGCAACTGCGACGGAGGCGGCGGATACGCCATATCGCTTTGCAACAGCCTGAATAGCGGCGGCAATTTGCAGATTGCGCGCAAGCTTCTCCCCGGCGAATTCGCCATTGCGCGAACGCCAGTCATTGGTGGGCAGCGACGCCGCGCGCGCCGCGGTAAAGGCGCCGCTCAGGAGCCCAGCCTGCATTGGGCTATAAACAATCACACCGGTATCATGCGCTTCACACCAGGCCAGCTCAGTCTTGCCCACTTGGCGCTTGATCGCGGAAAACGGTGGTTGCAGTGTGTCGACATGGCCCAACGCCTCAGCCGCAGTGAGCTGTGCGACATTATGGTTGGAGAGCCCTACGGCACGAACCTTGCCAGCGGCCTTCAGGTCAAGAAGTGTCCGCCAATACTCTTCAAGCGGCGTACCATCCTCGGCCGGCCAATGCATCTGATAGAGATCGATGCGCTCCACCTGCAGCCGCTTCAGGGAGGCCTCGACTTCCCGGCGGATACTCTCCGGTGCCCCGACCTGCCGCGGTCCCGCATTAGGGTTGTTCGGGTCGCCGATCAGCCCGCATTTGGTGAAAACGTACGGGCGCTCGCTTTTCGGAATGCCATGCAGTGCCGCCGCGACAACCTCTTCCGAGTGGCCCAAACCGTAAATCGCGGCGGTGTCGATCCAGTTGATACCGCTGGAAACCGCATGTCGTATCGCGGCGATGGAAGCATTATCATCCTGGCTGCCCCAGCCCACGGCCCAATCGCCGCCCACGGCCCAAGACCCGAAGCCGACCCGGGTAATGTTCATGCCTGTCCGGCCGAATGGCACGGTCGGCAAGGTTTTCGTGCTTTGCAAATGCACACTCATATCGCTGCTCCTATTGGCGTTGGGAATTGAATACGAAACTGGTCATTCCTATCTCAGCATTCCAATAGAATTTTCTGCTCAGACTAATCTCTGAATGTGCTTAATCGACTTCTGGAGGGTAAATTGGACCTGCGACAACTTGAGCATTTTGTGGCTGTGGCGGAAGAACAGCATTTTACCCGCGCTGCGTCTCGGCTGCATATCGTGCAATCCGGGCTCTCCGCCTCAATCCGCGCCTTGGAGGATGAAATGGGCGCCGCGCTGTTCGAGCGCACCACAAGACGGGTGAACCTAACCCAAGCCGGCCAGGCCTTTCTGGACGAGGCGCGGCGGGTGCTGAGTGCCGCCAAGATTGCACGCGGCGTCGTGGCCGACATGCAGAGTCTGCAACGTGGCCGATTAACGATCGGCGCAATCCAAGGCCTGTCGCCCTTCATCGACCTGCCGAAACTCTTGGGTGATTTTCACCGGGCATATCCGAATGTCGAAATCCGCTTGTCCTTCGACGAAACCGGGGCCTTGATCGACGGCGTGCTCGATGGCCGGCTAGATATTGCCTTCACGCAGTTTATCGAAGTGCCGCCGGCAGAGCTCATGGCCACAATGCTCGCTTGCGACCCGCTGGTGCTGGCCTGCCCGAGCCATCATCCACGCGCCGGCCAGCTAGACCTACAGCTTGCCGACATCGCGCGCGAGGATTTCATCGATCTGCCAATCGGGCACGGCACGCGCCAGCTCATAGACCAAAGTTTCGCCGCGGCAGGATTGTCCCGTCGATCCGGATTCGAGGTTAATGATCTGACGATGCAACTGAATATGGTCGCCCATGGGCTCGGTGTCGCCCTGGTCCCGGAAATGGTCGTGGAGAGTTGGGAGCGCAAAGGCGCCAACGCGCAGTTGAGCCACGCATCCCTGGCCGAGCCCGAGCCATGCTGGGAACTCGCGGTCGTATTTAGAAAGCAACTCGAGACCGACCAACCCTGCAGTGCCGCCGCCAACGCCTGCCTGGCACTCCTACCACCACCATTGTGACCAAGGAACAAGGCAAAACCAGTTATCGCTCGCGTCCGGAAGGCTAGCCTGACGCGGGATAAAATTTGAACGGATGCAAGGCCATGAGGCCTTGCCCCGCACCGGCGAGCGGTGCGTTATTTGCACCCCCGGATGAAAGGCCATTTGACCGCCTGATGCCCAGATGCTTCCTGGCGGTTACCATAAAATAATCCTCGCGCTTATTGATGTAGAAATGGGACTCAAGCCCATGTAGAGAAGATAGTTCGCAATCGCACCTCGGTTCAAAGGGCAAGATAATACATAGCCAACAAGGAGCGGCCTGAGCGCATGCTGCGAAACCGGCGGAAGCCTTAGTTAGCTTCAACTCTGTTCACGCAAACCCGCGCATCAGATTTTTAAGTCATGAAATATCGACATCGTACAATGACTTCAGACAAGTCAGCCGAGATGATAGGTCAGAGCCGCTTAGGGTCAATACTGCTAATAGTGGCAGGTATGATGGTCCTGGCCGTCCTTCTTCTCCGGTTCGGTACTGCCACCTGGCGCGCGATCACCGCAGTTGATTTCATGGAGTTTTGTACATATTTAATTGCGCAGCTCTTGCTAACTGCTGGGCTCGCCTATTGCTGGTTGCTCATACTACCCCGGCGCGGCGACCATGCGCGATTTTGGCTGCTGGTTTGGGGCCGAACACTGCGCGACGGCGCCGGCGAGTTTCTTCCCTTTTCTTATGCCGGCGGTTTGGCCATTGGGGCCAGGGCCATAACTTTGCTCGGCGTGAAGGCCGCGGATGCCGTCGCCTCGACGCTCGTCGACGTCACGGTGGAAGCCGCCGCCGAAATTCTATTCATGGCACTGGGGCTTCTGCTTCTCGCCTATGACGAGCCCGAATCGCGTTTTTGGTTGGGTGTATTGGGCGCACTCGTCACCGCATCAGCCGTTATGATTGGATTTACCGCGCTCAACCGTGGCCATGCGGCCACCAAGTTCATAAGCCGGATGCTGAACCGGGTGGTCGCCCCGGCAATGCGCCGATTGGGCCTGAGGCAAGGCGCGCTCGACGAGATATATACGAAGCGGGGGCAAATCGCCTGCGCCGCCGGCATGCATTTTATCTGTGCCGCCGCTGGCGGGGTCGTCACCTGGTTCGGCTTTCATATTTTAGGTGCACCAATATCTCTATCCGGCGCAATCTCGTTTGAGGCACTCATCCATGCCCTACTGGCGCTTGGCTTCTTCGTTCCAGCCCGCATCGGCGTACAGGAAGCAGCTTATCTTCTGCTAGGAACGATTTACGGCGTGCCGCCGGACATGGCGATTTCCCTTTCACTATTAAGACGAGCTCGTAATTTCGCTATATCTCTTCCCGTGTTGCTCTCGTGGCAATTTGTGGAGGCGAACCGTCTTGCCATCCTCACGACCAAATCTCGCCCAAGGCTTTGATTACGTTTTTGCAATTTAGCTGGTAACAACCGCCCGTCTCCACAATATAATGTTCCATGGATGGGCTAAAAACCAATGATGACAATGTCATACGTGCTTGCCTCGAATTAATTCAGAGCGGTAGCTTTTGCTGTGCCGGCGCCAAGGCTGCCTTAGCAGGTCAAAAAATCGATTGCGTCATCGTACACGACCTGCGTTACGCCACCGATGATATCCATATCGTCACAGCACTTCAGAGGTTCCATTCGCTCAATCAAGCCAATTATAATTCACTGGCCGTCATATTTCCACGCACACCCGCCTTGTCGGAACCGGAATTCGAGACATTTCTTTGGAATCGCCTGCAAGCATTACATGAAATTGACCATCAGTCTTTCGCATGGGACCCAAATGTAAGCCAGGACCCAGCATCGCCGCAATTCGGGTTCAGTATTGGCGGTCAGGCGTTTTTTGTAGTCGGCATGCATCCTGCCGCCAGCCGGGTAAGTCGCCGCATGCCGTTTCCCGTGCTTGCATTCAATTCGCATGCTCAGTTTCGCCAGTTGCGCGCTAACGGCAATTACGCGCGTGTCCAGAAAGCTACGCGCGTCCGAGACCTCGCCTTACAGGGTTATCTCAATCCCATGCTCGCTGATCACGGCGTCAAATCCGAAGCCAGACAATATAGTGGCCGCGAACATCCGGAGCAGTGGATCTGCCCATTTCAACCAGTTGGGCAGGACGCCAGAATCGCATGACCACCACTTGGCACGAAATTGCACCGCGCAGCGGGGTTGCGTTCATGCTCAAGGCTGGCGAAAAATTGAACGTCATCGACCCGCATGGTGAGCAGGTCGCAGATCTCCTTGCCTATAACCGTGACGATATCGCCGAAGTTATTTCATCCGGGCGAACCCTCGATTATGCAAGCCGCATCTATCTGACGGCGGGGGATCCGCTTTACTCCAATCGATCAAATGTCATGCTGGAAATTATCGAAGACACCGTTGGCAGGCATGATTTTCTTCTGACGCCATGTTCGTCTGACACCTTTCGGATTATCTACGGCGATACAAATCCGCACCGGGGCTGCTTTGGCAATCTATCCGAGGCGCTGGGACCGTTCGGCATCGGCCCGGATACCATCCCAGTTGCATTCAATTGCTTCATGAACGTTCCCATCGACCCACATACCGGCGCGTTACGCGTTTTGCCGCCATTAAGCCGGGCGGGCGACCATATCGTCTTCGAAGCTCGCATGGATCTGATCATCGGGCTTACGGCATGCTCCGCCGGGCAATCCAATAATTTTAAGTATAAGCCTATTCATTATGAAATTACGAGCTGATGCCACAGGCATTCATGCGACATGACGAAATTTGTCCCGCCGGTGTTCAGGCCGCCACGGCGTCAGTCGGCCAGCTTGAACGCCTGCCGAAATGGCTGAACCTCATCCCGATGGTGGCGCAGTGGCTCTGGTTATCTATCCGGTACCGATCGGCCACGTTGCCCTCGTCAGCTAACCCCGCGCTTACCTCTGGCGGCATGGTCGGTGAAGGCAAACTCGAATATTTCGGAATCATGGGCGGGCACGCGCGATCAATGACGGTCGAAACCACATTTGTCATAAATCAAGGTCTCAGCAGCTTCACTTCAGCGAAGGTTGCGATGTTAAATGCGGGGATCTCTTATCCCATCATCGCCAAACCAGATATCGGTTGGTGCGGATTTGGCGTGCGGCTGGTACGTGACGATGCGGGGTTAAGACATTATCTCACGGTATTTCCGCGCGGTGAATCTATCGTGTTGCAGCGCTTCGTGGTCGATGAAGGTGAGGCCGGGCTATTTTACATGCGTGACCCCGACCAGGCCTCGGGACATCTTATCGGAATTTTGCTCCGCTTTTTCCCACGTGTCATTGGTGATGGCGTACATTCGGTGGCTGCTCTCATGGCCCGCGATTCGCGCCTTGTTCGGTTGGGTCGCGATGGGCTCAGTGAACCATGTTGTGATCCGTCACAAGTTCCCGCTCCGGGAGAAATCGTTCGGGTATCTACGATCGGCTCGACCCGTGTCGGGGGGGTGTACCGTGATGCCACACCATTAATCACCCCGGCGCTGACCGCCGCGGTTGATGCTTTGGCGCGTGACATGACGCAATTCCATGTTGGACGCTTCGATGTGCGCTATGAAAGTCTAGAGGCACTCCTGCAAGGGCGCGGTTTCACGATCATCGAGGTCAACGGTGCCGGCTCTGAGGCAGTGCACGCCTGGGAGCCACGATTTTCTCTTCGTGAAGCCTATGGCATCATTTTCAAAAAACAAAACGACTTATTCGCTATTGCCGCCAAAATGCGAAGCCGTGGACACAAGCCAGTTACGCTCTCTATGTTGACAAGGCTTTTTATCAAGCAGCATCGCCTCATCAGGGTTTATCCCCGTTCCAACTAATACGTGGCCAATCCATAATGGTGGGGCTCCTGGTTTTTCGATCCAAGATACCCTAATATCATTTGCTTGGCGTCGCGAAGGCCCCTTCGCTCCGGCCCGCCGGTTGAAGGCAGCTCTCCTGGAGAGCAGGGAAATGGTAGATCGAAGTGATCGCGTGGGTATGACGATGGTTCGGCGTTCCATGCCTAAAGCATGATCCGAACAGCCGGCATATTTTCGACGCGGTGCCAACTGCCCGCATGGCACAAGGGGATCTCCGATGATCGCGGTGGCAAGATGCTTAACGCGTGCGCGAAATGGATTGGTCAGCCACACCGCTTGTGTGATTAGCGGTCAGTAGGCGCTGACAAAGAAAGAACATTGTGATGAAGAAGTCCTATCCATTTGAAATACCAGTTGTATGCGTCGGTGGATCAGCTGGGGGGTTGGATGCTTATACGCGCCTCCTGAAAAATATGCCGAATGACCTGGGAGCCGCCATTGTCATTGTAAATCACCTGCGCAAGGTTGGCACTCTTCTTCATGAAATCTTGCCAAACTATACGGCGATGCCGGTTGAACTGATCACCGAAGGCTTGGTGCTCAAACCAAACCACGTATTTATAATTCCGGCCCAACGCGACCTTCATGTGTTAAATGGCGAATTTAGACTCAAACCGATATCAAAGCCGCATGGGTGGCCCGATGTCATTACGGTATTTTTGCGCTCTCTGACCCAGCACTGGAAGGGAAAACTGATCGCCATTATCGTCTCCGGCTATGATGGAGATGGCGCCGATGCCTTATGCGAAATCCGAGATGTGGGTGGCACGACGATCGCCCAGAGATTGGATACCGCCCAATCACCGGACATGCCCGAGAGTGCGATCGCGAGTGGCTGTATTGATTTTATTGTATCGCCAGAAGACATAGGCCGAAGGATCGCGGAAATTATAAGGGCGGAATCGACGAGGTCTGGCGTGCCATCCTGAGAGCCGGCAGTTTTCCGCGCTGAGACGATGGATCATCTATGATCCGATGGCGGGCTCTCTTATCGACCGGTACCAGATTGGCGCCATAGGATGCGCGCTTGGTGGTTATACTATCCTGGCACTTTCGGCTGTCATAGCCAGGCGTGCTAGCGCGGGGATTGATCTGGTACCCGTTTTCGCCATGATCGAGGCGCGGTGGTTTTCCACCGTCCGTTGGCTGATGCCGAGGTCAAAAGCAATATTTTTACTGGGTTCGCCCACCAGAACGCGATCCATGATCTCACGTTGCCGGCTGGTTAGCAGCGCGATTTTTGCCATTGCGGCAGCGACGTGCTCATCCGGCTGTCTTGTGCTTGGGCCATTTTTCAGCGCGCGCGCAACGCAGCTTCGCAGCTCTTCCGTGCCGGCAGGTTTTTCAATGAAATCGATGACACCGGCCTGCATGGCGCGGACTGCCATTTTTACATCGCCCTGGCCGGTAATCATGATCGCGGGCAAATTCCGGCCGGCGGCTGTGAGTGCTTCCAGCAGTTCGAAGCCGCTCATACCGGGCAAATGTGCATCAAGCAGCAGGCAGGCATTCGCATCGCTTTCCGCCGCCTGCAGAAAACTCTCGCAATCGCCGAAGGGCCTCACGCGGTAGCCCTCGGCCTCAAAAACCTCTCCCAGCAGTGAACGCACGGTTGCATCGTCATCCACGATAAAGACCGTGCCAGATTCTACAGCGACTGGTTGCGCCAGCAGCGTCTGGATGGCGGATGTCAGCTCCGAGAGCTTCATCGGCTTGTTCAACTGCGCGCAGCCATGCTCTGCAATATCGCGCAGCGTTGCGCCACCGATATCGCCCGTGATGATGATCGCGGGCAGCGCGGTTTTGCATTGCGCGCGCAAGAGGCCGATCAGCGCCACGCCATTCATCGCGCCGGGTAAATTGTAATCGGTGAGGATCAAATCGGGCTGGATCCCGGTGGAAGCCAGGCTGAGCGCCTTGGCGCCGTCGGCCGCGGTTAGAACATGGTAGCCTTCCCCGGCGAGGAAGGTTTGCAGCAACTGCCTGATGTCTGGATCATCCTCGATGACAAGAATATTTCCCGAGGCGTGGGATGATGCGGCGCTAGGTGGTGCGATGGCAAGAGCAACGCTTGGCTGACTTCTGACCTTCGTTATCGGGACGTCAACCGAAAACACCGAACCCCGGCCGGGCCAGGAGCGCACCCGCACCTGGTGCTTCAGCAATTCGCCGAGCCGCTGAACGATTGAAAGCCCGAGCCCGAGGCCCCGGCTGCGCTCGCGCGCGACATTGTCGATCTGCCGGTACTCTTCGAAAATCTCCTGCAATTGCGCGGTTGGAATACCAATGCCGGAATCCCAGATCTCGATGCGCAGCGTGGCACCTTGGCGGCGGCAGCCCAGCAGCACGCCGCCATGCGGGGTGTATTTCAAGGCATTCGCGAGCAGGTTGCGCAGCATCTGCTCAACCAGCCGTGCATCCGCGTATATGTGCGCGCCACATGGCGCCACCCGCAGCTTCAGGCCTTGTTCCGCCGCGGTATAGAAAAACTCGCGCCCGAGCTTGGTCAGAATATCCTGGACCGGAACGCTTTCCGGCATTGGCTGCACGATGCCGGCATCGATCTGGTTAATATCCAGCAGCGCGTTCAACATCCCGGCCATGCTGCCGACCGTCTGATCGAGCCGTGTCATGAGCTCGCCCTGCTGCCTGTCCTGCGCCGATTTGGCGAGCAAAGCACTAATCAGGGTCAATGCCTGTAGCGGCTGTCGCAGATCATGGCTGGCCGCACCCAAAAAACGGGTTTTTGCGAGATTCGCCCGCTCGGATTCGCGCTGCGCCGCCTCCAGAGCGGAGCGTATAACCTTGCGCTCGGTAATATCGGCAAAGGTGATCACCACGCCGGCGGTTGTGCCCGCATGCGTACGGTAGGGCTGGATGCGGCGCTGGAACCAGATGCCGTCCTCTGTCTGCACCTCGGCCTCGACCGATTGGGAGTTCAGCAGCACACCCTGAGCGTCGGCAAGCAGTGCCGGGTCTTGGACACGGGCACGAAAATCAGCGAGAGGGCGGCCGACATCGCCAGCCATGACGGTGAACATGGCTGTCGCGGCGGGGGTAAAGAAGCGAATTTTTAGGCCGGTATCGAGAAACAGCGTTGCTACATCACTGCTGTTTAGTACGTTTTCCAAATCGCTCAACGTGGTGCGGCTACGCTCCAATGTTTCCTGCAACTGGCTGTTGAGCGCGGTCAGCTCCTCGTTCAGCGATTGCAGCTCTTCCTTCGAGGTCAGCAGCTCCTCATTGGTCGATTGATATTCCTCGTTGACCGAGAGCGCCTCTTCGTTGAGCGCGCCTTGCTCATCGCTCGCGATTTCCAGGCTCCTAAGGGCGAGCTGCAAATCGGCTCGCACGGTCTGCAGTTCGTGCTCAAGGGTTGTGGCCTGCTCGATTGCCTGCGGCTTACCCTTTTTGACGGTGGTTTGCGTCTGTCTCGGCTGCGTAAGGAAGAACAGCATAAATTTATCAGGATCTGCCGGAACCGGCTGAATATCGATATCAAATCGCAAATTTTCGTCGCGTTGCGTCATGCGCCCGCCTGGCACGCTGGCGGGCTTTTGCGTGCCGCTCACCTCGCCAATCGCGGCTTTTACGCGCGCACGCAGTCCTGGGGCGAGCAGTGTCAGCAGGTCATGCGTCGGGTAGCCGGCGGTAATCTGTAAAAAGCTGCCAATCGGCCCGGAGGTGTATAGACATTCCAGCCGCCTGTTGACCATGACGGCGGCCGGCGCGTAGCGCTCCAGCACCAGCTTGCGGTATAATTCCGCAATATCCGGGCCGCGCACCGCTGCGGACGGCCCGGGTCGCGTCAGGCGGCTGGGATCGCCTACCGGGCGGAAAGCAAAATGCCCCGCGGGGCCCTGACTGGTTTTGCGGTACAACCGTGCCGGTTTGGAGATGACGACAAAGCGGCCATCCGGCGGGCCGATCGTCTCCGCCGCGCCCAGGAGCAAAAGCCCCCCTGCGCGCAGGGAAAAATGAAACACCTCGATGATTTTCACCTGCGCCTCGGGTTTGAGGTAGATCATCAAATTACGGCAGGAGATCATATTGAGTTTGGAGAAGGGCGGGTCTGCCAGCACATCCTGCACGGTGAAAACGATGCTGGCGCGCAAGCTCGGCGCAACCCGGTAGCCATGCTCCTCGTGAATGAAAAACCGTTCAAGCCGGGCCGCCGAGACCTGAGCTGCAATGCTGAGCGGATACACGCCCCCGCGCGCCGTGGTGACCGCCTGCGCATCCGCATCCGAGGCGAAAATCTGCAATTTTATATCTGCACCCGCGGCCGTGATGGCTTCGCAGAACAGCATGGCCAGCGTGTAGGTTTCCTCGCCCGTGCTGCACCCCGCCACCCATAGCCGGATCGCGTTACCCTCTGCCTGCGCCACCAGTTCCGCGATGGTGTTTTCGGCCAGGAGATCAAAAGTTTTAGGGTCGCGGAAAAAACTCGTCACATTGATCAGGAGATCATCCGCCAGCGCGGTTGCCTCCTCGCTATTGGATTTTAGCAATGCCAGGTAACCGGCCGTGTCGGCCGGTGAAAGTCCGGACAGGCCGATGCGCCGGGCAATGCGGCGCTCCAGCGTACCGGGCTTGTAAAGGGTAAAATCATGTAACTTACTTGACTTTAGAAGACCGATGATCTCCCCGATGCCGTCCTTCACCGGTGCAGCGGGCACAGGTGCAGCGGGGGGCTGCGCGTAGGGCTGCTGGTGGCGCGCGAGTGCCGCGGCAATGCCCGCCACCGGCAGTACGAGATCGACCATGCCTGTGGCAATCGCGCTGCGCGGCATGCCGTCAAAGCCAGCTTCCGCCGGATCCTGCGCGATCACCAACCCGCCGGCAGCCTTGATCGAGGCGAGGCCGATGGTACCATCGGTGCCACTGCCGGAAAGGACGATGCAAACAGCCCGGGGCCCCGCCGAATGGGCCAGGGATTTCAGGAGAAAGTCAAAAGGCAGCCGCGCACCGTGGCGCGCCAGCGGTGCGGAAAGTTTGAGCTTACCTCCTTCGAGCGCCAGATAGGTGCCGGGCGGGATGACGTAGACATTGTCAGCCTCGACCGCCATGCTATCCGCTGCCTGGAGCACCGGCATTGCCGTGGCGCTGCCGAGCAACTCCACCATCATGCTCTCATGCGTTGGGTCGAGATGTTGCACCAGAATGAAGGCCATTCCAGTTGCGGCGGGTAAGGCCTTGAGAAGAAGCCGGTATGCTTCCAGCCCGCCGGCCGAGGCGCCAACACCGACAATGCAGATTTCCCTGACCAAAAGCGCTGGTGCCGGCGAAGCGCGGGATCGTTGCCTGCGCACAGGCGGATCGCGTTCTGGCATGTCCGTATCCTCTGGGGGATGCAGCCCACCAATCTAAAGAACTAACAGAAACCACGCCAGATGTCCATGAAGCGCGACCCGGAGGCGGTGAACCACCCCCAGAATTGAAGATGGAGCTGAGCGTTCTGCCGCGGATTAAGGCAGTCATACTACCAGTGTTCATGCACCTCAGTTCCGCTACTTCTCCGTGGAGAAGGCGTCGCGAATGCACACCCTCATAATACAGGTGTTCGCGCCGGCCTGATCCATGATGCGTTCTCGGCTCCACCGAGGAACCGAAGATGATGATATGAACGTGTTTTGCCTGGGGCAGGAGTGATCGTCCCCGCTCCGAACTCATCGATATTTTTCTGACCGCTAAGTGCACCTGCGCAGTTCGGCATAAATGACGGCTAGCAAAATTGCACGCGCTAGAGACGCAGCGTAATTGGCGCTACATTTCGGCGATCGAGCCGATACCACCACGCGATGTTTCATTTTTCCACCCAATTAATACCAAAATATTTCAGGAATTCTTCGTCATAGGCACCGTCCGCGGTGCTGGAAGGATCATAGAGAGGGCTATCTTTCACCTTCCGGCGGTTAACGTTAAGATGGAAGATCTTTTCCTCCCAGTTGATCTCCCGCATCGCGCGAGGGGAAATTAAGACCTTCTCACCAGGCCACCAATTCTGAGTATCGACAACGATGTAACGGATGATCCAGTTGTCATCCTGCACGAGGAAGTCGTCGATATGGCCGATATTACCGTCGGTGGCATGTATATTGTACTGCATGACAACTGCAACGCTGCGAAGATTCGGATCGCCATCTGGTAGAGCGGCGCTTGTGTTCTCGAGGTCGGTGGAGTCTTGTTCCGATACCTGTAATGGTATGACGAAAGGTTTTATGATGGAGTTGCTTATTAGCGAGCCACACTGTTGCCAGTAAGGCGCCCAGCCGTAGAAATTATACAACGCCTCTTCAATCTGCCGCGATACGGGTAGATCCATCTCAACATCAGGGCTGTCGCGGACCTGTTGCGTTGTCAGATTAACCGGAAATTGGCGTAAAGATGCATCGGGAGTGCCCAGGGCCGAAACCGGCAGGAGGACCTTGTGCTCTACGGCATTGTCACCTGTATCGACGACGAGCCATCGGATGATCCAATCGATATCATCAAATAAAAGGTCATGGACGGCCCCAATTCTGCCGTCACTTGCCTCAATGGTGAAACCGATAAGTGACGATGCATTCCATAACATTCTCAAATGCTCCTTGCTTGATTGGCTGAGATGGTAAGAATCCGGCGGGACACTGCCGCGCCGGAGCCAGTTTCAACCGATAGACACTTACGCGGGAGATAGGTTGGGTTGGCATTCCAGAGGGATATAATCCGCACATCTGGATGGCGTGGATTATTGCCAAGTATGCTCAATGACGCCGGACCGAGCAGCAGATGTTGCCCTTCGATCACCTCCAGACCGATCCATCGCGCCGCCAGGACGGCGCCGAACTGGCCATGCGAAAAAAGGGCAACATTGCCTTCTATGGTCAGAAGACGGGTTATGAGCCTATCGGCGCGATTCGAAATGGCGGCGGGTGTTTCGCCGTTTGGGCAACCGTCACGAAATATGGTCCAGCCCGGCCGTTGTGCGATAACTTCGTCAGAGCGTTGTCCTTCGTAATCGCCATAATCCCACTCGGACAAGTCCGGTTCGATTTTGGCTTCCATTCCCAATCCCGCCAACGCGCATGTTGTTCGTGCACGTTGTCGAGGACTGGTGATCACGCTGGTGAACGAAATTTCGCGCAGCCAAGGCAGTAACGCGCGCGCCTCTTCTTGACCGTGTTCAGTCAATGGAATGTCAGTGTTGCCGGTATGCTGCCCTGAGAGCGACCATTCGGTTTCACCATGCCGAACGAAATAGAGTTGCGGGCCATTTCGGACAGTGCTCATGTTGCCTCCATTGCTGCACCATAATCGCCGCGGCGTGCGGCTCGGTTGCAATCGGCGCGATGATAGAGTGCTTTTTGCGCCGCTACAGTATTGGCTTCCTGGCAGCGCCAGATCTCCAAAGCGGGCTGCTGAATCGCGCGCGCGAATGAGAATGCCAGCGCCCATGGTGGTCCTGATCGAAATAGGTTGGAGCTCACATTCATGGCATTCAAACGGGTTGACGCCAATGCGCCGGATTGCCCCCCGGACAGGAATGCGACCCCAGGGACGGCTGCCGGCACAGTGCGCAATAGGCACGTGATTGTCGCCGCCGCGATTTTTTCGGCGGTTTCCTGCTGGACACACTTCAACCCAGGGACCACCATGTTTGGCTTCAGGATCATCCCCTCGAGTAACACTCCTTGGGAGGAGAGTTGTCTAAAAACGCTTCGCAGTACCTCTTCAGTCGTGTCCTGGCACCGCTGTAGCGAATGTTCACCATCCATGAGTACCTCCGGTTCTACGACCGGGACAATGCCGCATTCCTGACATAATACGGCGTAGCGGGCTAATGCTTGCGCGTTGGCCTCGATGCACCCACGGCTGGGGATGCCGTCACTGAGTGCAATCACCGCACGCCATTTGGCGAAACGAGTACCAATCCGAAAATATTCTTGCAGGCGGCCACGCAGCCCGTCCAATCCTTCGGTTATTTTCTCCCCCGGATGCCCCGCCATTTCCTTGGCGCCGATATCAACTTTGATACCGGGAATAATGCCCGCATCGGAGAGGATTTTGATGAATGGGATACCATCGCGCGTCGTCTGGTGAATTGTCTCGTCGTAGAGGATCGCTCCGTTGATACACTCGCCGAGACCGGGCGTGGTCACGATCAACTCGCGATAGCTGCGCCGGGCTTCCTCAGTTTGCGGAATTCCCGCAGCGGCAAATCGCTTGTTACAAGTGGGGGTACTCTCATCCATCGCAAGCAGACCTTTGTCACCGGCGACCAGCGCTCTCGCCACTGCCCCAAGGTCCTTTACGTTCACGATGGATTACCCCATTTCCAATTCACGATCTCCGGCAAATCTTCACCATGTTGGTCAATGTAGTTCTTGTGTTCGATGAGCTTGTCCGCCATGATTTGCTTCAGATAAGCCCCTCGGCTGCCCAGATTTGGCACGTTATCCACGACGTCCCGGACCAGATGAAAACGATCCAGATCATTCTGTACGCGCATGTCGAACGCCGTCGTGATGGTTCCTTCTTCCTTGTAGCCCCTGACGTGCAAGTTGCGGTTAGTCCTGCGGTACGTCAGCCCGTGCACCAATGACGGATATCCATGGAAGCCAAAAACAATAGGCTTGTCCTTCGTAAATAGTGAGTCGTAGTCAGTGTCGCTTAGACCATGCGGATGCTCGCTGCGGGGCTGTAACCGCATCAGATCGACGACGTTGATCACCCTCATCTTGAGTTCCGGCAAATGCTGGCGAAGGATAGAAACGGCGGCGAGAATTTCCAGTGTGGGTGTGTCTCCGCAGCATGCCATGACGACGTCGGGATCGTCGTCCTGATCGTTGCTGGCCCATTGCCAGATACCCAGCCCCTCCGTGCAATGCGTGACCGCGGCCTCGATCGTCAGCCATTGCGGCAAAGCATGTTTGCCGGCAACCACGACATTAACATAATGCCGGCTACGCAGGCAGTGATCGAAGACCGAAAGCAAACAATTGGCATCGGGAGGCAAATACACCCGCACGATATCGGCTTTCTTGTTGATGACATGGTCGAGGAAGCCCGGATCCTGGTGCGTGAAACCATTATGATCTTGCTGCCAAACGTGAGAGGCGAGTAAATAATTGAGCGATGCAATTTTGCGGCGCCATGGCAGTTCCAGTGTCACCTTCAGCCATTTGGCATGCTGGCTGAACATTGAATCGACGATGCGAATGAAGGCCTCATAGCTGTTGAAGAGCCCATGCCGCCCGGTCAGCAGATACCCTTCGAGCCATCCCTCGCATTGGTGTTCGCTAAGCATCGAATCCAGCACGCGTCCGTCCGGCGCCAGGAACTCATCATTCTTCTCTTCTCGCGCTTCCCACTGACGGTCGGTGACCTCAAAGACCGCCCCTAAAAGATTAGAAAGTGTCTCGTCAGGGCCAAAGATGCGAAAATTCCGCTTTGAATCATTTAACTTTGCAGTGTCCCGCAGAAACTTGCCCAATACGAGTGTGTCCTGGGCGGTAACAGCGCCAGGCGCTGGCACGCTCACGGCATGGAGACGAAAATCCGGCATGCGCAGGTCATGCAGTAAAATCCCGCCATTGGCGTGCGGATTGGCACCCATTCGCCTGTCGCCTTTCGGCGCGAGTTCTGCCAGTTCCGGTATGAGACGTCCGTCATCGTCGAAGAGTTCCTCGGCCCGGTAACTCTTCATCCAGATTTCGAGTTGCTCGACGTGATTTGAATGCTCCGCATCCACCAGCAGCGGTACCTGGTGCGAGCGGAAGGTGCCTTCGTTTTGCAACCCATCGACGATTTTCGGCCCTGTCCAGCCTTTGGGAGACCGGAGTACAATCATCGGCCAGTGTGGCCGGGCGGTGATATTCTCGTTCCTGGCGTTCTTCTGGATATGCCGGATGTCTTCAATAGCTCTTTCCAATGTCTGTGCCATGAGCTGATGCATTTTCTCCGGCTCGTCGCCTTCCACGAAGTAAGGCGTCCAGCCGCAACCCATGAAAAACTGCTCCAGCTCCTCATGCTCGACGCGCGCCAGGATGGTTGGGTTACTGATCTTATACCCATTGAGATGCAGGATCGGCAAAACGGCGCCATCGGTAACTGGGCTAAGAAATTTGTTCGAGTGCCACGCGGTTGCCAAAGGGCCCGTTTCTGCTTCACCATCGCCGACAACGCAGGCGACAATCAGATCGGGGTTATCGAATGCGGCACCGAAGGCATGGCTCAGTGAATAGCCAAGTTCACCGCCCTCGTGAATCGAGCCGGGCGTACTTGGCGCCACATGGCTGGAAATCCCGCCTGGAAAAGAGAATTGCTTGAACAGCTTCTTCAGCCCGGCTTCGTCCTGCGTGACGTTCGGATAAATCTCGCTCCACGTGCCTTCGAGATATACGTTGCCCACCAGTGCCGGGCCGCCGTGACCGGGGCCGGCGACATAAATCATGTCCAGATCATATTTTTTAATGGCGCGGTTCAGATGCGCATAGATGAAATTCTGACCCGGCGTCGTTCCCCAGTGTCCGACCACTAGGGGCTTTACATGCGCGAGTGTCAGCTTCTCGCGCAAAAGCGGGTTGTCGTAGAGATAAATCTGGCCAACGGACAAATAATTAGCGGCTCTCCAATAGGCATCTATTTTAAGTAACTCATCTGAACCTAACCCCCCTTGTCTAGGCGGCGCTACCATGGCACCGGTTTGGTCTTTTAACGCTATCGTTTCACTCAGTGCGTTCATCATGATGTTCCTTCGCGTATTTCAGGAAAGTGTTTATAAAAGACAACACGCTTGCAACGATGGCGCCTAGCGCGGGAGCATTAATGTCCATTTTAGTTCCCACGCTTGCGGTACGGGATTACCTGGAACTTAGATTGTCAGTTACGGAATAACGGCATTCGTCCTGGTACGGGAATGCGACGTCTCTGAGATACCGGCGATATTTCGTTCTGTGGTTCCAGGCTCTCGAGGCTTCCAGACTGAAAGCCACGCAACTCTGCCTGAGGCGTCTCCGGCATGCTTTGCGCATTCAAGGATGTTTTGTCGTCACCCATGTCGACCTCCTTTTGCCCAATTGAGCTACTCATCAACTGACCGAGCCCAGGGCAACAATTGTATCGGGTCACGATGGAGTTAAAACAAGAAGTCTACCATTGTGCCCATGCAAATCATATATGTTGGTGGCTTGCCGTGGTAGACTCGGAAACTACGCAGAGAGCTTTCTCGAAGACAATTCTTATCCAAAGGGTAAGCGCCGCCAAAAGCTCCATGCTTTGCCAAAAAAGCGAGAAATGAGGGTCTGCGCTTCGTCCTGAATTAGCTTCAAATGGTCTTCGCTGTGGAAACTTTCCACGTAAATCTTGTATACATCCTCGGTCCCAGATGGCCTTGTGGCAAACCAACCATTTTTTATAATCAGCTTGATGCCGCCTATTGCCTGGTTGTTGCCGGGGCGCGGGTCAGTATCGAGTCGATAGGCTCTCCAGCGAGATCTTTGGCACCAATCTGTGCCGGGTCCACATTTGCGAGAAGCGCTTTTTGCTCTCGTGAGGCCGTAGCATCGATCCTCGCGTAAAAGAATTCGCCGAGGTCTTTCGTCACAGATGCGTAAAACTGATGGGGGTCACTTCCCGTTCGTGCCGTCATTTCCGCAGCGAGCAGTCCCATAATCGGTCCATCTTTATCCGTTGTCCACACCTTCCCATCGCGCCGAAGGAACGATGCGCCGGCACTTTCCTCTCCACCAAATGCGAGCGATCCATCGATCAGCCCGGTACTGAACCATTTGAATCCTACCGGAACTTCGATGAGCTTGCGTCCCCGCTTAAGCGCCCGGTCTCCACCAATTTGTCACCCGCCCCGACGCGTCGCCCCTGGCGTACGATCACCTACAGTGAAAACCATTCCATGGTTTACTCAATGAATCGCCCTAGATAACGAGCTTGAGCCGGATCGCGGTTTATTCGGCGAGGGCTGGTTGGCGGCGGCGGGTCAGCAATAATGCGCCTATCTCCAGAACATCCGGGGCCAAACGCTTAATGGCGCCGCAATACAATAAGGCTCCAGCGCTGATGCAAAGCAGCAGAGCAGCAATTGCGGGGCAGGCTGACGGCAGCAGCCGTTGTAATCCCGTGATACCCAGAACCATTATGCAGGCAGCAGCGGCTGGCCCTCCGATGGCTTGCGCCAGTAAGCGCGGCGCCAGGCGCAACTCCACCATAGCGGCGGTAATGTAGGCCAGATTGCCCAATAATACGGATAGGCCAACCCCGGCCGCGACACCGCCAATGCCGAAAGGCATGCCGCCAAGTACACCCGCCAGGGTAAGGGCTGCATTCAGTAACGCCAAATGCAATTGCAAGCCGGTGCGGCCCCGCCCGATAAGCAGCGCACGCGCCAGCCAGCCGAATGTCTGCGCGATTGCCGGAGGCGCGAGTAGCATGAGCAGCGGAATGGCCGGATGCCAGCGGGGACCAAGCAGCAGCGGTACCGCTAGGCCGGCCGTCAAAGTGAGGCCGAGCATTAACGGCGCGGAAACGCTGAGCATGATGCGCGTAGCCTGCAGAAACATGGCGGTTGCCGCGGAGCGGTCCATATCCAGCCGGACAATTGCCGGCAGGAAAGTGAGGAAAACCGGGCCGTTGAGCACGGCTTCGGGAATGCGCACGATCTGGAAGGCCAGGACGTAGAAACCGAGTTGGGTAATACCGAGGATACGGCCAATGAGCAGCGCGTCCACGGAGATCGAAAACAAATTCAGCAGATTCGCCCCCACCAGCGGTGTGCCGTTGCGCAGCAAATAGCGCAGCGCATCCGGACATGGCCGGGCCGCGATTCGGTTGCCGGCCAGTGGGAAGATAACGGCCAGCTTGACGGACCAAATGACCAATTGCTGCGCTACCAGGCTCCAGACGCCTAAACCACTCAGCGCGCAGACGAAGGCGACGGCTGCCCCGGCAAGGGCCGAGGCAACGTCGCCCGTGGCAAAAATCCAACTGGCACCACGGCGCTGGACCCGCACCGAGGGTACGCTGGACAAGGCGCTAAAGATCATGATGGGGGCGAGCCAGATGAGCACAGGGGCGATACGCTGATTGTGTAAAAACGCGGCCAGAAAGGGCGCCAGCAGCAGAAGGGCACCGGCACAAATGGCGCCGATCGCCAGCGCCGTCCAGAACATCGTGCTTTCCACGCGCCCATGCGGGTCGGCGGCGCGCAACAACGCAGGCCCCATACCACCCTCGCCCAAGGTAAGCGCGAACAGGACGACCGGCATGGCCAGACCCATGAGACCGTAATCGGCCGGTGTAAGCAGCCGCGCCAGAATGGGGAAAAGCAGGAATTGCACGGCCAGACGGAAGGCGTTGGACCCGGACAGCAGCAACACGGCGAAAGCAGCGCGGCGCGACGGCGTGGTGTTTGATGTGGCTGGCGCGGCCAAGGGGAACCTCAATAAGCTACAGCACAGAAACCCGTAAACCCGGCAAAGGGTTGCATCTCGTAAGCGGGATAATTTTCCCGTTACCGGGAAACCCGATAAGCTTTGCACCGTTCCCATTACAGTATTCTTCTCCGGCGGAGCAAATGCAGCCAAATCCTTCCTATGCAGTCATCTTCAAGGCTTTTACGACGGACAAATTCGTGGAACGGCAATTCGCCCGGCTTAGCCAAGCCGCGGGTGATGGTGATGTGTATCTGATGCTTGATGAAACCGATGGCCCTGCGGGGCATACGGATTACGATAAGGTTATCCGCTATACTGATGCTGACCTCCTGCGCCGCGGATTTTCCCCCCTCACCTATGGCGCCTTGTTCTGGTACAATGCCGATTATCCGCTCTACTATTTTCAACTGCTGCATCCAGAGTACGACGTGGTGGTGATGGTTGAGTATGACGCGGTCGTGCACGCGGATATCGGCGCGATGGTGCGGGATTTTCATGACTCCAGACTGGATTTCATCGCTCAGCCAATCGAGAAATCGGTGGATGAGTATTGGTGGACCGGTAGCATGACTCGCTTTTACGAGCGTGCCCAGGTCCGTCCATTTCTGATCTGCTTTGCGGTGTTTTCTGCGCGTGCCATCCAGCATCTGGCATCATGCCGGCTGGCCCAGGGGAAAGAGGACGTCGCCATCGCGCAATGGCCAGTGGGCGAATGTTTTGTCGGTACCGAGCTCAGCGTGCGGCAATTCCGTATCCGGCATCTCTCAGATGCCGGCCGGCTGACGCGCTACGATTGGTGGCCCCCGGTGCATGAATGTGAGTTGGTGGACCGCAAGCAGGATATGGTGCTGCACCCTGTGCTAAACGGCCGGCGCTATATCAATTCATTGTTCAAAAACGGCTATGTGACCGGCTGGGTGACGATCTGGCGAATGAATTTGATTTTCCTGGTCACCAGAGGCTGGCTGCGTGGGTTGCGGGACCGGTTGCGCCGGCGTTAGCGGCGGAGCATGCGGCGGCCCTGAGCCACCGCGTTGCTCCCCGCGCGGGGCCGGGCGCCGCTGATTATACGCTGGCTTCCTGTGCGGAAAAAACTGGCAGCGCATAGGCTGGCGGCGCGACGAGGCGCTTAGTTGCGGGTGGCATTGATTTGAAGTTGCGCGCCAACTGCAGCACCGGTTTGACCGGGTGTTCCAGTTGTGGCGTTGGTTTGAGGGGGCGTCCCGGACCTGATGTCGGTTTAACACCATGCTCCTGGCCATGCATCCAGGCCACTAATTGGGCGCGGGCACGAAAGACGCGGCATTTCAACGTACCGGCAGCAACGCCTAGTATCTCTGAGGCCTCGTCGTAGGACATGCCTTCAACTGCAATCATTATGAGGATCGCCCGCTGATCAGCGGGTAGACGCTGCATCTGGCGCTGCAGCTCAATCATGTCCAGATGACTTTCCTGCTGGCCATTGCGCCCCAGCAGGCCTTCCGGAACATCGCCAATATCCGCATTGAACCGCCGCTGACGTATATTGGAGAGAAAGCGGTTCCGCAGGATACAGGTGATCCAGGCTTTGAAATTCGTGCCCGGCGTGAAGCTTTCACGTGCCATGATGGCACTCGTGACGGCCGTCTGGAGCAGGTCCTCAGCATCGGCTTTATGCCGGGTTAATGCCATGGCCTGGCGGCGCAATTGAGGCATGTGCGCAATGATTTGGCCATTAAATTCTCTAAACGTATGTGCTTCTTCCAAGGCGGCTTGTTTCGTCATCTATTGCGGCTCCTGGAATTAAGCGAAGTATAAGTTTTACGTTACACGTAAGAAATATTGCGGATTTGATGTATTTGTTTTCCGCCTGGTACAAAGCAGGATAAATTACAAAACCTGCAATGCCCGTGCCGGAATGTATCAATATGTGTAAACGCACCGCGCTTTTGCAATGGCGGAACGCCTGGGCCTCAGGCGGTTTTTATGTTTGCTGCACAAACGGGCCGTAGCGGAATCGTCGCGGTGCCAGCATAACCGCCAAAAAATGTTGCGGTTGTGCAGCGGATTTTCTGCATTGTCATATCATGGAAAGCCGCATCGGGCCGCTATTTGATTTTCACAAAATGAAAATCACCGGCCGTGTGCAACCATAAAGGTAATGGCTCATTAAGGCTCATGATGATGCAAGATGTTTTCTATACTTTTGGCAATGCTGCACTTGGGCTAAAGGGCTCGTTGGTACACACTATGCGTGTAATGCAAAACCAGCGCGTGTATAATTTGGCACGACGGCCAACCGCAACGCGCGACGACGCATGGTGGCTCTGGCTCACGACCGCGCTTGGCATACTCGGGCTGATTGAGGCGCTGGCCGGCTCCTCACGCGGTGCCTTCATGTTCCTTGCGGTATGGGGGGGTGCCGTTTGCCTGCGGACACATGAATGCAGGATTTTACTGTTCCGTACCCCCATGTTGTGGCTGGTTCCGGGTATGGCGCTGGCTTCGGTCATGTGGTCGCAGGCGCCCGGGGCCAGCCTGCGCGCGGCCACTGAGCTGGGGCTCACGGTGGCAATCGCCTCCCTCACCGCCGGCCTGGTGCGGCCTCGGGCCTTTGTCTCCGCCATGCTGATTTGCCTGCTGCTGGGCGCGGCCGACTGCCTGATGTTTGGGCAGATGGGCACGGACGGGCTTTCCGGCACCACAGTGTTCCTGGGCGTGTTCGGCAGCAAAAACACATTGGCTATGTTTATGTCATTCCTGGCGATTTTCGCCGCCGTGGTGCTGATCGACGGGCAGCAGCCACGGCTGCTACGGCTGGTTGCCGTGTTGGCCTTCATACTCAGCGTGCCGCTGCTCATCCGCGCGCATTCCGCCGGGGCGGCGGTCACCACCATCATCTCCTTCATCATTATGGGGCTGACGATGCTATTCGCCCGCATGCAGGCGCGGGAGAGGATGCTTACGCTGATCTGCATGGCCATTATCGGTATACCGCTGCTGTTGGCGGCGATCGCGGCGGCCCTAGATGGCACACTGGCCACCGGGTTTAATGCCTTCATCAGCGGTGTGCTCGGCAAAGACCCAACGCTGACCGGCCGCACCGTGCTCTGGCATATTGCCCTGGCGCAAATCCAGCAGCGCCCGATGCTCGGCCTCGGCTACGCGGCTTTCTGGATCCAGGGAAATCTGCTGCCCGAGGGTATATGGCGGGCCTTCCAGATTGATAACCGCATGGGTTTCACCTTCCACGACACCTATCTGGAAGCCGCGGTGGAACTCGGTTGGGTAGGCGCCGCGGCCTTGGTGCTGACACTTGCCCGGACTCTGGTGGGGGCCGTGCGCCTGGCGTTGGTGCAAAAAAGCTGGCCGGCCGCCTGTTTCGTAACGATCATCGTTTGCCTGCTCAGCCGGTCCGCCGGCGAGGTCGATCTGCCATATCCTTTCGCTATTACAACATATGTCTTTTTTGTTATTGCGGCCTATGGCGCAGATTTTGCGCGCGGAACCACACCATGAAACTCATGAGGCTTTGACTATGCCCGTATCCGACGCCAGACCGCGCTATGCATGGGTTCTCTCCGGCCGCTACACACCGCCGCAGGCCGGTACTGCCGCGCAGCCGCGTGCCGAGTTTGAAGCCTTTGTCGAGAAATTCGGCGCGGAACTTTTCTCGCTCACGACTCTTGATGGCGAGGTGCCATACCTAGCACGCTTGCTGCATAGCGCCGGCCGCCCGCGCGCCGCCCTGGCACAACTCGTACAATCACATGCCGGTTCCTTCGATGCGATCATCGCCTCAGGCGAGGATATCGGCGTTCCCCTCGCGTTGGCCTCACTACTGCGAGCCCGCAAGGTTCCACTCCATATGCTGTTCCACGGGCATCATCTGGACTCGCGCAAATTGCGGCTCCTCGCGCCAGTTTTGCAGCGCATGCGGCATGTACATTTCCACTGTCTATCCGAAGCATTGCGTCAACGAACCATCGATGTACTGGGGATCGACCCGGCGCGCTGCCATGCCACCGGCCATGCCGTCGATACCAATTATTTCAACTGCACTGCGGCCAATGCAGCAAATGTGATTTCGAGTGCCGGCGCTGCAAACCGTGACTATGCAACCCTCGCTGAAGCCGTGCGAGATATCGCCGTCTCGGTGAAAATTGCTGCCGACAGCACATGGGTGCCGCCGCAAACCGCAACACCCATGGCGGGCTGGCCGGCGCATGTGGAACTGCGCTCCTACGGCAATTATGCACGGCTGCGCGAGCTCTATGAGCAATCGCGCTTTGTTGTGGTGCCGATGCACGAGGCCGCCCATGCCTGCGGCTATGCGGTGATAGCCGAAGCCATGGCGATGGGACGCGCGGTGATTGCCACACGCACCGCAGCACCTCCGGATTTTCTGCAACCAGAAATCACCGGCCTATTTGTGGAAGTCCATGATATCAACGGGCTACATGGGCAGATACGCAATTTGCTGGATCATCCAGACAAGGCCGAAGCGCTCGGCCGCCAGGCGCGTGAACTAATTGTGGCCTTCAACAGCTTAGAACATTTCTGCGACCGCTTGGAAGCGATCACCAACCGTACGTTGGAAACATTCTCACGAGGAGAAGAAATTTTGTCAAAAGCGGCAACCGTAACGCCCGCCGCGCGTTAGTGTAAAATCGGCTTGCACCGGGCCTTAAGGACTCGTCATGGAAATTGGCATTTCACCCGTACAATCGCCGCTCGTCTCTCCGGCACTGCATATTCCACTGCTGGCGCCAAGGCCGCCGCGCCTGAGCGCGCTCGGCCATGAACTGGAAGAG
Source organism: bacterium (assembly GCA_026224825.1). Taxonomy (GTDB): domain Bacteria; phylum Pseudomonadota; class Alphaproteobacteria; order Acetobacterales; family Acetobacteraceae; genus Acidocella. The sequence continues at coordinate 22,624 of JAMFRO010000106.1, read as the reverse complement.
ATTGAGCAGAGTGGGCAGTTCTCCAATTTCGGCCCGGTCAATTCACGATTTGAATCTGAAATCATATCCAAAATGTTCCGCGGCACCGGTGCCTGCGTGACCGTAGCGAATGCAACTCTAGGGCTGATGCTAGCGATCAAACAGGCGACCGGCTGGCGGCCGCGTGGTAAATATGCGCTGATGCCATCCTTCACCTTTACCGCCACGGCGCAAGCAGCACTCTGGTGCGGATTGACCCCATTATTCTGCGACATTGATCGCGATACCTGGCTACCTGATGCGGCCGCCGAGGAGGCGCTGCTGCGCCAGTATGGCGAGGATGTCGCCGTGATCATGCCTAACGCCACATATGGCAATTGCCTGGATTTGGCGCGTTACGAACAATTATCGCGAGAGTCCGGCATTCCCTTGGTAATAGACGCCGCCGCGGGGCTAGGCTCCTTGCAGATGAATGGCGACGCCTTCGGCCGCGGCAGCACCGCACCGGCGGTATTCTCCATGCATGCCACCAAGTGCTTTGCCACCGGCGAAGGCGGGCTGATCTATTGCACCGATCCGGAGCGCATCGCAACCTTGCGCCGCATGGCCGGTTTTGGACTGGATGCCGCGCGAATTACGGTGATGCCCGGCATCAACGCCAAGCTAAGTGAGGTTTCGGCGCTGCAGGCGCTGGAGAAGTTACAGGAAATAGGTCTCATTGCCCGACGCCGCGCAGCACTGCAACGGCTTTATGCGCGTTTATTGCCAGGCTTTACCTTCCAGATCCTCGCCGGCAGGCAAAGTGCGTTGCAATTCGCCTCCGTCCTGCTGCCCAACCATTTGCGCCCCAAGCGCGCGCAAATTCTCATTGAACTAGCGCGCCAGGGTATAGGCGCCGGGCATTATTTTTCGCCGCATTTGGCCGAGCATCCGTACTACAGGGAGCACGCTGTAAGCGGCCGGCTGGAGGTCACCCAGGAGATCAGCGAACGCATGATATCGCTGCCGATATCCGACAAGCTTACCAAGGCCCACGTGCACCATATCTGCTCCCTTTTCATCCACGCCTGCCGCGAGGCTTGAGAGATGTGCGGTGCAATGGGTGATGGCCCACCCGCGCTTCTTGGCTGCCTGATCATCGGTGGCGGCCCGGCTGGCCTGGCACCGCTCGTCGCCGCCAGCCGCGATAACACGCTGGTAGAATTACTGGCACAGGGCGTCGCGGTGGTGGACCAGGGGAATAAAATCGGCGCCGGGCGGGTCGGCGATTACGCAATCACCTCCGACAGCACGGCAACGACGTTGGTGAGCTGCGTGAACGAAAACCCCGGCCCCTGGTTTACGGCGCTGCGAGCACATCCGGCAACACAGGCTGTGGCGGCTTATGGCCAGGCGGCCGTGCCGCTGCGTTTGGTCGGGGAATTCATGGCAGTCCTGGGGGCTGCTTTGCATGAGCTGCTGGAGGCCACGCCAGGCTGCGCCGCGCTGACAGGCCATAAAGCTGTGCAGGCGCGGCAAATGCCAGACGGGATTTGGGCGGTGCAATTGCAAAATCTTGCCGATGGCACGCCACGAATCGTCTATGCCCGCCATGTGGTGCTCGCCACCGGCGGCCATCAGCCGGATTCGGTTTTAGAACAATATGATGTCGCCGGAACCCGGCTGCTGCCAGATTTTGCGCCCAAATTGATGCGCTCCGGCGTGGCGCTCACCGGCCAAGGGTTGAAAGATATAGCCCAACGTCTGGGTACGTCCGGCCGGGCCGTGATCATCGGCAGCTCCAGCAGCGCCATGGCCAGTGCTAACGCTTTGTTGCAACATACCGGGCGCGGCGTTCAAGTCACCGTGTTGCACCGGCGCCGTCTGCGGGTATTCTACCCATCGGCGGAAGCAGCGCTGGCGGATGGCTATACCGCGTTTGGGCTTGAGGATATCTGCCCGGTCAGCGGCTTTGTCTACCGCTTTGCCGGGTTCCGGCTAGACTCGCGTGAACTGGTGATGCGGGCAATGGGTATTGGCGGAAGGCCGCCCGAGCCGCGGCTGCATCTGCACCAGCTTGCCCCACCGCAGGACGAAGTCGCGCGGCAATGGCTGGAAACAGCCGACGTGATCGTCCCGGCGCTGGGTTACCGCCCGCGCGCCTTGCCGGTGGTCTCGCTCACGGGCCAGCCCGTGCCACTCTTTGCCGATGGCCCGGGCGCACCCATCCTTGTGGACTCGCAATGCCGGTTGTTGGACGCCGCCGGCACACCACTGCCTGGGTTATTTGGTATCGGCCTCGCCTCCGGCTTCATCTCACCGGAAATCAGCGGCGGCGAACCCAGTTTTTCCGGCCAGACGAACGGCATATGGCAATGGCAGAACGAGGTCGGCGGCAAAATCGCGCGCCAGCTCGTCGAGGCAAACGCCCTGACCCTCTGAATATGGGCCATTTGAATTTGTTCGCGCAGGACAATCGCAAAGGGGCGTGCTCATCCACCGGATGAACACGCCCCTTTGCAATTTCGTGGTTAAAAATTTGGCAGGCTGCATTTGAACCCGCAGGTTCAGGCGCAACCTCCCGTGCGGGAACCAGCTAAACCGAAGCAAAAACCGGCAAAGGGGCACGCTGTACCGGTTCACGCGCCAGCCCGGCCACATAGCTTTGCATCCGATCCGGATTGCAACGGTTCAACACTGTGCCCAAGAAGCGCGCCTCGGCGCAGGCCGGGCGGCCCATAATCTCGGCCAAGGCATCCTGCGAGGTTGAACCCCAGCGCGTGATAAGCACGTAGCCGTCCACCCAATCACTGAGCCGCATGGCGCTGCTATCATCCTGCAGCGGCGGCAAATCCAGCACCACTGCGTCGAACTCATTGCGTAGCGTGGAGAGCATGGCCTGGATTTTTTGCGGACCCGGCTGCACGCCATTGGCGCCTGCCTTCGTCTGGCCGATGAAGCTGAGGCGTGCCTGAAGATCAAGCGCGACGGCCTCGCTAAGCCCGGCGCGGCCGGCGATCAGCTCGTGCAATCCAGCATTTGCATGCGGCTGCAAAATGCGCGTGAGGAAGGGTTCGCTGGTATTCCAGTCCACCAAAGCGGTGCGCTGGCCATCGGCTGCGAGGGCGAAGGCCAGATTTGCGGCAAAAGTGCTGCAGCCCTCCTGTGCCGCGCTGGCCACGCAGCCGATGATTTTCACCTCCCGGCCTGGCAGTGCCTGACGGGCGGCGGCGATCCGCACATTCTGCACCGCATCGGCCATGCCGCCGGATGGGCGCAGGCTGGCATCGCAGAAGGCACCCGGCACATAGATCAGCCCGTTTTTCGCGGCGCGCGCGGGGACTTGCGGGCAGATCAAAGCGGCGCTCTCAGCCATCGTTCCCAGGCAGTCCAGCCCGGTGATGCCGCGCAGCTGGGCCGCACTGCGGATGGAAAGATCCAGCGCCTCCTGCAGCACGGCGAATATCAGTCCGGCGCCGAGGCCGAGAACCAAACCCAACACTAACGTCACCTTGCCATGCGGCGAGCTGCGCTGCACCGGCGCCACCGCGGCAGCTGCCACCCGCGCGTTGGGAATCGGGTAGGACTGGTCTTGCGTCGCCTGGGTGAAGCGTTGCAGGAAGTTCGTATAGATCGACCTATAGGCATCAGCCGAGCTTTGCAGGGCGCGCAACTGGCTAAGTTCCATGTTCGTTTTGGTTTCAGAGGAAACTTCCTGATTCAGTTGGTTCTGAATGGAGTTGACCTCCGCATAGGCGGCCGCCACATCGGCGCTATCGCTCTGGGTCTGGCTCGCAATTTCGCCTTGCAGACTTTGCTGCAGCTCTTCCACAACCTTGCGCTGCTGGATCACGGCTTCATGGTTTGGCCCGAGACGGCTCACGAGGTCAGCTTCCTGACGCGTCGCCTGGAAATACTGTTGCTGTAGCTGACTCATCACCGGATCCGGCTGCGCCCCGGCGGTCTGCCCGATTGTGGGATCTGTGAGCGTGGTATTCTGGGCCTGGGCATAACGCGCCTGGGCCGCCGCGAGCCTGGCACGGGCCGCAGCCAGCGAGCTGTTGAGCTCGCCCAACTGCTGTTCGACCATCATCCCGACACCCGAGCCGGAGGTGACGTCAACAATATTGTTCTGCGCCTTGTACGCCTGCACCGCGAGGTCAGCAGCCAAAGCCTGGTGGCTGAGTTCGCCTATGCGATTCTGCATCCAACTGCCAGCTTGCGCCGTGGTGTCGGAAACCGCCTGCAATTGCTGCGCCATGTAAGCCTGCGTCACAGCATTGGCCAGCTTGGCGGAAAACGCCGGGTCGGATGTGGTCGCCTGCACGTCCACCACCGATGTGGCACCGACGCGCACCACGGATATCATGTGCGAGACTTTGATCTCCGCCTGCGCTTCAGCGACGGCGGCGGATGGCGCGCCATGGCCGGGCAGCCAACCCGTTAGGCCGCCGCCTTGCGCCACGAAATGCGGATCATGCGTCAGGTCGAGCTGCGCCACGACGCCACGCAACGTCGCCGGGGATTGCAATAATGCCACCTGGCTGTCGACATAGGCGCTCTGCGACTGCCAATCGGACGCCATGGGTTGGTCGCCGGTGGGGTTGGCGCGGCTGCTGTCGATATTGAGCGTTGCCACGGCCGTAAATTGCGAGGTTGCAACCGAGAGATAAATCACACCGAGCGCGATGCCGGCCAATGCGCCCACAGCAATGGGCCGCGCACGGCGGCGGAGGAAAGCCACGCTGGCAGGCAAACCCCGAAACGGGGCAGCGCTGCCCCGCGGTGCGGCTGGCGGAGTATGGTGATGCATGGCGCTGGTCAGCATGGGGAGTGTCCTTCCTTCAGGCAGCAGGGAACAAGTTAAACGCCGCTTCACGCCGCGCGTTGCATCGCTTAAGCAGCTTGTATGCCACCCGCCGCCTTCGGCATCGTGGCCACGCTTGCTGTGGGCATCGCAACAATCGATGGGAAGGAGGCGATGGAGGCAGACGGGATGAAGACGGTAGCGGGTTTGCGCGCCAAGCCCCGCAGAAATCCCGTCGCCCAGGCCAGATGCATCGTCACCAGTGCCGCGCCAGCGAGAAACAAGGCCGCCTTGTCCTGCTTCACGGCCTGAACCGCACCCCATGCGAAGCACGCAACTGGATAGAGCAGCGCCAAAGCCGCAAGCCGCGGTTCCAACGGGGCAATCGCCAGCCCGCCAATGCAGCCGCCGAGTATGGCCACCGGTGCCACCTGACGCAAACGCGGGCGCAAACCGTGCTTGCGCACTGTGCGGGCGCGCCCGGCACCATGGCGGTAATATTGCAGCGCGAGCCGCTTTAGCGTTTCGCGTGGAAAATACGTCACCGGCGTTTGCGCGCACATCCAGACTTTGCCGCCGGCGTTATTGGCGCGGAAATCGAACTCAGCATCTTCGTTTGTCACAAATTCCGGGTCGTACCCACCTATCCTACGGAAAAATGCGAGATCGAAGGCCGCATGATGGCCGTGCTCGACAAAACCGGAGACAGGGGCAACGCGATGCGCCGCGCCGCCATTGCCGAGCCGGCTGGATTGCGCCGCTGCGATTGCGGTTTGCAACGTCTTGCCCGGTAAGGCGCGGGTGCACATGGGCACAACCACGGAGCTGGCCCCCGTTTCTACCAACGCTCTTACACAATCGCGCACAAAATTTGTTCCATAATGCGCATGCGCATCAGCGCGGAGCATGATGGTGGCTGCCGGGTTGGCCGCCTCGGCGGCATGGTTAACGGCGGCGGATTGCAGGCGCCGCGGGTTGTGCAACAGGCGTATCGTGGGATGAAGCTGGATGTACCCGGCGACGATAGGGCAGGTCGCATCGGTACTGCCGCCATCGATGACCAGTATCTCATGCAGCCCGGGTTCATATTGCGAAATCAGGGAGTCGAGGCAGCGGCCGATATAGCGTTCCTCATTGAGGCAGGGCACGACGATTGTCACGAATGGCCAAGGAAATTCAGGGCTGACGCTTGGTACCGCATCCTGCTCCGCGGCAGGTGGCGCCGGTTCGGCATAGGCGAGACAATTCGCCGGCTCCAAATGGACTGTGCGTGTTGCCGGCTCTGCAACGCGAAGCCGCGACGCGGCCCGGCCGGCGGTGGCGAGCTGCCGGTATAAATTATTGGCAAGGCCTGAGGCATGGCCGGAAGCGGGGGCAAAATGCTGCCGCGCGATCTGCAGCCCGGCTTCGGCACGCTTCAGCCGCGCCCCCGGGTGGGCAAGCAGATGCAATACCCCGGCCGCGAAGCTGCGCGGCTTGTCCGCGAGGATAACGGCGTTGGCGACCAGGCTTTCCACTCCTTGCGCGGTGACGCTGGTGGCGACCACGGGTTTGCCATGCGCCAGGGCCTCGACCAACTTGATCTTCAGGCCCGAGCCGGCGCGCAGCGGCGAGATAACGACGTCGGCGCTGCGATAAACTGGCGTGAGGTCCGCAACGCGACCGAGCATTTGCACACCTGGGCGTTGCCCGGCGGCGCCGAGCTTGGCGCACACCGTGCCAGCCAATGTGAGCGTGGCACAGGTATTGCGAGCGCGGATCAGCGGCCAGACCTCCTCAAGGAACCAGAGCATGGCATCGACATTCGGCGCCGTACCGCTGCCAACGAAAAGGAGCCCGCCGCCCTCGCCCGGCTGCGCTTCCGCAACCGGGGCGATGCTCATGGGCGCGGTCAGAATGTCGTGGCCGGGGAGCAGGCGGCGCACGGCCTCAGCCTCCTCGGTCTGAATGGCAATGACGAGTTTGGCCTGCGCCAACAAAGCCGCTTCGCGTGACGCATCCAGTGCCGCCATGCTATCCGCTGTGCCAAGGCCGACAAAACTGGCGGCACGGCTGGAAATAAGGTCGTGCATCACTACCGCTGAGGGTGCGCCGGGGCGTGCCGCGAAGGGTATTCCCGGCGTGAGAAACGAATAATCGGCCAGCACGATATCGGCAGAGCCGCGCGTGACCCGGGCGATGAAAATTTGGTCCTCTGCCTGCCAGGGCGCCGCCACGGCATAGGGCGCGGGACGGGCCATGGCAGCCAGAATATTGCTGCCCAGGCGGCGGGCGAAATTATCAGCCAAAGCCAGCAAAGCGCGGCCATATACCGCCGGGTTACGCGCAAAGAACACGCCGCCCAATTCCCATGTACCGCGGATAGACACGCGCTCGAACACATCCCCTGCGCCGGCGACGCGCAGTACCGGCACCCGGCCGAGAACGGCGGGCGACGGGCAGACCAGATGCAGCCGAAAACCGGCCTTACGCAGCCCCATGCAGAGGCTGAGTAGATACGCCGTGCTGCCGTTTGCGCCGGCAATGAGGCGCTGGCGCGACAGCACACAGATTAGAGGTTGCGGGAAAGCGGGCCGCCCGCGGGCAAGCCGTGCATCAGGTTTGGCGGACCTGCGCAGCCGCGCGAGCAAGGCGCCGGGAGCAACAAGCCGTGCCACGATGGGCAATGCCGAAGGTTGAGCCGCGAGGCTGCGCAGCGCCTGCAAGGGCGCACGGGCTTTCAGCCTGGCGATGCAGGCTTCAACCGCCTGGGCAGTATGCAGGCTGGCGAGCCGCGCATCCAACCCGGGTTGCACTGAAGCAATTGGTTCGGCACCCGCCCAGTCCCGGAAGGCAGCGTCGGCTGCAACCATGGCGAGCACAGTAGCATCGCTGAGGCGATGCGAGATGGAGCCGCCATGGCGGCGATAAAAATACAATGGTTCCGGAACCAGACGGAATCGTGCGCCGCGGACCAGCAAACGGAGAATGAGATCAAAATCCTCGCCGATCTTCATCTGCTCATTATAGGTAATGCCGTGCGCCCGCAAAAACGCCATGCGGATCAGCGGTTTTAAATAACCCAGCGGTGTGGCTTTGCTGAACAGGCGGTTGGCGCGAATATACTGGGCGGTGGTGATCCAGCTTTCCTCCATGGTCAGCGCACCGCTCAGCAGACGCCGCGGCGCGGTGGCGCCGGTATCATCGAAAATCAACTGGTCATCCGCGATAATATCAGCCTGTGCCGTCAATGCGGCATCCAGCAGGCGTTGCAACCGTTCAGGATGGATGAAATCATCGCTATCGACCATCGCCACCCATTCGCCGCGTGCCGCCTGCAAGGCGTGGTTACGAGCGGCCGCGGGGCCAGCATTTTCCGGCATTGCCAGAACATGCAGCCTGGCATCCTGGGCGGCCAGCGCGCGCGCGATGACGAGGCTCGCATCCGTGGAATGATCGTCCACAAACAAAACTTCAAATGCCGTAAACCCCTGCCGGAGAATGGAGTGCAAGGCTGCGGACAGATAGGCCTCGCCATTGTAATTCGCCATAATAATACTGATCACGGGTTGCATCATTTGGTCTCCGGAAGGGTGGAGGAATACTCATGGAACCGAGACAAAGACGACGTGCGCTCCATCCCATCGCGGGCTGCCGAGGCACGGGCGAGACTGAGGATGGCACGGCGCTCTGCCGGGTCCGTAATGCTCGCAAAAAGTTCCGCCAATTCCCGCTCTTCGTCGCGGCGCCGGCTGGCGTAATCCTCGGTTGGCGCGTTATTTGCCTCGCCGAGCAGGCTCGCCGCGCGAACACCCAGCACCTTGCTAATGACCAGAAGCCGCGACGTGGAGAGTGGCGAGACCCCTGTTTCATAACGTTGGAATTGTACCAGGCTAACACCAACGGCGGCGCCCAACTCGCGCAGCGAAAGTCCAGCCTCGCGCCGTAAGGCCCGGATTTTACGGCCCACTATATGCGCTGACGTACTGCCATTGAGACGATCGACGCCGCCCATCAAACCGCACCCTTGCCGCGCAGCACGGCGGGAATGGTGCGCAGCATGATTTTGATATCTTGCCGCATGGACCAGCTATTCACATAGGCAATGTCCAACCTCACACGTTCGGCATAACTCGTATCGCTGCGCCCGCTGACTTGCCAGAGCCCGGTGATGCCAGGCGGCATTGCGGTATAGGCGCGGCGCCCGGCAGCACAATAATGCTCGTCCAATTCCTGCGGCACCACCGGGCGCGGCCCGATCAGGCTCATCTCGCCGCGTATCACGTTGAACAATTGCGGCAGCTCATCAATACTGGTGGAACGCAAAAACTTGCCCAGGCGCGTAACGCGCGGATCATTCGGCAGTTTACGCTGTGCCGACCACTCCGCCGCTGCCTCAGAGTTTGCCGCAAGATAAGCCGCCAAATCCTGCTCGGCGGTGACCGACATGCTGCGGAATTTCAGACATCCGAAAACCTGGTTCCGCCGGCCGACCCGCCTGTGACTGAACAGCGCCGGACCTCCGTCCAACTTTATGGACAACGCAACGAATAACATAACCGGTGCAAACACCATAAGCACCAATATCGATATGATTATGTCGAAGAGACGCTTCAATATTTTTTGATTACCAGACTGGAGATCGCCGGCTGACGGCGCCTCCAGGGGAAGAAAATACGTGGCGCTGACGTCACCATGCAGCTGCGCTGCAATGTCACGCTGTTCAAAAGGTAATGTCATTTATGGCCTCGCTGGGAATCGGTTCTGGTCACCGCCCCTGAACACGCATCACACAAAATCGTTGACTAATGCTTCTGTCAGTGTTGCAAGGTCCTGCTCGATATCGTTGTCCATGGGCAGCACTTGGCCGTTTTTGTTAATCTTGTGCAATAAATTTTTAACGGCTCAGTTAATTTGAGGGCGCAGGACCCGCCAGTTTTTCATCTGGCGCAAAATATGCGACTTTTACGGTTGAAATATCTTTAATCGCGCATTTGCGAAATTTATCTGCCGCTGATGCCGATTGCGGTAAAAAACGCCGCAGCATCCTGACCATCCTCGATCCATTGCGAAGCGTCCACATGCGCTAAGGCGACCCTGGCAATTTGATAGGCCGCAGCATCAAGCCCGGCAAAGAATTGCGCGAGACTGGGGCCAAGCGGCTCCTGCAGCAATATCCCGGCATCATGGCGCGCCAACCATTGCCCGGTAGCCACAGTTGCATCGGCGATGGGCACGGCTCCATGTACGCCACCCTCATAAAGCCGGTTGGGCAGGAGCCAGGCGGAATTCTGCCCCGCCTCGTAAAAATCGATAGTCCAGGTGAAATGCACATCATTATACATATGCGCCAGCTCGGTCCGCCGGTCGTAGGGGCCATGGAAAGTGAGATAGGGCGCATCGGCTAGCAGCGCATCAAAATCCGGTATAGCCGTGCGCGAGGGCCGGCCGCGCAGCTCAACGATAATCTGGCCGGGAAATGTTTGAGTAAGGTCCAACAGTAACAATAGGCTGCGGCGGCAGCGCAATACCCCATACCAGCCGATGCGCCAGGGCGGAGATCCCGGCTGGACCGTGACGGGTTGCCCTTCCCGCATTTCGGCGCGCAGCATCTTGTTCTCGATTAAGCTTACAGGTGGCAGCGCGGCACCATGCGTGGGTTTTAAATATGATTCGACAAAGGCGGGCGAACTGACAATCACCCTATCCACACGACCCAGCAGATGTGTCTCTATCCGGCGCATTACGGCCAAACTGAGCATCACGCGGTGGATGTCGAGACATTCGTAGACGAGGGCCGCATGCTTTGCATAGCGCCGGTGCGCCGCATTGGCGAGGGCCAGCATCTCCAATTGCCGCGCGATCACGAGTGTCGCGCCCTGCATAGGTGCTCGCAGTGGCTGCAGATGCAGTAAATGGCGCAGCACACTGAGAGCCCGTCGCGCGAGCCGGCCATCCTCTGTGCGCCCCAGATCAATAACCGGCCAGCCCAGCAATTGCGCCGGCGCAGGGGCAGCGCGGTGAAACCCGATGATAATCGCGGATGCGAGATATGGTTGCAGCATCGCCAGCCGGCGCGTCACGGCGGGGTCGTTCAGATCGTGGACAAAATAGACCAGCTTCGTTTCACAGGGGGGGGGCATTATGCGCATGAGCGTGAAGCGCCGCAGTCGAGCAATGGTTGCCGCTCCTCAATAGGATAAAAAAATCTGCAACTATTCTCGTTTCGGGCGTTGCACAGTTGAGGCTGTGCTTGGGCACCGCGCGCGTCAACCGGAGCAGGACGGGGATGCACGATAAGATCACGTCCTGGCTTTAGGCATTATAGCAATGGCAGACTTACTCGTGGTCACAATCAATGCGGCGCAGGCAGGCGTTCTCGTTCAGCATCGGCGCCAAACCGCACGCCGGAATACCCGCGCCGTGCGCAACTATGCGCAAGTTATGCGCGAAAAGAATTGGGCGTTGAATGGTATGCCAGTCATTATCTCCGGCGAAGGAATGCTGGTGGATGGCTATCAACGCCTGCTCGCTTGCATTGAAGCCCAGACCCCATTCACCACATTGCTGCTGCAGCATGGCGCCGTTGCCGGCGGTATCGTACCCGTCGAGGCCGCGCCGCGAATATCCTGCACCTTTGAAGACGTCAGCCCGGAACAGGCACGGGCACATCTGGCGCAGCTTATGAACAAACAGCATTTGAGCCAGTCGCGGATTACGGCGCTGGCGGCTGATCTGCTCCAGGGCCGGCAAATGTTCGATGCGCAGCCCATCTGCTTCGCCAATACTGGAAGATTGCTGAAGGGTGGGCACAGGTTGCGGGCGATCATCCGCGCGGGCGGCGCCGCGGACGTCGCCGTGGTCCGCGGGCTGGAGGAGGCCGTGGCCGGAACCTATGATATCTGCGCCAAGCGGCGGAACGCGACGACGGGCACCATCGATTCCTTTGGGGACGTGGCGCTGATGTCGGCGATGGCCAATGTTCTATGGCGGCATGAGCGTAAGACGCTGGCCATGCGCAATGCCAAAGCCAGCCTCTCCGAAATTCAGGAGATCATCGCCGAACATCCGAGGTTGCTGGCATTGCGCAGCTTCGCCCGCCGCATGGGGCATTATGGCCGGGCCTCGGTGATGGGCTATGCGGCCTATGTCATGGAGCGCGAAAATCCCGATCTGGCCGCGATATTTCTCGCAATGCTGGAAGGCGACCCGACGCAACACCCCAGGCACCCGATGCGCGCACTCTGCTCCACGCTGCAGGCGCTGCGGCGCCGTAAAGCACCACAGGAAACCCAACTCGCCACACTGCTGGCCGGCTGGGAGCGGTTTAAGGCACGGCAGGGAAGAACTGTCGGGGAAAGAAGTTTTTCGCAACCATCTTAGCACTGGCGCGTTGTGGAAGCAGGCCTTCAAGAGGATGGTAGAACCGATGCGAACGTATAATAAGCACCCTGCTTTGCGGCTGGCGGTGGGACTAAGCATGCTGGCACTCAGTGCCTGTTCGGGGTTCATACCCGCGGCCGGCCCGAGTACGGATGCAGTGGTAAGCGGCGCCCAGACGCAAACCGGAAATCCCGGGACGCAAAATAAGCCAAGCTTACTCTATAGTCTTATCACGCTGGACCCTGGCAATGTTGCAGTTCTGGCAAATCAGTTGAATCCCACCGGATTTAATACCAGCCTGACGGACGTGCCACCACAGGACGTTCGCATCGGCGTTGGCGATATTGTGGGCACCACCATCTATGAATCCCAGCCTGGTGGATTGTTCCTGCCGGCAAATACCAGCACCAGCCAGGGCAATTTCGTCACTTTGCCGCCGCAACAGATCTACGATAATGGTACGATGTCAATACCCTATGGCGGGCTCATCCATGCCGCGGGGCTGACACCGGAGGAACTGCAAAACCGCATCATCAACAGCATCTCTAATCGCGCGATCCAGCCACAGGTCATCGTTTCAGTCCTAAACCGGGCATCGGACGAGGTGGATGTGACAGGTGATGTCAACACCTCCGCACGCTTCAGCATCGACCCCGGTGGCGATCACCTGCTCGATGCGATCGCCCGCGCCGGCGGCCCGCGTTACCCGACCTATGAGACCATGGTGACCATGCAGCGCGGCGGCCTCGCGCAGCATGTGTTGCTGTCCGATATATTGCTGGACCCGAGCCAGAATATCGAGCTGCAGGGTGGTGATAATGTTATCGTTGCGCATGAACAGCGATACTTCATTACGCTCGGCGCGGTCTCACAGAGCACGACGCTGACGCAGCTCAACCAGCGCTTCCCCTTTGATGCCGGGTCGCTTACAATGGCGGATGCCATTGCCCGTGCCGGCGGTATGGCGGATAGCCTGGCCAACCCGGCCTCGGTATTTTTGTTCCGCTTTGAGAAGACTTCCGTATTGCGCCAGATGGGCGTTGCCGTGCCGGCCAATGCGCCGGCGGCCATGCCGGCGGTGTACCGCGCTGATTTCTCCAATGCCTCGACGATATTTCTTGCGAATGAATTTCCGATGCAGAATGGGGATATCATCTTCATCTCCGATTCGCCTTTGGCCGATTACCAGAAATTCCTGTCTGTAATCCTGCCATTCGCGCAAACCGGCGCCAATGCCCGTGCGTGGTGATCGATGAAAGCGCTGGCCCTGGCAATGGCGCTCACGGCGCCGCTGCCGGGCGGTTTACGCCCGACATTTTCCGATAATTTCAGCCATTTTGAGACGTCCCCCACGGGTCTGCTGAACGGCCACGCCGTCTGGCAGACCCGCTATCATGACGGCACACGAACGCTCTCAAATAATCATGAGATCGAGTACTATGCGGATGCCGGACCTCACAGTCCATTCAGCGTGGATGCCGGCGGACTAACCATAACCGCGCGGCCAGCATCCGGTTTACCCGCGGGCCTCGCCTATGAATCCGGGCTGATAACAACCCAGCAAAGCTTCAGCCAGACCTACGGGTATTTTGCAATCTGCGCGCAATTGCCCGAGGGCCGCGGATTTTGGCCGGCCTTCTGGCTGCTACCGGCGGATGGCAGTTGGCCCCCTGAGATCGACGTAATGGAAATGCTCGGGGGAGATCCGGCAAATTATTACGCTTCCATCCATGCGGGTCCTGGCCGTGATAAGGTCACGGAAATTTCGGCACCTAGTCTGACAGCGGGCTTCCACGTCTTCGCCATGTCATGGCGGCCGGATGAAATCCGCTATTATCTGGATGGCATATTGGTCAGCCAAGTCTCGACGCCGCCTGGCATGCAGCGGCCTATGTATATGCTGGTCAATCTGGCGGTGGGCGGCATCGGCTCATGGCCCGGAGAGGCGACAGGGCAAAATGGCGTTTACCGGATTGCCTGGGTGCGGGCCTGGCAGTTTAATGACATAAAGTAAGCGGTTATTTTTTGCGAACGAACCGGCGCACAGCCAGACTGCAGCTCCGGCAACCCGGACCTAAAGCACCAAAAGTTTTTTGGGTCTTTTTTTAAAAAAAGAACCGTTTTTCTTGGAAAATTCTTCACGCAGCCACATCGTCACCGGCATCTCGATAAGTTGGTAAACCAGCAACGCCGCAACTGTGCTTGCTACCATACAAAGGCAAACGAGCGCAGTTTTCTGCACCGCCCCTACAAGGTGAGATTTCGCAATCAGCAATCCCGCGATGGGCAGGATAAACCCGTGGACCAAGTATAGCGAATAGGACGCTTCGCCGATCCATATCAGAGCCCGCGGTAGCAGCCGGTCCAACCAGCGTTCCGCCAGTACACAGCCGAGTAAGGCGACCGTACCTCCGCCGCCCCAGATCGCCACCCGCGGCCAGACGCCATTTGCCGGTACGAAACCAGCACAGATCAGGCCGAAGGCTACAAGCACCATCATCCAGGGTGATGCAAACCGCTCCAGCTTGCCGGTGATAAACGCCTGCCCAGCCAATGCACCGAATACGAATTCCAGCACCAGCGGGCTCGCCAGCGAGGTGAAGGCCGGCGCATTGGCGGTAGGGAGCAGCGAGAGCCATGCCAGCGCCAGCATCACCGGTATCACCAAAAGCAGCGGGGCCAGGCGGAAAAACATCGCGCCGGCAAACACCAAATAAAACAGCATCTCGAAGGAAAGCGTCCAGCCGGCGTCGAATACCGGGCGAATTTGGCCGGCCGCGTCACGCGACGGGACGAATAGGAACGAGGCGATGCCATTCCATAAGGTCGGGTGTGTATGCAGCGCCATGGCGGGCACAGCAACAATCATCGCCAATTTCAGGAGGGTGGCAAGCCAGTAAAGCGGCACGATGCGGATCAGCCGCAACTGCATGAATTGCCGCCAGCCATCTGCCTGGCGCAGCAGGCGGCGCGAGGAGACAACCATGATGAAGCCGCTGATGACGAAGAATATGTCCACGCCGGCATTGCCATTTTCCCATGGCATG
The DNA here is from genome assembly GCA_026224825.1 of bacterium. Lineage (GTDB taxonomy): Bacteria > Pseudomonadota > Alphaproteobacteria > Acetobacterales > Acetobacteraceae > Acidocella. The sequence goes on along the minus strand of JAMFRO010000106.1, from coordinate 7,450 downwards.
GCCCGGTGCGAAAACTTGTCATGCCAGAGCACCGTGCTGTGGAATGCCACGACAAACAAGGCTGCCAAAGCGCGCAGCGCCTGGATGGAGCGTATCTGTCCCCCCGCATGAGGCGCGGGGGCAGCGACTGCACGGTTGTTGGTTCGCATTTGCGCATAACCACGCAGCGTTGGTTTGGTTGCCTGCGGCCGGTTTTAAATACGGATCAGATGCCTTTACCCTAAGCCGGGCAGCGCCCGCCCGGCGCGCGGCTCAGCTAGACCACAAAATTTGCTGCCGTGAGTTTCAAAGCCCCCATTAGTTCCACGCGCATATTCGTATTGTTGAGCGCCTCCGCGATGCCGCTGGTGTTGGCATAGACATAGGTATCGCTGCCTACGGTGCTAAAACCAATCGAGTCGGCAGCGAGGCTGGCGCCGCTGATCGACCCGGCAAGGTTGAGATGCGAAGAGAGACCGGAGAAATCTAGAATGTCCTTTGAAGCCTGGAAATTTGTAATCACGTCAGCCAGGGAGTTCGCTGTAGCGCCGAAAACATAATCATTAGCGCCGCTGCCGCCGGTGAACGCATCCGCGCCCGCGCCCGCAAAGAACACGGCTTTGGCACTCAGGCCGGTGGCATCGACCTTCACATTAGCGCTGCCTGCATAGATGAAGCTCGGCGTGGTCGAAGGGAAGCCCGAAAGCGTGGCCAAGGCGAGTGTGGACTGAGCATTGCCGCCAACCACGACATCCAGAGCCTGCGACGCGCTGGAGATGTTGGCGGTGGTGTCGGTTGCGGTTACGTCCAACGCGTAGAGCGAAGCTGATGTTGCACCGGCAACGCCGGATGCGGCGGTTGACAACGCGCCACCGCTGCTGAGCGAAAATACCGAAGCGCCGCTACCGGAGAGGCTATAGGTGAAAGCATCGCTCGCCTTGCCGCCGGTCTCGGCAAAATTAATCAGCGCCTGGCTGCCGGCCAGCCCAGTGCTGGTTAGTATTTTCGAGCCGCCGGTTACCGGTGTCATTGTAACACCGGCTGGCGCCATCGTATTGGCAATCATCGCCGTGTTCGTGGTTTTGGTAACGCTCACCACCACATGGTTTATGCCTTGCACGCCGTTCGGGTTGGTCGCGGAGACCCAAAGCCAGTCCGAGCTGGCGCTGCCGTTGGCCGTATAGGTGAGGCTTGCAAGATCGGCATTTACCGCCGCCAGACTGCCATTCAGCGTGAGATCATCCGTGCCTTCGCCCTTTATGGTAACGCCGCTGGCCGCGGCAATATTAAGTAGCCCTGCGCTGTCGCTCACCGCTACGGAGACCGTGCCGCTGCCGCTATCGGCAACGCTAATCCCTGTCAGCGCGCGGGCGGCGCCAGATGCTATGGTGGCGGTTCCCGGGGTGGTCACGACGGGCACGGTACTTACCGGCGTTGTCGTATCCATAACGATATGTCCGAGGCCTTGCGTGCCACCGGGCGCCTCAGCCGAAATCCACAACCACTCCGAACCCGTTGTGCTGCCGGCTTTATAGGTGAGTGAGGCGAGCTCCGTATTTATATCCGCCACGGTGCCGGTAAGCGTCAATGCCGTGGAGCCCTCACCCTTTGTGCTCACGCCGGAGGTGCCGGTGGCGCTCAGCAGGCCGGTATTATCGCTCACGACCACGGTAATATCTCCCGTGTAGCCGCTGTCGGCAACGTTGACATCTGAAATGGCCGCGGTGGCGCCGGTGACGACGGAAATTGTCGCAGGTGGGTCGATCACCGGTGTGCTGACGGTAGCCAAAGTGGTGGTTACCACCGCATGGCCCAGGCCCTGTGTGCCATTCGGGCCAGCCGCGGACACCCAGAGCCAATCCGTCCCCGCTGCGCTGCCGGCCGTGTATGTCAGGGTGGCGAGCTCTGTGTTCAGCTCGGCCACGGTGCCGGTCAGCGTCAAGGCATTGGAATCCTCGCCTTTCACCGTCACACCGCTCTCCGCTTGGGTGTTCAGAATCCCGGTGGTGTCGCTCACCGTTACGGTGATGGCACTGGTCACGCTGTCGGTAATGCGGACGCCGCTAACCGCCGCCACGGCGCCGGTGCTAGTTTTGATGGTGGCAGGTGTTGCGACCACGGGCGTGCTTGGGGGTGCGCTGGTGGTGCTGGCTGCGGTGGTGGTGACCACAACATGCCCCAAACCTTGTTTGCCATCCGGGTCGTTGGCGGCAACCCAAAGCCAGTCGGTCCCGGCCGCGCTGCCACCCGTGTAGCTCAGGCTGGCGAGTTCGGTATTCAGCTCCGCCACAGTGCCAGTCAGCGTCAGCGCGGTGGAATTCTCGCCTTTTGCCGTAACCCCGCTGACAGTCCCGGTGTTCAGTAAGCCCGTGCTGTCGCTCACAACCACGGTAATGGTGCTGCTGCCCTGGCTATCGGCGACGCTGATGCCTCGCACCGCCGTAACGGCGCTGGTGCCGCCGGTAAGGCTGCCTGGCGCGGTGACCACAGGCGTTCCTGTTCCCGTCGAGCTCGTGCTGCCCAGGCTGGTGGTTACCACCACAGAGCCCAGCCCTTGTCCGTTATCCGGATCATTGGCGGAGACCCATAGCCAATCCGTGCCCGCGGTGCTGCCAGCCTTATAGGCAAGAGTGGCCAGTTCGGTATTCAGCTCGGAGACGGTGCCGCTCAGCGTCAGCGCCGTGGAGTTCTCGCCTGTCGCGGTCACCCCGCTTTCCGCTTGCGTACTCAAAAGCCCGGTGCTGTCGCTCACCGTCACGGTGATAGTGCCGCCCTGGCTATCCTCAATGCTAACGCCGCTCACCGCCGTGGTTGCGCCGGTCCCGGCGTTAAGGCTGCCCGGCGTCGCTACCACGGGCGTGGAGCCGCTGCTGGTGGTTGTGCCGCCACTCGAACCCGTGCCGCCGGTGCTGACGGTACCCGTGCCGGTGCTGCTTGTGCCGGTCGCGCCAGAGCCTGTGCTGGTGCTGGTTCCGGTGCTGGCCACGCTACCTTCTGAAAGCGCGATATGCGAGGTGCTCGTCAGCCCTTGCGGGTCGGTGACGGTGATCCAGATGTATTCATTGCCGGAACCGTCATAAGTGAGCGACGCCAGCGCTGCATTCAGTGGGGCTAGGTTACCACTGAGCGTAAGGTAATCCGAACCCTCGCCGCTGGTGAATACATCCGTCGTGGCCGAGGTGCTGAGATCACCGGACGTATCGCCGATCTGCACCGTAAAAAATCCGCCGGGCCAGTTGGAGCTGAAGGACACCCCTCCGAGCGCGGTTGTTACATCAGCGGGCACTGTCGCCGTGGAGGGCAGCGTGATGACCGGCGCCACCGCCGCCGTCCCGATATTTTCTGCGGCGGTGGTATCGTAAACCGTGCCGCCCGTGGTGCCCGGATAGGCATAGGCACGTACATAATTGATATCCATATCGGCCGGAAATGCCGTGCTGCTGTTCGGATCGCCGGGCCAATAGCCACCGACCGCGAGATTGGCGAGCATGTACATCGGCACGTTCATATCCGCAGGCGTCGGCATTGAGGCGACTTCGACATTGTTGATGTAAAGCTCAACCGTTTGCGGCCCCCACATGACGCCGTACAGATTGTAACCAGACGAAACATTTGCGACCTTCAAGGTCGTGCCCTGCGTCGCCTGATCGTTGGAATGCGTCGAGAAATACAGCGTGGTCGGGTCATTGCCCAAAACCTCGAACGCATCCAGCTCCGGCGGCCATGCACCGCTGGCGGGCAGCAGCCAGAAGGCAGGCCAGAGGCCTTGTCCCGCCGGCATTTTCGCATCGATTTCGAAATAACCGTACAGCTGGTTGAATGAATCCTCGGTGGTAATGACACCCGAGGTATACGGCAGGTTCAAAGCATTGCTGCCCGCCGCCGCGGGTGCGGCCTGAATTGTCAGCACACCATTACCCAAGGTGAAGGGATTCACACCAACCGAACTATCTGAATAATATTCCTCCTCACCATTCGAGCCGAGGGTACGGTCGTCATTCATTAACGTGGTCCGCCAAAGCCCGGTTGAGCCATCAGCCGAAGACGCGAAACTGTTAAACTCATCGTCGAATGTCTGAGTCAACGTCGATGTGTTGATAATATCGCCGAAGGCCATGAAGGGCTCCCATATCCACGTAAAAATGTGGAAAATATTCAGATTGCAGATTTTACATGAAACTGCCTTAGTTAGATTGTCGGGATTACGCAACCGCTAGATTCGTGCAATAGCAAAAACCACTCGTATAGCTTCAAAAAACTATGATGTAGGCTTATAAATTTAATGTTTATGAGATTGATAATTTACAATTACCTCGATAATGCCAGCAATATTTCTGTAGGAAGATGCTGAATTTCTGTATTTTACACGATTTTCATTGCGATAAGTTTATCTTGGATCCTGAATATATTACGTATTCGTTGTGTCGTTTTCGTGGTATGAAAAATATGCGGCCTGACCCTCGTTGAGAAGTTTTCATTGTCGTGGACAAGTTTTTCATCAGATGAAAAAATACGGCAACATTGACCCTGGCAAATGCCGCACAGACGAAGCGGCCCTTCTTGAGACGTTTGGCGATCAACCACAGGCGTTGGCGGCCAAGCCGTCGAACCCATTGCGCAGATCGACCGAACGGCAGGCAAGATAGATGGCGCCAGTTTCGATGGAGAGAGAGCCACGTCATGACCGAGGCGCTCAACGACCCACATACGGTCGAGGCGGCAGAACGCACAGATGCCTCGCTGGATTTTCCAGGAATACGGCATTTTTCCCGTGGGGTGAAATTCCCGTTAAATGAAACCCGTTACAGGGGGCGGCGTTAGCCTATGCAGGAAGCCTCCGATCGGACCATGAATGCCCCTTTACGCCTTTCCCAGCAGTCTTGAGCCGCATATAAAGTCGCTCAACGGGCTGTGGGGCGTCTTGGCGCTGCTGGGGCTATTTCATCACCTGCTGCTGACCCAGCCGGATTCCGCTGCCTGCGAATGGCATTCCATGACAACGCGCCCGCACAACCTGTTCGAATCGGCAATGTTCTCGACACCCCTGCGCGTACTCTGGTCCGGTCATGAGCGCGCGATATTGTTCTTCTTCGTGCTCATCCGCCCTGCCTCATCGCCATGGCGCTCATTTGCATCGTCGCGACGGATGTCTTCCGCCACGCAGTGGAAACGCCCGCGGTCAGGTTCAAACTGGCCCTGCCCCTCAAAGCTCAGCCAAAACCACCACGTCTGGATCGAACCTCTATGCTGAAACTCCCGAGACCGAGCATGGATAATGCCGACCCGCTCATCCTGCCGGCCTCGCTGAAACCGCCCATAGCGATCGCAGGCCGGTCGGCCCTGACGCCGACGATCTTCCACGAGCCATGGTGGCTGGAAACCGCCTCAGCCGGACGGTTCGAGGAGGTCCAGGAAACCGCGAATGGGGTCTGCATCGGCCGCCTGCCCTACCTGCCGGCGCGCCGCTCTGGCCTAGCCAGTATCCAGATGCCGATGCTCACGCATTTTCTCGGCCCCGCCATCGACGAGGGCACCGGCGCCGAGACCACACGCCTGGGCCGGCGCGTGTCGATCGCCAAAGCGCTGATCGCGCGCCTACCGGCCGCGCAGAGCAGTTGGATCAAATGTCATCGCGAGACCAGAGACACGCTGGCCTTCCAGGATGCGGGTTATGCCACCTTCGTTCAGTTCACCAGCGAAATCGCCCCAGCCGCAGAGGAGAAGCTCTTCGCCGCCATGCGCGATACCGCCCGCCGCGTGATCCGCCGTGCGGCCGAGCGCCTGACCGTGGCCGAATACGACGATCCCGAGCGGTTCATGGCCTTCTACGAGCGCAACCTGAAAGCGCGGGGCCTGGCAAATGGTTACGACAACAAGATCTGCACCGCGGTCATGGCGGCAAGCCGCGCGCGCCAGGCCGGCCGCATCCTGCTCGCCATGGATGAGACGGGGGCATGCCATGCTGGCATCTTCACCGCCTGGGACAGTACCTCGGAATATTACCTGATGACGACCAGGCGCCCCGATTCCGACAATGGCGCGATCAGCCTGCTGATCTGGCATGCTCTGCGGCACGCCGCGCAGAACAACCTCGTGTTCGACCTCGACGGCTATTGCACGCCGGGCGACACGCAGTTCTTCACCCGCTTCGGGGGCACCATAAAGCCGCGCTTCTGCGTCCAGAAGGGCTCGGTCGCTTACCGGATCATCAGCAAATTCATCAGGAGCGAATAATCCACGGCACTGAGAGAAGTGCAAACACCCTCCGAGACATTAGCAAAGTATCAAAGAAAATCTGCGAGCTCTTCGATACTGCACGCGCACCCATAATTGTCGAATGTGCAATGACCGAAAAGCACCCGCTAGGGTTCCTTGGTCTGTTGTAATCACCAAATCTCACAGCATCTTCTGGCCGCTGAAATGAGGTGCGATTCGGGACACGGCATGGAGCACGATTTGTGGGACGATTAGGGGCACGGTATGAGGCGCGATTTGTAAACCGAAAGCGTGCACATGAAATTTTGGAGGTTTGACCATCAGTGAAAAGGGGTTAACGCCATAGAGGCTAGGGGGTCGCATGACATACAAGCGCACACCCACTGACGATGAAATCGAAGCACTCGCGGAGCAGTTCCAGCCATTATGGCGCACAGGAGAAGCCGTTCGGCCGTGGCTTCGGAAACACGCTGTAATGTTGATAGACCTTGTTCATGATGACTGGTCCTGGGCCGGCGTTGCGACTTCACTTGACCGTGCCGGTATCGCATACAAAACCGGAACCCCTTGGCAGGCCGAGCAGTTGCGCGCGAAAACCGCGGCTGCGCGCCGCCCACTTAAGCGCAATGCATTATCCTCAGTAAACGAAAGCAATGTTGATCGACCAGAAACTTCCCAACGCGAAGGTGTTTCTTCACCAACTGCGGCCTCGAAGTTCCAAACTCATTCGTGCCGGGCGTCAGTTCCGCGACGCAGGATGAGGAACCTGAATTCAAGTTCGTAAAACTCGCAAATTGGAGCGGCAACAACTCACCGCCGGTGAAGTGAGCGCAAGCGAAAACACCGGTAGACCAATTGTCAGGCCGGGATGTAGACGCCATGGTGGCAAAATTAACGGGCGGAAAATCATCATAGAAGGAAGTGTGCGATACCAATTCCAACAAATGAAAATCCCAACGACGCTATCACATCCCTCACGAGCTCTGTGATCGTGCCAATCAAGCCCATGAAGGCATCAACCCGCACGCTTGATTTATTCACTGACGATTATAGCGGCCCAGAGATGGAGCTTTCGACACCGGGCGTGATGATCGCATCTCCCGTATCAGCCGCTCTTGCCGAAATTGACAGTGCTACCTTCAGCATTGTCAAACGCCCGCAAGGCCAGAGCGGCTTTGTCCCCTTGCCCAAGCGATGGGTCGTCGAGCGCACATTCGCCTGGATCAGCAATTGCCGACGTCTCGCAAGGGACTAC
>JAMFRO010000105.1 GCA_026224825.1 bacterium | reverse complement strand
CCGATCGGGTTCTCAATGCTCGTGCCGCCCGAAAGGCTGACATAGGGGCCAGTAACCGGCTGGGCATGAGCCGCAATCGGTAAGGCAAGGCAGGTAGCGGCAGCAAGTGCCAGGCGCAGCTTCATGTTCGACTCCATATGAACGGGTGGAATGTGAGGCTTATTTAGTGACAAGCGCTGGCTTTCAACAGAGTAAATGAGGTTTTTCTTATAACATTTTGGCGCTGTTGCATTTTTGGCACAAATTTTAGCCGGACCGGCAACGGATTACGAGCAACCTATAACCCGGAATGTTTGCCCGGCATTGCCCACGAACGTCGCTCCAGGCGCTGAGCGCAGCATCCAGCCATGATAAAGCGGCGCCGCGCCACCTTGCGACGGGGACACAGTCAGGAAAACCGCAACATCGGGGATCTGGCCTGCCGGCCGGCTCGAACAGGCCTGTACGCTGACGCTTAAATCACCAGTCGTTTGCGCCTGCCCGCCGACAGGAAGATTCAATTGAGTGGTACTGCCGTCAACCTTATTGAGCACACCAAGCACGGCCGTCTGGCCCGGCGTCCAATTGTCGGGCGGCGCGGGCGCCACATCCGGCGGTGCGGGCAACGCTGCCGTGCTGCTCGGCGGCGTACTGGTTGGGGCCGCACCAGAGGGCGGTGTGGCAGATGGCGGCGCGGCAGAGGGCGTGACAGGCGTTGCGGCCTCACCCCCCGCCTGCGGTGGTAACGGCGTTTGTACCAGGCCAGGCGGCTGCTGCGGCACCGGCTGGACCGGAACCGGCGGAGGCGGCGCTTCCGGTGTCAGCGGCGGGGCTGGTGGAATGACAATCTCGCTGCCGCCATTCTGCGCCCACACCGGGCCGGCGGACAAAAGTGCCGCGACAACGAGCACAAGCCGCCGCATTATTTCAGCGCCGCGGGATTGCCGGATGCCCCGCCATTAGCCGGTGCGGATGAGGAGCCCGCTTTATCGGAAGACCCACTCCCCATGGAGAAGATGAATTTGCCGAGCAGATCCTGAATATTGATCGCCGATTGCGTCACGGCAAAACCCTGCCCCGGCGCCAGCATCGTATTGGAGCCGCCAGGCGCCACGGCGATATAGGAATTCCCCAGCAAACCATCCGAGGTCACGGAGGCACTGCTGTCAGCGGGAACCTTGATGTTATTATTGATCGCCAGGCGGACGATGGCTGCATAGGTATTCGGGTCAAGCCGTTCCGAGGCCACATGGCCGATCACGACACCGCCGATTTTCACATCAGCGCCAACGGTGAGGCCGCCGATGCTCGAAAACTGCGCCTGCAGCGGATAGCCGCCGGCATTGACCTCACCCGCCCCCCGCATGGCGTAAACCAGAAACAGGGCGGCAGCGATAATGACGGCAAAGCCGGTGAGAAGTTCTGGAAGACGACGCGGCATCAGGTTTGATCCGGCGCCCAGGCTTCGTAATCAGCGGAAGCCTTGGCACGGTTGCCCCCCATGTAGTCATGCCCGGCAGGACGGTAGCTGGCCGGGGTGCCGGTAAGATTGGCCTTGTGCGGCAATTGCCATGGCTTAGTGCCGGTATCGGGCAATGGCGCATCGGTGAGGTGATGCAGCCAGGAATGCCATTCCGGCCCGATCACCGAAGCTTCGGGCGCGCCCGCATAAACAACCCAGCGCCGCGCGCGCAGTTTGCCGGGGCGTTCGTAATATCCGTTGCCCAGCGCATCGCTCCCGATGAACTTGCCCTTAAACAAGGTCAAGAAGTAAAGGCCTGGGTTGCTTATCAAAATCCGGAGGCCAAGGGCCTTGCGTTTCGCGGGTGCGGCGGCAGCTTCGGTCTTGCTCATGCCACTGATATAAAAGAAGCTGCGGGATTGGTCCATCTCATCTCGTCAGCAAAGCTATCCACAGGATTTTGTGGTGTAATAGCATTTTAACCACAATATGCACTTTTATGACGGCGCGGCTCGGCATAATGTCGGCACATGGGACAGATCAAAACCGACAAAGCGTGGCATGGCATCAAACAAACCACCATGGCGGCGGCGATGGATCCGGACGCCGCACCCATCAACGTGAAGCTGCCCGCTGCATGGGGCCAGCAAGCCGCTGATGCGCTGACCGCCATTCTGCCACATCAATCCAGTATCGACCTGGCCGCCGCTGCAGAAAGCTGGATCGAGCCAATCGCCGCACGCGCCCGGACTGCGGGGCTCGATGTGGAAATTGGCAACGGATTGTATCAGCTTCTCGCCCAGCGCCGCGGCAGCCCCAGCGCCAATATCTGGCGCAACCGCGCCGCCGGACGGCCGGGCTTCGTGTTCAACCTCTGTGCCTTCCTGGATGACGGTTATGGCTTCGACATTGCCGGGCTCGGACATGCGGTGCGTCTGGCCGTCACCGCGCTCACACTTGGGGCCCCTGCCGAGCACCGCCTCAGCATCGGCTTTACCGACCTGCATCTGTTCCTGACACGCTTCGGCGTGACCTATGATTCTCAGGACGCCCGTGATTTGGCTGTGACACTCACCGCCTATATCGGCGCGCAGGCGGATATCGCTTCCGCCACCCTGCTCGCCCGTGGCGCTGCCCCGGGCTACCCCATTGCCAACGCCACATTACCCGCCGCAACCGTCGCGCTGCCTGAGCTGCTGGTGGCGGCGCAATCCGCACAGGCTGAGGCATTATCCGCCGGCACGCGCCGCCACGAGACGTTGCTGGGCTTTACCGCCGAACCCGCGCTGGAAGCGCTGCTTGGCGCGGAAACCCTGAATTTTGCCCCGGCACTGTCACCGGTCACGGCCGAGGGCAGCCTGTGCCTCTGGGCCCGGCAGAAACTGGCCGCGCAAGGCCTCTCCACCGAGGCGGCACTTGTGCAACTGCTGGGCGGCGCGGATTTATTTGCCCCGCCCCGCCTCGGCGCACATGCCGCCATGCACGACGCCCTTGCCCTGCTGGTGGCGCAAATGCCGGCACGCCCCGCCGCACCAATGCTGGCGCGGAAAAAGGTCACGCGCGAAATGCTGCCCGCACGGCGCAGCGGCTACACACAGAAGGTCGCCGTCGGCGGGCATAAATTGTTCCTCTCCACCGGCGAGTACACCAACGGCCGGCTTGGTGAGATTTTCATAGCACTGCACAAAGAGGGCTCAGCCTTCCGCGGCCTGATGGATGCCTTCGCCATCGCCGTCAGCCTCGGGTTGCAGCATGGCGTCAACCTTGAAGATTACGTCGAGGCCTTTACCTTCACCCGGTTCGGACCTGCCGGAACGGTGGAGGGCGATCCGGCCGTGCCGGCCGCCACCTCGATGCTGGATTACGTGTTCCGCAATCTTGCTGTAAACTACCTCGGCCAGACCAATCTGGCGCCGGCGCTGGTGGAATCTGCCGATGAAGTGGGGGAAGGTGCTGCCGAACGCGCGCCGCTTCTGCCGTTTGATCTGCCTGCCGCGGCACCGCGTGAACGCCGTAAGTCCTTCAAGCTTGTGAGCTGAAACATGACCGCGATACAGAGACTTGCCGAACTGGGTATCACCTTGCCCGTGCCGATGCCCCCCGTTGCTACCTATGTGCCTGTCAGCATCGCCGGCAATCTGGTCACGGTAAGCGGGCAATTACCCGCGATCGACGGCAAGGTCGCCGTGACGGGCAAGCTCGGGCTGAATGTATCGCTCGAAGAAGGGCAGCATGCCGCGCGGATCTGCCTTATCAACGTGCTGGCACATCTCAATACCGTCCTCCCCGGCGGGCTGGCGAGCATCACCAAGATTATCCGTCTCGGCGGCTTCATCGCCGCAACGCCGGAATTCTCACAACATGCGGTAGTGATGAATGGCGCCTCGGACCTGGCTGTCGCCGTGTTTGGCGATATCGGCCGGCATGCGCGTTCGACCATCGGCGTGGCCTCTCTGCCGCTGGACGCCGCGGTCGAGGTCGAGGGGCTGTTCTACCTGGGTTAGGAGCTCCCATTACCGTCCATTGGATTAATTCGGCGTTTTACGCTTATAAACTGGGTCGTTATGGGCCGCTCTGACTCAACACGCCTCGCCACCTCCACGGCATTGAACATCGCGCTCGATGGTGCTTTGGCAGCACTTGGCGTGGTGCTCGCCTTTTTTCTGGCCAATCCGGCCTCGCTTTGGCCCAAACCGGCCGGTCTGCCACTCGGGGGCGCAGTCGCCATCTGGCTCATCGGCATCCCCTTCGGCCTGGCCCGGCTGCATTGGCGCTTCATCTCCTTCAAAGACCTGGCGATCATCGCCGCGGCGGCGGTGGTAACCGCGTTGCTGCTGGTGCTGCTCATGGTCGGGGCCGATCTGCCGTTACCCTCACCAACCTTCCCGGTGATTTTGGCGCTGGTCCTGCTCGTGCTCCTGACCGCGCCCAAGCTCGCCTATCGCCTCATGCGGCAAAAATCGGAGGTTGCTGACACCTCCCAGACGGCGATCCTCATCGGCAGCGGCGATGAGGCAGAGCTGTTTCTCGCCGCCCACGCCAAATCCGCCGCCCCCTACCGCGTCACCGGGCTCATGGCCTTGTCCGGCAAGCATGTCGGCCGGCGCATCCATGGGCTGGATATTATCGGCGCCGCCGATAATGCCCAGGCGGCGCTAGCCAAACTGAAACAAAAACCAGATCTGCTGATCGTCGCCGCACCTGGGCTAACGGGGCAGGTTCTGGCCGATCTGCTTCAGGCCGCGGAACAGCACAACATCCGCGTGCTGCGCGCCCCCAGCCTGACACGGCTCGCCCCGGCGGAGCAAAAGGTCGAATTGCAGCCCATCGTCATTGAGGATCTGTTGAACCGCCAGCAGGTCCAACTGGACCGCGCGGGGCTGGAGCGGCTGATCGCGGGCAAGCGCGTCATGGTAACCGGAGCTGGGGGGAGCATCGGCGGAGAGCTGGCCCGCCAACTGGCGGGCTTTGCGCCGACCGAACTTTTGCTCCTGGACAGCAGCGAATTCGCGGTCTGGCAGATTGATATCGAGATCTCCGAGCTGGCGCCCACGCTGTCACGCCGCATTATCGTCGCCGATGTCCGCGACGCCGGAAGAATTCAGGCGATTATGCGGGACTACCGGCCTGAACTGGTGTTCCATGCCGCAGCACTTAAACATGTGCTGATCGTGGAAGCCAATCGGCTGGAGGGGCTTCAAACCAACGCACTCGGCACACAGATTGTTGCTGACGCCGCCGCTGCCAGCGGCGCACAACTCATGGTGCTCATCTCCACGGACAAGGCCGTTAATCCCAGCTCCGTCATGGGAGGCTCCAAGCGTCTGGCGGAAATGTATTGCCAGGCCCTGGATGTTGAAGCCCGGCACAAACACGGCAGCATGCGTTGCGTGACCGTGCGTTTTGGCAATGTACTCGGCTCCACCGGCTCGGTCGTGCCGCTGTTTCGCCGCCAATTGTCGCAGGGCGGCCCGCTGACCGTCACCCATCCGGAGGTGGAGCGCTATTTCATGACAGTGCGAGAAGCCGTCGGGCTGATACTGGAAACCTCCAAGGTCGGGAGCGGCGAAGAGGCGATTCCCGATGGCGGGATCTTCGTGCTGGACATGGGCGAGCCAGTCAAAATCATCGATCTGGCCCGGCAAATGATTCGCCTGGCAGGCCTGCACCCGGACAAGGATGTTGAAATTCGCTTCACCGGCCTGCGTCCAGGCGAAAAATTGTTTGAAGAAATGTTTCATGGCAGCGAACGCCTCACGCCTACGAATCACGGTGGTCTGCTCATGGCCCGCCCCCGGATGGTGGACATGCAGGCCGTCCGCGCCGCATTCCAGGAGCTTCGTCAGGCCACGGCTGATGCCGATGAGGTTACCGCGATGGAAATTCTCAGCCGGCTGGTGCCTGAATTTTCCCCTTCGGCCGGTCTCGCCGTTTCCCGAGCGGCAGAGTAAGGTCCAACGCCATGAATGCTGAGCGTTTCCCGCCGATCCCTTTCCTTGACCTCAAAGCCCAGCAGGCGCGGCTAGGCCCCCAGCTTCGGGCCAGGGTCGATGCCGTGCTGGCGCATGCCCAGTTCATTCTCGGCCCCGAGGTGACCGAGCTTGAAGCCAGGCTGGCCGAATTCTGCGGCGCTACCCACTGCGTCACGGTCAGTTCGGGCACCGATGCCCTGCAAATCGCCTTGATGGCGGAAGGCATCGGCCGGGGCGATGCGGTTTTCCTGCCGGCTTTCACCTACACCGCCACCGCCGAAGTGCCGCTGCTGCTCGGCGCCACACCGGTGTTTGTCGATGTCGATCCGCATACATTTCAAATCGACCTCGCCCACCTCGAATTACGCATCGCCGATGTAAGGCGGGCCGGGGTTTTGCGCCCCGCCGCCGTCATCGGCGTTGACCTCTTCGGCCAGCCCGCCGATTGGCCAGGCCTGCGCGCCATCGCCGCGCGGGAAAATTTATTCACCCTGGATGATTGCGCCCAAAGCTTCGGCGGCGCCCTGAACGGGCAGCGCCTGGGCCACGCCGCGGATGCCACCGCGACCAGCTTCTTCCCCTCGAAACCCCTCGGCGCCTATGGCGATGGCGGCGCCTTGTTCACGGAATCAACCGAGCGCGCCATGCTGTACCGCTCGCTGCGCACCCATGGCGAAGGCACGACCCGCTACGAGGTGATGCGCATCGGCATGAATGGCCGGCTGGATACGATGCAGGCAGCAATTTTGTTGGCTAAGCTTGAGATTTTCGAAGCCGAGATCGCACGGCGCGAAACCATTGCCCAGATCTATGACGCCGCTTTGGCCGATGCCGTAATCATCCCCGCCCGCGTACCGCAGAGCCAGAGCGCCTGGGCGGTCTATGCTATTTTGTTCCCGGATACTGAATTGCGTGAGCACGCCAAGAGCGCCCTGCAGGCGGCCGACATTGGCCATGCCATCTATTACCCCCGCGCCTTGCACCAGCAGCCTGCCTATGCCGGCCGCCATGACGGAACGGCCCTGCCCATCGCCGAAGACCTCGGCGGCCGGATTCTAGCCCTGCCGATCCACCCGGATTTGACGGATGCGCAAGCCGGCCGCGTTGCGGCTGTGTTACGCGCGGCCCTGGGCAAGTAGCCATGCCGCGCGGTGACCTGTTCCCTGAAATCGGGCCGTTCGAAACAGGATATCTGCCGCTCACCGACGGGCACACGATGTATTGGGAGCAGGTAGGCAACCCGAATGGGAAGCCCGTCCTGTTTCTGCATGGCGGGCCAGGTGCCGGCGCCGGTCCCGTGCACCGGCGTTTCTTCGACCCCAGTTTCTGGCGCGTCATCATTTTCGACCAGCGCGGCGCCGGGCGCTCGCAGCCGCTGGGTGGGCTGGAGGCCAACACCACGCAGCATCTGGTCCAGGACATCGAAACGCTGCGGCAGTTTCTTGGCGTCGAGCGCATGCTGCTGTTCGGCGGCTCCTGGGGCTCCACCCTCGCCCTCGCCTATGCCCAGGCCCATCCCGAGCGCGTCATCGGCGCGGTGCTGCGCGGCATTTTCCTGGGGCGACCAGCCGAGGTCGACTGGTTTCTGCACGGGCTACAGCGCGTATTTCCAGACATCCATGCCGCCTTCACCGGATTTCTACCCGCCGAGGAGAGAGGCGACCTGCTCGGCAATTACTTCCGCCGGCTGATCGATCCGGACCCGCAGATCCACACCCCGGCCGCGCGCAGCTGGAGCATTTATGAAGGCTCGTGCTCCACATTGATGCCGAGCTTCGAAGCCGTCTCCGCTTTTGCCCAGGACCGCTCAGCCGTCGGGCTGGCGCGTATCGAGGCGCATTACTTCATGCACGATCTGTTTCTGCCACCGGGCGGGCTGCTCGCGCATGTCGACGCCATGCAGCATATACCGGGCGAGATCGTGCAGGGACGGTATGACATGATCTGCCCGGCGCAATCGGCTTTCGATCTCGCAGCCGCCTGGACCATGGCACGGCTGACCATCGTGCCGGACGCCGGCCATTCCGCGCTTGAGCCTGGCGTGCGCACGGCGCTGATAGCCGCCCTCGAGCGTTGCCGGCATCTGGCATGATCCATCGGTCCGGAGGCCAGAAATGAAGCTCGCACGCAGGCAATTGCTTGGCTTCGGTTTGGCGTTACCCGCTATGCCGGCACTGGCCGATACAGGCTGGCCTAGCGCCCTGGTCATGGGCACCGGCCGCCCCGGTGGCGATTACATGCTCTATGGCCCCGCCTGGGGACAATTGATCCAGCAGCAGACCGGAATCGGCATGGCATACCGCGCCTCTGGCGGTGCCGAAGCCAACATATTGCTGATCGACGAAAACACCGCCCAGCTCGGGCTTACAACGTCTGTAATCGCACATGAAGCACGGCTAGGCAGTGACCCCTGGACAGGTGGCGCGCGCTTCAGCTCGTTCCGTGCCCTCTT
This sequence comes from bacterium, assembly GCA_026224825.1. Lineage (GTDB taxonomy): Bacteria > Pseudomonadota > Alphaproteobacteria > Acetobacterales > Acetobacteraceae > Acidocella. Next base: position 67,121 of record JAMFRO010000105.1, on the reverse strand, counting down.
CCCCATGTTTCCCTCTGTTCTGCAAATCGTATCGCCACGCGCTACAGGCATCGCCACACTGGCGGCTCTGACCTCGCAGGATATCGGCGTTGGGCCGCTGGGCAGTAGCGGCTCAGCCATACTGCCCGCGCTGTTCAAAAGCGTCGGCGTCATCCCACGCAGCATCATCACCGGCGACTACGCCGACCAGTTGCGCGATATGATCGCGGGCAAACTCGCAGCCTGCGCCTTCGTCGGCGCCCCGCCCGTGCCTGCCATTGCGGACATCGCCATGGGCCGCAAACTGTCACTCATCGGTTTTTCCGCGGCAGAGGCCGCGCAGGTCACGACCATGCTCCCCGGCATGATACCCGCGATCCTCGAGGCGGGCCTATTTCCAGGACAAACAATTGCCGTCGCCAGCGTCGGTACCGCGAATATCGCCATCGGCCGCGCCGACCTGCCCGACACGCTGGCTCAGGCCATCACATTGGCCGCCTTACGCAACCGCTCTGTGCTAGCCTCGACAGTCCCCGCGGCGGCAGCGGCACCAGACCTGAAGTCCGTCACCGAGGCCGGCATAGACTTTCATCCCGGCGCCGCCATGGCATTTCGTTCACTGGGGCTGGATATTCCAAAAGAATACATCGAACCCTAAACCAATACCCCGCCCTGCAGGGTGACCTGGCGATCCATGCGGGCAGCCAGCTCCGGATTATGCGTGGCAATCAGCGCCGCCACATTTTCCGATTTCACGACCCTCAGCAATTCCTCGAAGACGATGTTCGCGGTCCCGACATCGAGGTTGCCCGTCGGCTCATCCGCCAGCAGCAAAGCCGGGTTATTCGCCAGCGCACGGGCAATCGCCACGCGCTGCTTCTCGCCGCCCGAAAGCTTGCCCGGCAGATGCCCGGCACGCGCGGCCAAGCCAAATTTCTCCAGCAATTCCATCGAGCGGCGATTGGCTTGCGCTTGCTCCTTCCCGGCAATCATCTGCGGCAGGCTGATGTTTTCAAGTGCTGTGAATTCGGCGAGTAGATGGTGAAACTGGTAGACGAAACCGATCTTACGCAGGCGGATATTGGTGCGGGCGGCGTCGGGCAGCTCACCCGCATCCTCGCCATCAATCACGACAGTTCCGCCATCTGGTTTTTCCAGCAGGCCAGCCAGATGCAGCAAAGTTGACTTTCCCGCACCGGATGGTGCGACCAGCGCCACGATCTCGCCCCGCTTTACGCCCAACGCGGCGCCAGCAAGAACGGTCAACGATTCCACACCTGATTGATAGGTGCGGGAGATGTTCTGCATCTGCAGCAGAAACTCACTCACCGCGCAGGGTCTCGATCGGGTCGATATTGGCAGCGCGCCAACTTGGGTAGATCGTTGCGAGCAGAGACAATGCAAAAGACATGAGAATAACCTCCGTCACCTGATGCCAGTCGAGCCTGGCCGGCAAGGATTCAAGATAATAGACGGTGGGATCAAACAGTTTTGTTCCCGTGATGGTCTGCACGAATTGCTTTATCGGCTCGATATAGGCGCAGAACACGACGCCCAGGCCAAACCCGATAAGCGTACCAAGCACACCAACCGAAGCGCCGCACATCAGGAAGATACGCATCACAGCACCCGAACTCGCCCCCATGGTACGCAGAATGGCAATATCCTTGGCCTTATCCTTCACCATCATGATCAGCGAGGAAATAACGTTGAAGGCTGCCACAACAATAATGAGGGTCAGGATGAGAAACATGACATTGCCCTCAACCACGACGGCCGCGAACAGCGCATCATTGGCATGCCGCCAATCGCCGATATTTAGAGGGATGTTCGGAAAATCATTGGCAATTTCCTGCCTTATGACGCCGTCATTATCCGGGTCTTTGACGAACACCTGGATCTGCGTCGCCACACCCGGTTTTTGAAACAGGTTTTGCGCCGCCCCCAAGGGCAGGAATACATAGCCTGTATCGTAAATCTGCATACCCGTCTGGAAAATCGCGACGACCTTAAAACTCTCAATACTGGGAATCGTGCCAATGATGGTGGCTTTACCCTGCGGCATGATCAGAGAGAGATTCTGCCCCACTGAGAGCCCGAGTTGGGCGGCCAGACCGCCGCCGATCGCGATGGTACCATCACCCTGCATATCTGCCAGATTGCCCGCCACGATATGCTTGGAAACCGTGGGCAAGGCGGCCAGCCCATCAGGCGTGATCCCCCGGGCAACACCGCCGGCGGCACCTCCCTGCTCGCTCGAGAACAACACCTGGCTCTCCACGATGGGAAACGCCGCCGTAACTCCGGGGATGGTTCTGATTTTCGCTGTCATATCATCGTAATTCGTCAATGCCGTATTGGCACCATAGATACCGATATCACCATTGAGACCGAGGATTTGCGACAGCAGCTCCTGGCGAAAGCCGTTCATCACACTCATCACGATGATGAGTGTCGCGACACCAAGTGCAATGCCGACGAGCGAAAAGATCGCAATCACCGAAACGAAGCGCTCTGCCCTGCGGGCACGCAGATATCGCGCGGCGACCTTTCGCTCAAAGGCGTTGAACATCAGCCGAGCACCTTCGCCAAAGCATCCTGCACGGAGAGTTCTAAACGCTCGCCCGTCGCGCGGCGCTTCAGCTCCACCTGCCCTTTGGCCGCACCGCGCGGCCCGACGATGATCTGCCATGGATGACCCATGAGATCGGCCTCCGCGAATTTCGCGCCCGCGCGCTCGTCACGGTCATCATACAACCCATCCGCACCAAGCTGGTCATGCAGAGTTTCACAGATCGCATCGGTCGTTGCGTCTCCCTGACGCAAATTCAAAATGGCAGCCTTGAACGGCGCCACGGCATCCGGCCAGATGATTCCCGCATCATCATGCCGTGCCTCGACGATGGCACCGACAAGACGCGATACACCAATGCCATAGCTCCCCATCTCGGGAAAGAATTTACTCCCATCCGCGCCGGTAACGGCAAAGCCCATGGACTCAGAATATTTCTTCCCGAAGTAGAAGATCTGGCCCACCTCGATGCCCCTCCCCTCACGACGCCGCTCATCCGGGATCTTGTCCCATAACGCAGTGTCATGCTTTTCATCGGTGGCGGCGTAGATCGTCGTCATCTGCTCGTAGAATTTTTCGATATCCGTCTCTACCAGCGCATCCCCGGTTTCGAACGCTGCGTCATAGAACACGCCGCTCTCACCCGTGGGCGCCAGCACATGAAACTCATGCGACAGATCACCACCGATCTGCCCCGTATCCGCACGCATCGGAATCGCCGTGATGCCGATGCGCTGGAACGTCCGCATATAGGCCAGCATCATTTTTTTATAGGCAACCAGCGCACCCGCATAATCAACATCGAAGCTGTACGCATCCTTCATCAGAAATTCGCGCCCGCGCAGCACGCCAAAACGCGGCCGCACCTCGTCACGGAATTTCCACTGGATATGATAGGGAAGTTGCGGCAGATCGCGGTAGCTCTTGATCGAATCCCGCACGAGTGCGGTGATCATCTCCTCATTCGTCGGCCCATACAGCAGCTCACGCTCATGCCGGTCGGTGATACGCAGCATCTCCTTGCCATAGGCATCATAGCGCCCGCTCTCGCGCCAGAGATCCGCACTCTGGATCGTCGGCATCAGCATTTCCTGCGCCCCGGCGGCATCCTGCTCCTCGCGGACAATCTGCGCGATCTTGCTCAACACACGAAGACCCGTAGGCAGCCAGGCGTAGATGCCCGATGCCATCTGACGGATCATACCCGCCCGCAGCATCAGCCGGTGCGAGGCAATCTGGGCGTCCGACGGCGTCTCCTTGAGGGTCGGGATCAGGCTTTGGGACAGTCGCATTTTTAACCTTTTGAGATAAGTGCCAGTGTTATTCGGCGGGCAGCGCATCGGCCGGGAGTGCCAGCCAGCGATCCGCCATACGCCGGCACGGCGTTTCTACCACCGCGTAAAGGGAAACCGCCAGCGCCAGAGTTATCGCCAGCATGCCTGCCGCAAAAAGCAACGCATGACTCCGTGGCGTCCAACCACTGTGCTGGAAATATTGGGACATCAGCAATTCGGCGATCGCAAAACTCATATAAAATGCATATGAACGCCGGCCTAGCCAATTCAATGCCGTGCGCCGTCCGAGCAAAGCGGGCTGCTCTGCATCCGCCTGCATCAAAAACGCCCCCAATATGAGCCAGATCCCGAGAACCGCCGCCAGATCGATCCCGATGGCTGCCGCGGATATTGTGACAACAAAACCTGTTATCCGGCTTGCCCTGCGCACCGCATCAAAATCCGCCACAAAATGCACAACACGGGCAATCCCCATGCCGATAATAAACTCAGGGAAAAACCGGTACAGGCCGTGGGCGAAGGTCAAATTGAGGTTGTAGCCATTTGCGGCGAAGACCAAGCCCACCCAAGCAAAGCCCACCACCATGGTTTGCGCGGCGACAATCGCACTGCAGTAGGACAGCGAATACCATAGGATCGGAAAAATAAGGTAGCCTGCCCATTCCGTACTGACCGACCAGGACGGGTAATTCCAGGCCCCATGCGTACTGCCCCCCCACCCCTGCACAAGCAGAAGATTTTGTATCAGCGATGAGACTCCAAACCGGCTAGGATCGTGAGGCTGCCAACCAAGCAAGACGCCAAATCCCGCCAGGGCTGCGAGTATAAGGATGGTGGCGAGATGAACCGGATAGACGCGCGCCAGCCGCTTACCCCAGAACCGCATCATCATTCCTACCGTGGGCCGTTGAAATGACGAAGGCCGCCCATTGATCCAGTAACGCTGAGTATCGCCGGTCAGGTCAGCATGCACCCGGGCCAGAATGAGGCCGGACAGGATGAAAAACCCATCCACGCCAAGATAGCCATGCCGGATCAAATCCGCCGCAGGCCCCAGGAAGCGGGAAAAATTAATATACAAATCAACGTGGTAGGTGAAGACCCAAAGCGCGAACACAGCGCGGCAGATGGTCAGATCGGTTAATTCCTGCTTCGTGCTCAACTTCGTGCTCATGGGCAGCTTCGTCCTAAACAAATAGAAAGAAGCCCGCCAGCCCTAATCGGGCGGCGGGCCAAGTTCAGGGAGGAAACGCCAGTCACACGGCAGGATGAAGAACCAAACCCCATCCTGGGCTTATCATGCACCGCACAAATCATAGGCGTCCAGAAAAAACAGGTTCGATTTCGCGCATATTTTAGCCAAAAAAACATTCTCTGATCTTTTTTTGGTCAAGCAGCACTATTGATCACCCATAAATTTCTATTTTTTGTTCAAACTTGAATGGCATGCACCTCTACCAGGGGCCGTTTGCCAAAATGCTTGCCAATAATTTTCCGCAACCCGGCTTTGGCCGCATTGATAAACGCGGAGTCGTCACGGCGCAGCTCGGCGCGGAGCTTAATGAGAATCTCCCGGAACTCCGTTTCCACCTCTTGCCGAAGGTCGGCTTCCACCTCATCGAGCAGCCCCGGCGCTGAGATTTTCGGCAGCCCCAGCAGTTTGCCAGAACCGTCCATGGCAAAACTGCCAATCACAGCGCCGTTGAACAGCATCCGGCGCCGGTTGGCCATGATACCGCCCTTCAGCGGCACGATCCGTTCCCCGTCCACCGCCAGCCGCCCCGTGGGCACGGTATCGACAATTTCGGGCCGGCCCGGCGCAAACTGCAATACGTCGCCGTTCTCCAGCAGCACTGTCGGTATACCTTCCTCCTCAGCCAAAGCGGCATGGGTGGAAAGATGGCGCCAGGTACCATGCGTCGGGATCACATATTGCGGCCGGACCAGCTTATATAATTTACGCAGCTCATCGCGCGCCGGATGACCCGAGACATGGGTGAATTCATCATCATCAGTAATGACGTTTACCCCGCGCCTGGCCAACCCATCGCGCACCGTGGCGATCGCCCGCTCATTTCCAGGAATCACGCGCGAGGAGAAGATCACCGTATCGCCCTCGCCCAGCACGGCATGAGGATGCGTATCCGCCGCGATGCGCGCCAAGGCAGCACGCGGCTCACCCTGGCTGCCGGTCACCACCAGCAGCAGATTATCATCCGGAATACTGCCAATAGCCTTCTCGGGAATAAAATCCGGCACATCCAGCAGATATCCAGACTCCTGGGCGGCCGCAATGTAATTGCCCAGGCTGCGGCCGATAAGCGCCACATGGCGCCCTGCCGCCACCCCGGCATCGATAACAGAGGCAACACGCGCGATATTGCTGGCAAAACACGTCACCGCCACGCGGCCGGGCAGATCCATGATGAGCGCTTCGAGGCTCTTCTTCACCTCCAGCTCTGAGCCGGAATGCCCCTCAACCGTCGCATTGGTGGAATCAGAGACAATGGCCAGCACACCGGCATCGCCCAATTCCTTCAACCCAGCCTCATCGGAGAGCCCGCCCACAACCGGCGAGGGGTCAAATTTCCAATCCCCGGTATGCAACACGGTACCGTAACGTGTTGTCAGCGCCAGCGCCTGCGCCTCCGGCGTGGAATGCGTCATCGCCAGATAGCGAAGCTGGAACGGCCCCAGCACAAAGCGTCCGCCCGGTTGGATGATGTGGATTTTCACTTCGCGCGTCAGCCCGGCCTCATTCAGCTTGCGGCGAATGACCGCCGCAGCGAAGGGCGTGGCATAAACCGGACAGCGCAATTGCGGCCAGAGCCGGGCAATACCGCCGATATGATCCTCATGCACATGGGTGACGACGATCCCCAGCAAGGCATCGCGCTGCTCGGCGATAAAGGCCGGATCGGGGAGCAAAATCTCCGTCTCCGGCGTATCAGGGCCGGAGAAGCCGATCCCGCAGTCAACCGCCAGCCAGGCACCATCGCAGCCATAAAGGTTGAAATTCATCCCGATCTCGCCCGTGCCGCCGAGCGGCACGAAAATGAACCCCTGCCCGGCATCATCCTGCACCGAAACCACTGTCTTACCGGTGGATTTTGCCATTACTTCTCCTGAACCATTTGTTTATTCATTCTCGATAAGCCGCGCACGATCGCGCGGCAAAACTGGTGCTGGGTTAAGCAACGACAGCAAACGCAAACCATCGAGCGTCAAATCCGCATCAATGGCCATGAATTTCGCCGTGCCTTCAGCAAACAAGGGGGCAAGGCCGCCCGTGGCAATCGCTTTCAGCGGCTTGCCGAATTCGGCGGCAATCCGGGTCAGCAGCCCCTCGATGAGCCCCACATAGCCCCAATACGTACCGGACTGCATGGCGGACACAGTGCCCCTGCCGATGACCGATTGAGGACGGCTGATGCCAATCCGCGGCAGCCTGGCCGCGGCCTGGTGCAGCGCCTCGATTGAGAGATTGATGCCGGGGGAAATGGCACCACCGATATAGGAACCATCCTCGTCAACAACGTCGAAGGTCGTCGCCGTGCCGAAATCCACCACCACGAGCGGACCTTTATATTGCCGGTGCGCCGCCAGCGCATTCAGCAAGCGGTCGGCACCCACCTCGTCTGGATTGTCCGTCTTAATGGCGAACCCCCACTTCAGGGAGGCACGGGCCACCAGCGGCTCCACGCTGAACCATTCGCGGCAAAGCCGACGCAGATGATACAGGGCCGCCGGCACCACCGTACCGATGACCGCCCGCTCTACATCATGCGGGGAAATCCCGGTGCGTGTCAGCAACGCCTCAAGCCAGACCCCGTATTCGTCGGAGGTCCGCTGCGCCGATGTCGCCAGACGCCACGTACCTCGCCATTCCACGCCATCATGGACCGCGAAGACGATGTTGGTATTGCCGGCATCAATGACCAAAAGCATGCTTTTGCCCCTCATGGTGGACCGAGCAATACTTCCCCGGTGCTGATCGCCTCGATACGATCTTCACTCCGCAACAGCAATTCACCTGCGGGCGTTAGCCCCGCGAAGCTGCCCTGCAAAAGTTTTCCGCCGGCCAGAACCTCAATCGGCGTGCCAATACCATGGGCACGCGCCAGCCAGACCTGCATAATCGCCGCTGCGGGCGCATCCTGCCAATGCTCCAGCCGCTCCAGCACGGCATTGGCCACTGTCTGGGGGGGTAATTCAACACCATGCTCGCCCAGAGCGGTCGTACGCCTGCCCTCGATCCTGGGCGCCTCACGCAGATTGATGCCAATACCGATGACCAGCCAGTCGAGCCCCAAACCGGAGGGCACGGCGTCGATCAGGATACCGCCAAGCTTGGCCTGCCTAAACAGAATATCATTCGGCCATTTCAACGTGACAGCGAGGGATGTGATGCTTTCCAGCGCTTCCGCCACCGCAACGCCGGCCAAAAGCGCGAACATGCCGGCCTCGGCCGCGGGGCGCCCGGGGCGCAGCAATACGGAAAGATTGAGATTGCCCTCCGGCGCTTGCCACACGCGCCCGCGGGAGCCCCGCCCAGCACTCTGCCGCAGCGCCAGCACAGCCAAACCACCAGCCTCACCAGCGCGCGCCCGCTCAGCACATAATGTCGAGGTCGACGCCAGTTCTTCGAAAACCTCGAGGCGCCAGCCCGTCAACCCATCAAAGCCCGGGCAGCGGCATCAGCCGCGACAACCAGCGGGCCGGGCAGGAGAACAAACAAAGCTGTTGCAATCGTGCCCACGGACATGACGAAGCGGACACCGGCCGGTGTTGCGTCGAAATCAGGCGTGCCGTTGTCGAAATACATCACCTTGATGACGCGCAGATAATAGAACGCGCCGATGATGCTGGAGATCACACCAATAATCACCAGCGGCATGAGCCCCGCATTCAACGCCGCGGCAAATACGTAAAATTTGCCGAAGAAACCGGACAGCGGCGGAATACCGGCCATGGCCCACATGATGATCGCAAAAGCCAAAGCCAGGCCCGGCCGCTGGCTCGCCAGACCAGCCAGGTCCGAAATCTTCTCCACCGCCTGGCCTTGGCGCCGCATGGCAATAATGCAGGCAAAAGCGGCAAAGGACATGACGACATAAACTGCGATATAAACCAACGTGGCTTGCAGCCCGGCCTCGGTGCCCGCTGCCAAGCCCATGAGCGCGTAGCCCATATGGCCAATCGAGGAATACGCCATCAGCCGCTTGATGTTGGTCTGGCCAATAGCCGCCAACGCCCCGAGCGCCATGGAGATGGCGGATAAAATCTCGATGATGCTCTGCCATTGCGCGACGAGATGCCCGAACGGCCCCAGCATGACGGAGAGAAACAACGCCATGGCGGCTGCTTTAGGGGCGGTACCAAACAAAGCCGTCACCGGCGTAGGGGCCCCCTCATAAACATCCGGCGTCCACATATGGAACGGGGCCGCGGATATTTTGAAGGCAAGGCCGACGAGCACGAACACGATGCCGATAACCGTGCCATAGCCCGCACCACCGGTAAGGATGCTGGCGAGAGACGTAAAATTGGTCGTCCCGGCAAACCCATACACCAGGGAAATGCCGTATATCAGCAAGCCGGACGCCAACGCACCGAGCACAAAATATTTTAGCCCGGCCTCGGTGGAACGTAGGGAATCACGCGCTATGGCGGCCGTAATATACAGCGCCAAAGATTGCAGCTCGAAACCGATATACAGTGACATCAAATCATTGGCCGAGATCATCACGATCATGCCGAGCACGGCAAAGAGCACGAGGATCGGATACTCGAAACGAGCGATATTCTCGCGCCGGTTATAATCGAGCGACAAAATCAGGGCCATCGCGGCACCGAGATAGACCAGCGTATCGGCAAAACGCGTAAACAGGCTGGTCTTCAGCAACCCGTTAAACAACACCGCATCCGGCGCCACAGCCGAGGCAATCGCCGCCAGAATCAGTAAAGCCACCGCAGCCAGGCTGCAGAATGTAAAACGATCGCGCTTCGTAAGCACGCCAGCAAGCAGCAGCACCATGCCGCCAATGCCAAGCAGCAGCGCAGGGAGGAGGGGCGTAGCAAAAGTCATTTTGTGGTCACCATGGCCAGCGCCGTGTGAGGCATGAGGGAGGCCGTATGCGCCTGCACGAGAGCGGCAACCGGCGCATCAAAAACATGGGTGAAATTGCTGGGGTAAATGCCTAGCCACAGCACAAGTGCCGCCAGCGGCAGCAGCATGGCATATTCCCCCGCCTTCAAATCCGGCAAATTGGCCAGTTCCGGGCGGGTGAATTTATCAAACAGCACAGCGCGCAGCAGCACCAGCATATAAGCAGCACCCAGCACCATGCCTGTGGCAGCCAGCAGGGAGACCCAGAAGTTCACCTTCAACGCGCCGACAATCACCAGAATCTCGCCAATGAATCCGGAGGTGCCGGGCATACCGAGATTGGCCAATGAGAACACCATCAGCAATGCCGCAAAGGCCGGCATTCTGGCCGCCAACCCGCCGAGCCGGGACAAAACCAGCCCCTCCCCGCGCGACAACAGCACACCGGCACAGACAAACAGTCCGGCGATGACAATGCCATGCGAGAGCATCTGGAACAGCGCGCCCTCAATCCCTTCCACCGTGAAGGTGAAGATACCGATGATGATGATGCCCATATGCGCGACAGAAGAATAGGCGATCAGCCGCTTCATATCCGTCTGCGCCAAGGCCACGAAGGAGACGTAGATGACCGCCACCACACCCAGCGTGAACATCACCGGTTCAAATGTCGCGGCGGCATTGGGCAGCATCGGCACAGCAAAACGCAAGAAACCATAGGCGCCCATTTTGGAGAGCACCGCAGCCAGCATGATCGTCCCCGGAATCGGCGCCTCGCCATAAGCATCCGGCAACCAGGTGTGCAGCGGCCAGACCGCCGCTTTCACGCCGAACGACGCCAGAAAAGCAAGAAAGAGCCAATCCTGAACATTGCCCGGGATCGGCGTGTGCGTCAGCGTCACGATGTCCGTGCTGCCGGCATTGCGCCACATCCACACCAGCGCCAGCAGCATGCACAGCGAGCCGGCAAGGGTGAAGACAAAGAATTTGATCGCCGCATAGATCCGCCGCTCACCGCCCCAGACACCGATAATGAGATACATCGGCAACAGAACGGCTTCGAAGAAGATATAGAAGAGAACAAAATCCGCCGCAGCGAACATGCCAACCGTCATCGTTTCCAGCAGCAGTAATGCGGAGAAAAACCCGCGCACCCGCTTTGTGATGGAAGCGCTGGCAAGAATGGCAATCGGCGTGAGGAATAATGTCAGCAGAATCAGGAACAGGCTGATGCCATCCACACCCATGCGATAGGCGATATTCAGCCCGGCCAGCCAGGGCGCCGTCTCCACAAACTGATAGCCAGGCAAAGCCGGATTGAAAGCCGACCAGAGATACAAACCAAGCGCCAGCACGATAAGGCTGGTGACCAAAGCGATCAACCGCGCCCGGCCGGCAATCTGTGCATCCTCCCCCTGCAGCGTGGCGAGCAGAAACACGCCCACAAGCGGCAGGAAGGTAATGACCGAGAGGATGGGAAAACCGAATTGAGTCATGGTCTATCTCACCCAGAGAAAGAGGCTGAGGAAGCCGAGCAGGCCGATCAGCATCACAAAGGCATAAAGCGCGATAGAGCCGGTTTGCAGCTTCACCGTCTGCGTTGAGGCATCCGACGTCAGCGTGGTTAGCAAGCTCGGAATCCCATCGATGAACTGCTCGTCACCGGAATGCCAAGCGAATTTGGCCAGGCGCAAAGCAGGGCGTACCAGCAGCGCGTCATAGACCTCATCGAAATACCATTTGTTGAGCAGGAAGCGGTACACCCCGCCAAAACGCTGCGAAAGTGCCCCCGGCAGTGCCGGCACCAGCACATAGAACAATATCGCCACGGCAATACCCAGTATCCCCATCGCCAACGGCGCGATCGCCACCCAGGCCGGATCGGACTCAAGCCGCAGCATCGGCGAACTGGCCGGATCCTGAATACTGGCGCCCCAGAAGCCGGCAAAATTCGTGCCTATGAAATCCGTATGCAGAATATAGCCGCTACCCAGAGCCCCGAATGCCAACACCACCAGCGGCGCCAGCATCACCAGCGGGCTTTCATGCACATGTTCCAGCACATGCTTGGGCGCGCGCGACGTACCGTGGAAAGTGAGAATGAAAAGCCGGAAGATGTAAAAGGCCGTCAGCCCCGCCGTGATCACACCACAGGCCCAGCCATAATAGCCAACCGGCGAATTGACCGCATAAGCGGCGTCCAAAATCGCATCTTTTGAGTAATAGCCGGCGAAAGGCCAGATACCGGCCAGTGCCAGCGCGCCGAACAACATCATCAGCCAGGTCACCGGCAATTTCCGGGCAATGCCGCCCATCAGCCTGATGTCCTGCTCATCGGACATTGCATGGATCACTGAGCCCGCCGCCAAAAACAGCAGCGCCTTGAAGAAGGCATGGTCGATGAGATGGAACATCGCCACCGGATAGGCGCCGACGCCAGCCGCCAGGAACATATAGCCCAACTGCGAACAGGTGGAGTAGGCGATGATGCGCTTGATGTCGTTCTGCACGCAGCCAATGGTGCCGGCAAACAAAGCCGTACTTGCCCCGATGATCGTGATGAACTGCATCGCCACCGGCGCCTGATCGATCACCGGCGACATACGCACGATCATGAACACCCCGGCGGCAACCATCGTAGCAGCATGGATCAGAGCGGAAATCGGCGTCGGACCTTCCATCGCATCCGCCAGCCAGGTGTGCAGAAAAATCTGCGCGGACTTACCCATGGCACCGATGAACAGCAGGATTGCGACGACCTCCAGCACCGGGAAATTCGTGCCGAACAAGCGATAGCCATCCCCCGCATGTGACGCAGCCGCGCCAAAAATCCCATCGAAAGAGATGGTGCCAAACACATAATAAGTGAGCGCGATACCAACCGCGAAGCCGACATCGCCAACCCGGTTCACGATGAACGCTTTTATCGCCGCGGCATTGGCTGATGGCTTCTCATACCAATAACCAATCAGCAAATAGGAGACGAGCCCGACGCCCTCCCAGCCAAAAAACAACTGCAGCAGATTATTCGCCGTAACCAGCATGAGCATGGCAAAGGTGAACAGCGACATATAGGCAAAAAACCGCGGCATCGTCTTGTCATGCGCCATATAGCCCACGGAATAGACATGGATGAGCATGGACACCACGCTCACCATCGCCACCATGGTCAGGCTCAGCATATCCTGGCGCAGCGACCAATCAGCCGTAAAATTCCCAACGGAAACCCATGTCGTAATATGCACAGGTGCGGCAATGCCATGCTGCAACCCGGCCGCAAGCGTACCCACGCCAGCCACGGCGGACACCACCAGCGATAAAACACTGGCCCCAACAGCAAGATGCTTGCCTATGAACGGACGCGCCACCCCGGCCAGAACGGCACCGAGCAGCGGGGCAAAGACGGCGATTAGCGTGAGCATATCAACCCTTCATCAACGTCACGTCCTCGACCTCGATCGAGCCACGATTGCGGAAATAGATAACGAGAATGGCCAGACCAATGGCCGATTCAGCGGCTGCCACGGTCAGCACGAACATGGTGAACACCTGCCCGACCATATCGTGCAAGGCGCCCGAAAACGCCACGAAATTCAAATTCGCCGCCAGCAGGATCAACTCGATCGACATCAGGATAACGATGATATTCTTGCGGTTCATGAATATCCCGAAGATACCGATCACCAGCAGCAGCCCAGCAACAACCAGATAATGTGACAGAGGAACCAGCATCACAGAATCTCCTTCTCTGGCAACGTCGCACCTTCATTCAATTTGGCCGACACCATCACCAGCGTATCCTCAGGCCTACGCGCATGCTGCGCGGAAAGATTCTGCGTCTTCGCCCGCTTACGGTCCCGATGCGTCAACACAATCGCGCCGATCATGGCCACCAGCAGGATGATGCCCGACAACTGAAACAGCGGCAGATAGCTTGTATAAATCAGGCTGCCAAGCGCCACAGTGTTTGTAACATTGTCCGGCGTCGGAAACATCCGCGCCGCCGGTGCGGCGGGCGCAATGGTCCAGCCCGCGACAACCACGGCCAGTTCCACGAACAATACGAGTGCCACCAGCGCGCCAATTGGGGCATAGCGCTGAAACCCTTCGCGCCAGGCCGCAAAATCCACATCCAGCATCATCACCACAAACAGGAACAGCACCGCGACCGCGCCGACATAGACAATGGCCAGAATAAACGCGAGAAACTCCGCCCCCGCCAACAGAAACAGAACGGCGGCATTGATGAAGGCCAGGATCAGAAACAACACCGCATGCACGGGGTTGCGGCTGGTCACGACCATCACGGCCGAGGTCAGCAGGATCAGCGAAAAAAAGTCAAAGGCGAGGTTGGCGATCATTTCTGGCGTTTACCGGTAAGGGGCATCGAGTTCCAGCCGCTTGGCCAGCTCCGGTTCCCACCGGTCGCCGTTATCAAGCAGCTTGGCCTTGTCGTACAGCAACTCTTCGCGCGTTTCCGTCGCGAATTCAAAATTCGGGCCCTCGACAATCGCATCCACCGGGCAGGCCTCTTCGCACAACCCACAATAGATGCATTTGGTCATGTCGATGTCATAGCGCGTCGTGCGGCGCGAGCCATCGTCACGGGGCTCAGCCTCGATGGTGATGGCCTGAGCCGGGCACACGGCCTCGCAGAGCTTGCACGCAATGCAGCGCTCTTCGCCATTCGGGTACCGCCGCAACGCATGCTCGCCTTTGAAGCGCGCGCTCGTCGGGTTCTTCTCATAAGGATAGTTGATGGTGGCCTTGGGCCCGAAGAACGTCTTCAAGGTCAAAGCCATGCCACTGAGAATTTCCCAGAGCACCAGCCCCCATGCCATCCGGCCCAAACGATTCATTGTGCAACCTCATGCATTGGGCAGCCACCCTAAATATTCCAACACGCCGGCCACGGCCACGAGATAGACCAGGGTAATCGGCAAAAACACTTTCCAGCCCAAAGCCATGAGCTGGTCGTAGCGCAAGCGGGGCAGCGTTGCGCGCACCCATACGAAGACAAACAGGCAGAACAGAACCTTGCCCAGGAACCAGAAGGGACCTGGAAGCCACGTAAACGGGGCACAATGGAACAGTGGCAACCAGCCGCCCAGAAACAGCGTCGTCGTCATGGCGCTGATCAAGATCATATTCGCGTATTCACCCAAGAAGAACAGCGCGAAGGACATGGCGCTATATTCAACGAAGAAGCCCGCGACGATCTCCGACTCACCTTCCGCCAAATCGAACGGCGCGCGGTTGGTCTCTGCCAGCCCTGAGATAAAGAAGATGATGAACAGCGGAAACAGCGGGATGGCGAACCAGACATGGCGCTGCGCCATTACAATATCATTAAGGTTCAGACTGCCGACACAAACCAGCACCGTGACAATGATAAAGCCCATCGAAACTTCATAGGACACCATCTGCGCCGCACTGCGCAGCGCGCCGAGGAAGGCGTATTTGGAATTGCTCGCCCAGCCGGCGATGATGATGCCATACACGCCGAGCGAGGAAATCGCGAAAAGGTACAGAATGCCGACATTGATATCGGCAATCGCCCAATGGTTGTTCACCGGGATCACCGCCCAGGCCACCACGGCCAGACCAAAAGTGATCATCGGCGCAATCATAAAGAGTAACCGATCCGAACCAGTCGGAATGATCGTCTCCTTGAACAACATCTTCAGCGCATCGGCAAAGGGCTGCCAAAGCCCGAACGGGCCAACAATATTGGGCCCCTTGCGCAGTTGCATGGCGCCCATCACCTTGCGTTCGAACAAGGTCAGATAAGCAACACCGATGAGCAGCGGCACAATCAGCGCCAACGACTCCGCCAAAGTGAGGATCACGATCCCCAGATCAGTTTGGAAAAACCCGCTCATTCCGCGGCCTCCGCCACAGCCGGCGCATGCGCCGCCACACAGGCCGCCATGGTGGGGCTGGCGCGGCTGACGGCGTCCGTCTGGTAGTAATTCTCGAACACCGGCACAAACGCCGCGCTGCTGATCGCCGCAGCATCCCCAGCCGGCGCCACCGTATCAGTGCCCGCAAACCTGTGGAAATCCGCCGCGAACACAGGATAATTGGCCGCCAAATGCGCGCGCAGCTCCTGCAGCGTGTCATAGGGCAGTGCATGGCCCAGATAAGCGCTGAGGGCCCGGATAATCCGCCAATCCTCACGCGCATCGCCAGGCGCCTTTACGGCCATAAAACCCGACTGCACACGGCCTTCCGTATTCACATAGGTGCCGTCTTTTTCCGTATAAGCCGCACCCGGCAGGATCACATCCGCCCGCGCCGCCCCGGCATCCCCATGATGCCCCTGATAGATCACAAAAGTCTTAGCGCCGATTGCAGCGACATCGAGCTCATCAGCCCCCTGTAGCCACAGCACATCCACACCATCATTCAACATCTGCGCGGTCGTCTTGCCGTTCGCACCCGGCAGGAAGCCGACATCCAACGCCCCTGCCCGCGCCGCGGCATGGTGCAAAAGGTTAAACCCATGCCATTCCGCATTCAGCATGTTATATTTCAGCGCCAACTGCCATGCCGCCGCATGAATGGCAGCACCATCGGGGCGCGCCAGAACGCCAGCACCGAGAATAATCATAGGCGTCTTGGCCGCGCTTAGGGTTTCAGCAAACGGATGCTTACCATCTAGCAAAGCCGCAATCGCATCCGGCCCAAAACCAACCTGCGCGGCCGGATAGGTCAGATCATGCTCCGCCCCAATCACCCCAGCCGTAAACCCGCCCGCCAGCCAGCGCTTACGTATCCGTGCATTCAAAACCGGCGCCTCATGGCGCGGATTGCTGCCGATGATCAGCAGCGCATCGGCGTCTTCAATCCCGGCGATGGTCGTGTTGAATAGATAAAAACTACGGCGAGAAGCATCGAAAACCGCGCCATCCTGCCGACAATCCAGATTCTCCGAGCCAAGCGCCGTGAAAAACCCTTTCAACGCCAACAAACTCTCAACATCGCATTGGTCGCCGGCAATGGCACCCAGCCTGTCGGGGGCCACCGCCTTCACCCGCCCGGCAATCGCCGCAAACGCTTCTTCCCAGCTCGCCGCACGCAATTTGCCATTCTCGCGCAGCCAGGGCCGGTCCAAACGGCGACGCTTCAACCCATCAACCGCAAACCGCGATTTATCACCAAGCCATTCCTCATTCACATCATCATTCATGCGCGGCAAAATCCGCAACACTTCTGCGCCACGCGCATCCACGCGAATATTCGCGCCCACGGCATCCAGCACATCCACGCTATCGGTCTTACGCAGCTCCCACGGCCGCGCCGTAAACGCATAAGGCTTGGAGGTCAGCGCCCCCACCGGGCAAAGATCAATAATATTGCCGGAAAGTTCGGAACTAAGCGCCTTCTGCACATAAGTGCCGATTTCCGTCGTTTCGCCGCGCGAGGTCGCCCCCAGCTCCGGCACACCCGCCACTTCCGACGTAAAACGGACGCAGCGCGTGCAATGGATGCAGCGCGTCATCGTCGTCTTAACCAGCGGCCCCCAATCGGGCTGCGCCACGGCACGCTTGCCTTCATCATAACGCGAATGATCCCGGCCATAGCTGACCGCCTCATCCTGCAAATCGCACTCACCGCCCTGGTCGCAAATCGGGCAGTCGAGCGGGTGGTTGATAAGCAGAAACTCCATCACCCCCCGGCGTGCCTTACGCACCATTTCCGTATCGGTATGCACAACCATGCCATCCGCCACCGGCAGCGCGCAGGAAGCCTGCGGGCGCGGCGGCATCTTCTCAATTTCCACCAGGCACATGCGGCAATTGCCAGCCACGGAAAGCCGTTCATGGTAGCAGAAACGGGGAATTTCCACACCGGCGGCCTCAGCCGCCTGCAGCACGGTAGAGCCGTTGGCAACCTCAACTTCAATGCCGTCAACAGTGACTTTTGCCATGACCTACTCCGCCGCCTGCGGTATTGCCGGGGGCGGCTGATAATCGATTGTACGCTGTTCAACCATGGGGCGGAAGGCACGCATCATGCCCTGAATCGGCCAGGAGGCCGCCTCCCCGAAGGCGCAAATCGTATGCCCTGCAACCTGCGTCGTCACCTGCTCCAGCAACCCAAGATCAGCCATGCTCGCCTTGTTCTGCACAACGCGATCCATCATCCGCATCATCCAGCCCGTGCCCTCGCGGCACGGCGTGCATTGGCCGCAGCTCTCATGCTTGAAGAATTTGGACAGACGCCAGATCGCCTTCACCACATCAGCGGATTTGTCCAAGACAATGATGGCACCAGAGCCCAGCATGCTCTTTACCGCGGCGAGCGAATCAAAATCCATCAACTGCGCCTCGGCCATTTCCTTGTTCAGGATTGGCGAGGAAGCGCCACCGGGAATGATCGCCTGCAGATTATCCCAGCCGCCGCGCACACCACCGGCATGTTTATCGATCAGCTCTTTCAGTGGAATGCCCAACTCTTCCTCAACATTGCAAGGATTATTGACATGACCCGAAATACAGAAAATTTTCGTGCCCGAATTCTTCGGCCGCCCAAGTGCGGAGAACCACGCCGCACCGCGCCGCAAAATCGTCGGCACACCCGCAATGGTCTCAACATTATTCACCGTCGTCGGGCAGCCATACAGCCCCATGGCGGCAGGGAAAGGCGGCTTCATCCGCGGCATGCCCTTCTTGCCCTCGAGGCTTTCCAGCATCGCGGATTCCTCACCGCAAATATAAGCGCCGGCGCCACGCTGCAGCACGAGGTCGAAATCCCAGCCGGAACCTGCAGCATTCTTGCCCAGCAGGCCAGCCGCATAGGCTTCATCAATCGCCGCCTGCAGCCGCTGCGCCTCGTTATAATATTCGCCACGAATATAGATGAAGCCGGTGTTTGCACCCATGGCAAAACCAGCAATCAAACAGCCCTCAATCAACTTATGCGGCTCATGCCGGATAATGTCACGATCCTTGCAGGTACCAGGCTCGCTCTCATCCGCATTGACGACAAGATAGCTCGGCCGTCCATCGCTCTGCTTGGGCATGAACGACCACTTCAGACCCGTGGGGAAGCCAGCACCGCCGCGGCCGCGCATGCCGGAGGCTTTCACCTCCTCAACAATCACGTCCCGGCCCTTCGCCAAAATCTCTGCCGTGCCCTCCCAATCGCCGCGCGCACGCGCAGCCTCCAGCCGCCAATCCATCTGGCCGTAGAGATTTTTATAGATTCTGTCTGAATCGTTCAGCATGGTTACTCCGCCGGGCCGGTGGCAGGAAGAAGTGTGGTTTGGTTTGTAATCGGCGCGGAAGCTTGGCGCCCGATGGTCGAACCGGGCGGGGGTAAAGCCTCACCCGCCTTCAATTTATTCAGCAACGCTTCTGCACGCTCACCATTTACGTCTTCGTAATAATCATCGTTAATCTGCAAAATCGGCGCATTCACGCACGCGCCCAAACACTCGGCTTCCGTCAAAGTGAACAGACCATCAGCGCTCGTCTGTCCAAAATTCGCAATACCGCTGATCTTCTTACAGGCACTCACAACATCATCCGAACCACGCAGCCAACACGGCGTCGTCGTACAAAGCTGCAGATGATATTTGCCAATCGGCCGGGCATTGAACATCGTATAGAATGTTGCGTTCTCGTAAACGCGGATCGGCGCAACGCCAAGGCGCTTCGCCACCACATCCATCGCCACCCGCGGCACCCAAGCCGACCCAGTTTCCCGGCCCATCTGCCGCTGTGCGATATCCAGCAACGTCTTCACCGCACTCATCTGCTTGCCCGGCGGGTACAGCGCAATCGCCTTGGCCACTTCCGCCTCGGCAGCCGCATCAAATTCGAAATGCTGAGGTTCCACCTGTCTATTCACCGGTCAATCTCGCCAAACACAATGTCCAAGGACCCAAGAATCGCCACCATATCTGCCAGCATATGCCCCTTGCACAATTTATCCGTCGCTTGCAGATGCGAAAAACCGGTCGCCCGGATTTTGCAGCGATACGGCCGGTTCGTCCCGTCCGAAATCAGATAGACCGCAAACTCACCCTTCGGCGCTTCAACCGCCGTATAGGTTGCCCCCGCGGGCACATGATAGCCCTCGGTGTAAAGCTTGAAGTGATGGATCAACGCTTCCATCGAATGCTTCATCTCAGCCCGCGTCGGCGGCGTAAACTTGCGGTCCTGCACCTTGACCGGCCCAGGTTTCATTTTCGCCAGGCACTGCTTGACGATTTTCACGCTCTCACGCATCTCCGCCATGCGCACGAGGTAGCGGTCATAGCAATCGCCATGCCTGCCAACAGCCACCTCAAACTCAACCTCGGCATATTTATCGTAAGGCTGCGCGCGGCGCAGATCCCACGCCACGCCGGATGCACGTAGGCTGGGACCAGAAAAACCCCATGCCAGCGCATCTTCAGCAGAGATCACACCAATATCAACAACACGCTGCTTCCAAATCCGGTTGTTATTCAAAAGCCGCTCAAGATCCGCAATGAATTTCGGGAACTCTTCAGCCCAAGCCGCAATCCTATCCGTCAACCCCGCGGGCAGGTCCTTGGCAACACCACCGGGGCGGAAATAATTGGCATGGAAGCGCGCACCTGATGCTGCCTCGTAAAACTCCAGGAGCTTTTCCCGCTCTTCATAACCCCACAGGCCCGGCGTCAAAGCACCGCAATCAAGCGCGAAATGCGAAATACCCAGCAGGTGATTCAACACCCGCGTCAGCTCCGCAAACAACACGCGAATCCATTGCGCGCGCTCCGGCACAGTAATCCCCAGCAGCTTCTCGGTCGCCAGCGCGAACGCATGCTCACAGGCCATCGGCGAGACATAGTCCAGCCGGTCGAAATACGGCAGCGCCTGCAAATAGCTCTTATATTCGATGAGCTTTTCCGTACCACGGTGCAGCAGGCCAATATGCGGATCGGCGCGCTCAATCACCTCGCCATCCATTTCCAGGATCAGGCGAAGCACACCATGCGCGGATGGATGCTGCGGGCCGAAGTTAATGGTGTGGCTATCAATCTCCACCGTCTTGGCCGGCGGCACCACCACATCACTCATTTTCCGCCTCCATGCGCTTTCTCATCACCTGGCAAGGATGTCATGCCTTCCCATGGTGACAGGAAATCGAAATTACGGAATTCCTGCGTCAGCCGCACCTTATCGTACACAACTTCTTTCCGCTCATCATCGTAATGAACTTCGACATAGCCCGTCAGCGGAAAATCCTTGCGCAGCGGATGGCCCTCAAAATTATAATCCGTCAAAATCCGGCGATGATCGGCCAGCCCTTCAAAGCTTACGCCAAACAAATCCCAGACCTCACGCTCCCACCAGGTCGCGCACGGCCAAACTGTCGACACCGACTGCACCGGCGTGGCCTCATCCGTCTGCACGATGACGCGCAGACGCTGATTACGCGAGACGGACAGCAAATTGTAAACAACATCAAACCGCGGCTGGCGCTGCGGGTAATCAACACCGCAAATATCCATCACCTGGGCAAAGGCAAACTCATCCCGCAGCCGGCTCAGCAACGCCCGGCCTGCATCGCGCCCAACATCAACCACCAGCTCTCCCAACTCACGCCGCGCGCCCGTCACGCCGGGCAGCGACGCGACGGCCTCAAGCTCCAGATCGGAGGTCTCGTTCTCGTCAGCCACGCAATACAGTCCCCGTCCGCCGAATTTTTTTCTGCAACTGCATTATCCCATACACCAACGCTTCCGCCGTCGGCGGGCAGCCCGGCACATACACATCCACAGGCACGATGCGGTCGCAGCCGCGCACCACGGAATACGAATAGTGATAATACCCGCCCCCATTCGCGCAAGAGCCCATGGAGATCACCCAGCGCGGCTCCGGCATCTGGTCGTAAACCTTGCGCAAGGCCGGTGCCATCTTATTGGTCAGCGTCCCCGCCACAATCATCACATCGCTCTGGCGCGGGCTGGCCCGGGGGATGATCCCGAACCGGTCGAGATCGTAGCGCGGCATATAGGCATGGATCATCTCCACCGCACAGCACGCCAGGCCAAAGGTCATGGGCCAAAGGCTACCGGTACGTGCCCAGTTCACCACCTTGTCCAGATTGGCGACAACAAACCCCTTCCCCGCGATCTCTCCGGTAATCCCCTTGATCACGGCATCCTGGTCGGTACCTGGCGCCAAATAGCCCTGGTTCCAGGCAATCTGCGCATCATCCGTCGCCATGCTCATGCGGCTACTCCCAATCCAGCGCGCCCTTGTTCCACTCGTATACAAAGCCGACAGTTAACACGCCCAGAAAGCCCAGCATGGAGAAAAACCCAACATGGCCGATCCGGGACAGGCTAACCGCCCACGGGAACAAAAACGCAACTTCAACGTCGAAAATTATGAAAAGAATCGCCACCAGATAGAAGCGCACGTCAAAGCGCCGGCGGGCATCGCCGAACGCATCAAACCCGCATTCATAGGCAGAGAGTTTTGCCGCATAAGGCTTTTGCTTGGCCGCAAAAAGGGAGCCAAATACAAAGGCCAACCCCAGCAGGGCAGCGATGGCGATAAAGACAAGGATCGGGAAGTACTGCGAAAGGACCGGCTGCACCTGCTCGTCTCCTTAACCGTGCGGGCCGGACCAAGCCAGCCCATACAAACACCTAAAGCCGTGTCGCATTGCAGCACACGTTGGTCAAGTCATATCCACAAGGGGAATTTAACTGCACCTTACTGGCGCGAGTGACGGGGCTCGAACCCGCGACCTCCGGCGTGACAGGCCGGCGCTCTAACCAACTGAGCTACACCCGCATTCAGTAAGCGGCCGTGTAATGGGCTGCGCGTTAAGCGTCAAGCGCGTTACACCCTCTAATTCTGGCCGTCGAAAGAAAAAACCGTCTAAAGAAAAAACGCTCAAAGACGTATGGGCGGTGACGGGTTTGAACCGCCGGCCCTCTCGGTGTAAACGAGACGCTCTACCGCTGAGCTAACCGCCCAAAATTTTCGGCCAAAATTTTCGGGCGGCACATGGCCGCCCCAAATCATTAGTTAACCGCGTCTTTCAGCGTCTTGCCCGGCTTGAAGCGGACAGAGGTGGACGCCGGGATATCAATCTCTTCACCGGTGCGCGGGTTACGGCCCTTGGAAGCCTCACGCTGGGCGGTTGCAAAGGTACCAAAGCCAACCAGGCGAACTTCTTCCTTCTGCTTCAGCGCGCCTTCAATCGCCGTAAACACAGCATCCACAACTTCCGTGGCCTTGGCTTTGGAAAGTTCCGCACCCTCAGCGACGGCGGCGATCAAGTCATTTTTATTCACGGGTAGACTCCCTGTTCTATGATTCAAAAATTATTCCGCAGAAATTGCGGATGAGCCACGAGGTGGCGCGCGCGTAGATAGCGAAGTTCCGCGCCCCCCGTCAAACCAGCCCTAATGCGGCAATGAAGCAGCAGCAGCCTCATCACCCGTTTTAGCCACGTCGTTCAACGCGTCGTCCCAGTCAATCGGCTCTGGCTTGCGTACCAGCGCCCGCGCAATAACCTCATCAACGTGGGACACGGGGATGATGGTTATGCCCTTCTTAACGTTCGCCGGAATCTCAGCCAGATCCTTTTCATTGTCTTTCGGAATGAAAACGGTGGTGATTCCCGCACGCAACGCCGCAAGCAGCTTTTCCTTCAAGCCGCCAATCGGCAGCACACGGCCACGCAGGGTAATCTCACCCGTCATGGCCACATCCCTACGCACAGGAATGGCTGTTATGGCGCTGACAATCGAGGTCGCCATGGCAATACCGGCGGATGGACCATCCTTCGGCGTCGCCCCTTCCGGCACGTGCACATGGATATCCCGCTTGTCGAAATACGGAGGCTTGATACCGAACTGCGCCGCGCGGGAGCGGATGTAGGAATACGCCGCCTGGACGCTCTCCTGCATCACATCGCCCAGCTTGCCTGTGTTTTTGATATTGCCCTTGCCAGGCAGCAGCACGCTTTCAATGGTCAGTATCTCGCCGCCCACCTCGGTCCAGGCCAGGCCGGTGACGACACCCACCATATCCTCAGCCTCAGTCTCACCGAAGCGGAATTTCGGTATCCCTGAGAATTTCTCAAGATTCTTCTTGGTGATCACGACCTTCTTTGTTTTAGAGGTCACAATCTCCTTCACCGATTTACGGGCCAGCGTCGCAATTTCGCGTTCCAGATTACGCACACCGGCTTCGCGCGTGTAGGTACGCACCAGCTCATGCAGCGCATCGTCCGAGACCGACCACTCATCCTTCTTCAACCCATGCGCTTCTTCCTGCTTGGGCAGCAGATGGCGCTTGGCAATCTCAACCTTCTCATCCTCAGTATAACCGGGAATGCGAATGATCTCCATGCGATCAAGCAACGGCTGCGGCATGCGCAGGCTGTTGGCCGTGGTCACAAACATCACATCGGAGAGGTCATAATCAACCTCCAGATAATGATCGGCGAAGGTGCTATTCTGCTCCGGATCCAAAACCTCCAGCAAAGCAGAGGCCGGATCGCCACGCCAATCGGCGCCAAGCTTGTCGATCTCATCGAGCAGAAACAGAGGGTTCGAAGTCTTGGCCTTCTTCATCCCTTGAATAATTTTTCCGGGCATGGAACCAATATAGGTCCGGCGATGACCGCGAATCTCGGCTTCGTCCCGCACGCCGCCAAGCGACATGCGCACGAAAGTCCGCCCCGTCGCCTTGGCAATGGATTTGCCTAGCGAGGTCTTACCCACACCAGGCGGCCCAACCAGGCACAGAATCGCCCCACGCAATTTCGGGCTACGCGCCTGCACCGCCAGATATTCGACAATCCGTTCCTTGATCTTATCCAGACCATAATGATCCGAATCGAGAATCTTCTCCGCCTCGACCACATCGTTCCTGATCTTGCTGCGCTTCTTCCAGGGGATACCGACGATCCAATCCAGATAGTTGCGCACCACAGTGGCTTCGGCACTCATCGGGCTCATACTGCGCAGCTTCTTCAGCTCCGCCAGCGCCTTTTCCATCGCTTCCTTGGAGAGCTTGGTCGCCTTGATTTTGGCCTCCAGCTCGGCAGTCTCGTCCTTACCGTCCTCGCCCTCGCCAAGCTCTTTCTGAATCGCCTTGAGCTGTTCGTTCAGATAATATTCGCGCTGGGTCTTCTCCATCTGCCGCTTCACGCGGTTGCGGATCTTCTTCTCGACCTGCAGCACGCCAATTTCGGCTTCCATATGGTTGAACACGCGCTCCAGCCGCTCGGCCGTGCTGTCCAGCTCCAGCAACTCCTGCCGCTCGGAAATTTTCAAGCCGAGATGACTCGCAACCGTATCAGCAAGCTTGGAGGGCGACTCGATCTGATTGACCGAAACCAACACCTCCGGCGCGATCTTCTTGTTCAGTTTGATATATTGCTCAAACTGCGCCACGACCGTACGCCCCAGGGCCTCGACCTCCTTGCCCTCATCCGCCCGATCCTCGATCGGTGCTGCAAAAACCTCAAAGAAATCCTCCGTCTCTTTGAAGGAGCTGATCTTCGCACGGCGCAGCCCTTCGACGAGCACTTTCACAGTGCCATCCGGCAATTTCAGAAGCTGCAGAATCGTCGAAATCGTACCCACAGAATAGATATCGCCCGCGGCCGGATCATCCTGCGCGGCATTTTTCTGCGCCACGAGGAGGATCTGCTTATCCTCCTTCATCACGCTCTCCAACGCTCGCACGGATTTTTCACGGCCGACGAATAACGGCACGATCATATGCGGAAACACCACGATATCGCGCAACGGCAGAACCGCCAGCGTGTCACCTGGAACCGCAGATTTCTTAATATCTGACATCACAATATCCCTCTAGTCTCATCGGCTGCCCTAAGAGGCACAGCCCAAGGTGCCGGACATCCGGCCACACATGACATATCGGCACGACAATATACCCGCACAAGCCCCGCCTCGCAGCGGGGCTTGTGCGACTCAGGACGCAGTTTCCGCACGTTTCTCGGAATACAGATACAGTGGCTCGGCACGCCCTTCGGCCACTTCACCGCTAATCACCACCTCGGCCACTCCATCCAGCCCCGGCAGATCGAACATGGTGGACAACAGAATGGCCTCCATAATCGAGCGCAAACCGCGCGCGCCGGTCTTGCGCTTGATCGCGCGCCCGGCCACCACCTTCAAAGCCTCCTCGGTGAAGCTCAGCTTCACCCCCTCCATCTCGAACAGGCGGGCATATTGCTTCACCAGAGCGTTCTTCGGCTTGCTCAGGATCTCGATCAGCACGGACTCGTCCAAATCATCCAATGTCGCGACAACCGGCAGGCGCCCGATGAACTCCGGAATCAGACCGAATTTCAGCAAATCTTCCGGCTCGACCTCGCGCAAAATCATGCCCGTCCGGCGCTCATCCTGGCTACGCACATCAGCTCCAAAGCCGATGCCAGACCCCTTGCCGCGCTGCCCAATGATCTTCTCCAACCCGGCAAAAGCGCCACCGCAGATGAACAAAATATTGGTGGTATCAACCTGCAGAAACTCCTGCTGCGGATGCTTACGCCCACCCTGCGGCGGCACGGAGGCAACGGTGCCTTCCATGATCTTCAGCAGCGCCTGCTGCACGCCCTCGCCGCTCACATCGCGCGTGATCGACGGGTTATCCGACTTGCGGCTGATTTTATCGACCTCGTCGATATACACAATGCCGCGCTGCGCCCGCTCAACATTGTAATCCGCCGCCTGCAGCAGCTTGAGGATGATGTTCTCCACATCCTCGCCAACATAACCGGCCTCGGTCAGCGTCGTCGCATCGGCCATGGTGAACGGCACATCCAGAATCCGCGCCAGCGTCTGCGCCAGCAGCGTCTTACCGGAGCCGGTCGGCCCAATCAGCATGATGTTCGACTTCGCAATCTCGATGTCGTTATTCTTGGTCGCATGCGACAGCCGCTTATAGTGATTATGTACGGCCACGCTGAGGACACGCTTGGCGTGGCTCTGGCCGATCACATAATCATCGAGCACCTTGCATATCTCACGCGGCGTCGGCACCCCATCACGGGATTTCACCAGATGGGTCTTATGCTCTTCACGAATGATGTCCATGCAGAGTTCGACGCACTCATCGCAAATGAACACCGTCGGACCCGCAATCAGTTTACGGACCTCGTGCTGCGACTTACCGCAGAAAGAACAATATAGCGTGTTCTTCGTGTCGCTTGATTTGCCGCCTGTCATAACCACTCCACAGCGCACAGTATAAGAGAGAACACTAATCCGCCCAGCACGGCCGCACAAGCACCGCGCTGTCACGGAAAAATCTCTTGTTTTTCATATCTTTAGTTCAGTCTCTCCACAGGAGAGCCGAAAAACACGAGATCATCATGCAGAAAACTGACGAAAAACCGCCCCGAATCGTCCGATTCAGGGCGGTTCCATCACATCGAAACAGCCCTGCTGGTTTTAAGCGGTTTCGCCGCTTTCAGCCTTGTCAGTCTTGCCATCCGGCACGGCCGGCTGGCTCTTCACCACCTCGTCCACCAGGCCAAACTCTTTGGCCTCCTGGGCAGACATATAGCTATCGCGCTCCAGCTTGGCTTCAATGGCTTCCAGCGGTTGGCCGGTATGATCCACATAAATCTGGTTCAACCTTTTACGCAGGTTCAGAATTTCGCGCGCCTGGATCTCGATGTCCGTAGCCTGCCCCTGCGCCCCGCCAGACGGCTGATGCACCATCACCCGCGCATTCGGCAGTGCAAAACGCTTGCCCTTCTCACCTGCACACAGCAGCAGGCTGCCCATCGAGGCGGCCTGGCCGATGCACACCGTACTCACCGGCGAACGGATATATTGCATGGTGTCGTAAATCGCGAGGCCGGACGACACAACGCCGCCGGGGCTATTGATATAAAAGGAAATTTCCTTGTTCGGATTCTCGCTCTCGAGAAACAGCAACTGTGCGCAGATCAACGCACTGACCTGATCATAAACCTGACCGGTCAGAAAGATGATCCGCTCCTTCAGCAGGCGCGAGTAAATATCATAGGAGCGCTCGCCGCGCGCCGTCTGCTCGACAACCATCGGCACGAGGTTGTTGTTATAAATTTCGACTGGATCACGGTCCCACATCGTCTCTATATCCCCATTCATATAACCGTCCCCCCCGGCATCACATCGCGCCAATTTTTAGGCCGCGATGTGAGCGGGACAGAACGTCACTCAGTCAAGTTAGAGGATCATACGGCCGCGTCTAGTGCCGCGTTAAGATTCCGAATCAGCCGCCAGCTCATCCGGGGTGACACTCACCTCTTCCTGCTTCACCTGGCCGAGGAGCAGGTCAACAACCTTATCCTCGAAAATCGGCCCGCGGAAGCGCTCCAACTGCTGCGGATTCTTACGGAAGAACTCCACAACCTGCATGGCCTGCTGCCCGTAGCGCATGGCTTCATTGAACATCGCCCGCTGCAGCTCCTGGTCGGTGACCTGAACCTCATTGGCACGGCCGATCTCGGCCACCAGCAGCCCCAACCGCACGCGGCGGTCGGCAATCGCCTGATAATCCGCGCGCAACACCGCCTCTTCCTTCGCGGCATCCTCAGGATCTTCCTGGCCCGCTTCCTTGGCAGCCTCAACCTGGCGCCAAATTTCCGCAAACTCGGCGTCGACCAGCGACACAGGTGCGGCAAACTGGGCCCGCTCAGCCAGCGCGTCCAACAGGCCACGCTTCAGCTTCACACGGCTCAACTGGTCAAATTCACGGGTGATCTGCTCGGTCACCTTGGTTTTGAGGTCGTCCACCGACTCCAGCCCCAAGGCCTTCGCCAGCTCATCGTCAATCGCCGGAACCTGGGCAACCGCCAGAGATTTCACTGTAATCTCGAATTCAGCCTGCCTGCCGGCCAGCTCCTTGGCGCCGTAATCCTCAGGAAAATTCACCTGAATCGTACGCGTCTCGCCGACGGAAACACCTTCCAATTGCTCGGTAAAGCCAGGAATAAAGCCAGGCCCGGCGACGATCACATCGACATCGGAGGCCGTACCGCCATCAAACGGCACGCCATCGATGCGGCCAATGAAATCCACCTTCAACTGCTCGCCGGCAACAGCCGGGCGGGCCTCTTCAACCGGCTGATAGGATTTGCGCTGCTCGGCGAGATTAGCCAGCGACTTGGCCACAGCCTCTTCGGTCACAGCCGCCACTGGCTTGCTCAGCGTGATGTCCGAGATATCCGGCAGCGCCACTTCGGGAAGGATTTCCATCTCAACCGTGAACTCCAGATCGGAATCCTGGCCGGGCTTGGTGATCTCCAGCTTCGGCTGCATGGCAGGGCGCAGGTTACGCTCGGAGAGCAGGCGGTCGGAGGCGTCATTCACCGTCGCCTCCAGAATCTCCGCCGCCACGGCTTCGCCATAGCGCTTGCGCACCATCGAGAGCGGCACCTTGCCCGGCCGGAACCCCGGTATCTGCATGGTCTTGCTCAGCTCAGCCAAACGCTTCTCACGCTTGGCGGCCAGCTCGGGTTCGGGAACCACGACCGTAAAGCCGCGCTTCAAGCCGTAGGAGAGCGTTTCTGTAACCTGCATGGACGAAAATATCCTCAAAAATCAACAACATAACAAAATATGGTGCGGGCGGAGGGACTTGAACCCCCATGACTTTCGCCACCAGAACCTAAATCTGGCGTGTCTACCAGTTTCACCACGCCCGCTTTAGTTCCATCCCAAGCCGCGCCGTCTAGCGCGACTTTCCGGACTTCACAAGCTTACCCCTCGTATATCAGGTCAAAACCGATTATTTGGCAGCCGCATGACCCAGCCAAAAGCCGATTCCAGGACACAGCCATCCTTCCGCAGATTCCTATTATGGCGTTTGGCGGCGGTCATAGCACTCCCTTTGCTCATCGCAGCGCTGGGCACCGCCTTCGTCCTGCAGAGTTTCAACCCCAACCGCTACGCCCCGGCATTGGTCGCCGCCCTGGAGCAGATCACCGGGCGGCCGGTCACGCTGAACGGCCCGGTCACAATACGCTGGTCCCTCACCCCAGCCATCCAGGCCAGCGATATCGCCATCGCCAACCCACCCGGCTTCCCTGACCGCAACGTTCTCACGCTCGTCGGCCTGCGCGCGGAAATCGCCTTGCTCCCGCTGTTTTCCGACCGTGTAGACATATTGAAACTGGTGCTGGTCGCCCCGCATCTGACCCTGGAGCGGCAGAAAAACGGCAATGCGAATTGGGATTTTTCAACCGCTTACGTGCATCCCACCGCCGGAGCCATGCCGTTTCTCGACTCCCGCATCAAAGTCGCCCTGGAAGCCGTCGAGGTCGAAAACGGCGTCTTCACCATACAGGCCGATAACGGCAAAACCGCCGGGGTGATCCATTTCACCACACTCACCGGCACCGCCGACTCGCTCTCAACACCACTGCATCTTGATGCCCAGGCTGAAATTGGCGCCACCCCGTTCGGCATCACCGGCATCGTCGGCCCCATCGAGCGTTTCTCCGGCATCGGCACCGCCCCCTGGCCACTCAACCTCGACCTTACCTTGGCCGGCGCCACGTTAAGCGTCACCGGCACGGTCAAACGCCCGCGCGATGCCAGCGGCTACGATCTGGCCCTTAACCTGAACATCCCCAACCTGAACACGCTGGGACAAGCCCTGCCGCCGGGGCTGGCGGGCCGATTGACCCTCCCCCCCATTCAAAACATCACCGGCTCAGCACAGCTCAGAGACCGTAACGCAACCCTCCCGGCCATCACCAACGCAAGCCTCACCGCCGGAAAATCCGATCTATCGGCGTTCCGCCCGGGCCTGATCCTGAATGGGCTGAACCTCAGCATGGCTGGGCTGGATCAGCCGCTTGCGGTCACCGCAAGCGGCACATCAGGTAGCGACAACTTCAGCATGCAAGGCCAGTTTGGCGCCCTGCAGACCCTGCTCAACCCCGCCTTGTTGCCCACGGGCACGGCCGTATCCGGCAGCTTCCCCATCTCCCTCACGGCCCAACTCGGCAACGCCACCGCCTCGATCACCGGGGCCATCTCCACACCACAGACATTATCGGGAACCGCTTTGGCCATGACCGCCAACATCCCAGATCTGTCAGCCCTGTCCGCCGCCGCCGGCACGCCGCTCCCCGCCTGGAAACACATTGCCCTGCAAACCAGCCTGATCGATCCCGGCGGAGAAGGCTTGTACAACGCCGCCGGGCTGGACGATCTGATCGTCACCATGGACAACGCCGCTTTCGGCGGCGCCGCCACGCTGAACCTCACGCCACAGCCCAAACTGCAGCTCACCCTCAATTTCACACAAGCAAATGTGGACGCGCTGCTGGCCGCCTTCCCCGCACCGACCACGCCAACAGCACCCGCCACGGCCCCAACAACGCCGACGGCAACAAGCGCAACAATCATCCCGGACACAGCCCTGCCACTCAGCTTCCTCTCATGGGGCAATGCCAATATCCAGCTCGCGGCTGATAACGTCACCTGGAACGGCGCAACCTATACGGCGCTGCAAGCCACCGCCCAGCTCGCCGGCAGCAAGTTGACGATCGATCCGTTCACCGGGGAAGTCCCCGGCGGCAATCTCACCGCCAGCGCCAGCCTGGACGCATCGAGCACGACCGCTGCCGAAGCCTTATCCATCAAAGCCCCCGCCCTGGCCCTCGGCCCATTGCTCAAAACATTCGGCCTGGCCGGCACAGCGCAAGGCAATCTGCAACTCCAACTCACCGCGACAAGCACCGGCAACACCCCGCACGCCATAGCGGCAAACCTCAGCGGCCAGCTCGGCCTGGCCTCCGTCAACAGCCAGATCGATGCCAGCCAACTCACCAGCATCTTCGGCCCGCTCGAAACCGCCGCCGGCCTGCCGCCTGCCGCAAACATTCCCGCCACCATCCGCTGCTTCGGCCTGTTCATCGACGCTACCCAAGGCATGGCAACGCTCAAAACCTTCGGCCTCGACTCCAGCCAATTGTTCTTGCAAGGCGCCGGCAGCCTGAACCTCGGCGAAGAAAGCTACAATGTGACGTTCCAGCCCGCCAACGGCGCTCCGCTGCAGCTCGGCGGCAGCTTTGCCCAGCCCAAACTGGCAGCCACCCCACAACCACCCGCCGCTGCACCGGCACCAGCGCCCGCCACCGCCCCGCCCGCACGGCCGGATATCTGCTCCGCCACCCTCGCTACCGCACGGTTTGGCCAGCCCGGCCCCGACGCACCTCCTCAAACCGGCCCCATCACTTCCGCCGTCCCGGCCAACAGCAACGCCCCAAAAAACCTGCTGAACTCACTGCTCAGCCCATGAAACGCTTCTGGAAAACCGCGATCATCATCACCCAGGGCGATGGGCATGCCGTCGAGCTCGACGGCCGCCCCGTCAAACTGCCAAGCGGCAAGCCGCTCATCGTCTCCTTCCTCCCCTTGGCCGAAGCCATCGCCGACGAATGGGCCAACGCACCGCAGAATTTTTCCCCCGAAAACCTGCCGTTCACCCGCCTGGCCAGCACGGCGCAGGAGCGCATTGCCCCACACCGCACCGAGATCATCAACCAACTCGCCGCCTATGGCATGAACGATCTGCTCTGCTACCGCGCCGAAACCCCGGACGATCTCGTCACCCGGCAGAGCGCCATCTGGGATCCCTGGCTGCAATGGGCTGAAACAACGCACAGCCTGCAATTGCTGAGCACAGCAGGGCTGATACCCATCAACCAGCCGCCCAGCACCGGCGCGGCATTGCGTAACATCCTCTCCACCCATAGCGACCACACGATCGCCGCCCTCGGCGTCATCGTCCCGGCCCTGGGCAGCCTGATCCTCGGCCTGGCGCTCACGGCCAAAACCCTCACCCCGCAAGCAGCATGCGATGCCGCCTTCCTCGACGAGCTCTGGCAGGAAGAACAATGGGGCACTGATAAAGAGGCCATCGCCCGGCGTGCCAAAACCATCACGGATGTCGATGTGAGCACACAATTCATGTACCTCTGCGCCCCACCGCCGCAATAGCTCAGGGCAGCCATCTCCCACACCACATTTACAGCAACACCCAACTTGTTAATGCGTCCGCATCTTCACTTGTTAATGCGTCCGCACCTTACAAAGGAGACCCCCGCATGAGCACGAATAGCGAACTTTTTGCCCGGCGCCAGGCTGCCATCCCACGCGGCGTTTCCAACGCCCATCCCGTTTTCGCCGCGCATGCGGAAAACGCGACGCTATGGGATGTCGAAGGCAAAAAATACATCGACTTCGCCGGCGGCATCGCCGTGCTCAACACCGGGCATCGCCACCCCAAAGTGATGGCAGCCGTAGCCGAGCAGCTCTCGCATTTCTCCCATACCTGCTTCCAGGTCACGCCCTACGAGAATTACATCGCACTGGCCGAGCGGCTGAATGCGCTGGCACCCATCGAAGGCCCGGCCAAGACCATCTTCTTCACCACCGGCGCCGAAGCGCTCGAAAACGCGGTGAAACTGGCCCGTGCGGCAACTGGCCGCTCCGGCATCATCACCTTCGCCGGCGGCTATCACGGCCGCACCATGCTGACCATGGCGATGACCGGCAAGGTCCTACCTTATAAGAAAAAATTTGGCCCCCTGCCGTCCGAAGTCTACCACGTGCCCTTCCCGCACCACACCTTCGAGGTAACGGTGCAAGAGAGCCTGCGCTATATCGAGATGCTGTTCCGCGCCGATATCGAGCCCGAACGCACCGCCGCCATCGTGCTGGAGCCCGTACAGGGAGAAGGCGGCTTCCTCCAGGCGCCGGAAGAGCTTCTGCTCGGCTTACGCAAAATCTGCGACCAGCACGGCATTCTGCTGGTCATCGACGAGGTCCAAACCGGCTTTGCCCGCACCGGCAAGATGTTTGCCATCGAGCATTCCACCGTCAAACCCGACCTCATGACCATCGCCAAATCCCTCGCCGGCGGTTTCCCCCTCTCCGGCATCATCGGCCGCGCGGATATCATGGACGCGGCCGAACCCGGCGGCCTCGGCGGCACCTACGCCGGCTCGCCCATCGGCATCGCCGCCGCCCTCGCGGTGCTGGATGTGATCGAAGAGGAAAACCTCGTCGACCGCGCCAATCACCTGGGCACAAAAATGAAAACCCGGCTGGAAGCCATCTCCCGCCGCAACGACACCGCCCCGATTGCCGACATCCGCGGCCCCGGCGCCATGGTGGCGTTCGACATCGTCAAAACCCGCGGCACCTCCGAGCCCGACCCGGACGCCACCAAGCGCGTTCTGGTGAAAGCGCGGGAAAACGGGCTGATCCTGCTGTCCTGCGGCGTCTACGGCAATGCCGTGCGCCTGCTGATGCCGCTGACGATCTCCGACGAACAGCTCGACGAGGGGCTCGACATTCTGGAAGCCGCACTGACCCTTTAAAAGAACAGAAAGCTCCCCAGCACATAGAGCGGGGTCATGACCAAAATCATGACCCCGGCATATTGAAAGAACCCGGGCATTCTCACGCCCCGCCGCGCGGCAATCTCCCGGATCATCAAATTCGGCGCATTGCCCAGATAGGTCACAGGTCCGAAATACACAGCACCTGCGGCAATCGCCGTCAGTAACTGCGCAGCACCTGAGGTCAGTGTCTCGGCATGCGCCCCTGCTGCCTCAAAGAACACCAGATAGGTCGGCGCCGCATCGAGCACCGCCGACGCAATCCCGGAAGCCCAGAACCAGGTCAGCGGATCCGGGGCAAGATTAGCATGCGTCAACAGCCCAAACACCGGCGGTATGGTGGCAAAAACACCGAAAAACAGTATCGTGATCTCCCGCATCGCACTCCAGGCAAAGCGATTCTGGCTGCGTATGGCGCGCGGGGTGAAAAATTCCGACAAAGCGATGCAAGCAATCTCAAACAGCATCACGGCAAACTGCTCGCCGGGCATCGAGAGCGAGGCTAACCTCAGCACCCCCGGATGCCAAACCCCCTCAAACGGAATCACGATCACCAGCAGGACCAACAACGCGATATTCAGCCCCCCACGTATCGCAAATTTTTGGACGCCCGGCCGCGCATCGCGCCGGAACAGATACACGTCCACCCCGTAGCAAAGCAGCAGCACCGGCACGGCCACAACAATCAGCGACAGCAGCAAATGGGTAAGCGGCCAGAAGAACGGCACACCATGCAGAAATCCAACAAACAACGGCGGATCACCCAAAGGCGATAGCGCCCCGCCACAATTCCCAACCAGAATAATGAACGCCAGCACCAGATGCCGAACCTCCCGCCTGCCCGCATTTGCCGCCAGGAGTGGATGAATGAGCAGCAGCGAAGCGCCGATGGTGCCCATCACAGACGCCAGCAGCGTCCCGATCAGCAACAGGAGCAAATTCCCCGCCGGCCGGCCCCAAGGCCCGCCTCTAATGGCGATACCGCCGCCCAGCGCATACAGCGCCAGGAGTAAAACCATGAACGGCAGAAACTCAGCGATCGTGATCTCGCATATCGCCTGAACCGCGGCCTGCGGTCCATGCGCCAGCACCTGCACCACAAAACCCAGTACAACCCAACCACAGATGATGAAAATCAGGTTCCGGTGCCAGAAACGCGGCAGCATGCCCGGCAGAATGGCGAAGGAGAGCAGCACACCGGCAAAAGGCAGCGCCTGCAATGCCTCGCTCATCGGCTGGCCGCTTTCATCTCAGCCGGATACAGCGTTAAAATGCGCCACAAAACCAGCGCCCGCCGCAACCAACGCCTCGGCAACCTCTTCACCCAGCGCCGCGCTACGCGCCTGCCAGGCCGCGCCGATGGCAGCGCCAGGAGTCTCGCCAAATTCAGTGGGCGCTTCAACAGCCAGGCCCTGAAAATCCAACGTCCCGAAGCCGGCAACCGGCAGCCCAAGCACTGCAGCCTGCGCCTCAACCTCCAGCTCCGCCGCCGCAACGCAATCAGGCCGCAAGGCGAGATTCAACGCCAGCAGCGGCTCAGCCCCATGGCCAAACCGCCCATGCGCCACACCAATCCGCCGTTCCATCAACTGCCTGGCGATTTTCCAGAGATAGAAAGACGGGATCATCACCCCTTCGCCATGCCTGAGCCCCAGCGTCACCTCGTGAATGACCGGCACATTGCCGCCATGAGCATTCAATATGACGATCTTGCGCAAACCATGCCGCAGCAGACCGCCCAGCACATCCTGCAGCACACGCCGGAAAGTTTCGGGCGATAGCGCCAACCCGCCAGGACTTGAGCCAAAATAATCCGCCACACCAAAAGCCAAACTCGGTGCGACAAAGGCCGGCACACCCTGCGCCGTGGCACGCAACGCAATACGCTCCGCCACCATATCCGCCAGCAGATAATCGCCCATGGGCTGATGCGGCCCATGGTCCTCGTGGCTACCCAAAGGCAGCAGAATAACAGGAGATTTCTGGGCAGCCGCGGCAAAGCCCGCAGCCGTCATATCCCCCAACCGGACATGCGGGCGTAAAACGCTCATGCGGCCGAGTCAGCCTCTTCAGGCGTACGCAAAGACAAGGACAAAGCATGCAGCCCGGACGAAAACTCCGCCGCCAGCGCCTCATGCACGGCCCGCGAGCGCGCCAGCCGCGACTGCCCGGCCAGGCACCCCGCCGTCATCGCCACACGATAATGCGTCTCCCCCGCCGGCAACCCCTGCCGCCCGGCATGATTCGCATGTTTTCCACTCTCATCGATGATTTCCAAGCTCTCAGGCTTAAAGGCATCGTTAAGGATCTGCTGGATGCGGTCCCGTCTCGTCGTCATGTTCGATCCTTACATGCGTGCAAACTCTGCCCGCATTGCATCCAATGGGCACACTGGATGTTGCTTATTCAGGGCAAGCGCGCACATTAAGACCATGATCTCGACCAGCCGCAAGCCCCGCGCCTTCGCACCAGACCCAGCCGCCCCGGGGCTGCAATGCGACACGCCCGGCTGCGAGCATGCCGGCGAATACCGGGCCCCGAAATCGCGCACCAGCCTGCGCGAGTTTCACTGGTTCTGCCTGGACCACGTCCGCGCCTATAACGCCGGCTGGGACTATTACAGGGGTATGGCGCCCGAGGAAATCGAGGTCGAGATCCGTGCCGACTCGTCCTGGCAACGCCCAACCTGGCCTTTAGGACAGCAAGGCAAACAGGCCCGGCTGGACGAAGCCGCCGAAGCAGAGCTGCACGCCTTCGCCTTCGGCACACGCCCAAAAGCCCCGCCAAAGCAGGACATACCAGCGGAATTGCGCGAGGCCCTGGGCATCTTCGGCCTGGCTTGGCCGGTAGCCTTCGCTACGGTAAAAGCCAAATACAAAGAGCTTGCCAAACGCCACCATCCGGATGCGAATAACGGCAGCAAGCAATCCGAGGAAATGCTGAAGCACGTCAACCTCGCCTATGCCGCACTCCGCGCCAAACTGGCCACCGCCCCGCAAGCCCCCGCCGATTGAGAAATGCGCGGAAGAATGGCAAACCAAATACGAGCCGTTAAGTAGTAGGATGAGTTGAATGAATGACGCCGCCGCGATCGCCGAGCCCCTCACCCCGCCCACCTCGGCCATCAACCTCCCCGACAAGACCGTAAAGGCCCGCGAGACCTTCGGCATCGATTCGGACCTCGACGTACCGGCCTTCTCGGTCCGCACCGAACATGTGCCGGAAATCGACCCGGCCTATCAGTTCGACAAGGAGACCACGCTGGCCATTCTCGCCGGCTTCACCTTCAACCGCCGGGTGATGATCCAGGGCTATCACGGCACCGGCAAATCGACCCATGTCGAACAGGTCGCCGCCCGCCTCAACTGGCCCTGCATCCGTGTCAATCTGGACAGCCACATCAGCCGCATCGACCTCATCGGCAAAGACGCCATCGTGCTGAAGGAGGGCAAACAGGTCACGGAATTCCGCGAAGGCATCCTTCCCTGGGCCCTGCAGCACCCCTGCGCTCTGGTATTCGACGAATACGACGCCGGACGCCCGGACGTAATGTTCGTGATCCAGCGCGTGCTGGAGGTCGAGGGCAAACTGACCCTGCTCGACCAGAACCGCGTCATCCGCCCGCACCCGGCCTTCCGCCTGTTCGCCACCGCCAACACCGTCGGGCTGGGCGACACCACCGGCCTCTATCACGGCACGCAGCAGATCAACCAAGGCCAGATGGACCGCTGGAATATCGTGGCCACGCTGAACTACCTGCCGCATGCCCAGGAAGTCGCCATCGTCCTGGCCAAACTCGGTCTGGCCGCCAACGATCCCGTCTGGAAAAAGCGCACCGAGAGCATGGTGGCCCTGGCCGACCTCACCCGCGCCGGCTTCATCGCGGGTGACATCTCCACCGTCATGTCGCCGCGCACGGTCATCACCTGGGCGGAAAACACCCGTATTTTCACTGACGTGGGCTTCGCCTTCCGCCTCACCTTCCTCAACAAATGCGACGAAGCGGAGCGCAACACCGTGGCAGAATACTACCAGCGCTGCTTCAACGAAGAGATCCCAACCGGCCTGCGCAAGCCCGCCTAACGCGCCATGAGCGATAAAAACGACCAGGGCAAAGCCGAGGATTTCAAACGCGCCACAGCGAACACGCTGCGCGCCATGGCGGGTGTTGCGGATACGCAGATCACCTATCAACCGGGCCCCGCCGCACTCGCCGGCAAGCGCATCCGCCTGCCCTCACCCTCGCGCGCCCTCCCCGCCAGCGAGACCGCCAAACTCCGCGGCGCCGCGGATGCCATGGCCCTCCGCCTGCGCTACCACGACGATTCTCTGCACAACGCCCGCCAGCCCGGCTCCCGCGAGGCGCGCGAGGCCTATGACGCGCTGGAGCGGAGCAGAATAGACATCGTCGGCGCCGAACACATGGCCGGCGTCACCGCCAATCTGCGTGGCCGTCTCAACGAGGAATGCGAAGGCAACGGGCTCGACCGCATGACCGAACGCGACCAGCTCCCGCTCGGCACCGCCCTCTCACTCCTGGCCCGCGAGCGCATGGACCCATCCGCTGTCCCCGACTCGGCCAAACACATTCTGGACCTATGGCGCAACACGCTGGGCCCGGCCGCCGAAGCCGCGCTCGACGAACTCGCCACCACCCGCCACAACCAATCCCGCTACATCCGTGCCGCCCGCAAACTGCTCGCCGCGGTCGATCTGGCCGAAGGCGAGAGCGAACCCGCCGATAGCGACGATTCGGAGAATGATGACGACAGTAGCGAGGAAACCTCGCAGCAGGACAATTCCCAGGATGGCGAGAGCCAGAGCGAGACGCAGGAAAACCCCATGCTCGCCACCGCCCCGGAAATGACCGAGGGCGCCTCGCCGGAAGACTATGAGCAGGACGAATCCGACTCCGAAGACATGGCAGCCGATGCGGGTGACGCCCCCTCCGGCCCGCAACCCCGCCGCAACACCCTGCCCAGCGATGACCACACCGCCTACCGCGCCTTCACCCGCAGTTTCGACGAAGAAATCGACGCCGAAGATCTCTGCGACGCCGACGAGCTGA
This sequence comes from bacterium, assembly GCA_026224825.1. GTDB lineage: Bacteria > Pseudomonadota > Alphaproteobacteria > Acetobacterales > Acetobacteraceae > Acidocella. The sequence continues at coordinate 27,708 of JAMFRO010000105.1, read as the reverse complement.
CCCGGCTGCGCCAGCAACTGGACCAGCAGTTGCTGCATCTCCACGCCGTCGTCGCCAAACTCGCCAACCGCCTGCAACGCCGCCTCCTGGCCCAGCAAACCCGCGCCTGGGAGTTCGACCTGGAAGAAGGCATGCTGGACGCCGCCCGGCTCTCGCGCATCATCATCGACCCGCTACTGGCCCTCACCTACAAGCGCGAGCTCGACACGGATTTCCGCGACACGGTCGTCACCCTCCTCATCGACAACTCCGGCTCCATGCGCGGCCGTCCCATCACCGTCGCCGCCATGTGCGGTGATATTCTGGCCCGTACGCTGGAGCGCTGCGCGGTAAAAGTGGAAGTCCTCGGCTTCACCACCCGCGCCTGGAAAGGCGGCCAGAGCCGCGAACAATGGATCGCCGCCGGCAAGCCCGCCATGCCCGGCCGCCTCAACGACCTGCGCCACATCATCTACAAATCCGCCGACGCCCCCTGGCGCCGCGCCCGCAAAAACCTCGGGCTGATGCTGCGCGAAGGCCTGCTCAAGGAAAACATCGACGGCGAGGCCCTGCTCTGGGCCTACCGCCGCCTGCTCGCCCGGCCGGAACACCGCCGCATCCTCATGGTCATCAGCGACGGCGCCCCCGTCGATGATTCCACCCTCTCCGTAAACGCCGGCAATTACCTCGAACGGCATCTGCGCGACGTCATCCGCGACATCGAAAGCCGCAACGCCGTGGAGCTGATCGCCATCGGCATCGGCCACGACGTAACCCGCTACTACCGCCGCGCGGTCACCATCGTGGATGCCGAAGAGCTCGGCGGCACGATGATGCGCAAGCTGACCGAATTATTCGACGAGGACGAAGCACAAATCTGGTCATCCATAGCCAGCCGGCAAAGTGCCGTCGTCGTCTAATCCGCCACTGACGGGCATGCCGCGGCAAGATTCGAAACCGATACCGGCGGCAGCACGGCCTGCTTGTGCAGGAGTGCCGCCAAACGCCATGCGATAAATATCGAATGCATATATTGGCAGGGCTGCGCCAAATGATCCTCGCCATTGAAGAAATCCGCGCGCGGATATTCACTTAGATCAGGCAGAACCGTGAATTTACCACCATTCGCCTCAAAAATACCGGCAATCGCCAATATGACACTATCCGGCACATGGACCTCAGAATAATCGACAGGCATGCCGCCAATAACAATCACACCCTTACGTGATTCGCGCGCCACAAACCCCGCAATTAACGCGGTACCATAGCCAGATTCAATATCCTGCACAGCCGGCACGGCCCGCGCCGGCTGCACCAATAGCGCCGCATCCCGATCGGCAAGTTCATTGTCAATCCGGTCCCCTTGCTCGTTATATTCAGCACCAAGAATTTTACCCGGTTGAATAACGCCCAACCCAGCCAACGGCATCTCCACCACAGATTCCGTAAAATCCGCCAGGCTACAACAAAAACCCGCCCCCAGCACCCGTGGCAACGGCAATTGCCTCAACACAAACCTATCCCGCCGGAGCAAAAACGCGCCATCCACGGACGCCTGATACCCGCGCGCCGTCGCCGTATATTGCTGCAACTCCATCGGCATATAAACAACATCGCCAACATGCAAAAACGGCTCATACCGCACAAAAATATCATCAAGCCCGATACCAACCGCAATCCCCGCATTCTCGCAACGCATGTTCAACATCGCCGAAAAAACCACGCATGAATGCGAATACGGCCCATTCGACCCGGCCAGAATCACCAATTTTGGCGAAGGCAGCACCGCCAGTCTGGCCGCTTTCTGCAACAACTCAAGCCGCAACACACCAAGCGACAGCGGCCGGTCCACCACCATGGAAAACACCGCCAAATATACCAGCAGAGACAGGCCACATAATCTGAGCAAGCGCCACATCGTCAGAACTGAAAATATAAAAACGGAATCGCGGCCGGCGCAAAAAACAACGCCTGCACGCTCAGCGCAAAACCCGCCACCAAAGCCACGCCGCGCCGCCGCTCACTCATGCCATGCAATTGCGGCAGACCCAGAGTAATGAACCAGCCCAACCCCAAAAACAAAACCGCCTGCGGCAGACTCATCGTCCTGGCATCCCCGAGATACGGGAGCACCGGCACCGCATGACCAACACGCCCGAGAAACGGCATCAACCGGAGCAAAATCTCCGGAATGGCAACACCGTTAAAGCCGAACAACCCACGGTAAAAATCCACCACCGGCGCAACCCCCGCCGCGCGAAACGGCACCCACGCCATGAGTACACAGAACAAAGTCAGCGCCCAACCCAGCGCTTTCGGCACCCGCAGTTTTAACCGCTCGCTCCAGCCATGGATAACAAGATAAACCCCATGCACCCCACCCCAGAGCAAAAAACGCAAAGCCGCCCCATGCCACAACCCGCCCAAAAGCATCGTCACCATCAAATTGAAAACCCGGCGCGCCTCACCATGCCGGTTCCCACCCAGCGGAATATACAAATACTCCCGCAAAAACCCGCTGAGGGTGATATTCCACCGGCGCCAGAAATCGCTGATGTTGATAGCCTTATAAGGACTATTAAAATTGACCGGAAAATCGATCCCGAACATTTTCGCCAGACCAATCGCCATATCCGAATACCCGGAAAAATCGAAATAAATCTGCAGCGCATAAGCCAGCAGCGCCACCCAGGCCTCGATCAGGCTGATCGGCTCCAACCGCGCCGCCGCCGCAAATCCAGGATCGGCAAATCGCGCCAGCCCATCCGCCAACACCAGTTTCTTCGCTAACCCCAGCAGAAAAATTTCCACGCCCCAAACCAGCCGCCCCCGCCAATCCGCAAATGGCTCCAGCCCCGCCAGTTGCGGCAAAATATGCCGCGGCCGAACAATCGGCCCCGCGATGAGATGCGGAAAAAAGCTGATGAAACAGGCATAATCGAGAAAAGGTGCCGGTTGGATATCGCCCGATGCGACGTCGGCCAGATACATAATCTGCTGAAACGTAAAAAAACTTATGCCCAGCGGCAGATAAATCCCGCCAAAAGGCAGACTGCCGCCAAACAACGAGGCCAAAAACCCCGCATATTTAAAAAACCCCAGCAGCCCGAGATTGAACACCAGCCCCAACACCAGCCCGCGCCCAGACCTCGCAATCCTCCGCCCAAGGCAAAAATTCACGCCCATGGAGAGCAGCAGCAACACCAGCAACTCCGGCTTCCACCAGGAATAAAAGAACAAGCTGCACACCAGCAGCCATTGCAACGCCGCCCGGCGCCCCAGCCGCGCCAGCCCAAAAAATCCCGCCAATACCACCGGCAGGAACACCAGGATGAACAGCCTGCTATTGAACAGCACTCAGTGTGGACCCGTCTAGGTTGTGTTGCATCGGGGATATCTTAACAACCGCGCCGGGGCAATTGGACCTGAAGCTCAGCAATGCTATAGCGCCGCGCCACCCTAACGGTTCCCATGAACGAGACACCACAACTACACCCCGCTTTGCTCCCTTCTGGCCTGCGAGACGTACTCCCGCCGGAGGCGGAGCTCGAAGCCCGTTCCGTCGCGGCAATCATGGATTGCTTCGCGGCCCACGGCTATGAGCGTGTGGACCCGCCGCTGCTGGAGTTCGAGGACAGCCTGTTTTCCGGCTCAGGCGCCGCCACAACCGACCAGGCCTTCCGCCTCATGGACCCGGAAAGCCAGCGCATGATGGCCCTGCGCGCGGACACCACCCCGCAAATTGCCCGTCTGGCCACCACCCGCCTGGCCGACAGCCCCCGGCCCCTGCGCCTCACCTATGCCGGCCAATGCCTGCGGATTCGTGGCTCCCACCTCCAGCCGGAACGTCAAATCGCCCAGGCCGGCATCGAGCTCATCGGCAACGACACCGCACAAGCCGATGCCGAGATCATCCTCACCGCCGTGGAGGCCCTCGCCGCCATCGGGCTTACAAGCCTCAGCGTCGATCTCACCATCCCCCGGCTCGTCCCAGAACTGCTCAGCGGCATCCCGGCCGAGCGCAAAACCCTGCTGGCCCATGCGCTGGACCGCAAGGACGCCGCCGCCGTCGCCGAATTGGGTGAGGCGCCCCTCCTGCTGCAATTGCTGAACGCCAGCGGCCCCGCCGAACGCGGCGTCCCGGCCTTACTCGCCATCCCTCTCTCCGGCGAAGCCAAAACCCAGGTCCTGCGGCTGGCCGACACCGTCGCCGCCATCCGCCGCGCCAGACCGGATCTGCCCCTCACCGTCGATCCCGTGGAATTCCGCGGCTACCAATACCACACCGGCGTGTGCATGACCGTTTTTGCGCCCGGCCGCCAAGCAGAGCTCGGCCGCGGCGGGCGTTACATCTGCGGCGACGGCGAACCAGCAACCGGTATCACCCTCTACCCGGACACCATCACCCGGCTGGCCCCGCCCCCGGCACTGCGCCAGCGCCTCTATCTGCCGCATGGCACACCGGCCGCCGCCGCCGCCGCGTACCGTGCGCAAGGCTTCGCCACAATCGCCGGTCTCGCACCGCTGGCTGACGCCAAAACCGAAGCCCAACATCTGGGCTGCAGCCATATCCATCTCGACGGCACAATCACCCCGCTTGGTTAAGGATTTTCTATGACGAATGTAACGATCATCGGCGCACAATGGGGTGACGAGGGCAAAGGCAAGGTTGTGGACTGGCTGGCCAGCCGCGCTGATATCGTGGTGCGCTTCCAGGGCGGGCACAATGCCGGCCACACTCTGGTCGTCGGCAATCAGACCTACAAACTCTCGCTCCTGCCCTCCGGCCTGGTGCGCGGCAAGCTCGGCATCATCGGCAATGGTGTGGTCATCGACCCCATCGCGCTACTTGCCGAAATCGAGCGCGTGATCGCCCAAGGCCTGCCGGTCTCACCGGAAACCCTGCGAATCGCCGATAACGCCCCACTCATCCTCCCCCTGCACGCAGCCCTGGACAGCGCCCGCGAAGCCGCCCGTGGCGACCGCAAGATCGGCACAACCGGGCGTGGCATCGGCCCGGCTTACGAAGATAAAGTGGCCCGCCGCGCCATCCGCGTCTGCGACTTAGCCGAGCCGGAAACCCTCTCCGCCAAGCTCGACGAGCTGCTGCTGCACCACAACACGCTGCTGGCAGGTCTGGGCGCGCCCATCTTCGAGAAAGCCGCCCTCCTCGAAAGCCTGCTGCAACTCGCCCCCAAACTGCTGCCCTATGCCGAGCCCGTCTGGGAGCGCCTCGCCGCCGCACGGCAGGCCGGGAGCAAAATCCTGTTCGAAGGCGCGCAGGCCGTGATGCTCGATGTCGACCACGGCACCTACCCGTTCGTCACCTCCTCCAACACCGTGGCCGGCACCGCCGCCAGCGGCAGCGGCGTGGGGCCGGATGCCGTGGGCCGCGTGCTCGGCATCGCCAAAGCCTATTGCACCCGGGTCGGCTCCGGCCCCTTCCCCACGGAGCTGCACGACAAAACCGGCCAGCTCCTCGGTGAGCGCGGCCATGAATTCGGTACCGTCACCGGCCGCAAACGCCGCTGCGGCTGGTTCGACGCCGCCATGGTCCGTCAGGCCGTCAAGGTCGGCGGCATCAACGGCCTCGCCCTCACCAAGCTCGACGTTCTGGACGGCTTCGCCGAGCTGAAAATCTGCACCGGCTACGACATCAATGGCCAAACCTACCGCCATCTCCCCGCCGGCATGGCAGCCCAGGCCGCCGCCACCCCCATCTACGAGACGCTGGAAGGCTGGAGCGACTCCACCCGCGGCGCCCGAAGCTGGGCCCAACTGCCCGCCGCCGCCATCAAATACGTCAAACGCATCGAGGAACTCGTCGAAGCCCCCGTCACCCTGCTGTCGACCAGCCCTGAGCGGGATGACACGATCCTGGTTCAGGACCCGTTCGCCAGCTAACGGAACGCAAAGCTAAATGGCCAGTTCCACATCGCGCGATCTGCTGACCCTGCTCGACAAGGGGGTTGCACTACTTTCGCGTGTAGGGCTCAGCGAGAACTTCATCCGCTTCGGCATCGTCGGTACGCTCGGCTTCTGCTGGGATACCGGCACGGTCTACGCGCTGCGCTCCCACACCAACCTGTATGTCGCGGGCACCTGTGGCTTTCTGGTCGCGGCAACCGCCAACTGGGCGGTCAACCGCCTATGGACCTACCGCCACCACCAACACGCGGCCCCGCATGTGCAATGGGCCAAGTTCATGACGGCCAATGCCATCGGTTTCGTCTTCAACCGTGGCGTTTACTTCACTTTAGTCTCCAAATACTTCATCGCCACCGCAAAAACCGATATTTTTTACACTCAACCAGTGCTTGCAATCGCGGCTGGTTCGATTTCAGGGCTTTGCTTCAATTATTTTCTTTCCAAGCGCTTTGTCTTTAGTTAATACAACCATAAGTGACTTAATTATAGTTAATTCAACTTATTGGTGTATTCAATGGTCGAGTTCCACGCGCCTTCCAGCGCGGCTCGTGGCTGGTTCTCTGTGCCACCTGCCGGCAGCGGAAAACGCTTTTTACTCCCCCATGCGAGCATCCATTGCATGGTTGATTTTCTGGCCATTTTTTCTCTCCCGCTTATTGGGAGCCTGCTCTGTCAAAGCACAGAAAGCTTAACAAAAAATATCTGCTTCTGGTCGCTCCTGTCTTTATGCAGCATCCTTCTTACCGCATCGCATGGCGGTTACAGCACCAGAGGCGAGGTGCCGCGCCGCGCCCAATACGGGCTAACGGCCAACTGCTTTCTGGCCACAAGCCTCGGCATGCTAACCCTGGCCGTCATCCTCGGGCACCAAAACATACTCACCCGCCACTGGGTCGCACTCGACCTGCTGGCCACCCCTCTCCTGCTCATCGGCGCGCGCACCCAGCTCAGGCCCAGCCGCGCTGACTCTGCCCACCATCACGCCGATCCAGGCCCACTCGTCGTGTGCTACGATTCCCCGCCGCAGGATCTGCGCAAAGCCCTCACCAGCAAAAACCTGCCGGACCAGATCGAAGGCGTTCTCTACCTTGCCCATCCGCCGGAGGCGGCCCTCCAGCATGAATGGCCAGTGCTGCCAGACCTCGCAGCGCTGCGCGCCAAATTACGTAACAGCCGGATCAGAGATGTCATCTTCATCTATCACCCCGCTCTCGATGGCGGAAAAGCCGATCTGAACCAGGCCTTATGGGAAGAAATTCTATCCTACCCCGCACGTATCTGGCTGGCCTTCGATGTCGCCTCCAGCCTCCCGGACGTGCTGCGGGAAAAATCCGGCGGATGCCGGCTCATTCCCATCGTCACGGATGAGTTCCTGAACTCGCATAATTTTTTTAAACGCGTTTTCGACATCACCGCCGCCAGCCTGCTTTTGGCCCTCGCGGCATTGCCGATGCTGCTCTGCGCGCTGCTGATCCGCATCAGCAGCCCCGGCCCCGTATTCTTCCGCCAGCTACGCACCGGCGCGCATGGCCATCAGTTCGAAGTGCTGAAATTCCGCTCCATGCTTCATGACCCTGACAGGTCATTCTCCCAGGCCGCACGCGGAGACCCGCACATCACCGGCATTGGCCACCTGCTCCGGCGCAGCTCTCTCGATGAACTGCCCCAGCTCCTCAATGTCCTGCGCGGCGACATGTCCCTGGTCGGCCCGCGTCCGCACGCCCCGGAGACAAAAGTTGAAGGCATGAGCTTCGAGAATGCGCTCCAGCTCTATCAAATCCGGCACCGCGTAAAACCCGGCATAACCGGCCTCGCACAAATTCGCGGCCTGCGCGGGGCAACGCCCATGCTGAAAAACCTGGAGCAGCGGCTCGCCAGCGATCTGGAATATATCCAATCCTGGTCAGTCTGGCTCGATCTTTCCATTCTCATACAAACCATCCCAGCCATTCTGCTGCAAACCAATGCCTGGTAAGGAGGCAACACTACGCCGGACCGCCGGCGCCCTTCCGCCACTCGACGCCTATGATGCCGACATCATCATCCTCTCGCTCAACCGGCAGGACGATACGATCGAGGCAATAAACTCCGCCCTCGCCCAGCGCGGCGGTATTTTTCACATCACCGTGCTGGACCAAGGGTCCGCCCCTGAAATGTTGCGGCAACTACGCAGGCAATTCGCACAGCGTTCCAATTTCGCCTTGTACGAAGCAGGCAGCAATCTCGGCGTCCCCGGAGGCCGGGCCGCTGCCGCAGCACTCGGCCATGCGCAATTCATCATCGCCCTCGATAACGACGCCGTCTTCGCAACCCCATGGATCGTCGCCAAGGCCGTGCGCCTGTTCCGCCTCTCACCCGATGTCGCGGCCATCGGCTTCAACATTCTGGCCGCCGACGGCAAACAGCCGGACCTCACCAGTTGGGGCTACCCCAAAGCGATGCTGCCACGCTTCAAGGAAAGTTTTGATACAACAACATTCGTCGGTGCCGGCCACGCCATAAGGCGTTCCGCCTGGACTGCCGCCGGCGGGTATGATCCCAGCCTCTTCTTCACCTGGGAAGAATATGATTTCTGCCTGAAAGCCATCGCCCTGAACTGGCGCATCACCTATGCCGGCTCTTTAAGCGTCATCCATAAAATATCGCCCGAGGCGCGTGTGGCCTGGAGCAGCCAGCGCATGTACTATTTCGTACGCAACCGGCTCATCATCGGCCGCAAATGGGGCGCATCGTGGTCAGCACTCACCCCGCGCATACTGGCGTATCTGCTGAAAGCCACACGCTCCGGCTGCCTGGGCGCGGCCTGGTCAGGCGTACAAGCCGCCTACAACACCGATCCGCCCGCGCGCCGCCGCATGTCCAAAACCATGCGACTCTACATCCGGCGCAACGAGACATACCAGCGCGGCTCATGGTTTGAGCGCCTCCGGCTGGAGCTATTCGGCCGCATCTCGCCCCAACTCACTTTGCAAGCGGGTGATGCCCCCGCACCAGTTTCTCCAGCCGCTCCGCCAGGACATGCGTATAAATCTCAGTCGTGGTGATGTCGGCATGCCCCAGCAGGGTCTGCAGGCTCCGCAGATCCGCCCCATGCGCCAGCATATGCGATGCAAATGAATGCCGCAGCACATGCGGCGAGAGCCGGGCCGGATCAACACCCGCCTGCATCGCCACCTGTTTCAGCAACAAGGCAAACCCCTGCCGCGTCATGGCCTGACGCACATCACGGCCAGGAAACAGATAACGCACGGGACGCTTAACCTTCGCCACCGCCTCCCGCAATTGCCGCGCCGCCGCCTTCGCCGTGTCGGATAACGGGATCATCCGCTCTTTCCCGCCCTTACCCTTCACCATCAGCACGCTCGCATCGGTCGATAAAGCCTGCGCCGGCAGCGCTAGCAGTTCGGAAACCCGCAAACCGGTGGAATAGAGAATCTCCAGCCCCGCCACCACTTTAAGCCCCGGCACCCCCGCCATCTCCCTGGCCGCCTGCATAAGAGCCCCAATCTCCGACTCACTCAAATACTTCGGCAAAGCTTTCGCCAGCTTCGGCATCACCTGCTCCGCCGCCGGATTATCCGCCCGCCGCCCCTCCCGCAGCAGAAAAAGATAAAACTGCCGCAAAGCCGACAATCGCCTGGCCTGCGTCCGGGCCGACATCCCCACATCCTTAAGGCTGGCCATATAAGCCGATACCGAGGCGCTCTCCGCTTTCTGCAGCGTGGTGCGCTTCCCCAGAAACGCCTCGAAATCCTCCAAATCAGCCCGGTAGGCGGCCACGGTATTCCCCGCTGCCCCCCGCTCCGCCACCAGCATCTCCAAAAATGCTTCCGCCTGGCCATCTATCGTCATACACCCAATGTGATATGCGGTTCGGACGATGCCTATCAACAGCGAAATTCTTACCCCCCCTATGAGCGCAAGCGAAGTTCTTAACCCCCTATGAGCGCAAGCGAAGTTCTAAACCTCCCATGAGCGTAAGCGAAGTTCTTAACCCCAATGAACGCAGCATCGTGCTGGTCGGGCTCATGGGCGCCGGAAAAACGGCCATCGGCAAACGGCTGGCCACCCAACTGGGCCTGCCGTTCTTCGATGCCGATCAGGAAATAGAACGCGCCGCCGGCATGACCATCGCCGAGATTTTCCGTACCCATGGCGAGGCCTATTTCCGCGCCGGCGAAAAACGCGTCATCCAGCGCCTGCTCGCCAATGGCCGCATCGTCCTCGCCCCCGGCGGCGGCGCCTTCATGGACCCCGAAACACGCCACACCATCCGCGAACGCGCCACCTCCATCTGGCTGCGCTGCCCGCTACCGGTCCTGCTCCAACGCGTGCAAGGCCGCACCCACCGCCCCTTGCTCAATTCCGGCAATCAGGCCGAAACCCTGGCCCGGCTTTCCGCCGAGCGCAGCCCCATCTATGCCCAGGCCGACATCATCGTCGACGGCTCAGAGGATCCCCCACACGTGACCACCACCAACGTCATCAACGCAATTTCCGGCTATCAGCCCCCACACCGGGTACCGGTAGAGCTCTCGCAGAACAGCTACGAGGTGCTCATCGCCGCCAACCTGCTGCACCGCGCCGGCGCATTGCTCGCCCCCGTCCTGCCGCAACCACGCTGCGTCATCATCACGGATGAAACCGTGGCCGGGCTGCATCTGCCCACACTTCAACATAGCCTGACCGAAACCGGCATCGCCCATACCGTGCTCACCGTACCCCCCGGCGAGACCTCCAAAACCCTGCAAACCTGGCAACACCTGGTCGAATCCCTGCTGGAGCAGAGGGTAGACCGGCACACCACCATCATCGCCCTCGGCGGCGGCGTCATCGGCGATCTGGCCGGCTTCACCGCCGCCGCCACATTACGCGGCCTGCCCTTCATTCAAATCCCCACCACCCTGCTGTCCCAGGTCGATTCCAGCGTCGGCGGCAAAACCGGCGTCAACGCCACCCGCGGCAAAAACCTCATCGGCGCCTTCCACCAGCCCCTGCTGGTCCTCGCCGACACAGCTACCCTGAATACCCTCCCCCCCCGCCAAAAGCGCAACGGCTACGCCGAAATCGTCAAATCCGCCCTCATTGGCGACGCCCCCTTCTACGAATGGTGCGAGACCCACGCCACCGCCATGCTCAATGGCGACGACGCCCTCCTGGCAGAAGCCGTCGCCCGCACCGTACGCTTCAAAGCCACGATCGTCGCCGGAGACGAGCGCGAAACCAAACCCAGCGACGGCCGCGCCCTGCTCAACCTCGGCCACACTTTTGCTCATGCCCTGGAAGCCGAAACAGGCTATGGCAGCGCCCTGCTGCACGGCGAAGCCGTCGCCACCGGCCTGGTCCTGGCCACCCACCTCTCAGCGCAGCTCGGCCTATGCCCGCAGGAGGACATCAGCCGCGTCGCCGCGCACATCGCCCAAACCGGCCTCCCCCCACGCATCGCCGACCTGCCAGCCGAAAAACTGCTGGCCCACATGAAGCAAGACAAAAAAATGCGCGCCGGCAAACTAACCTTCGTCCTCACCAAAGGCATCGGCCGCGCCTTCACCTGCAGCGACGTCCCCGAAGACGCCGTCCGCACCACCCTCCTCGCCAACGGCGCCGTCTAACGGGCTGTTTCTGAGGGCGGGGCGTTTCTACGGAAAAGGCCAGGGCTCTGCCCTGGACCCGCCAAGGGCCGAAGGGCCCTTGGATCCCACCCGGGTCTTGGAAAGGGATGCCCTCGAGATCACGTAGTTGGACAGCCCGTGCAGGGCATCCCTTTCCAAGACCCGAAGTAGTGGGGGTCTGGGGCCTCAGGCCCCAGCGGGGTCCAGGGGCGGAGCCCCTGGCCTTTTCCGTAGAAACGCCCCGCCCTCAGAAACAGCCCGTTAGGACTGTTCGTCGGGCGAGAGGACGGTGCAGCCGGTCGGGCCGCCGGACAGGCGGCTGCAGGCGTTCAACGCTTCATCGCGCATCAGCCCGACAAAACGCGCCCGGTATTTTACATGCCCCTCGGCATGCACGGACACCACCATCGGATGCCCGCCCATCAGCATCTGCACCGCTGAAAGCTCGGCAATCCCCAAAGCCGCCTGCGCGTGTGAGGACGTATCGTAAGCCCCAACCTGAATGGCCCAGCCTGCGTGATGCGGCGTCTGCATCACGTATGACGGCAGGGTTGGCCGCGGCGGGGGCGGCGGGAGCGTATCGGCCATGGCGGCCGGAATGACAGAAAAACTATGCCGCTCAGGCGTCGCCATCCGTGGTGGCGGCGGGGGCAAGGCCTGCGGCATCACCAAAGCGGTCTGCACCATGGCCGGCGGCGCCGAAACCTGCGGCAGCGGGGGCGGTGGAGGCAAGGAATCCTGCGCCATGAGCGCCGAGCTGGCATAAACCGGCTGTTGCTGTACCGGTACGGGTGCCGACACAGCTTCCGGCGGCGCAATCGAAGCCAACTGCACATCCGGACCAGGTGCCGCGAGTTCCGCCGGAGTCGGGCTATCCGGCACAAACCCTGGCGGCAAAAGCCCGCCCGACCGGTTCATCGGCATCGTATTCAGCGCCATCTCATCAGCTTCCGAGCGATGCGCCGGGTAATAGCCTTGGATATGCGGCGCGATCATCGCCACGTAATTCACCGTCTCGTCAGGCAGAGAATGAGTATAGCCATTCATATAGGAGCTAAGCCGGCCCGGCCCGGCGTCATAGGCCGCCAGAAACCCCGGCGAGCCATAGACCTGGTACATCGCATGAATATAGGCAGTACCAGCCATGATATTATCATACGGATTGAACGCATCCGAACCCAGCCCATACTGGGACGCCATCTCGCTATACGTCCCCGGCTCAAGCTGCATCAGCCCCATCGCCCCGGCGGAGGACACCGTCAGTTGCCCACCGATATATTCATGCCCGCCGGATTCCACCCGCATCACCTGGCGAATCCACTGTGCCGGCACATCGAACCGCGCCGAAGCCTCATTGATATACGGCCCCCACGGATCGCTGGGCGGGCCCGGCGGCGTATAATTATGGTGCGCATGCGATTCATAATAACCCACGGTAGGGGCCTGCCCCGCGCCACCGCCGGATGAACATCCAGCCAGCAACGCCAGACCGGCACAACCCATGGAAAGCCGCACGCCCAACCGCATGGGAGCGGATTTCAATGCATAGCCAAGTGACCCGGCAATATCGACCACGAATGAAGCCTCCAGCGTTGCGAATGCCACACTTAACACAATCAGCTAAAAGATGGCTTAAACAAGGCGCCGTAACCTCCTAAACTACAAAGAAAGATCGGGCAAGAAAAACCTAGCTTCTGCAATGTTCCCCCTTCCTTACCGGCATGTTAACATCCAGCATGTCCAGAATACCGCCTGAACACCGCCGCCCCGCCAGCCCGGCCTTATGGCTTTGCCTGCTGCTCCCCCTCATGGGCTGCGCCGCCGCCCCAAAACCGCAGCTCGCAGTCGCCCCACCACCGCCCCAGGCAGCACCGCTCTATTCCGCCACCATCGCGGCGATACGCCCGGAGAGCTCGTCCCAGGATCCCACCGGCTCCTTACAGCAAATCATGTCCATCCTCGGTGAGCCCGCGCCTCAGGCCGCCAACGCCTCCGAAATCGTCATGCACATGCCCGACAATTCAATCAAAACAAGCGTGCAGTCCACTCAGCCCGCCCTCGCGCCCGGCGCCCGGGTGGTGGTCACCGCCGGCCCCGCCGCCTCATCCCAGCCCAACTAGCCCATGCTGCGTTGCATAATTCCCCGTCACATTCTCCCACTGCGGTTGAAGCTTTGCCGCCCTTCCGCTATCGCCGGAGCATGAACGTGATTACGCCGGAGCCAAGCCGGGCAGACGCCCCTCTTCATTGCCCGCCTCAATCGCCCCCTCCGATTGTGCTCTCAGCGTCACGCGACTGGCGCAACGCCATGGCTCTGGCCGCGGCGGACATCAGCGAGACCGTGCGCCTTTTGCCTCTGGTCTGGACGCTGAGCCTGTTCGACATCAAATTGCGGTATCGCGGCTCCCTGCTGGGCCCATTCTGGCTGACCCTCTCCACCGCCATCATGGTCGGCTCCATCGGCTTTCTTTACTCACGCCTGTTCCACCAGCAGATCAGCAACTACCTGCCCTTCCTCACCATCTCACTGGTTTTGTGGAGTTTCATCAGCACCATCACCGCAGAAAGCACCGTCTGCTTCACCCAGGCGCAAGGGCTGATCCACGGCACAAGAATGCCGCATTCCCTCCACGCCGCCCGGGTCGTCATGCGCAACATATTGGTGCTGTCGCATAATCTGGTCGTGATCCTCGCCGTATTCGTGCTGTTTCATACAACACCCACCCTCGCGGCCTTCACCGTGCTCCCCGCCTGCATGCTCTGGGTCGCCGATGCCTTTGCCGTCGGCCTGCTGCTCGGCGTTTTCGGCGCCCGCTTCCGCGACATCCCGCCCATCATCGGCAGCGTCATGCAGATCGCCTTCTACCTCACCCCCATCATGTGGAACCCGGTGATGCTGGAGCATCGCGGCCTGGCCAAGGCGCTCATCGAGTTGAACCCGTTTTTCAGCCTGCTGGAAATCATGCGCGGCCCGCTGATGGGCCTGCCGATCGAGTCGCACACCTGGCTCATGGCACTCGGCTATTCCGCGGCGCTGATCCTCATCACCGGGCTGGTATTCACCCGCGCCCGCCCCCGTATTCCGTACTGGATTTAAGCCATGGCACGGTTAATCGTTGACAACATCTCAATCTCCTTCCCGCTTTATCATGTGGAAAGCCGCAGCCTGAAAAAGACGGTCTTGGCCGCCGCCTCCGGCCGCCTGGGTGAGGATAAAAAGCACCGGCTCACCGTCGAAGCCCTGCGCAATGTCTCCTTCTCGCTGCACAGCGGCGACCGGGTCGGCTTCATCGGCTCAAACGGCGCCGGCAAAACCACATTGCTGCGGGCCATGGCCGGCATTTACGAGCCCGTCTCCGGCAGCATCACCATCGATGGCGCCGTGACAGCCCTGCTGGATGCCAGCCAGGGGCTTAACATGGACCTGACCGGCAATGAGAACATCCGCCTGCGCGCTCTGTTCAGCGGCTTTGCGGAAGCCCAGATCAAGCAATTGCAGGCCGACGTCGCCGCCTTCGCCGGGCTCGATCAATTCCTGGACCTGCCCGTGCGCACCTACAGCTCCGGCATGATCATCCGCCTCGGCTTCGGCCTCGCCACCGCCATCAAACCACAAATTCTGCTCATGGATGAGTGGCTCCTGGCCGGCGACGCCTCCTTCATGGACAAAGCCAAACACCGGCTGGAGACCGTGGTCGAGGGCGCGGAAATTCTCGTGCTGTCCTCGCATAATACCGATATCATCCTGCGCTGGTGCAACCGCGTCATCTGGATGGACACCGGCCGCGTCCGGGCCGATGGCCCACCGCAAGAGGTGCTGGCCGCCTATCTGGCGCCGGATCAATTCGCCCACGCCATGGCGGGCGCCGCCGGCTGAACCACGGGCAAGACCGTCCGGCCTGATTTGGGGGTAAAAAATGTACACACCGCCAGCCTTTGCCGAGAACCGGCCCGATGAACTGCTCGCCATCATGCGCGCCACATCCCTGCCCATCCTCATCTCACCCACCGCCACAGGGCTCATCGCCACCCATTTGCCCCTGCATGTCGTGTCCCCCGAGCGGATTATCGGCCACGTGGCAAAAGCCAACACGCATTGGCGGGACATCCTGCCCGGTTCCGAATCCCTCGCCATTTTCACTGCGGCCGACGGCTATGTCAGCCCCTCCTGGTACCCCAGCAAAGCGGAAACCGGCAAAGTCGTGCCCACCTGGAATTACCAGGCCGTACACGCCACCGGCACTCTGGAAATCATCGAAGACCCCACAGCACTTCTCGCCATCGTCACCACCCTGACCGAACACCACGAGGCCGGGCGGACAAAACCCTGGTCGGTAAGCGATGCCCCAACCGACTATATCGCGGCCCAGCTCAAAGGCATCATCGGCCTGGTGCTGCATGTCACCAGGCTCGAAGGCAAAGCCAAACTCAGCCAGAACAAATCCATGGCCGACCGCATCGGGGTAATCGAAGGTACGGCACAGGAGAACCCCGCCCTTTCAGAAGCGATGCGCAAAACGCTCTAGGCAAGCCTCGCTTCGAAGGGCGGCACATAATCCGCCGCCTCGAATTCTATAACCCACAAATCCGGATCGTACCGCAGTTGCTTGGCGACATATTCGTCCGTGGCGGCCTCACTCACCGGCTCCGCCCCCGTGCCCCGCATCCAGGCCAGCCTGCCGTCATTCTCCCGGAACTGGGTCAAAACGACATTGCCGGCGCGCCCGCGCAGAATCGCCAGAACCCCGCCAGCATCCTGATCGCCCTTGCGCACCACCATCCCAGTCTTGCCCTGAATGTTTCCCAGCCGAATTGCCGCCGAGACCCAGATTCCCGCCTTGATCCTGGGCTCACCCATGGTTATGCCAAAGTCTAGCGGCCAACCAATCTTTACGCGGATGCTTCATGTCCAGCTCCCAATTTTGCCACCCATGCGCCTTCCACCACGCCAAGCCCATAGCTCGCCCCCCTTCAGGAGACCCGAAATGACGTATGTGGCCCGCCTGATCGCGCTTATACTCACCAGCCTCGCCTTTGCCCCTGCCGCCCATGCTGCAGATAAGATCAGCTTCGGGCTGGATTGGGTCGCCGAGCCGGAATATGGCGGCTATTACCAGGCTCTGGCCACCGGCATTTACCAGAAATACGGGCTCGATGTGACCATCCTGCAGGGCGGACCGCAGGTGAACACGGCACAATTGCTCATCTCGGGGCGCCTCACCTTCGACATTACCTCGAACGGCTTCCTGGCCCTCAACTTCGCCCAGGAGAACATCCCCTTTGTCGCCATCGCCGCCGGGTTCCAGAAAGACCCGGACGTGCTGATCTCGCATCCCGGCCAGGGCAATGACAGCTTCGAGGCGCTGAAGGGCAAGCCCATCGCCGTCAGCTCCGATACGCGCGCCAGTTGGTGGCTCTACCTCAAAACCAAATACGGCTATTCAGACAGCCAGCTCCGCCCCTATGGCTACAGCCTGGCCCCCTTCTTCACCAATCAAAACGACGTCCAGGAAGCCTATGTCACCGACGAGCCCTATCTGATCCAGCAGCAGACCGGCAAATTCCCGACCGTTCTAATGCTCTCCGATGCCGGGTACGACGGCTATGCCAGCCTGGTCGCCACCAGCGACAAGCTCGTGCAGACCAACCCGGATCTGGTCCGGCGCTTTCTCCAGGCCTCCGCCGAAGGCTGGTACTCTTATCTCTACGGCGACCCCAGCCCCGCTTTCGCCGCCATCCACAAGGCCAACCCGGATATGACATCCGGCCTGCTGAAATACGGCTACGACCAAATAAAACAGCGTGGCATCGTCGATTCGGGCGACGCCAAAACGCTCGGCATCTACGCCATGACCGATGCGCGCTGGAAAGCCTTCTTCGACCAGATGGCCGCGGCCGGGCTCTACGATACATCGCTGAACTACAAATCCGGCTATACGCTGCAATTCGTCGACCACGGATTCGGCATGCCCAAATAATGTTTTCGCTCCGCGCCGCCTCCAAGACCTACGCCAGCGGCACGAAAGCCCTGGAGAACATCACGGCTGACATCGCCCCAGGCGAGTTTGTCGCTTTGCTCGGGCCTTCAGGCTGCGGCAAATCCACCTTGCTGCGCCTGCTTGCAGGGCTGGAGACACCAAGCAGCGGTGAAATCGCCTGGGAGAACAGCCAAAAACCCGAACCTGGCGAGATCGGCTTCGTCTTCCAGGACGCGACCTTGATGCCCTGGCTCAACGCCGCGGATAACATCTACCTGCCCCTACGCCTGCGCGGCATACGCAAAACCGAGGCCCAGCCAAAGATCGACGCCATACTGGCGCAAGTCGGACTGGCCGACTTCGCCAAGGCCCGCCCCAAAGCGCTCTCCGGAGGCATGCGCATGCGCGTCTCCATCGCCCGCGCCCTCATCTCCGAGCCCATATTGCTGCTCATGGATGAGCCTTTCGCCGCACTGGATGAATTCACCCGCCACCGCCTGCAGGATGACCTGCACACGCTCTGGCGGCGCAGCGGCAAGACCATCATCTTCGTCACCCATTCCATCTATGAGGCCGCCTATCTCGCCAGCCGCATCATCGTAATGTCGCCCCGCCCCGGCCGAATTGCCGCCGATATCCGCACCACCCTCCCCGATGGCGAGGAACGCCGCACCAGCCCGGCCTATACCAGCCTGGTGACGGATATAACCCGCACATTGCACGAGATCATGCCGCATGAATAAATGGCTCGAACGTCTCGCCCCCATCGCCTTCGGAATCATCGCCCTATCCGCCTGGCAAGGCGCCGTCTCAGCCCTGCACGTGCCATTCTACGTCGTGCCAGGACCAATCGACATCGCCCGCGCCTATCTCACCGACTACGCCGTCCTCAACCCGGCCCTGCTCTCCACCCTCACGGTCACCTTTGCCGCCTTGCTCGTGGCAACCGCCGTCGGCGTGGCCCTGGCCGTTGCCATGGCCGCAAGCCCGCTCTTCCGCGCCGCCGTACAGCCCTGGGCCGTCATGCTGCAGGTCACGCCCATCGTCGCCATCGCCCCGCTCATCATCCTCTGGGTATCGCAGCCCTTCATCGCCCTCGTCGTCTGCGCCTCCATCATCGCCTTCTTCCCCATCCTCTCCAACACCGCCGCCGGCCTAGCCGCCACGCCGCAGGATCTGCAGGATCTGTTCCGTCTCAACGGCGCCTCACGCTGGCAGGTTTTGTTCCTCCTCAGCCTGCCCTCGGCCCTACCGAATTTCCTCACCGGCCTGCGCATCTCCGGCACGCTGGCACTGGTCGGCGCCGTGGTGGCTGAATTTGTCGCCGGCTCCGGCGGCTTCGCCTCAGGCCTGGCCTACCGTATCATCGAGGCCAGCTACCGGCTGGAAATCCCACGCATGTTCGCCGCATTGGTGCTGCTCGGCGTCAGCGGGATCGTCATCTACGCCGCCCTCGGCCTGCTGGAACGCGTGCTGCTGCGCAAGCGCGACGCTTGAAACTTAAGCCCAGTTCTGCGAGTTTGAGTTAAAATCTGGAGAGCCTTATGACCACCACCAAACCACTCAGCAAAGGCCAACTCGCCTACGAACAGGAACGCGCCCGCAAAGCCGGCAAATCCCTCGACGAATGGCTGAAACACAAAGCCCAAACCGAAGCCGCCGCCGTCAAACTGGCCGCACCCAAGCCCGCCAAAAAGCCGGGCCTGCTGAGCCGGCTGCTCGATAAGGCGCATAAGCCGATATAAGAAAGGCGAGGGGCTTCGCCCCCTCGACCCCACTGGGCCTGAGGCCCAGACCCCATTAGTTTTTTAAAAGATATAAAAAGAGGCCTGCCTCCGGGGTGTTTGAACACCTCAGTGGCAGGCCTCTTTTTATATCTTAAACTATCGGGGGTCTGGGGCCACAGGCCCCAGCGGGGTCGAGGGGGCGAAGCCCCTCGCCTTTCTTATTCCTCGTCTTCAGCCGCCACTTCCGGGCGCGGGCCGCTGTCCTGGCCCTTGGCCGACACATCGCGGTCGATCAGCTCGATCACGGCCATATCGGCAGCATCGCCATGGCGCATGCCGGCCTTCAGCACGCGGGTATAACCGCCAGCGCGCGTCTTGTAGCGCGTTGCCAGAGCATCAAACAATTTGGCAACGATGGTCTCGTCGCGCAGCTGGTTGAACGCCTGGCGCTTGGCATGCAGATCGCCGCGCTTGCCAAGCGTGATCAGCTTCTCTGCCACCGGGCGCAATTCCTTGGCCTTGGGCAGAGTTGTGGTGATCTGCTCATGCTTTATGAGGGCGACCGCCATATTGCGGAACATCGCCAAGCGATGAGACGAGGTGACGCTGAGTTTACGACCGCTAAGACCGTGACGCATGGTAAAAAACTTCCCTTTAAGACTTTAGAAGGGTTGGTCGGAACGCTTGGCCAATTCCTCGATATTCTCGGGCGGCCAGTCGGTCACGGTCATGCCAAGGGAGAGCCCCATGGCGGTCAACACTTCCTTGATTTCGTTCAAAGACTTACGGCCGAAATTCGGCGTACGCAGCATTTCCTGCTCGCTCTTCTGCACCAGATCGCCAATATACACGATATTGTCGTTCTTCAGGCAGTTGGCGGAGCGCACGGAGAGCTCGAGCTCGTCCACCTTGCGCAGCAGATTCGGGTTGAACGGCAGCTCGATCCGCGGCTCCTCGGCGCGCAGACGCTGCGGCTCCTCGAAGTTCACGAACATGCCGAGCTGGTCCTGCATGATGCGCGCGGCCAGAGCCACCGCATCCTCAGGCGTCACCGCCCCGTTGGTTTCCACTTCCAGGATCAGCTTGTCGTAATCCGTCACCTGGCCAACGCGGGTCTTCTCGACCTTGTAGGACACGCGGCGCACCGGCGAGTAGATCGCATCAATCGGGATCAACCCGATCGGCGCATCTTCCGGACGGTTCGCGGAGGCAGCTTCATAGCCGCGGCCGGAGCCAACGGTGAATTCCACACCCAAAGTCGCACCATCGTCCAGCGTGCAAAGCACGAGGTCCGGGTTCATGATCTCGATATCGTGGCCAGCCTGAATCTGCGAGGCTTTCACCTCACCAGGCCCGGTCGCGGTCAGCACCATGCGCTTCGGCCCCTCGCCATGCATCCGCACGGCCAGTTGCTTGATGTTCAACACGATGTCGGTCACGTCCTCGCGGACGCCGGCAATCGTGGAGAATTCGTGCAAAACGCCATCAATGCGCAGGGCTGTAACGGCAGCCCCCTGCAGAGAGGACAGCAGGATACGGCGCAGGGAGTTCCCCAGCGTCATGCCAAAGCCGCGCTCCAGCGGCTCAGCAATAATCGTGGCCACGCGGCCAGCATCGGAACCAAACTCGATATCGAGCTGCTCCGGCTTGATCAGATTCTGCCAGTTGCGTTGCAAAGACAAATTCGATTCTTTCAACATTCACCCCTCCGGCCGGCAGCTCAAGACTGCCAGGGCCTCAACTAAATCGCATTCCGGCTTTAGACGCGGCGGCGCTTGCGCGGGCGGCAACCATTATGCGGGATCGGCGTCAGGTCGCGAATCGCGGATATCTGAAAGCCAACAGCCTGCAGCGCGCGCAGGGCGCTCTCACGTCCCGAACCAGGCCCGCTGACCTCGATCTCCAGCATTTCCATACCATGCTCGCGGGCCTTGCGGCCGGCATCCTCAGCAGCCACCTGGGCGGCATACGGGGTGGATTTGCGGCTGCCTTTGAAACCCTGGCTACCAGCGGTGGACCAGGCAATGGTATTGCCCTGGGCATCGGTGATGTTGACCATGGTGTTGTTGAAGCTGGCGAGAACATGCGCAACACCAGAGATGATGTTCTTGCGTTCTTTCTTGCGGGGACGAGAGGCGGGCTTCGCCATATCTTTGATCCTGTAACTAAAAGCGGGGTGCTAAGAGCGCTTAGCGGGTAACTTTCTTCTTGCCGGCAATCGCCACGGCCTTACCCTTACGGGTACGGGCATTGGTGTGGGTGCGCTGACCGCGGACCGGGAGGCCCTTACGATGGCGCAGGCCGCGATAGCAGCCGAGATCAATCAAGCGCTTGATGTTCATCGCAACTTCACGGCGCAGATCGCCCTCGACGCGGTAATCCTTGTCGATGGTCTCACGGAGACGCAGAATTTCATCGTCGGACAGCTGGTTTACACGGCGCTCGTCCGGAATACCGAGAGCGGTGCAGATTTGCTGCGCCTTCACGGGGCCGATGCCATAAATGTAACGAAGGCTGATCACGACACGCTTGTTCGTGGGAATGTTTACGCCGGCAATACGCGCCACGAGGTATCTCCTGAGGTCATAACAAGTTGCGGCGCCCCACCTCGGGAGCGCCGCGAAAGCGGGTTATAGCGCCCGCCAACTCAGAGTCAATGACGAACGATCAATTTTTCGTGATCGCTCAAATGTAACATCAAACTCCGGCAGGCGGAACGCCGATTTTACGCAGAACGGCTTCGATCTGCGCTTCTACTTCATCCATCTCGGCCATGCCATCCACGGCGTACAACCGGCCCTGCGCCTTGTAATAGGGCAGAATCGGCGCCGTCTGGGCATTATAGGCCTCGAGTCTCGCATGCACGGTCTCGGCCTTGTCGTCCGGGCGGCGGGTGAATTCCGTACTGCCGCAGGCATCGCATACGCCCTCTTTCTTCGGCAGCTTAAACTTATCGTGATAGCCCGTGCCGCATTTGGAACAAGTAAACCTCCCGCTGATCCGCTCGACCAGCACGGCCTCATCCACCTTCAGCTCGATCACGGCGTCCAGATCGACCGCCGTGCTATGCAGCATCTTATCCAGCGCCTCGGCCTGCGGCACGGTACGCGGGAAGCCATCGAGAATGAACCCTTTGGCGCAATCCGGCCGGTGAATCCGGTCACCGATCATGCGGACCAGAATATCGTCGGACACCAGCCCTCCGGCATCCATCACGCTCTTGGCCTCCAGCCCAATCGGGCTGCCGGCCTTCACCTCGGCACGCAGCATGTCGCCTGTCGAGATCTGCGTGACACCATAACGTGTCTCCAGCAGCTTCGATTGCGTCCCCTTACCCGCCCCCGGCGGCCCCAGCAGGATTAGCTCCACGTCCCTCTCCTTATTTCCGATTCTTGCCCCGGGGCTTGCGTAGCAGGCCCTGGTATTGATGCGCCAGCAGATGCGACTGGACCTGCGTCATAGTATCCATTGTTACCGACACCATGATCAAGAGAGACGTGCCGCCAAAATAAAACGGCAGGCTGTATTTGCTCATGGCGAAATCCGGCAACAGACAGACGATGACCAGATAGATCGCGCCTATAGCGGTCAGGCGGGTCAAGACCGTGTCAAAATACTTGGCCGTGTTGCTACCAGGCTTGATGCCGGGAATGAACGCGCCGTTTTTCTTCAAATTCTCAGCCGTCTCTTCCGGGTTGAACGCGATGGCCGCCCAGACGAAGGAGAACGCCAGGATCAAGCCGGCGAACACCAGCATATAAAGCGGCTGGCCGCGCGACAGCATATGGATGCCCTGCTGCAGCCAGGCCGGCCCTATATTGGCGAGACCGAAGGAGGCCGGGATCACCAGCAGCGAGCTGGCGAAAATCGGCGGCATCACACCCGAGGTGTTCACCTTGAGCGGCATGTAATTGCTCTCCCCGCCAAACACTTTCTGGCCCATCTGCCGCTTGGGATGCTGGATGAGGATACGCCGCTGCGCCCGCTCCATGAACACGACGAAGCCGATGACGGCAAAGCCGACGATGAAAAACATGATGATAAAAAGGGTCGAGAGCGCGCCGGTCGAGCCCAGCTCCAGAATATTGGCGATAGCGACGGGCATATTGGCGACAATGCCGGTAAAGATCAGCAGGCTGGAGCCGGTGCCGATGCCGCGTGAGGTGATCTGCTCACCCAGCCACATCACAAAAATCGTGCCGCCCACCAAAGTGACGACTGCGGTAAAGACAAAGAAAATACCGGGATCGATCACTGCCGCCCCGAGGGGCGTCTTCACATGCTCCAGGCTGATGGCAATGCCATAGGCCTGGGCCGTGGCGATGACCACGGTGAGGTAGCGCGTATATTGGGTAATCCGCTGCCGCCCCGAGTCGCCTTCCTTCTTCAGCGTCTCGAGCGCCGGGATGGTCGAGGTCATCAACTGAATGATGATGCTGGCACTGATATAGGGCAGGATGTTGAGCGCAAAGATCGTCATCCGCCCAAGCGCGCCACCCGTAAACATGTTGAACATGCCGAGCAGCCCGCTGCCGTTCTGCGTCATCAGATGCGCCATCACGGTCGCATCAACGCCGGGCACCGGAATATACGTGCCGAGACGGAACACAATCAGAGCGCCCAAGGTAAACCAGATGCGTTTCTTGAGATCCGTGGCCTTGCCGAACGCCCCAAGGTTCATGTTCGCGGCCATCTGTTCTGCAGCGGAAGCCATGCATTATCCTTAAATTTCAACAAAAACGGCGCTTGCCCGTGCGATGCGCGACTGGCAAGCGCCGTTTCATAGCGCTATTTGCCGGGTTTTCCCCGGCAGAGGCAAGCCCTTAGGCAGCGGCAGCTTCAGCCTTGGCAACCAAAGTCGTCACTTTTCCACCAGCCTGCTCAATGGCGGCAACCGCAGCAGCGGAAGCACCGGAGACTTCGATGGTGACAGCCTGCGCGATGCTGCCCTTGGCCAGCAGACGCACACCGTCCACCTTGTTCACACGCACCACGCCAGCCGCGGCCAGCAAGGCCTCGGTGATCGGCTGGCTGGCATCGAGCTTACCGTCCTGGATCGCCGCAGCAAGCACGCCGAGGTTAAGCGGCGCGTATTCCTTGCGGTTCACATTGGTAAAGCCACGCTTCGGCAAACGGCGATAGATCGGCAACTGCCCACCTTCGAAGCCGTTCAGAGACACGCCCTCACGAGCCTTCTGCCCCTTCACACCCTTACCGGAGGTCTTACCCTTGCCGGAACCAATGCCGCGACCCAACCGCTTGGACTTAAGCCGAGCGCCGGGATTGTCGCGAATTTCATTCAATTTCATCGTTAAAATCCTTAACAAAGACCCAGCTTACGCCAGATCCTCGACCTTCAGCAGATGTGCCACCTTACGGACTGCACCCAAAACTTCCGGGGTCGCCGTCAATTCAATGGTCTTGCTGATCTTGTTCAGACCCAGACCGATCAGCGTCGCCTGCTGGCCGGGCTTGCGCCCGTTACCGGAAGCGATCTGCGTTACCCGAATTTTCTTATCAGACATCGCTCACCTCCACCGGCGCCTGCTTGTCAGCAGAACCATAAAGATCAGCCACTTTCTTGCCGCGGCGGGTAGCCACCTGACGCGGGCTGGTCACATTCTGCAACGCTGCAAACGCGGCTTTCACCATGTTATGCGGGTTACGGCTGCCCAGCGACTTCGCCACCACATCGCCAATCCCCAGCGTCTCAAACACAGCGCGCAAGGGGCCGCCGGCAATAATGCCCGTACCGGCCGGGGCCGAGCGGATCACCACTTCACCAGCGCCGAACGTACCACGAATATCGTGGTGCAGCGTACGGCCTTCCTTCATCGGCACGCGAATCAGCGTCTTCTTCGCCCGCTCGGTCGCCTTGCGGATCGCTTCCGGCACTTCACGGGCCTTGCCCGCACCGTAGCCAACGCGGCCCTTCTGGTCGCCCACCACCACCAGAGCAGCAAAAGCGAACCGGCGGCCGCCCTTCACCACTTTGGCAACGCGGTTGATCGTTACCAGCTTGTCGACGAACTCATCGCCACCGTCATTGCGGTCGCGATTGTGATCGCGATTCCGGTCCCTGCCGCCCGAGCCGCCTTCGCGTGCTTCACGTGCCATATGGAATGCTCCTAGAAGTCGAGGCCGCCCTCGCGGGCCGCCTCAGCCAGGGCTTTGACCCGGCCATGATAGAGATAAGAACCACGATCGAACACCACGGCGATAACGCCGGCAACTTTCGAGCGCTCGGCAATCAACTTGCCAACAGCAGACGCGGCATCCTTATCGGCGCCGGTCTTCAGGGCTGCGCGCAGCTCCTTGTCGAGCGACGAAGCCGCCGCAAGCGTTACACCCTGCGCGTCGTCGATGATCTGCGCGTAAATGTGCTTGCCCGAGCGGAACACGGACAAACGCGGACGGCCAGAAGATTTCTGCCGAAGCTGATAGCGAAGACGCTCCCGGCGGCGCGCCTGCAATGTAAGATTTGACATTACTTCTTCTTACCCTCTTTCCGGCGGATCGCTTCGCCTTCGAACTTGACACCCTTGCCCTTATACGGCTCAGGCGGACGATAGCTGCGCAGCTCGGCGCAAACCTGGCCAACCTGACGCTTATCGACACCCTCAACCTTGATCAAGGTCGGCTTTTCACAGCTCACCTTGATCCCGGCCGGGATCGGATAGACCACGTCATGCGAGAAGCCCAGATTGACGACCAGGTTAGACCCTTGCACCGCGGCGCGGTAACCCGTGCCGGTGATCTCCAGGGTCTTCGCATAACCGACGGAAACGCCCTTCACCAAATTGGCGATATTGGCGCGCGTCGTGCCCCACATCATGCGGGAAGCGCTTTCCTTGGTCTTCGGTGCAACCGAAACCTTATTGCCTTCAATCGTGGTCTCGACCTTATCGGTCAGTGCCAGGGACAGCTCACCGAGCTTGCCCTTGGCGGTGAGAATGGTCCCAGCCAGTGCCACGGTGACACCAGCGGGAATTTCAACGGGATATTTGCCTACGCGTGACATTGTATCTCTCCCTTAGAAGACGCGGCAGAGAACTTCGCCGCCAACATTGGCAGCGCGGGCTTCAACATCGCTCATCACGCCACGCGGCGTGGAGAGGATGGAAACGCCCAGACCAGAATACACACGCGGCAGCTCCTTGATCTTGGAGTAGACGCGGCGGCCCGGACGGGACACGCGGCTGATCTCTTTGATCACCGGCTGACCTTCGTTGTACTTCAGCTCGATGCGGAGCTGAGAAATACCCGGGCGCAGCTCTTCACGCGTGAAACCACGAATGAAACCCTCGCGCTTCAGCACGTCGAGCACGTTGGCGCGCAGATTGGAGGCCGGGGCCACACACACGGTCAAACGTGCGTGCTGAGCATTACGGATGCGGGTGAGCATATCACCCAACGGATCGGACATCGACATTTTGGTTTGCCCTTTCCTTACCAGCTAGCCTTGGCAACACCGGGGAGCTGCCCGGAGCTGGCCAGATCGCGGAACGCGATACGGCAGAGTTTGAACTTGCGATAATTGCCGCGGGCACGCCCGGTCAGCTCGCAGCGCAGACGCACACGCACCTTGGCGCCATTGCGCGGCAGTTGCGCGAGCTTCAGGCTCGCCTCAAAACGGTCTTCCACCGGCAGCGTGCGATCCATGATCGTCGCTTTCAGCGTTCCGCGCTTGCCCTTGTCACGGGCCGCCAGGCGCTCGCGCTTGCGGTTTCGGTTGACCTGCGATGTCTTAGCCATCTTCTGTTACCCTCCGGAACCTGCCAGTCCTAACTGGCCGTTTTCCAAAAAAATTTCGCCGCGCTTATTTAGCAAACGGCAGATTGAAGCCCTTAAGCAGTGCCTTGGCTTCGGCATCGGTCTTCGCACTGGTTACGAAGATGATGTCCATGCCGCGGATCGCATCGACCTTGTCATAGACGATCTCAGGGAAAATAATCTGTTCCTTGAGGCCCATGGCAAAATTGCCGCGCCCGTCGAAGCCCTTGTTGCTGGGGATCCCACGGAAGTCACGCACGCGCGGCAGCGCGATGGTGACCAGGCGGTCCAGGAACTCGTACATCTTGGCCCGGCGCAGCGTTACCTTACAGCCGATCGGCAGACCGGCGCGGATTTTGAAGCCGGCAATCGCCTTCTTCGCAA
This sequence comes from bacterium, assembly GCA_026224825.1. Taxonomy (GTDB): domain Bacteria; phylum Pseudomonadota; class Alphaproteobacteria; order Acetobacterales; family Acetobacteraceae; genus Acidocella. The sequence continues at coordinate 327 of JAMFRO010000105.1, read as the reverse complement.
TCGTCTTCACCGGCTTCTGGCCTGCAATCAGCGTCAGCTCGGCAACAGCGGCATCAAGCTTCTTCTGGTCGGCGGCGGCTTCGCCCACGCCCATGTTGATGACGATCTTATCCAGCGTCGGCACTTCGAACGGGTTCTTATACCCGAATTCCTTCAGCATCTGCTCACGCACCACCTCACGGTAGTACTTTTGCAGCCGTGGCAGGTCTTTAACTTCGCTCATGTCAGCCTCCTCAGCCGTCAATGGCGTTGCCGCTCTTACGAGCAACACGCACTTTGCGGCCACCGTCCAACACGCGGAAGCCAACCTTGGTGGGCTTATCGGTG
>JAMFRO010000104.1 GCA_026224825.1 bacterium | reverse complement strand
CGAGCACACTGTGGAGGGCATCCCTTTCCAAGACCCGGGTGGGATCCAAGGGCCCTTCGGCCCTTGGCGGGTCCAGGGCAGAGCCCTGGCCTTTTCCGTGGAAACACCCCGCCCCCAGAACCGGCCTTAATGCCCGCCCGGTGCGCCTGGGCCTTTGAGTTTGCGGATGAAGAACGTGCTTAGGAAGGCGCCGGCCATGGCTGTGCCGAGCATGGCGAAGGCGTCACCGTAGGCGAAGTAATTGGATTGCAACTGGACCAGCCGGCCCAGCATCTGGATGGCCTGAGCCCGCGCGCCGGCGGCGTCGGTCATGCCATGCGCCTGGAAATAGGCGGTCAGCGCCTCGATGCGGCTTTGCGTGGCCGGGTTGAGCAGGCTCACGGCGGGGTCGATCATGGCGGAGTGGAATTTCTCGCGGTTGGTAACGTAGGTCTGCACCATGGCGATGCCGACCGCCCCGCCCAGGTTACGCAGCATGTTGAACAGCGCCGAGGCCGAGCCGGAATCCGCGGGCGGAATGCCGGCGGTGGCAATCAAGGTGATGGAGGGGAAGACAAAGGCCTGGCCGACCGCGCGGATGAGGTTGGGGATGAGCATCTGCGGCCCGGAATCATCGGGACCGAGATTCATGTTCATGAAGGAGCTGATGGCGAACAGGGCGAAGCCAAAGGCCAGCAGGCGGCGCGGGTCGAACTTGCGCATCAGCAGCGGCATGAAGGGGATGATGACAAGCTGCGGCAGGCCGATCCACAGCATCACCATACCGGCCTGGCGGGCGCTGTAGCCATGCGCCACGGCCAGATAGATGGGAATGAGATAGACCGCCCCATACAAAGTAAAGCCGAGCAAAAAACCGCCGATATTGACGAAGGCGAAATTGCGCCGCCCGAACAGGCGCAAATTCACCAACGGCGCCTTATTGCCGGGCCGCAACGCCTGGAAAAAGAACAATGCCATCGCCACGGCTGAGATGATGGTGAGATGCAGGATAAAGGGCGAGCCAAACCAATCGTCCTTATTGCCCTCCTCCAGCACCACCTGCAGCGTGCCCAGGCCGATGGCCATGGTGAACACACCGACCCAGTCGCCGGTCCAGAACTTGGCCAATTGCATCTTTGCCGGCGCCAGCCCGTACACGAGTGCGGCCAGCATCACCGCCCCCGGTACCAGATTGAGGAAGAAGATATAGCGCCAGCCATAAATATCGGTAATGGCACCGCCGATGGTAGGGCCTATGGCCGGCGCAAACGTGGCGGTGAGGGCAAAGGCGGAAAACCCCACCGGCCGCGCGCGCTCAGGCAGCAGAATGATAACGCAGAGCAAAGCCAGCGGGATCAGCACCCCGCCCGAGAAGCCTTGCAAAGCGCGCAGCACCACCATCTCGGGGAAATTCGTGGCAAAGCCGCAGGCCACCGAGAACATCAGGAACAGCACCGTGTTGACGATGAGGTAGCGGCGCAGTGAAAAAACCGTGGAGAGCCAGGCCGACAGCGGGATGACGATGATCTCGCCGACCAGATAGGAGGTGGAGATCCACCCGCCATCATCCAGCCCGGCGCCAATGCCGCCCTGGATGTCCGGCAGCGAGGTATTGACCACCTGAATATTGAGCACCGCCATAAAGGCGCCAAGCAGCCCGCCGAACACCGCGATGCGGTTCTTCAGCGGGATCTTATCCGGCGCATCGCTCATGACTTAAAGCTCGCTCCGCTCATGGGCGGGTGTCGATTTCCGGTTCAACTGACATGCCGGGGCGGAGCTTGCCAATCAGGTCAGGGGTCAGGTTGAGGAATATCTTCACCGGCACGCGCTGCACGATCTTGGTGAAATTACCCGTGGCATTATCGGGCGGCAGCAAGGCAAAAGCCTGGCCGGAAGCAGGATAGATGCTGTCCACCCAGCCCGTGACCTTCAGATCCGGAAACCCATCCACGGTCAACCGCACCTTCTGGCCAGGCTTCACCGGGGTAATCTGCGTTTCCTTGTAATTGGCGATCACATAAACCTGATCCAGCGGCACCACCGCCATAATCTGCGCGCCGGGCTGCAAATAATCGCCCACCGCCACGGTCTTATTACCCACCACCCCGTCGAACGGCGCGCGAATCTCAGTATGCGAGAGGTCGAGCTGTGCCTGCGCGGCGCGGGCCTGGTCCTGCGCCAACCCGGCGTTCAGCACGCCCACCTGCGCCTCGGCGGCCTGCACATTGGCGATATCGGCATCAATCTGCGCCTGTGCTGCAATCAGGCCGGTATCGGCCTGGTCGGATTGCTGCTTGGTGCTGGCGCCGGTGGCGGAAAGGCTGGCGTAGCGGTGCTGGTCCTGGGCCGCAAAGGCCTCATGCGCCGTATCGCCGCGCAAAGCAGCCTGCGCCGCGGCAATCTTGGCCTGCTGCAAAGTGAGTGCCGCCTGATCATCGGCAATCGCGGCCTGCGCCCCCGCCAGCGTGTTCTGATAATCGCGCGGGTCGATAACCGCCAGCAACTGCCCGGCTTTCACCGGCTGGTCCTGCAGCACCGCCACCTCGGTGACATAGCCGCTGATCTTGGCCGCGATCAGGCTGGAATCAGCCTCCATATAAGCGTCATCCGTGCCCACAAAATACTGGCCGACGAGGATATACTGGATAAGCCAGACGGCCACGGCGATAACCACCACAACACCGCCGGCGAACGCCAGCCAGCGCGTGGAAAACTTCGATGTCGTCAAGCTCTGGGCACCCCAATCTTACGCGTGCCAATCCTACGCTGGCGGAGCAGAAATAGGCGCCGCCGCGCGGATTACAACCCCGTTAGAGTTTCGCTAGAGCATGATCGCTTCAAGTGCGATCATGCTCTAGCTATTTTTGAGAGGGCGATTCACGGTTTCGGCCGCTCAAGATGAGCGGACCTCAACCGATCGCGCTCTAGCTCAGAGTTTCTCGACCTGGGCGTATTCCAAATCCACAGGCGTCGGACGGCCGAAAATCGAGACCATGACCTTAACGCGCGCCTTGTCCTCGTCCACGTCTTCCACCACGCCGTTGAAGCTGGTGAACGGACCATCGGCCACACGCACCTGCTCGCCGATTTCGAAGATAACAGCCGGGCGGCGCGTTTCCGTGCCTTCCTGCTGCTGCTTCATGATGCGCTCGGCCTCCGAATCCGTAATCGGGCTCGGCTTGTGCTTATTGCCCAGGAAGCCCGTGACTTTCGGCACATCCTTCACCAGATGCCAGGCCTCGTCGCTCATATCCATATGGATGAGCACATAGCCGGGGAAGAACTTGCGTTCGGTATTCACCTTCTGGGCGCGGCGCACCTCGGTGACCTCTTCCGTCGGCACGATGATATCGCCGATCTGGTCGGCGAGGCCTTTCAGCTCCGCCTGTTCCTTGATCTGCTGCGAGATCTTCTTCTCGAAACCCGAATAGACATGCAACACGTACCAGCGCTTGGCCATTACATAAATCCTTAAGAACCGACGCCGAACAGCATGCGCATGGCGAAACCGATGGTCTGATCGACCGCGAGGAAGAAAAGAGCCGTAATGACCACCATGGCAAGCACGAGCCCCGTGGTTTGCAGGGTCTCCTTGCGCGACGGCCAAGTGGTTTTACCCGCCTCGGCCCGCACATCGCGCGCAAATTTCACCAGGTTTAACGCCAAAACCGAACTCCCGAACCTAACACCAACACAAGCCGAAAAAACAACATGAACATGCTGGGGGGATGGCAGGGGCGGAGGGTCTCGAACTCTCAACCTCCGGTTTTGGAGACCGGCGCTCTAGCCAATTGAGCTACGCCCCTATCCGTACCAGCACGGAAAGCGCCTTCCACACGCTGGCGCGGGTTATGTCAAGTGTCGGGGGTCATTTTGCCCCGCATTTAGGTGCTGGCGGGGGATGCCCATGTGGATTTATATCCACTTAGAGCAAGGTGCTGATAATCTCCTTCAACTCATCAATCGTCAGCTCTCGCGTGCCCCGGTGAATCATTGCATGGCAATTCGGACATACCGGGATTAGGTCATTTTCGGGATCAACCTGATACCGCTCACCGATCTTCGCCAGGGGCACAATGTGGTGCACATGGATGAACCCTTTTCCATGCAAGCCATACCGTTCAACAAAATCCAAGCCGCAGGCGGCACAAATCGCGCCGTATATTTCAATACAACGAAGGCGCGCTTTCGCGTCTCGTTCGTACCTACTCACCTCAGTGACTGTAATATCGCCTTCAAAGAAAACCTCTGCGCGATCACTCTCCTTAGCACGGCCTTTCGTCTCTTGAGACAAAATGAACTCCCATACGGCAACTAAGGGCGAGCCCCAGCCCTCCGGTCCCTTTTCCCAACCATCTCTTTGTATTTCTGGGCACCCCCCCAAAATGGCGGCCACCCGGTTGTTCACAGTATAATAACGGCGCTGCCCTTGTCCGCCATTGCCATACGGCGCCTCTAGACGTGCTACATATTCGGGCGAAATTTCTTTCCACTGCTCGATGAAATCGGCTGTCGAAAAACGGTTTCTTTCGCCGAGTTGGAACAGAGACAATATTCCATTCACTTCGTGTTCCAGCTCTTTATCCATCAAACACCTTTTTAAACAATTGTGAGGCAGGGGTGGCTTGTTATCGTTTCCTTGGCCTTGGCCTGGAGCGGGTGACGGGAATCGAACCCGCACAACTAGCTTGGAAGGCTAGGACTCTACCGTTGAGCTACACCCGCGTACCGCCATGGTTACGGCATCGCCCTGGGCCTAGTAAACCCCACCAATCCCCAGCAACGAATCATTGGCCATAACATGCCGCCCATGCTAGGTTACATGTAACCATCGGGAGAGTCATCATGGCATCCGCATCAAACCACAGGCCCTCGCGGGTCAAAGTACAGGAACACCGGGCGCGGCTGCGCGCCCAGGGCTTGCGGCCCATTCAAATCTGGGTGCCGGACATCCGTGCGCCCTCCTTCCAATCGGCGGCCCATAATCAGTCTCTGGCCGTGGCGGCGAGCCCCCATGCCCATGAGGATCAAGCCTTCATCGATGCCGTGTCGGATTGGAGCGATGAATGAAGCGGGGCGATATTTGGACAATCGCCGGCGGCAAGGACTATGCGGGCAAGCCGCGCCCGGCCGTCATCGTACAGGACGAGAGCTTCGACGCCACCGATTCAATTACCATCTGCGCCTTCACGACGGATGAAACCGAGGCGCCCTTGTTCCGCCTGCCCGTGGCGCCGAGCGAACATAATGGGCTACGGACAGCCTGCCGCCTGATGGTCGACAAGATCACCACCGTGCCAAAAACCAAAATCGGCACCCGCGTTGGACGGCTGGACAGCGAAGACGTCCTGCGGCTCAATCAGGCGATACTGATCTTCCTCGGACTGGCAGCTTCCCCCAAAACGAGACGGGGCGCCCAAGAGACCGTTTGAGACCTCAGGTTTCAGCCACCGCGGCACAGCCAGCCTTGCCACAATGGCAAGGCTCGTATTATCGTCCGTTCGTTCTTGGGGCGGGGCGCAATTCCCCACCGGCGGTATGCGGCACCAACCGCGAGCCCGCGAGCGCCCTCCTTACGGAGGGGTCAGCAGACCAGGTGCGATGCCTGGGCCGACGGTTAGAGTCCGGATGGAAGAGAAGGTACAGCCCACCATGCATACACATGGTGCGGACGTTCGTGATCGCCTTGAGTGATGTGTCCATTGCGCAAGGAGATCACCATGACACACACCCGTTTCGCCTTCATCAAAGCGTCCTGGCATGCGGATATCGTCAGCCAGGCCCTGGAAGGCTTCCAGCAGATCATCCCACCGGACCAGATCGATGTCTTCGACGCCCCCGGCGCCTTCGAACTACCACTTCTGGCACGCGATCTCGCCCGAACCGGCCGTTATGCCGTCGTCACGGCCGCCGCACTGGTGGTGGATGGCGGCATCTACCGCCATGATTTCGTCGCCGCCGCCGTCGTACACGGCCTGATGCAAGCCGGGCTGGATTCGGACGTACCCATCCTCTCCGTATCGCTAACCCCGCATCAATTCCACGAGACAGAGCATCACAAGACCATTTTCAAAGAGCATTTCGTCACCAAAGGCCGCGAAGCCGCCCAAGCCGCCCTAAAAATCCTCCAGACGCGCCAGGCAATCGCCGCCTGAACTCCATGTACCTGATACGTTGAGCCAACATGGCTTGAAAATGTGCTCAGGCGGGGTAGCTGGCGTGGTTTGGGGAGCACAGGAGCGGAGCGTACATCTTGTACGTGAGCACCGGAGCGCAGCCAAACCGCGTCAGATGCCCCGCCTGAGTGCATTTGCAAGCTATGGTGGTGGAAGGGGTTGGATTCGAACCAACGTAGACGTACGTCAGCGGATTTACAGTCCGCCCCCTTTAGCCACTCGGGCACCCTTCCGTAGGGCCGCTCTTTCCCTGAATCGGGCTTGGTTGTCAACGCAAGGGCGTGGGGATAGTGAGTGGCGCATGACTCAGAACCGCCCGCCCCGTGGCAAGTCCGGCCGTCCCGGCGACAAGCCCTATGCCGACAAACCCGCTTTTGGCCGGCCCGCGGGCCGCACCGGCGCGGCCAAGCCGGGGGCTGGGAAACCCAGCTTCGGCAAGCCGGCCCAGGAACGGGGGGCCCCGGGCGAAGCCCGGCAAACCGACAGAGGCGAAGCCCGGCAGACCGACAGAAGCGAAGCCCGGCCCCAACACGGTGAACACCGTTCAGACCAAAAGCCCCGGCCCAGCCCAAAGGGTGAACACCGTTCAAACCCGCGTGGTGAAAACCGGCTGACCCTGCCGCCGCAAACCGAGCCCCGGCCCGAACGCGGTGCGGCACGGCCACCCGCACGCGAACACGGGCAGGAAAACCGCCCCGAGCACCGGCGGGGCCAGTCCCGCGCCCCTGCCACCCCCTCCGGTGCGGTATGGCTATACGGCACCCATGCGGTGGCGGCCGCGCTGCAAAACCCCGCCCGCCTGTTCCGCCGCCTCGTCATCACCGAAGAGGCCCAGGCAGCCCTCGCCGCCGAATGCCCCCAACCCTGGCCCATCCAGCCCGAAATCACGCCGCGCGACCGCATCGACCAGATCCTCGGCGCGCGCCAGGGCTCCGGCATCGTGCACCAGGGCATCGCCCTCCTCACCGACCAGCTCACCGCCCCGGCCCTGCTGGACGCCATGCGCCGCCCCGGCCCGATCATCGTGCTCGACCAGATTTCTGATCCCCGCAACGTCGGCGCCATTCTTCGCACAGCGCAAGCCTTCGGCGCCTGCGCCGTCATCGCCCAGGACCGCAACGCGCCTGAGGAAACCGGGGCACTGGCCAAAGCCGCCTCAGGCGCGCTGGAAACCATCCCCCTCCTGCGCACCGTCAACATCGCCCGCGCCCTGATCGTGCTCAAATCCGCCGATTGCTGGGTCGTCGGGCTGGACGGCACCGCCCCCACCCGCCTCAACGGCCCCAGCTTCGGCAACCGCCGCGTCGCTTTGGTGCTCGGCAGCGAAGGCGAAGGCATGCGCCGCCTCACCCGCGAGACATGTGATGAGATTTGCGCGCTGGCGATGCCGGGCGGGATGGAAAGCCTCAACGTGTCAGCAGCAGGCGCGGTGGCGCTCTACGAGATCACACGCAAAGACTGAGCATTCCGGGGCCTCTTACGCGTCATCCCCGCACACCCGCCCGTCATTCCCGCGAAAGCGGGAATGACGGGCGTTTTGAAACAGGATTTAAACCTTGGCCGTCCGGCCGGTGAGAGCGCTTAGCCACGCCACCAACCCGAAAGCCCCCCCAACAATCCCCGGGGTCCCATTATAATTCACCACCGCCGCAATCCCCAGCCCCAGCGCCACAGCACCCCAGAACCGTCCGGCCCGGAAAAACGCCGCAAGCCCCAGCGCCAGCGCCGCCCAGCCAAACAGGCCCAGATACCCGGCCTGCAGCACCAGATGCCTGGGCGCGCATATAGCCGGCGCATTGGCAGCGGCGCACATCCCCACCGTGTAGAGCGGCTTAATCGCCAGCAGCCGGAACGCGAACGCCCCCCCGCCCAGCATCGCCACGGCCCAGGCGCCCATCCAGTCCTCTGCCGTCCAACTGGTTTTGGCCATCCTGAAATCCTCCTTCACGGTTGCTCTTCGCGTGGTACCACCTTATTGCTGCGGCGCCACAGGTTTTTGCACATTATACAAGGGTCCATGACAGTCCACTCTGCCCCCACCCGGCCTAAAAGTTTTCAGGATATCATCCTGACCTTGCACGATTTCTGGGCAAAGCAGGGCTGCGTCATCCTGCAGCCCTATGACGTGGAGATGGGCGCCGGCACCTTCCACCCTGCTACCACCCTGCGGGCGCTTGGGCCGAAGCACTGGCGCGCCGCCTATGTGCAGCCCTCGCGCCGGCCATCGGACGGCCGCTACGGCGAGAACCCCAACCGGCTGCAGCACTATTACCAGTACCAGGTCATCGTGAAGCCGAGCCCGGCCGATGCCCAGGAACTTCTGCTCGCCAGCTACGACGCCATCGGCATAGACCGCCGCCTGCACGACATACGCTTTGTCGAGGACGACTGGGAAAGCCCGACGCTGGGCGCCTGGGGGCTGGGCTGGGAAGTGTGGTGCGACGGTATGGAGGTGGGGCAGTTCACCTATTTCCAGCAGGTCGGCGGCATCCCCGTCGTCCACCCGAGCTTTGAGATGACCTACGGCCTCGAACGCCTGGCAATGTACGTGCAAGGCGTTGAAAACGTGTACAACCTCGACTTCAACGGCCACGGCGTAACCTACGGCGATGTGTTCCTGCGCGCCGAGCGCGATTACTCCAAACTCAACTTCGAGCTGGCCAATACCGATATATTGAAGCGCCATTTCGAGGACGCCGAGACCGAATGCAATGCCCTGGTCGCCGAGCTGGTCGCCCAGCCCGCCTACGACCAATGCATCAAGGCCAGCCATCTCTTCAACCTGCTGGACGCGCGCGGCGTCATCTCCGTAACCGAACGCGCCAGCTACATCGGCCGCGTCCGCAACCTGGCCAAAGCCTGCGCGGAAATCTGGCTATCGGGTGAGAGCAATGGCTGAGTTCTTTCTGGAAATCTTCTCCGAGGAAATCCCGGCACGCATGCAGGCCAGCGGCGCTGCCCACCTGGAGGGCATCTGCGCCCAGGTGCTCAAACCGCTGGGCTTCAAGCTAGGCGCTCTATACTACGGCCCGCGCCGCATTGCGCTCAAAGCCGAGCTGGCCGGCGAAGTCGCCGCCAGCGCCGTCGCCGAACGCGGCCCGCGCACCAGCGCGCCGGAACAGGCGCTGGCTGGGTTTTTGCGCAAACACGGCGCCGCCCGCGAGGACTTAACCCAGGAAGGCGATTTCTGGGTCCTCAACAAACAAAGCCCGGCCCAGCCCGCCGCCGCCTTCATCCAATCCGCTTTGCCCGAAGCTTTGGCAAAACTCCCCTGGCCCAAATCCATGCGCTGGGGCGCCAGCGGCGATTTCACCTGGGTCCGCCCCCTGCGCGGCATCATTTCGCTCCTCGATGGCGCGGTCGTTCCCTTGCAGCTCGGCCCGGTCACCTCAGGCAACGAGACCTGGGGCCACCGCGTCCACGGCCCAGGCCCGTTTGCGGTGTCCTCCGCCGCCGTGTGGGAGGAAAAACTCCGCGAGCATGGGGTGATTGCCGATCCCGTCGAGCGGCGCGAAAAAATCGCCACCGGCATGGCAGCACTTGCGGCGGCGCAAACTCTTTCCGTGGCACCGGATGAGGGGCTTCTCGACGAAGTAACCGGTCTGGTAGAATGGCCCGTGCCGCTGCTTGGCCGCATCGACGATGATTTCATGGACCTGCCGCCAGAAGTGCGCGAGCTATCCATGAAGATTAACCAAAAGTATTTTGCACTGCGGGATGCAGACGGCCGCCCCGCCCCCCATTTCGCCTTTGTGGCGAATCTGGCAGCCGAAGATGATGGGCGAGCGATCATAGCAGGCAACGAGCGCGTCCTCCGCGCACGCCTGGCCGACGCCCGCCATTTCTGGGACCTCGACCTCAAAACCCCCCTGGAAGATCTGCTCCCGAAGCTGGAAAAAATAACCTTCCACGCCAAAATCGGCACCCAGCACCAACGCGCCGAGCGCATCAGCAAACTCGCAGGCGACATCGCCGCACTCTTGCAGCTGGACGCCACAGCCCAACAGCAAGCGCGCACCGCCGGGCTGCTGGCAAAAGCTGATCTCGTCACCGGCATGGTCGGCGAATTCCCCGAACTCCAAGGCATCATGGGCGGCTATTACGCCACACGCTCGCATGGCGCGGTAGTGGGCGGGGCCATCTCCACCCACTATCAGCCCAAAGGCCCGTCCGACGCCGTGCCCACGGACGCCATCGCCATCGCCGTCGCTTTGGCCGACAAGCTGGACACGCTAATCAGATTTTTTGCTGAGGGCGAAAAACCAACCGGTTCCGGCGACCCCTACGCCCTGCGCCGCGCCGCCCTCGGCGTCATCCGCATCATCCTGGAAAACGGCCTGCGCCTGAACCTCAAGCCCCTGCTCAACAACGACAGCTCGTTGTTTGACTTCATCATCGAACGCCTGCGCATAAAACTACGCGGTGAAGGCAAGCGTTTCGATATACTAGACGCGGTTTTATATGGTCCTTCAGGCAATACGACCATAGACCAACTACGGATCATCTCAGAGCAGTACCAACGGAACGCATTTGCAGATGACGATCTTGTACGACTGATAAAGTGGGTAGAGGCGTTGACCGTCATGCTCGGCACCGAGGATGGGAAAAATCTGCTCGCTGGCTATAAGCGTGCGGCCAATATTTTGCGCATCGAGAGCGAAAAAGATCAGAAGCTGTACAGCGGTGATCCCGATTTGAACCTCATGACTGAAGAGGCCGAGAAACGGCTCTATCTGCACGTCAATGCGGTGATGGCGAAGACGAAAGAGGAACTTTGGAACGAAAACTACGAAAGTGTAGTGATCGAGCTAGCCTCCATCCGCCCCTATATCGACGCATTTTTCGAAAAAGTGACCGTAAACGCCCCAGAGCCAGAATTACGCCGCAATCGTTTGCGATTGCTCGCGCGCTTTGTTGGTGCAGTGCAGCAAGTGGCTGATTTTACTAAGATTGAAGGTTAGGACCAGACAAATGACCAAATGGGTCTACGACTTCGGCGCCGGCAAGAATGACGGCAACGCCGCACTTCGCAACCTTCTCGGCGGCAAGGGCGCCAACCTGGCCGAAATGGCCAGCATCGACCTGCCCGTGCCCGCCGGCTTTACCATCACCACTGAGGTCTGCACTGCTTATTACGACAACGGCCAGAACTACCCCACCGACCTGAAGGCGCAGGTAGACGCCTCCCTCGCGCGCATCGAAGCCGCCGTGGACCGCAAATTCGGCGACAAGGACAAGCCCCTCCTGGTCTCCGTCCGCTCCGGCGCGCGTGTGTCCATGCCCGGCATGATGGACACCGTCCTCAACCTCGGCCTTAACGACATCACCGTGCTGGGCCTCGCCGCCGGCTCCGGCGATGAGCGTTTCGCCTGGGATTCATACCGCCGCTTCATCCAGATGTACGGCTCCGTGGTGCTGAACGTCGATCATCACCGGTTTGAGGAGATCATCGAGCACGCCAAGCTGGAAGCCGATGTGACCGAGGACACCGCCCTCACCCCCGCGCATTGGCAGGATGTGGTCGAAGGCTACAAGAAGATGGTCGAGGAAGAGATCGGCCGCCCCTTCCCGCAAGACCCGCAGGACCAGCTCTGGGGCGCCATCACCGCCGTGTTCGGCTCCTGGATGAACCCGCGCGCCAATGTGTACCGCCGCCTGCACGACATCCCCGCCAACTGGGGCACGGCCGTCAACGTCCAGGCCATGGTGTTCGGCAACATGGGCGAGGATTGCGCCACCGGCGTGTGTTTCACCCGCGACCCCTCCACCGGCCTCAACGAATTCTACGGCGAATACCTCGTCAACGCCCAGGGTGAAGACGTCGTCGCCGGCATCCGCACCCCGCGCCCGCTCTCCCAGGTGTATGCCAAACCCGGCGAGATCAGCATGGAAGCTGCCCTGCCCGAGGCCTATGCCGACCTCAAGAACGTCCGTGCCATCCTTGAGAAGCATTACAAGGACATGCAGGACATCGAGTTCACCGTGCAGCAGAACAAGCTCTACATGCTGCAAACCCGCGCCGGTAAACGCTCCGCCGCCGCTAGCTTGCGCATCGCCGTGGAGATGGCCGATGAAGGGCTGATCGACCGCAACACCGCCATCATGCGTGTGAATCCCTCGGCACTCGACCAGCTCCTGCACCCCATGCTGGACCCCAAGGCCGAGAAAAAACTCTTCGCCAAAGGCCTGCCCGCCTCCCCCGGTGCCGCCTCCGGCATCATCGTGTTCTCGGCCGATGAAGCGGAGCTGCGCGCCGGCAAAGGCGAATCCGTCATCCTCGCCCGTATTGAGACCAGCCCGGAAGACATCCACGGCATGCACGCCGCCCGCGGTGTGCTGACCACCCGCGGCGGCATGACCAGCCACGCCGCCGTGGTCGCCCGCGGCATGGGCCGCCCCTGCGTCGCCGGCGCCGGCGGCATCTCCATAGACTATGGTGCCCAAACCTTGTCCGCCGGCGGCGTCCAGCTCCGCGCCGGCGAAATCATCACCATAGACGGCTCCACCGGCGAGATTTTCGCCGGCTACGTCAAAATGATCGAGCCCAAGCTCTCCGGCGATTTCGGAATCCTCATGGGCTGGGCCGACCAGGTCCGCCGCCTGAAAATCCGCGCCAACGCGGAAACCCCGCTGGACGCCGAAACCGCCCGCAAATTCGGCGCCGAAGGCATCGGCCTGTGCCGCACGGAACACATGTTCTTCGACCCCGCGCGCATCAGCGCGGTGCGCCAGATGATCATGTCCCGCGACGAAGCCGGCCGCCGCACGGCATTGGCCAAACTCCTCCCCTTCCAGCGCGAGGATTTCATCTCCCTCTTCCGCATCATGGAAGGCCTGCCCGTCACCATCCGCCTGCTCGACCCGCCGCTGCACGAATTCCTCCCCCACGGCGAAGCCGAGCTGGACGAAGTCGCCGCCGCCATCGGCCTGAGTGCCGCCGCCATCCGCGAGCGCGCGGAAGAACTGGCCGAAACCAACCCCATGCTCGGCCATCGCGGTTGCCGCTTAGGTGTCAGCTACCCCGAAATCTACGAGATGCAGGCCCGCGCCATTTTTGAGGCCGCCATCGAGATCTCCAAAACCGCCCAAGCCCCGGTGCCGGAAATCATGATCCCGCTGGTCGGCACCAAGCGGGAGCTGGACATCACCCGCGCCCAGGTGGAGCGGGTAGCGAAGGCCGTGTTCGAGGAAACGGGCAAGACGGTGGAGTACTCCGTCGGCACCATGATCGAGCTGCCCCGCGCGGCGCTGACCGCCGACCAGATCGCCGAGGCCGCCGATTTCTTCTCCTTCGGCACCAACGACTTAACCCAAACCACCTTCGGCCTGTCGCGTGACGACGCCGGCAAATTTCTGCCCGCCTATGTGGAACAGGGCATCTTCGCCAAAGATCCGTTCGTCTCCATAGACGTCGAAGGCGTCGGTGCCCTGGTCCGCATCGCCGTCGAAAAAGGCCGCGCCACCAAACCCGGCATCAAACTCGGCATCTGCGGCGAGCACGGCGGCGACCCCGCCTCCATCGCCTTCTGCGAATCTGTCGGGCTGGACTATGTGTCCTGCTCCCCCTACCGCGTCCCCGTAGCCCGCCTGGCCGCCGCCCAAGCCGCCATCGAAGCCAAAGAGACGCACTTCAGAGATAAGTAAGGCCAGGGCTCTGTCGTTGTGCGAAGCGCGCCTTTGGCGTGAGGATGCGCAGCACGCCTCCGGCGTGACGGCCCCAGACCCGCATTGCTTAGCCCGTCATCCCCGCGAAGGCGGGGATCTCTGGCTCCCACGGCCTTGGGAGCTAGAGATGTCCGCCTTCGCGGGGATGACGGACGGGGCGGGGGTGATGGTCTGTCTTTAAATCCCGCGTCGCCCAAACATTTTTTCCAGCTCGGCGCGGGTAAGTTTGAGGAAAGTCGGCCTGCCGTGGCTGCAGGTGGCGGCGCGGGGGGTGGCTTCCATTTCGCGCAGCAGGGCGTCCATCTCCTCGCGCTGCAGCCGGCGGCCGGCGCGGATGGAGCGGTGGCAGGCGAGTTTGGCCAGCGCCGCGTCCAGCCGCGCTTCCAGGGCCAGTGGCGCGTCGGATTCGGAAAACTCCTCGGCCAGGTCACGCAGGAGGCCGGCGGCGTCGGGGTTTTTCAGCGCGGCCGGGAGGGCGCGCACCAGAATGGCGCCGGGGCCGAAGGCTTCGATCTCCAGCCCGAGTTTTGCCAGTGTTTCGGCTTCCAGCAGCAGGCGCGCGGCCTCGGAGGGCGAGAAATCCACCACCACCGGCACCAGCAGCGGCTGGGCGGCGATGCGCCCGGCCTCGAATTCCGTGCGTAAGCGCTCCTCGGTCAGGCGCTCGTGTGCGGCGTGCTGGTCGACCAGCACCAAAGCGCCGTCAGGGGCTGCGGCGAGGATATAGGTGTCGAGAATCTGCCCGATTGGCGCGCCGAGCGGGTGCTCATACGCCGGGGCGGCTGCCGGGAGCGGGGCAAAACTGCGGGTGGAGGGCGGGGCGGCCAGAGCCAGCTCGGCCTCGGCGAAGCCGCGCGCCTGATGGCTGGGCGGGGCTGCACTGTTAAAATGGGGGCTGGGGAAATTGAAACCGGCGGGCGGGCGGAGGGTGAGGCTCGGCATGGCCACGGGCGCGTTGGCGAGCGAGACCGGGCGCTCCAGCGCACGGCCGATGGCGCCGATGACCAGGCTGCGCACGCCATTGCCATCGGCGAAGCGCAATTCCGTTTTGGCCGGGTGCACGTTCACATCCAGCGCCTCATCCGGCACGGTAAGCCGCAATGCCGCCACGGCATGGCGCCCGGCGGGCACCACATCGCGGTAAGCCAGGCGCAGCGAGAGGCGCAGCAGCGGGTCGATCACCGGGCGGCCGTTCACGACGAAGCTCTGCAACGCCATGGTGGCGCGCGACAGGCTGGCCGGGCCGATCAGCCCGGCGAGGGTCACACCATCGCGCTCGGCCTGCAACGGCAGCAGCGCCCCCGCCGTCTCGCGCCCGAACAGAGCGGCGACACGGGCCGCCTCATCCTGCACGGGTAAATCAAAAATCACCCGCTCATCGGAAACCAGCCGGAATGCCACATGCGGTGCGGACAGCGCCAGACGCCAGACGGCGCGCTCCGCCGCCTCGCCCTCGGCACGCGGTGTGCGCAGGAATTTTTTACGCGCCGGGGTGGCGTAGAACAGATCCTCGACGATGGCGCGCGTGCCTTTGACGCCCGAGGCCGGGCCGACCTCGCTCACCGCACCGCCGGCCACCTGCACACGATAGGCGGAATCCTGGCCCGCCGGCCGGCTGATGAGGGTGAGCCTGGCCGCCGCCCCTATGGAGGGCAAAGCCTCGCCACGGAAGCCGAGGGTGGCGATGCGCACCAGGGTTTCATCGGTAAGTTTGGAGGTGGCATGGCGCTCCAGCGCCAGCGCCAGCTCATCCCGGCCGATGCCGCAACCATCGTCGATGATCTCGATGCGGGCGATGCCGCCGCCGGTGAGCAGCACCTCGATGCGCCGCGCCCCGGCATCCAGCGCGTTTTCCACCAGCTCCTTCACCGCCGCAGCCGGGCGCTCGATCACCTCGCCGGCGGCGATGCGATTGATGGTGGTCTCGGCCAGACGGCGAATGACGGGCATGGGGCCGCTATAGCATGGTCGCCCGAGTCTTTCAGCTACTCTCGTTGGCCGGGTGGAAACTATGGTCGGCGCGGGCACGGATGTTGAGCAGCCGGGCACCTGCCGCGCCGGTGCGGAAACTATACAGCGTATCCGCCGCGATGAAGATGGAGCCGCCGGCGTGGAGCGTCTGATCGCCCCAATGCAGTGAGCCCTCGGCCACGTAAAAGATCTCGTCATCCGCATGACTATGCGGGGCGATCAGCGTGTGTGGTTGCAGCCGCATTTCCATCAACTGCGGTGTGGCCGCATCGCCCGGCTCGTGGAAGGCGAGATGGCCTTCCAGCTCCGTCGGGTCGATATGCGCGCGCATGCTCCCCATCTCGATATCGCCGATCTTGCGCCAGGATAATGCCCCGGCATGATGCACACGAAAGCCCATGGATGTTCCCCTCTTGTTGATTTGGCGATGCTATCCGCGCGGGTGTTGACCGTCTCACGGCATACGGCCAATCTTTAACGCGAAACGGCCATGAATCTCACACAAAAGCATTTCACACAGCAACATCTCGCACAGCAACATATCGGGCTCGTGACAATCGTCGATCCCGCGATCCGCCCGGCGGCGGGGGCGATCGTGCAGGATTGCTATGATATCGACGGTCCCTGGCACCATCACGATATGCATCAACTGCAATATGCGTTCGAGGGGGCCATCACTTTGGAGGATGGGCGGGGGAGGCATCTGCTGCCGCGCAGCCTGGCGGGGTGGATCCCGGCGGGGGTCACGCATCGCGACTCCATGCACCATGTGCGCTCGGTCTCGCTACTGCTGGCGCCAGATATGGTGCCGGAGGCGGGCGACCGTGTGCGGATCATCCGCGTGCCGCCGCTGCTGCGCGAGATGATCGCGGCCGCCGTGCAATGGCCTATCGACCAGAAGCAGGATGACACCGGGCGTAGTTTTTTCACCACTTTCGGCCTGCTGTGCCGGGGCTGGATCGCGGATGAGGCGGGATTCACGCTGCCGACCAGTACCGACCCGGCGCTGGACAAGGCGATGGCATTCACCCGGGCGCATCTGGGGACTCATCTAGCCGGGGCAACGCTGGCGGATGTCTGCCGTGCCGCCGGGCTCTCGGAACGCAGCCTGCGGCGCCGGTTTCAGGCCGAGCTGGGCATGGGGTGGGATGAATACCGTCGCCGGGCCCGGCTGCTCGCCGCCATCGAGGCGCTGACCGGTAGTGCACGCTCTATCGCGCAGATTGCCGCGGATGTGGGGTTTGAGAGCCAGAGCGCTTTTGCCAAGGCGTTTCAGCAGTTAACCGGGGAGACCCCGCGCGGGTTCCGTACTCGGGCGGTTTAGGTTTTATCCCGTCATTCCCGCGAACGTGGGAATCTCTCACGCCCATGGCCCTGGGAGCCAGAGATCCCCGCCTTCGCGGGGATGACGGGATTGGGGCGGGGATGACGGAGGATGCGCGGGATGACGGGAGGGGGCGCGGGGGTGACGGGAGGGGCGCGGGGGTGGCAGGGGCTTTCGTGGGGGCGGCGGGAGTGGATAGGCGTTTTGGAACAGTCTCTTAGCCGCGCATTGCCATTTGTAAGCTCGGCGGCCGGGCGACGGCGCGGGAGGCGGGCTCGCCCAGCAGGGGGCCTTGCACCACGTGGCAACCTTGGGCGCGCAGCAGGTCGAGCTGCTGCTCCGTCTCCACCCCCAGCGCCGTGACCTGCAGGTGCAGATTGCCGGCGAGCGAGAGGGTAGCGCTCAGCATGGCCTCGGCATTGCGGTCCTGGCCGAGTTTGTGGATGAAGCGCTGGCCGATTTTGAGGCGCGCCAGCGGCAGATGGCAGAGCGCGCCGAGCGGAGCGCTGCCAGCGCCGAAATCATCCAGCGCGATCATCACCCCGCTGTTGCGCAACGGCAGCAGCAGGGCGGCGGCGTAATCGGCATGTTCGGCCAGCATCGCCTCGGTCACCTCCACCTCCAGCGCGGCCGGGGCGAGGCCGGTTTTGCGCAATATCGCGGCAAGCCGGGTGGGCAGATTGACGTCGCGGAATTGCGAGGGGCTGAGGTTGACGGCCAGGCGCGGGATGCCGGCGGCGGCCGCCTCGGCGCAGGCGCGCTCGATGAGCTGGCAGCCCAGCTCATCGGCCAGGCCGGCGCTCTCGGCCACGGCCATGAACTGTTCCGGCCGCAGCAAGCCTTGCACCGGGTGCTGCCAGCGGGCCGTGGCCTCAAAACCATGCAGGCTGAAATCAGTCATGTTGAAGGCGGGCTGGTAAAGCAAACGGATCTCGCCGCGCGCCAGAGCGCTGCGCAGGTCGTCGCGCAGATTGGGCGCCTCGGCCGGGCGGGCGGCCAGAGCCGGGCGGGCGGGTGCGACATCCTCATGCCGGAACAGGTGCAGCCCGTTGCCCTCGGCCTGGGCGCGCGACAATGCCACCTCGGCGGCGCGTAAAAGCCCTTCCATATCCGGCGCGTGGTCGGGGAACATGGCGAGGCCGGCGCTCATCTTCAGCGTCACCAGCCGTCCATCGACGATGAAGGGCTCGGCGCAACTCGCGAGCAACTGGCCGCCCAGGCTCATGCCACGGCTCGGCGGGCCCGGCGCTTTCAGCAGGAGGGCAAATTTATCGCCCGAGAGCCGGGCCAGCACATCCTCCTGCAGCACCAGCCCGGCGATGCGCTGGCTCACCTGCTGCAGCAGCGCATCGCCGGTTTTGCGGCCGTATTGCTGGTTGACGGCTTTAAAGCCCTGGATATCGGCAACCAGCAGCGAGACCGGGTGGTGCGGGTCGTTCAGCGCCAGCGTGCGGTCTATGATGCTCTCGAAATGGCTGCGGTTGGGCAGGCCGGTCAGCGCGTCATGGTTGGTCAAGCGGTCTATCCGCGCGGTATCGGCCAGGCGCCGGGTGATGTCGCGCAGCGCCGTGATGGTGGCGGGCTGGCCCTCGAACTCGATGGACTGACTGCTGGTCTCCACCGTGAGCTCACCCTTGGTGGCGCGCAGCAGGCGGAAATGCGCCAGCTCCGGGCCGGGGGCTTCCAGCTCGGCGCGCAGGCACGCCACATCATCCTCGCGCGCCACGGTGCAGAAATTCTGCCCCAGCCATTCGCGCTCGCGTATGCCCAGCATGCGCACCAGAGCGCGGTTCATCAATAGGATAACGCCGTGGCGGTGGATGAGAAGACCGTCGAAACTGGCATCCGCCAGCCCATGCGCCCAGAGCCGGCGGGTGGCGCCCTCGGCCTCCAGCCGGCGGCGGATGAAGAGATGATCCGCGCGCATGGCGGTGATGAGCCCGGCCAGCAGCAGAAGTGCGGCCAGCAGCGTGATGCCGGCCAGGAGATCGGTATGCGCGAACAGATCGGTATGCATCGCGGGAGCCTTTGGGGTGAGCGTAAATGCCAGGCTCATAAAAGGACAAAATGCTTAACCGGCTCTCAACCAGCTTCACGAAACTTTTTTTCTTTGTAATAATGATCGGGCAAGAGGAGTGGGCCATGCGGATTCTGGTGTTTCAACATGTGGCGGCGGAACATCCGGGCAGTTTCCGTGATGTGATGGCGCGCGAGGGCCATACGATGCACGCGGTGGAGCTGGACGAGGGCGAGGTGATTCCGCCGCTCGATGGGTTTGACCTGCTGCTGGTGATGGGCGGGCCGATGGATGTTTGGGAGACTGACAAACATCCGTGGTTAATCAATGAGATGGCGGCGATTAAGGAATGGGTGGAGGCAAGGCGGCCGTATCTGGGGCTTTGTTTTGGGCACCAGTTGCTGGCGCAGGCGCTGGGCGGGCATGTGGGGCTGATGGCGGGGGCGCCGGAGGTGGGTATTGCCCAGGTGCCGCTGGTGGCGGACCCGATTTTTGTGGGCGTGCCGGAATTATGTACTTGTTTTCAATGGCATGGGGCGGAGGTGCAACGTCTGCCGGAGGGGGCGGTGCTGCTGGCGAGTTCCGAGGCTTGTCCTATTCAGGCGTTTAGGCTGGGGGATTTTGCTTACGGGCTGCAGTTTCATATGGAGCTGACGGAGACCACCGCTGAGGAATGGGGGGCGCTGCCGGAATATGCCAAGGCGCTGGAGCGGGTGCGGGGGCCGGGGAGTTTGCCGGTGATCCAGGCTGAGGTGGCGGCGAATTTTGTAGCGCTCAACCAGGCGGCGGACCGGATTTTCAGTAATTTTTTGACGATTGCGGCGGGGGCGCTGGCGGGGGTTTGAGGGGGACGTTATTAGATCCTTGCACGACGACATTAGATGTTCGTCATGACGATATTAGATAATCGTCAACGGCAGACCGTTGGCGACGAGTTCGCCGCCTGTGTAGCGGAGGTCGTCCGTTACCTCGGCTAAGGCGAAATCCGGGGTGGGGTAGGCGGTTAGGGATTGCATGTCCTCGAACTCGGCTTCGGCCATGATGAGGCCGGCGAGGGGGCCGTGAATTCGTCCACCGAGAGTTCCGCGCCGTTGATCTTGCCTAGGTGATGGCGGGTCTTGGTGATGGTTTTGCCGGGGAGGGTGGAGAGGAGCGCAAATTCTTCGTCTGAAAGGTAGATGGAGGTGAGGAGGCGGACGGCGGGGGTGACATCTGCCTTGCGGCCGAGGCGGCGCATGGCCGGGCCGCCGTTGAGGGGAATGGCATCTCTCAGGCGCAGGCGGGTGCCGGTGATGTAGAGGTCTGTGATTTGTTCGCTGTGCAGGATGAGGGGGGTGGGGAGTTCGCGGCAGAGCCAGCGGCGTTCGCGCTCGACCCAGGCGTATTTGGACTTGGGCCAGCCTAGGGCTGCGGCGGTTGCTGGGTCTATTTCCATGGGTGCCTCCAAAGCTATGGTAGCAATATCCAGTAGGATGGGTGAAGCGAAGCGAAACCCATCAATCGGGGCGCGGCATGAAAGCGATGGGTGGCGCTACGCTTACCCATCCTACGCTTGCTGATCCGCGCTCTCCGCGCTGGTAGCTTTGCGCCCATCGTGCGCAAAGCTACCTCATTCGGCTGCCCCAGAAACCGGCCATTCGGCGTGATGCAAAATTAAGAATTATGCACCAAGCGGAGTAGGCCGGAAAGCGGACCGGCAAGATGGCGATGTCCCGTCCTTTTTCGGGGAGCTACGCTTACTTTATGCCGCACGCGCCTGCGGCAAATTGGCCACCCCAAGCATCGCCTGATCAATGCTGCGCCGGATAGTGACGGACCCACCAGTATCGGCAGGAAGCGGGCATTCGAAACCATGATAGCCTTTACCGAATCCGGCATCGCGCACGTCCTGTCGAAAGACATTGGCTAAAACACGGCCAACGCGCTTCCCACCCGCAAAAATGTCGAGGCATACCGGTAGCTCCGGATCGTCCGTGGACTGAGCCCAGCCGGAGACAAGGGTCTCGGAAATTGCATCAATATAGCCGCGTAGTGACCCCGCCACACTTGCCGGGCAATCCGCCAGACCGGCGCGGCCACGCAGCCGGCGCTGAATTGCCGCGAGTTGGAAACCGGAATTTAGATGCGGCAAACAGAGATGCTCCGGCGCCCCATCGCCGGGATAGAGCCGCTCATACTCGGCCGCATTGTGAAAGGCCGGGCGGAAATACTCGCCGGCGAAGCTTTCCGCCGGGCAATTCTCGGCCAGAACGACCTCGTGATTTGCCAGCTCGATATGGAAATAGCTGATGGACTCCGCGGAATTCAGATGGGTGATACTCACGCCGTTGACCAGCAGAGCCGCACGGATCAGCGCATTGTCTATGCAGATTGCATGGCCGGGCGAGACATAAAGGTCGCGCGCCGGGACGCCAGCGGCCAGCGCGCCAGCTTTAATGCAGACCGGTAACACCTTCGCATGGTTTGCAAAAGGCGCGGCGTAGGTCCTTGTGCCTATCCATTTCACCGGCTGCGGCCCGGCATGCAGCGTGCGCACCAAATCGCCCATTTTCAGATCTTCCACGGCAATTTCGCCGCGATCAGCAGCGATCCGCGTGCCCTTTGTGAAGCATGTAACTTCCTCAATCAATGTGCCATTGTTGCCATCGCCATGGATGACGAAATCACCGGTGGAGAAATTTCCCGTAAGATCGAGCGTCGCATTTGCCGTGGCATTGGCGAGCACGAGATCGCCGGTGTTAATGAAGCTGACGCTGGTTGCCGCAAAATCCGTAAGGTCGAGCGTGTCGGCGCTGGTGAAGCCACTGATTGTCTGGGCGGCGGCAAGCCCCGCCGAATCGCCCGAGAGCAGCCAGGCCGCGCTGGTATCGATCACGATCGTGCCAAAACCGGTGAATTGCGTGCCAATGCCGCTAAGCGTGCCGGCGGAGGCGCCGGAGGCGAATTCCAGCGTGGCGCTGTTGAGCGTGTTGGGGTTTTCACCCGCGGCGTTGACGCGGCCGACAAAGACCGCTCCAGGGTTCACGACCAGGCGGTTTTGGATGCCACCGCCGGTCGGATCGTCAAACTGAGCGAACCCGAGGGCATACGTACTGCCGTAAATCGTGCCGCTGTTGATGACGGTTCCGCCGCCATCGAGATAAACATCGCCATCGATGGTGCCGGAATTGAAGATACTTGCGGCGCCCCCCAGATCAGTTATGCCGCCGTTGATGAATGCGCTGGCGCCGATATTCATGACATTGCCGCCGTTGAACGCGACTCGGCCATCGATGGTGCCGCTGTTATAGATCGAGCCGGGAGTTCCTAGGTACAAGTCAACGCCACCCTTAATGACAGCGTCCGGGCCAATATTCGAAACTGTGCCCTCGCCGATCTCAATGCCGCCATAAAAATGACCGGCTCCGGCATTGATCACATCAGCGAGGCCGCCCCGGATAAAGATGCCATCCGTGATTGAACCGTAATTTGTGAGCGTGTCATTACCTTCACCATAGATGGAACCTCTGATCGTACCGCTCTGCATTATCGTTAATGGCGATAGGTACGTTGCCGGTCCTTGTTGAAAAATGCCATAACCGAAGTCGATGCCGTGAGGAATTGATGTCGAAATCGTCTGGCTCATCGCTTGGCAAGGCTCCCTGCTTTTCTATCGCGCGGAATGCGGAGTTCAGACGTAACGCGGGAAGCGCCGCAGCGTTGCACGTGCCTTTTTTTAAGCCTCTTGCTTGTCCCCACATGGAAAGTGGGTCGCCGCAGAACCAGTCTCTGAGTCTACTCATGTTCCGAATGCTCGCGACAGCAAGCATCGGACGGGTGAGCGCAGTAACCCATCGCTTTTCTGGAACGAATGACCCAAACCGATGGGTTGTGCACCCAGCAGTCACCAGCAGCTAGAATACACAGCCATTGGATTGAGGGACGCGAATGTCTGCTATAGCGTCCCAATCGCTGAAAGTGGTCAGGCAGCTCCCGGCCCGATATGGACATCCGCTGTTTGGATTACTTCTGATCTTCCCGCCAGATTTTTACCCGTGCCTTCCCGTGGGCGCGTTCGGCGAGGAGTTCGGGGGTTTCCATATCATCTCCTGGTCCGAATTCGGCGATGATTAGGGCGCCTGGGGCTAGCCAGTTGCGGGTGCGGAGGGTGGTTAGGGCTTGGGGGATTAGGTTTTGGGCGTAGGGGGGGTCTAGGAAGATTAGGTTGTGGGGGTCGCCTGGGGGGGCGGTTAGGATGTTGCCTGCTACTATCCGGGCGTTGGCGGCGCAGGCGGTTATGTTTTGGCGGAGGGCGGTTAGAGCGGCTGGGGATTGCTCGAAGAAGACGGCGGAGGCCGCGCCTCGGGAGAGGGCTTCCAGGCCGTAGGCGCCGGTGCCGGCGAAGACGTCCAGGACTTTTGCACCGCGCAGGTCGCACCAGGGGGCGTGGGCTAGGATGTCGAATATGGCTTGGCGGGCGCGGGTGTTGGTGGGGCGGGTGTCCAGGCCGGTGGGGGCGGTTAGTTTGCGGCCTTTCCAGGCGCCGGCGATGATGCGCGGGGCTTGGGGGGTGGTCATGGGGTGAAAAGATGGGTTGCTTCGCTGCGCTCGCAATGACGGTTGGGCGTTGGGTCCCCATTCATTCGGCTTTGGAAAGGCGGGGCGTAAAGGCGTGGATGCCGGCCTGCGGGGGCGGAGGGGCCCAAGGTTCCAACGGCGCCACTTCGCGCCGATGGAAAGGCTCCGGAGGGATGACGATGGGGTGGGGTGCGGGGATGAGGTGGGGGGGCGAAGTTGCGAGCTGTGGTGCTGCGTCTGGAAAGATGGGTTGCTTCGCTGCGCTCGCAATGACGAGAGGAGGGCGGAGACATCACTTCCCCAGGCCCGGCACTTGCTCGCGCAGGACTTTGCCGTTGACTTCCTCGGCGCATTGGCGGGGCAGGGTGCCTAGTTGGAAGGGGCCGTAGGCGACGCGGATGAGGCGGGTGACGGGCAAGGCCAGGGCTTCCATGACGCGGCGGATTTCGCGGTTTTTCCCCTCTCGCAGGGACATGGACATCCAGGTGTTGGAGCGCTGGACGGAGTCTATGGCGGCTTCGATGGGGCCGTATTTGATGCCGTCCACGGCCAGGCCCTCGGCCAGGCGTTTGATTTTATCGGGGGCGACGCCGCCGTGCACGCGCACACGGTAGCGGCGCAGCCAACCGGTGGCTGGGAGTTCGAGCTGGCGGGCCAAAGCGCCGTCGTTGGTGAGGAGGAGCAGGCCTTCGGAGGTGAGGTCCAGCCTGCCGATGGAGATGACGCGGGGCAGGCCCGGGGGGAGTTTGTCGAAGACGGTGGGGCGGCCTTCGGGGTCTTTATGGGTTGTGACCAGACCTTCGGGCTTGTGGTAGCGCCAGAGGCGGGTGCGGTCGGGCTCTGATACGAGTTTGCCGTCCACCAGCACCATGTCGCCGGGTTTTACGAACACGGCGGGATGGGTGACGGCCTCGTTGTTCATGCGGACGCGGCCGGCCTCGATCATGGCTTCGGCATCCCGCCTGCTGGAGATGCCGGCGCGGGACAGGTATTTGGCGATGCGCTCGCCGCGTTCGCCGCTTTCCACCTGGGTCTCGGTCTCTTCAGTGTTGGTCTCTTTGGTCATTGGCATGCCCCTATGAATGCGGCGTACAGGGCATTATCGCCTGGATCGACAAAATATTCGGGGTGCCATTGCACGCCGATGCAGAATTTTTTTGTGGGGTCTTCCACCCCCTCGATGACGCCATCGGGCGCCAGCGCGTTGACGATGCTGCGGCCGGGGGCGCGCACGGCTTGGTGGTGCGAGGTGTTGGCCCGCATTTTCGCCCCCACGATATCGTATAGCCTTGTGCCGGGCAAAATATTTACCTCGTGCCCTGGCTCGTAATGCCAGTGCTTCTGTTCGTGCTCCAGCGCGTTCGGAATCGCATCCGGAATATGCTGGTGGAGCGTGCCGCCGAGGGCGACGGCGAGGAGCTGCTGCCCGCCGCAGATGCCGAGCAGCGGCATGTCGCGGGCCAGGGCGCCACGCAGCAAAGCCAGCTCGGCGATGGTGCGGCCGGATTTTAACTCAACAGTTTGATGCGTTTCCGCATCCCCGTACAGCGCCGGGTCAACATCGAAAGCCCCGCCGGTGACGATCAACCCATCCAGACGGTCGAGATAGTCTTCCGCCAGCGCAGCCTCATGCGGCAGGGCAACGGCGAGGCCGCCATGCGCGTTCACGGCCTCCGCATAATTCTGCCGCAAGGCGTACCAGGGGTATTGGGACCAGCCGCCGGCCGGTTCGGCATCCAAAGTCAAGCCGATCAAGGGGCGTTTTTTCATGGCTATGCACCTAGACCCGGCGCCGCCGCTAATGCAAATCTATCTCCCATGATCCCCCCAATGGTAACTGCCATCAAACTCGCCTGTGAAGCTGCCGAAGCTGGCGAGGTTCCCGTGGGTGCGGTGCTGAGCAATGACGACGGCGTGGTCTTTGCAACTGCCCGCAACTACGTGGAACAAGAACAAAATCCGGCGGCGCATGCCGAAATGCTGGTGCTGGCCCAGGCCTGGGCCGTGCGCGGGGGCAAATATTTTACCGATTGTACACTGACCGTGACGATGGAACCCTGCGTGCTGTGCGCGGGGGCGATTGCCGCGTTCCGCGTGGGCAAGCTGGTATTCGGCGCCTACGACCCCAAGAGCGGGGCGGTGGAGCATGGGCCGCGGGTGTTCACCCACCCCGGCACACACCATAAGCCTGAGATTGTGGGCGGCGTGCGCGAGGCGGAATGCTCCGCTTTGCTCAGGGCGTTTTTCGCCAATAAGCGCTGATGCCCGACCTCTCGCATGAGAGGCTTGTGGGCGGGATTGTCGCCGGGGTGGATGAGGTGGGGCGCGGGCCGCTGGCAGGGCCGGTGTTCGCCGCTGCTGTGATATTGCCGGACAGGCTGCCGCGCGGGCTGGCGGGGCTGATAGATGATTCCAAGAAACTGACACCGGCACGGCGGGCGGCGGCTTTGGTGGCGTTGCGCGAGAGCGGGGCGCATATCGCGCTGGGGGCGGCCTCGGTTGGCGATATTTTGCGGCTGAACATTTTGCATGCCTCGATGCTGGCGATGCGCCGGGCCATCGGGCGGCTGGCGGTGCAGCCTGGGCATGTGCTGGTGGATGGCAACCGAGCGCCGGGCTGCGCGCTGCCATGTACCACGCTGGTGGGGGGAGATGGGATTTCGCTCTCCATTGCCGCGGCCTCGATTGTGGCCAAGGAGGCGCGGGATGCGCTGATGGCGCGCCTGGCGCTGCGCTACCCGGTTTATGGCTGGGAGAAGAATGCGGGCTATGCGGCGGCGGTGCATCGTGAGGCGATTATGCGGCATGGTGCCACGCGGCATCACCGCATGGGGTTTGGGGCGTTGCTGCGCGGGCTGCAGGTATAATCGTTTTGGCGTCTCCAACGATGCAGGGCATCGCTGGAGACATCTCAATGTAGCCTGCCGCGTTACGGCGTGGTTTGTGTCGAACGCGTGGTGGTCGTGCTCTGATCCGGCATCGGAACAGGGGCGGAGGTGCTTTCAGTCGTGGTCGTGGTGCTTGGCGGCGGGCCGCTACAGCCTGCCAGCATTGTCATGCCGCCGACCAAAGCAACGCCGGCCAGCAGACGGATACCGGATTTGTAAGTGGTCATAGCGATATCCTTTACGGGCTCGTGGTGGTGGTGGACTGCGTGCTCGTCGTCGGCGCCGGCACACCAACCGTGCCATAAGTGGAGCTCTTCTTCTCGGACGAGCTGTTGCCCATACCATCATCCGAGTTCTTGCTCTCGGTGGTGGTCACCGCACCCGGGGCGGGCACCACAACACCAGGCGTGGTGGTGGTGGTGGAATCGGACTCGCTGGTCTGCGCGAAAGCCGCACCCGATATAAGGAACATGGCGGCGGCCGCAGGAATAAAATATTTCTTCATCGTAATCCTCCATCATTTTTGTCGAGCAACAAAAACCTGGATGCCGCGGCACCTAAAAGGCTCCATCGCTCGGAGGGCTGATATGGGGGGATGAGATTTTATATCAACTTCGAAATTTGTTCATGATTGCGCCATGTGGGTGCGGCGGCACGGAACGGGGCACAGTGGGGTGCATAGGAAAAAGGCCAGGGCTCTGCCGTCGTGCGAAGCACGCCTCCGGCGTGACGACCCGCCAAGGGCCATTGGCCCTTGGATCCCGCTACTTAAGACTTAAAAAAGAGGCCTGCCTCCCCGGTGTTTGAAACACCGAAGTGGCAGGCCTCTTTTTTAAGTCTTCAACTAATGGGGGTCTGGGGCCGTCACGCCGGAGGCGTGCTGCGCACGACGGCCCCAGCGGGTCCAGGGCAGAGCCCTGGCCT
>JAMFRO010000103.1 GCA_026224825.1 bacterium | reverse complement strand
CTCCCCCCTCTCCAATGCCGGACTAATGGGGGTCTGGGGCCTCAGGCCCCAGCGGGGTCCAGGGGCGGAGCCCCTGGCCTTACTTACTTGCTCACACTACGGAGCCCCCGGATGACCGTGACATGGGCCTGGGTGTTGACGACGGCGCGGTTGCGGATGACGCCGGTGGGGCATTGGGATTTGCCGGA
This sequence comes from bacterium, assembly GCA_026224825.1. GTDB lineage: Bacteria > Pseudomonadota > Alphaproteobacteria > Acetobacterales > Acetobacteraceae > Acidocella. Next base: position 30,753 of record JAMFRO010000103.1, on the reverse strand, counting down.
TTTGGTGCGGTTGAAGGGGGATCCGCGGTCGTTTGCCTTGATGCTGGGGGGGGTAAAGGGGCCGGTTGATGTTGCGGCGGAGCTGGCGCGCGATATTCAGGATTGGGGCCGGCATGGTTATGGCATGTGGGTCGTGCGGGCGTCGCGGGGTAAGTTTTTAGGGGTTGTGGCGCTGATGCACCGGCAGGATGGGCGTGGTGTGGCGTTGCGGTTTGCCTTTTTGCCGGATGTGCGCGGGCTGGGTCTGGCCAGCGAGGCTGCGGGGGCGGCGTTAAATTATGGGCATGAGGCCGTGGAGCTGGAGCGCGTGGTGGCGGTGGCCAGGGAGGATAATTTTGCCTCGCGCGCGGTTTTGGGCAGCATCGGCATGTCACATTCTGGTGAGTTCTGGCGCGATGGAAATTTAATGTATATTTATCAATCTTTTGTTGCCCGGAACACAAGGTGAAATCGCGTTCATGAGGGGGGCGGCCTATTGCTTTTGCCCCCCGTTTTGTCACTTAAACTATCCTGTGACCCATGAAGAACACATGTCCATTCTTGCCTTTCTCGGCCGTCTCATGGGCGGCGCGCAGGAATCCGTCGATGTTGAGGCGGATGCTATCATCCGTGCCTTCCTCAAGCGCAATCCGGATGCGGCCTATCACGTCACGAAACTGGCCATGGCGCTTTCGGAGCAGGCGGAGCAACTGCCTGTCCGGCAATCCCAGCCCAAACCTCGCAATTGGTTTACCGCTTTACTGGAGCGGCGGGATAATTTTGCTTCGTAGCGATATTGCAACTTGCGGATATGGGACATAAAATACCTCACAATTGGAGGTAGATATGGCAGACTCCGTGGTAAAACCCGCCTCAACAAGAATGCGGGCTGAACGGTTAGAGGCGCGTATCACGGTAAGCCAGAAGGCGTTGATCGAACATGCCGCAGCATTGCAGGGCAGGTCGGTCACGGATTTTGTATTGAGCTCCGTGCAGGAGGCGGCCGCCAAAGCCATTGACGAGCATCAACGCCTGACATTGTCGGTGCGCGATGGCCGGGCGTTCGTGCAGGCTCTGGTGGGGCCGCGGGCGCGGGTGGGCCGGGATGAAGATTGAACAACTGGCGCCGGCGCATGACCGCGGCACGTTCCGCTGCGGCATTCCGTCATTCGATAAATACTTTCGTGCCCAGGCTGGCCGGGATGCCGCCAAAAGCCTGGCGGCCGTGTTCGTGGGCGAGTTGGCGAGTGGCAAGGTGGTTGGCTATTACGCGCTGTCCTCCGCCACTGTGCTGCTGCCGGACCTGCTGGGCAACGGCCAGCGCCTGGTCTCGCGCTATCCGGCGTTGATCGCCGCACGGCTGACCAGGCTGGCTGTGGATAAACGGCATCGCGGCCAGGGCTATGCCGGGGTGCTGCTGCGGGATGTGGTGGCGCGCCTGCAGGCCTCGCCTCTCAAGCCTATGGCGCTGATTGCCGAGGTCCAGAACGAGGCGGCGCGGCATTTTCTGGAGCATGCCGGCTTTCAGAGCTTTTCTGACCAGCCCAACCGCGCCTTCCGCGCGCTCCAGTAGCGCCAGGCGCTGAGACCGATTCCGCGCCCATATTCCAGTATCCCCTCGCATTTCACTGCCCGTTAAGCAGGCTGTGCAAATTTAAAGGCCTCCGCAACGGGACTGGGTGACATGTCGGCATTGATTCTGGAGCTTAAGCAGGGAGAGTCGATGATCCTGAACGGCGCCGTCATCCGCTTCAAGACGCGCACCCGGCTGGAATTGAACACACAGGCGCGCTTCCTGTTCGGCAAGCAGATCATGCGTGAGGAGGAGGCGACGAGTCCCGCGCGCCGGGCCTATTACGCCTTGCAGCAGGCCTATATCGGCGCCGAGCCCGAACGGCCCGGCGCGCTGGTTGTGGCCAGGGCACTCATTTCAGCCTTTCGGGACGAGGCCGGGCCGGAAGGCAGGCCTGGCTGGGAGGCTATGCTGACGGCCAGTGCTGAGGAAGCCGGGTTTGAGGCGCTGAAACTGGCGCGGCAGATGATGCGCGCTGAGGAGTTTGTAGCGGTCAGGAGCTAGAGCGCGATCGGTTGAGGTCCGCTCATCTTGAGCGGCCGAAACCGTGAATCGCCCTCTCAAAAATAGCTAGAGCATGATCGCACTTGAAGCGATCATGCTCTAGCCCCCCGCAATGCCTCCAACCGGGCCAGAGCCGTGGCGACATCGGGCACCAGCTCGAACAGATCGCGCGCAGTCTCGCGGGCAAAGCCACGGGTGATGGTCTGTTCGACCAGCGCCACGAAGGGCTGCGCCCAGCCGAGAATATCGACCAGGATGATCGGCTTATTGTGCTGGCCGAGCTGTTTCCAGGTGAGGATCTCGATGGTTTCATCAAAAGTTCCCAGGCCTCCGGGCATGACAATGAAGGCGTCCCCCAAAGCAAACAGCCGGCGCTTGCGTGTATGCATCGAGTCGGTGACGATCAGCTCCGTCAGCCCGTGAAACTCCACCTCCCGCCGGCGCAGGAAATCCGGGATGATGCCGGTGACCTCGCCGCCCGCATCCAGCGTTGCAGCAGCCGTTATGCCCATAAGCCCGACATTGCCGCCGCCGAACACCAGCCTAATGCCATGTTGACCAAGCCCTTGCCCCAGTGCCTTGGCCGCCTCGGCATAGGCTGGGTCGGTGCCGGGGGATGAACCGCAAAATACGGTAACGGAAAAACGGTTCATAAAGGCTTGCCTCGCTTCCAGTTCGGCCTCGTTCGTGGCAGGCTAGGGGCGACATGGCAAGCAACCAGGAACATACGGATAAACCCCCGGCATCGGGCCGCAGGATCGAGGTTATCGCCTTGCTGGTGCTGGCCGGGCTGGCTTTGGCTGATCTCGGAACCATTTTGGTACTGCGGCTCGAGCGTGCAGCAGCACCGCCCCAGGCCCAGCCTGTGCCTGCCGCCACCGCCCAGGCGCCTGCGGGCCCGGCGTTTGATGTGGTGCGCGTGGACCCGCAAGGCAACGCCGTGCTGGCCGGCCGTGCCGTGCCGGGTGCCGTGGTGACCATCACGGATAACGGCAAGCTGCTCGGCACCGTCACGGCCGATGCCCAGGGCGCTTTCGTGCTGCTGCCCGGCAGCCCGCTGCAACCTGGCGCGCATGAGATCACGATGTCGGAGACATTGCCGGATGGCACGGTCCTCGCCGGGACTGAAACAGCCGCTGTGAACCTGCCCGGCAATGGCGGGCAGGCGCTCACCGTGCTCTCCGGCACAAACGGCAGTTCGGTTCTCTCAGGCCAGGGGCCGGTAGCCGGCACGCTTGGTCTCGGCACGGTCGATTATGACACCAACGGCCATGCGATCTTCTCCGGCACCTCTCCGGCAGGCGCCAAAGTCACGCTGAGCCTGGGAAATAATGTCATCGGCAGCGCGGTTGCCGATGCCAAGGGGCGCTGGCGCATCACCGCCCCCACCCCGGCCGCCGGTGGCATGCTGGTGTTGAACGCCACCACGAGCGCCGGCACACAATTGCCGGTGGTAACGGAGCCCTTCGCGCCCGAAACATTGAAAACGGCTTTGGCCAATGGCCATGTCGTCATCACCCCAGGCGATAACCTCTGGCTCATCGCCCGCCATGTCTATGGCCAGGGCACGATGTACACGCTGATCTATACGGCCAATTCCAGCCAGATCCATGACCCCAATCTGATCTTCCCCGGGCAAAGTTTCGTGCTGCCCCGCAACAAGGCAAACTGAGCATTATGAATATCGCTGAGACGGTTAAATCGGTAATCAGCCCGCCGCATAAGGCTGGCTATCCCTTCATTCTGGGCGGGCTGGCCGTCGCTTTGCTGGGGCTGTTCGTCTGGGTGCCTTTGGCCTGGCTCGGCGTGTTGTTTACCCTCTTCTGCCTGTATTTCTTCCGCGATCCCGAGCGCGTGCTGCCGCCGCGCGCCGGCGTGTTCGTGGCCCCGGCCGATGGTCTGGTGGTCAGTATCGAGCCGGCCATCCCGCCTGCCGAGCTTGGCCTCTCGTCCGAACCACGCATACGCGTCGCCATCTTCCTCTCGGTGCTCGATGTGCATGTAAACCGCGCGCCCATTACCGGTACGGTGCAGAAGATCGCCTATCATAAAGGCCTGTTCCTCAGCGCCGCGGACGAGAAAGCCTCGGATGAGAATGAGCGCAATGCCCTGTTGCTGCGTCTGCCTACGGGCGAGGATGTGGTGGTGGTGCAGATCGCCGGGCTGATCGCGCGGCGCATCCTCTGCGAGGTCCGCGAGGGCCAGATTCTCACCGCCGGAGAGCGTTTCGGCATCATCCGCTTCGGCAGCCGTACCGATCTCTATCTGCCTGAAGGCAGCATACCGCTTGTCGCCGTCGGTCAGCGCATGATTGGTGGCGAGACGGTCATCGCCGAGCTGCCCAAAATCGCATGAACCCGCGCCGCCGCCTGCCACGCCGGCAACGTTTTTCCGGCCAGAGTTTTAACCGGATGCTGCCGAATCTGATGACATTGCTCGGGCTTTGCGTCGGGCTGTCCTCAATCCGATTCGCCATGAACGGCAAATTCGGCCTGGCGGTCATCGCACTCGCGGTCTCCATGGTCATCGACGGGCTGGACGGCCGTCTCGCCCGCATCCTCAAAGCCACCTCGCGTTTCGGTGCGGAATTTGACTCGCTGTCAGACTTCCTGTGCTTCGGCATCGCCCCGGCGCTGATCATCTATATGTGGTCGCTGGCACCCTGGGGCGGCATTGGCTTTCTGCCGCCGCTGATGTTCGCCTCCGCCATGGCGCTGCGCCTTGCCCGCTTCAACGCGGAACTGGACAGCGCACCGAAAGCCGCTTTCGCCTATAATTTTTTCGCAGGCGTCCCCGCCCCGGCTGGGGCCGCGCTGGCCTTGTTTCCGCTCTTCGTCGGGCTGGAGGCCGATCAGATTCACGCCGGCTGGCTCAGCGCCTTGGTCGCCTTTCCGCTCTTCTCCGGCGCTGTGCTGGTGGCGGTGGCATTGCTATGCGTCTCAACCCTGCCGGTCTGGAGTTTTAAAAACTTCAAAATCCCGACGGCGGGGGTGCTCCCGCTGCTGCTCAGCGTCGTAGTGGCAGCGGCCCTTATTTTTGCCGATCCTTTCCTCGCTGGTGCGCTGCTGGGCATCGGCTATGTCGCCATGCTGCCGTTCTCGCTGCGCAGCTATCGCAAGCTCGCCCGTCAGGCTGAGGAGCGGCGCGCTGCGGCGGAGACGGTCGAGTTTTAATTGCACACGCTAAGATTGAATAAATTTGCCTTCGGCCTGCACGTCGCGGTAACAAAGCGCTAAGCAAAACGCTCAGGGGCAGGCGCATGGGCACCACGATTACGACAATCTCCACGCTCGGCCTCACGGTCAGTAGCACGGTGCAGTTGAGCATCGCAGCCACGGGCGCAGTGCTGCCTGGTACCGGCTCCGCCGTCTATGGCAATGCCAGCTACTGGAGCCTGTTCAACCAGGGGGATGTGGTCGGCGGTACCGGCGGTGCCGGCATTTATGTGGCCTCGGGCACGGCGAGCCTTGCCAATGAGGGGTATATAAGCGGGCAAAGCGGCATAGATGGCAGCATCATCCTGGAGAATACGGGGTTGATCACCGGCCGCACGGGGGCTGGCATCACCGGTACTGGCAGCATCGTCAATCGCGGCACCATATTGGGCGGCCTGGCGGCCCAGCAGGGCGACAGCACCGCCACCGGCATCATATTTGCCACGGGCATGGTCACCAACGGCCTCGTCGGGCTGATACGGGGCGAATACGAGGGCATAAATTTCTCCGGTGCTGGCGCCATCGCCAACCTTGGCACCATCGAGGGAATGAAGGGCACCGGCGTAGTGCTGGCGGGCGGAAGCCTTGTTAATGGGTCCAGCACCGATTCCGCAGCCCTCATCGGCGGTAATCTTGGCGGCGTCAGCCTCGGCGGCGCCGGTGTGGTGATCAACGACGGCCAGATCTCCGGGTTCAACGGCGTTGAGGCCAGTAGTGGCATGATCGAGAATGCCGGGTTGATTTCCGGAGGCGCGGTACTGCAAATCGCCATCCCTTTCGCCGGTTACACCTATGCCGCAGGCGCGGGTGTGGCGCTGGCAGGCGGCACGCTGGTGAATACTGGGACCGTGCAGGGCGGCAACATCTCCGCCGTCCCCTTTGCCCATGAAGGCACGGCAGGGGCGGGTGTTACGTTGGATGCCGGGCTGGTGTTTAATTCCGGCAGCATCACGGGTGGCACGGCCGCTGGATACACCCTTACCGGCGGCAGCGGCGTACTGGCCGTAAACGGCACCATGGCGAATACCGGCCATATCTCGGGTGGTGACGCCTATCACGGCGGCACCGGCCTCACCGTTCGGGCCAATGCCTATGCGCAGAATGCCGGCACCATCCAGGGCGGCGCCGGCACATTCGGCGGCGCCGGCGTGCTGCTGCAAGGCGGCACCATGCAGAACACCGGCAGTATCGCGGGCGGCGATGGCACCGATTGGAACTTTGCCCCAGGCCTGGCCGCGGGTGTGGTCATATACACCGGGCTGCTCGACAATGCGGGCTTCATCACCGGCGGAGCCGAGCAGCATGTCGGCATCGATCTCGGGGCTGGCACGCTCCTGAACAGCGGCACGATCTCCGGCGCCACGGGTGTGCTGGCGGAATCGGGGCTGATCGAAAACACCGGACTGATCCAAGGTGCGGGGGTGGGGGTCGATATAGCCGCAGGCACATTGGTGAATGCGGGCACGATTTCCGGCCGCTACGCGATTTACATGGCGCTGGCGGCGCAGAATCTGGTGACCGATCCCGGTGCTGGATTTCTCGGCAACGTGGTGGCCAAGGGCAGCAATGTCACGCTGGAGCTGGCCGCGGGCACGGCCATAGGCACGCTCGATATGGGCACCAGTTTCTCCGGCTTCGCCTCAATTGTACTGGATAATGGCGGCAACTGGACACTGGGCGGCGGTCTCGCCCAACTTGCGGCCGGCGAAACCATCGCCGGCTTCACCCAAAGCGACATGCTGGAGCTGGAAGGCTTTACCGCCAGCAGCGCGGTTTATGTGCCCGGAACCGGGCTGGAACTCTCCGACGGCACCGCCATGACGACGCTCGACATCACGGGCAGTTTCGCTACCAACGACTTCACGGTCACCGCCGATGCCACAGGCACACGCATCGCCATCTGCTACACGCGCGGCACACACATCATGACAATCCGCGGCGAACGCCCGGTTGAGACGCTGGACATAGGCGATGTACTGCCGGCCTATTTCGCCGGTACGCAGGTGGTGAAATGGATCGGCAGGCAGAATTTCACGGCGGCCGAACTCAAAGGCGACCGCTCCCGCATACCGGTGCGCATCGCCGTGGGCGCCCTCGGCGATAACCTGCCCCGGCGCGCGCTCACGGTCTCGCCTGGCCATTCCCTGCTCATCGACGGCAGGCTGATTCTGGCAAGCCATCTGGTCAATGGCGTCACCATCACCCAGTTGGAGCCGGTGGCGGGCGTAGAATATTACCTCGTTGAATTCGTCGGCCACGACTGCCTGATGGCCGAAGGTAGCTGGGCCGAAAGCTTTGCCGATGGCCCCGGCCTACGCGCGCATTTTCATAATGAAGCGGCGTTTTTCCAACTCTACCCGGAGCATGAAACCCCCTCCGCCATCACGTTATGCGCCCCCCGGCTGGACTCCGGGCCGGAACTGGCAGCAGCCCTGTACCCTTTGGCCCAGCGCGCGGCGGTCCAACCCGGCCCATTGCAGGGCTTTATCGATCTGGTCGAGGGACAGCGCGTGGAAGGCTGGGCCCAGGATCTGGCCTGGCCGGAGCTACCGCAATGGCTCGAAGTTTCCGTCCACGACGAGGTACTCGGCCAGGTCCTGGCCTGCCAGTACCGGATGGATTTGGAGGCGGCCGGCATCGGCACCGGGCGCGCCCATTTCGCCTTCACGGCGGCGGTGGAGGTTTCCCTCGCCGGCTTGCGCGTACGCCGTGTGGCAGATGGCGCGGAGATCGGCCCCGTCGCCGGGTTCGGCTAGAGCATGAGCGCTTCAAGTGCGATCATGCTCTAGCTATCTTTTTTAGAGGGCGATTCACGGTTTCGGCCGCTCAAGATGAGCGGACCTCAACCGATCGCGCTCTAGCTGGTAACATCCGTCTGCGGCCGGTCGATGCCGAGCACATGTTCCGTATGCCACTGCCCGTCCTCGGTCTGGTATTCGATATAGCTGTTCTCACCCGGCACACGCTGCTCGGCTGCCACCCGCCGCGCCACTTTCAGCGCCGCATCATGCGTGGGAAAACTCTCCGAGAAGGCGCCATTCAACGTATAGGCCCAGCCGCCATCATGCGGCACGAGTTTGTAATGGACGACGCTCATTGCGGCTCTCCTTATTCATTCTCTCCCTATATAGGCGTTCAACGCAGCCTCGCCATGACCAGGGTATCGGCATAGCAGCCGGCGCGGAACACATCGGCCCGCTTTTGCGCCTCCGGCGTGAAACCATGTGCCTGGCAGAGTGCGATGGCCGCCGTATTATCCGCCGGCACCGTGAGGCAGAGGCGGCGCAGGCCCAGCCAGTGATCGGCGATTTCCAGCACGGCGCGCAGCAATGCCTGGCCGATGCCGCGCCTGGTCCAGCCATCATGCACCGCCAGCAGCATGATGTCCCCCACATGCGCGCGCCGGTTTTTGCCCGGTACGAGTACCACGATGCCACAAAGCTGATCTCCGGCCACGGCCACGATGATTTTCTGCCCCTCCGGCGGCTCGGCCAGGTGGCGATTCTGTGCCGGGGTAGAGAAAGCCGGGTGCAGCGTTCCATGCCGTACATGCGGCTGGCTCATTAGCGCCGTGATGCCAGCTAGATCCCCCGGCTCGGCGGCGCGCAAAGTGAATGGCGCTGCCGGGGCCGGCAGGGCAGGGGGCGGGGCTGCGGATAAATCCGGTGCCAGCCCGGGGCGCAGCCGCGCCATGATATGCGCATCCACAAGCACACCCTCCCGTAAGGCATCGCAATGCTCGGTGCCCTCGATCTCGAAACCAAATTTCCGGTACAAAGCGATGGCGGCGGCATTATCCGTGAACACACCCAGTTCCAGCCGGTGCAGGTTCAACCAGTTATCCGCAAGATCGACGAGTGCAGCGAACAGAGCCGTGCCAGCACCTTTGCCTTGCCACGCATCGGCCACCGCGATGCCAAGCGAGGCCGTATGGGCGCGCCGTACCGGCCGCGCCCTGTGCAGGCTGGCGCTGCCGACCACTTCTTCTCCGGCACAGGCCAGCAGAAATACGTTCTCTGGCATAGCCAGCGCGGTTGTGAATCGCCTGCCATGCTCGTGCTGGCTTTCATAAGGCATGGCCAGGGTTCCCCGGCGCACCCCTTCCTGGTTGCGAAGCCGGACCAACGCCGCCGCATCGTCTTCAGTGCCGGCACGAATGACAAAACTCATGACGTCGCCCTGGTATCCTGCTTGCCGCCCTGCTTGCCGCCCTGGATGACGACCGGCCGGAAACCACGCGGCGGCGGGGCGCGCTGTTGCTCGCGCCTAGAAACGATCGCCTGGCCGAGGGCAGGCAATCCAACGGCGGCCAGAACGAAAATACACAATAGACCGAGGTAAAACATGATAGCGCTCCTGGAAGGAAAATGGCGGGGCGCGCATGGTATAAAAACATGGCATTAAAAAACCCCGCCGGAAAATTCCGCGGGGTTTCAAGGTTATTCAGGTATTTCCTGCATCACTCTCGACACCACCGCGAACGCGCCCATACGCTGCCATAGGTATGGCGGAGCATGGCGCGGGTAATAAGATTTGCGGTTGCCGATTTCATGATGGCGCGGAGCCTAACCAGCCTTGCGGCGTTTGCCAAGAGGTTTTTTGCAATGGTCGAGTTTTCCGGAATGATTATCAACCCGCGCGGGCGGGCATCTCTTTCACCGCAAGGCATTTGCGCGCCGTACTGGCTTCGATGGGGCATGCATCGCACGGCTGCGCCGGCGTACCGAAACGGGCGCAGAAATCATCGGCACTCATCGGCTTGCCGAAATAATAGCCCTGCGCCTCGTTGCAGCCCTGGGCGCGCAACATATGCAACTGCGCCAGCGTTTCCACTCCCTCGGCCGTCACCTCCAACCCCAGCGCACCGGCCAGAGTGATCACCGTGCGCACGATGGCCGCCTCGGCCGGCGACTCACATATCGCATGGGTGAAGGCGCGGTCGATTTTCAGCCGCGAGACCGGGTAGCGGGTCAGCATCGAGAGGGAGGCAAAGCCGGTGCCGTAATCATCGAACGCCACGCCAACGCCTAAGCGGCGTAATTCCCGCAAGGGCGCGATGATATCATCCTCATGCCGCAGGATCACATTTTCGGTAATCTCGATCTCCAGCGCCTGCGGTGGTAGCCCGGCCTTGTCCAGCACCCCCATCACCCATTCCGGCAGATTGCCGCTGCGGAACTGCATGCCGAACAGATTGACGGCGATGCGGAAATCCGGCGCCAGCCCGCTGCGCCAGATGGCAGCCTGGGCGCAGGCGGTCTCGATCACCCAGGCACCGACCTTGGCCCCCAGCACCCCACCCTCCAGCGCCGGCAGAAATTCCGATGGCGGCAGCACCCCTTTTACCGGATGGCGCCAGCGCAGCAGCGCCTCGGCCCCGACGAGCTTGTTATCCGAGAGCCGCAGCTGCGGCTGGTAGAACATTTCGAACTCACCGTTCTCCAGCGCCAGGCGCAATTCCGTATCACGCAGCACCTTGCCCTGCGCCATGGTGCGCAGGCTGGTATCGTAGAGCCGCGCGCAATGCCGCCCCTCGGACTTGGCCTGGTAGAGTGCGAGATCGGCATTGGCGAAAATCGGCCCGGCCTCACCGCCATGCAGCGGGTACAGCGCCACGCCGATGCTGACCCCGATATTGATCGGCTGGCCATCGAGCATCACCGGCTGGCTGATCTCGCCGATCAGCCGTTGTGCGACATCCATGGCAACCTCCGGCGCGGCGACGCCCTCCAACAGCAAGGCGAATTCATCGCCGCCCAGCCGTGCGGCGGTATCTTCCACGCGCGCCGCCTGCTGCAGCCGCATGGAGACAATTCGTAGCATCTCATCACCGGCGGCATGGCCCAGCGTGTCGTTTACATATTTGAAGCCATCGAGATCGAGAAACAGCAAAGCCGCTGGCATGTGGTTGGCTGCACTATCGGCCAACCGGGCGCGCAGCACGTCCCGGTTCAACAGTCCCGTCAGCGCATCATGCTGGGTTATGCGGAATAATTTGGCCTCATGCGCGTCGCGTTCCGCGACATAGCGTCGCACCGCCTGCAGCTCCGTCAATCTGCCGTGCGAACCGTTGGCCCAAAGCTGCACAATATTCAGGATGAAATAGAGCCCGCCCAGGATCAGCTCCAGGAAGATCAAAGGAGGGGGGGTATAATGCCGGAACAATGACATGCAGGGCAAAATCGCGAGATAGACGAGGGAGGGCGAGACCAAGGCGAGAAAAGCGGTCCGGTTGCCGAACGTATTGAACACCGCGTTGACGATGATGGCGCAGAGGAGAAAAATGCCGCAAACCAGCCCCCAGCTTCCCTGTTTCATTGCCAGCAGCGGCGCCTGCGCGCCAAAACTCATTGTGCTGAGTGCCAGCACGGCGAGCACCGTCTGCTCCGCCTGCCTTGTCGCAGGCGCCTTGCGGAGGATAAAAAATTCCACCGCCTGCAACGCGCAATAGAGCCCGGTAATAGCACACATCACCCGCCAGCCGAGCAGCGGGCCGTTATTGAACATCAGCAATATGGCTGCCCCGGCCCGCACCGCCGCCTGGCCGCGGCGCCGTGCCAGTATGTCGTGCAACCCGATGCCGCTGGTCTTCAGCATGGCATGCGGGCCGCCCCCTCCATGGAAGCCCCGGCTGTACGGTGGGGGATAAGGGGCAAAAGCTCCGTCATACCGCATATTTAATGCGGCATTGATTAAGCCATCGTATCCGGTGCCTGCGTTTACCCCCGCCCCGCTTTGCGCGTATGGTCCGGGGCAAAGCGGAGAGGGCGGCGGCGCGGGTCTATGGTGCGAGGTCTATGATAAATGTGGCGTTGATCGTGGCGGCAGGGCGGGGCTACCGGCTCGGCGGGGCGCTGCCCAAGCAATATCTGCCGCTCGGCGGCCGGCCTATCTTGCGCCATACCATCGAGGCGCTGGCCGCGCACAAAAATATCGATGCCGTTCAGGTGCTTATCCATCCCGACGACGCGCAACTCTACAACGACGCCGTGGCGGGTATGGAAAAACTGCGCCCGGTGCTGTTCGGCGGGGCGCAGCGGCAGGATTCCGTGCGGCTGGGGCTGGAAGGGATTGCCGGGTTAAAGCCCGCCACAGTGCTGATCCATGACGCGGTACGGCCTTTCATCGCCGCCCATACAATTTCCGCAACTCTGGAGGCCCTCACCCGCAGCCCGGCCGCCATTGTGGGCGTGCCGCTGGCCGATACGCTGAAGCGCGTGGTGGACGGGGTGGTCACCGGCACGGTGGACCGCGCCGGGTTGTGGCGGGCGCAGACCCCGCAAGGCTTCCGCTATGCCGACATCCTCAAGGCGCATCGCTTTGCCGTGCAGAGTGCGCCGGAGACGGAGTTTACCGATGACGCGATGATCGCCGAGCATGCCGGGCTGCGGGTGGAAATGGTGCTTGGCACGGAAGATAATTTCAAGATCACCACAGCGGCTGATCTGGCGCGGGCGGAGTTTCTGCTGAAGCTGTAGCCCCATTGTTTTGCCATGAAGCGTGTGCAGCCTCAGTCATATAGGAGTCCAGCTATGAAGCTTTTCCCTGCCGCTTTCGTTCTAGCCTTGGCATCCATCGCCCCGGCCCATGCGCAGACCGATCTCACCATCGCCGCCACCGGCCAGGTCTCCGTGCCGCCCGATGAAGCCAGTGCCGCGCTGACCGTGCAGGCGCAACAGCCCACCGCCGCCAAGGCGCAGGCCGAAGTGAATACCGCGATGGCGAAAGCCCTGGCTCTGGCCAGAGCCGTGCCCGGCGTAAAAATCGTGACCGGCGGTTACAGCAGCTACACCGTAACGCCGGATAACAACGCGCCCAAACAATTTGCCGCCCAGCAGACGCTGCAGCTCTCCATCAAGGCCCCGGCCGGCGCCCCGCCGGATGCGTTCTCAAACCTCCTGGGCACGCTGCAGCAGGACGGGTTGCTGCTCAACTCCCTCACTGGCGATCTCTCCGATGCCGGGCAGCGCCAGGCCCAGCAGGCGGCGATTACCGACGCGCTGGCGCAGATCCAGGCGCAGGCCTCATCTATCGCCGCCAGCCTGCATGAGCAGGTCGGCACGATAAAATCCCTGAACGTGAATGCCGCCTCCAACACCGGGCCGCGCCCGATGATGATGGCCATGGCGATGCGCGATTCTGCTCCCGCACCGCAATCCGCGCCGGATAACGTGCAGATCACCGCCAGCGTCACGGCGGACATCGCTCTTAATCGCGCGCCCTAACTACGCCAGCCGCTTTTCTGCCCCTCGAGCCGGACCGCCTCGGTGATATGCTCAGCCAGCCTATCCGTGGCCGGCTGCGGCGGGTTTTTGCCCTTCAGCATCAGCACAGAGAATTCCGGCAGCTCCGGTAAATCCTCCTCATGCGGGTCCAGCATGCGTACGCCTTCGGGTAGCGCCGAGGCGACGGCACAGGTGATCGCCAGCCCCGCCACCACGGGCACCATGGTGCCCGTGGCACTGCTTGAGGTGTAGGCCACACGATAGCGCCGCCCGGATGTTTCCAGCGCCTCCAACGTGGCGCGGCGCCAGGCGCAACCATGCTCGGCCATAGCCAGAGGGAGCGGGTCCAGCCGGTGCGGCGAGAAGCGGCGGGATGTCACCCAAATAAGGGGTCCGCGAATCAGCGGCTCCGCCGGCCAATGCCGTGGTTCCTGGCCTTCGGACACCAAGGCGAGATCGAGCCGCCCCGCTTTCAGCCGTTCCGCCAGCTCCACCGAGGGCATGCATACCACCTCGACCTCCACGGCGGGGTGGCTTTCCGCAAAGCGGCGGAGCGCATTGGGCAGAAATTGCAGCGCATAATCATCCGGCGTGCCGATACGGACCAGGCCGGACACGTCGGGCGTCTGGAAAGTGGTCCAGATATTATCGTTGAGCGCCAGCATTTCGCGCGCACGGTCGAGCAGATAAGCCCCGTGCGCCGTCAGTTCGATGCCTTCGCCCCGGCCCCGGCGGAGTAAAACCTTGCCCAGCAGCCCCTCCAGTTTCTGAATCTGCATGGAAATCGCCGCCTGGGTCCGCCCGACACGTTGCCCCGCGCGGGTAAAACTCTGCTCTTCGGCCACATAGACGAAGGCGCGTAGCAGATCGGCATCCAGACCAGCGGGGAGGGACATGAAATAAGAATATATGATTTTATGGATAAATACAATTCGTTTCTCTTATCCGTCAGCCCCGCCTACTTGCTGATACTGGAGAATATCAGACGGGATTTTCAGAATGCTGCTGAAGTTGAGATTATCTTATGTGGATGTGAGCGCGCCATGGCGCGTGCTGCGCCATTGTTTCGTGCGCGCGCAGGCGATGTGCCAGGCTATACAGGAGCGCCGCGCTCTGGCCATGATGGACACGCGCATGCTGGCCGATATCGGCCTATCTCGCGCCGAGGCGGAGACCGAAATCAACCGCAAACCCTGGGATACCGCGCCGCGTTAAACGCGTATGCCGCTCAAGCCCGCCCGCAATGCGGCCAGCACGTCGGGCAGCGACAGCGCGACGCAGCCTGCCGTCGGCGCGTAGTCAGGCGTGGCGACATGGAAAAAAATGGCGGAACCGCGTCCCGCAACGACGGGGCTAAGATTCCAGTCGAGCACACCGATCACATCATACACATGATCTTCCCGCCATAGCGCCTCATGGCTGGCGGGGTAGGGCAGGCGGACCGGTTTGTTATAGGCGGTATCGGCAACATCATCGCACCACCCATCCTGCGGGCCGATCGGCTCCACAGGCACGGTGCAAATAGGTGGTTTTAGCCGGTCCGCCCGGTACAGCACCCGCGCCAGCCGCAACAGCCCAACCGGGGTCGCCCCATCGCCCTCATGTTTTTGCGCACTGCTCCCGGCGCGCCCAAATGCCGCGCGAAAACGCTGCCCCGCGCCGATCAGCACATCCCCCTGGAGCAAAAACTCAACCAATGAGATGCCCAAAGCGCCGCGCCTTGGTCTTCAAATAAGCATCATTCACCCCATTGGGCGCGAATTCATGCGGCACACGCTCCACGATTTCGATGCCGCACCCCTCCAGCCCCTTCACCTTTTCCGGGTTATTGGTCAGCAGCCTGATTTTGCTGATGCCCAAAGCCTCCAGCATGGCGGCGGCAATATGGAAATTCCGCTCATCCGCCTGCCAGCCCAGAGCGCGGTTGGCATCCACCGTATCCAGCCCTTCATCCTGCAGCGTATAGGCGCGCAGTTTATTGATCAGCCCGATGCCGCGGCCCTCCTGCGCCAGATACAGCACGGCCCCGCCGCCCTCCTGCGCCATACGCGCGATCGCCCCTTGCAACTGCGGTCCGCAATCGCATCGCAGGCTGCCCAGCAGGTCGCCGGTAAAACATTCCGAATGCACCCGCACCAGCGGCGCAGCTTGCGTCTCCGGCTGGCCTACCAGAATCGCCATATGCTCAATCCCCTGGTCCAGCGCGCGGAAGGCGATCAGCCTGGCATCGCGTGCACTATCCAGTGGTACCGCCACCTCCGCCACTTTCGTCAGCGAGGCCGCCAGCTCGGTAGGGTAGGCGAGCAGATCAGCCGCGGGCACGGAGAGTAGATCCGCCCCCTCCTTGCGGCTGGCCCAGCCTGGGCGCACCGGGGCCACCACCATCGCCGGCAGCAGCCGGGCCAGCTTGCCCAGTGCCAGTGCCGCTTCGGCTTCCGGCGGCGCCTCGGTTGTCTCGAATTCAGGGAGAATCTGCTCCAGCGTCGGATCGGCGGCGCGTTTCAGCGTTGCGGTGTCTATCAACGGCCGCGCCAGTTTCAGTGCAATGGCCGGCACCGTCTCCGGCACATCATGCTGCAGCACCGCCGCTGCCCGGGCCGGCGCCAGCAGCAATGCGGCATGCCCGTTGGAGAGTATATCGATCAGCCGCAGCCCTTCCGCCCCCACCGTCTCGGCCGGTACGATGATCAACGGGTGCCTGGCCGCCAGCACCACCGGCACGCCCCGCCTGGCTTCGGCAATGGCCCGGTGTACCGCACGGGTGCGCGGCGTGCCGAGGGAGGCGCCCTGGGTCTGATTTATGCTCGTCATTGCCATCACATAAGTCCGCTTAACGCCGTTGGCCAGAGAGGCTGACAGATGGAACGATTAACGGTATGGTCACTGGAATTATAAGGAGTTCCTACATGACCGGTCAGCGGCCTATTCTCGTGGTGGATGACGATACGGCTTTGCGCACGGCGCTGATCGAGCAATTGGAACTGGATGGGGAGTTTGCCCCGCAGGAGGCGGATTGTCTGGCCGCGGCTGAAGCCGTACTCGATACCGGTGTGCGGTTCGACGCGGTTCTCCTCGACGTTGGCCTGCCCGATGGCGATGGGCGGGATTTCTGCCGCAAATTGCGCGAGCGCGGGGTGAAGGCGCCGGTCATCATGCTAACCGCCTCGGCCGAGGAGTCGGATGTGGTGCGCGGCCTCGATTCGGGCGCCAACGACTATATTGCAAAACCGTTCCGTATCAATGAGTTGCTGGCCCGGCTGCGGGCGCAGATGCGGGCTTTCGAAACCTCCGAGGATGCGGTCTTTCAGATCGGCCCGTACAGCTTCCGACCCTCCGCGCGGCAGCTCCTGGACACCAACGGCCGCCGCATCCGCCTGACCGATAAGGAAGCGGCAATATTGAAATTCCTCTACCGCGCCAGCGGCCGCCCGGTGAGCCGGCAACTGCTGCTGGGTGAGGTTTGGGGCTATAACGCCGCCGTGACGACGCATACGCTGGAGACGCATATCTACCGCCTGCGCCAGAAAATCGAACCCGACCCGGCGGTCTCACGCCTGCTGATCACCGAGGGCGGGGGGTACCGCCTCAACCCTTAATCCGTTTCAGGCAGAGTTCGAACACCTCCAGCGAATCGAAGGGGCGCGAAATACCGCCGGGCGGCCGCACCAGCCCGGCGGGCAGCGCCCCTTCGATCATCAGATTATCGGCCAGGCCGAAATCTTCCACCGCGATGCCGGGCAGAGGGTCCGGCGCGCGTGCCCGATGCACCTCGGCGCGTGCGGCAAAATCCTCGGCATTGTTGGAATAGCCCCAGCGAGGCTTGCCAGCACCCAAAAACCAGCCCAGCTCCACCAGCGTCCCAGCATCGGCCGAGGCCCCGCGAAACGGCGTGAGATTGGCGATGATGATGTCGCAATCGCGCATCATGCTCAGGTCATCTTCATAAATCCGCCGCCACAGCAAAGCAGGCGGCAGGCTCAGGTCGAGATCCGGGTTGAAAGGTGCGACGCCAGTGAGCCCGTACACAGCGCAGAGCGCGATTTTGGCCTCCGCCTGTGCCGCGGCATTGGGGAGGAAAACATCGGGGCCGGCGAGATAGGCTTTCAGCATGGCGGGCTTTCATTGATCACGCCGCCATGATGCCCGTAATTCAGCGCAAGGGTAAATGTGCGCCGGGGAGTGCTGCCAGCGCCGGCTGCCCCGCCGCCTCGCGCAAGGCCGCCGGGAGCTTGTCATACACTTGCGCCGACCAATCCGGGTCGATCCACTTCGCCCCATTCCACACCATATCCACACGGCAGAATTCTTCGCGCAGGCCCCGTTCGGGCAGCAAATGCCGGTAGAAGCGCAGTTTTGCCGCCAGCCCATTCACCTGGCGGATCAGCTCCCGGTGTTGCGCCAGCCGATGCCCCTCATTCTGAAACAATTTTACGGCTTCAGGCACCTGCAGCACCAGCGTTTCGCGCGCCAATTGCGTCGCGATGGTCCGGAAAATCTCGTTGGATTTCAGCGCCAGCGCGCCCCAGGGATGGGCAAGGCAGATATGGATCAGGCCCTCTGCCATGCAGAAACTGACCATGCAGTCGATCTCACTGAAGCGCCGCCAGGAGGAAACGGTTTCACCCCCTTCGGCAAACGCCGCCAGCCCCACCTGTTGCCCGATTTCCAGCCGGAAGCGCTGTTCCAGCGTACCCTCGCGCTCATCGCGCAAGGCATATTCATAGGCGGTATCCACCTCTTCTATACTGATGAACGCGGCCACGTCGCGTTCCAGGGCAAACCCGTCCCTGGCTTCCGTCAGCCCGCCAAAGCGCCATTTGGCATAAGCGGCGATGGTCTCGAACTGCATGCGCCAGGCATTACGCTGCACCGCCCTTGCCGCATCGAGCCACGCCAATGCCGTGCGATGTTCCGCACTGCCGAAGGGTACAGAAGCTTCGCCCCGGCGTGCCTCAGCCAGTGCCGCCTCTGCGGCGGCAAGCTGGCTGTGCCAATCGGCATTATAGAACGGGTTGCGCGGCATGGGTTGTCTCAGATGCTGCGGGCGGTGTCCCGCCGTAGCAGCATCATCAGCCCCTGGAACGCCTCCTCAAGGCTTTGCCCGCTGGTGTTAAAGGCGAGGTCCGCTTTGGCATAATAACTAGCGCGGCTTTCCAGCGTCAGGCGGATATCATCCACGCCATTGCGGTTGCCCGGCATGAAACGCTGGTCGCCTTGTGCCAGCACGCGGGCGTAATGGTCCTCCGGTTCCGCCTGCAGCCAGATGGTGAGGCAATTCTGCAGCAGCAGCCCGAAAGTGGCGGTATCGCCCACCAGCCCGCCGGCGGTGGCGATCACGCAGCCCTGGTTGTCGCGCAGGGTTTCCTCCAGCGCCTGGCGCTCATAACGCCGGTAGGCGTTGGAGCCGTATAATGCCTGGATCTCGATAGGCGCACAGCCCGCCAGCCGCGTAATCTCGGCCCGCAGCTCGATGAACGGCACGCCCAGCGCCGTCGCCGCCATCTGCCCCAAAGTCGATTTGCCGGCGCCGCGCAGCCCCACCAGCGCGATACGGTCGCGCCGCCCCCGCGCGGCACTGCTATCGCCAAACAATTCCGAGAGTGCCTGCCGCGCCCGCGCCAGCTCAGCCGCCGTGCGGTCATGCAGCAGCCGCCGTACCATCAGCCATTCCGGCGTGGTCGTGGTCTCATCGCCCAGCAGCTCAGCCAGCGAGCACCCCAAAGCCCCGGCCACCTGTGCCAGCACCAAAATCGACACATTGCCCGTGCCGGATTCCAGATTGGCCAGATGCCGCTCGGACACCTGCGCCTCTTCGGCCAGGATACGCCGCGTCATGCCGCGGCGGGCGCGGGCCAGTTTTACGCGCTGTCCAAGGTTCGGCAGCAACTGGCCGTCGTCAGGTAGAGTCATGTCAGTGGTTCAATTCGGAAGCCATACGGGGCGTTAGCAATTATTTGCCGAACGACAAAGAGGGGTGCGCGTTAAAATTGCACTATCTTGCACGATCTCGCAAGATTGAAATGCATAATGCAGCAAGGCAGGGCTTCAACCCCCGCATCGCAAGTTACCCTTGGCAAGCCACGGAGGCAGTGCCATCTCTCGGCCATGAATGAACATCATGATCCGGTCGGCTGGCATGGCACGACCATTTTATCCGTCCGCCGTGGCGACCAGGTTGTGGTAGCGGGCGATGGTCAGGTCTCCCTCGGCAATACGGTGGTGAAAGGCAACGCCCGCAAGGTGCGGCGCATCGGCGGCGGGGGCGTCATCGCCGGCTTCGCGGGTGCCACGGCCGATGCCTTCACCCTGCTGGAGCGGCTGGAAAGCAAGCTCGAACGCTTCCCCAACCAGTTGGAGCGGGCCTGTGTCGAGCTGGCCAAGGATTGGCGCACGGACCGCTACCTGCGCCGGCTGGAAGCCATGCTCATCGTCGCCGACAAGGACCATGGCTACACGCTGACCGGCAATGGCGACGTGCTGGAACCCTCCGACGGCGTCATCGCCATCGGCTCCGGCGGCAATTACGCCCTCGCCGCCGCCCGCGCCCTCATGACCATACCGGACCTCACGGCCGAGGAGATCGCCCGCCGCGCGATGAAAATTGCCGCCGATATCTGCATCTACACCAACGAAAACCTGATCGTAGAAATCATATAATGGACGCACCTGTTTATTCCCCCCGCGAGATCGTCTCCGAGCTCGACCGCTTCATCATCGGCCAGAACGATGCCAAGCGCGCCGTGGCCATTGCCCTGCGCAACCGCTGGCGCCGCCTGCAATTGCCGGAAGAGATGCGCGATGAGGTGGTGCCGAAGAACATCCTCATGATCGGCCCAACAGGCTGCGGCAAAACCGAGATCGCCCGCCGTCTGGCCAAACTCGCCCAGGCTCCGTTCATCAAGGTCGAGGCCACCAAATTCACCGAGGTCGGCTATGTCGGCCGCGATGTCGAGAGCATTATCCGCGATCTGGTGGAAGCCAGCATCACCATGCTGCGCGAGCAGAACCGCAAGGGGGTCGAAGCCAAGGCCGAGCATGCCGCCGAAGAGCGTCTCATCACCGCTCTGGTGGGCGAAGGGGCTTCGGCCGACACACGCGTAAAATTCCGCCGCATGCTGCGCGCCGGTGAGCTTGAGGATAAGGAGATCGAGGTCTCGCTGACCGAGGGTGCCGGCACGCCGATCGGCATGATCGATATGCCGCAAAATGGTGCGATCAATCTTGGCGACATGATGAAAGGCATGTTCGGCCGTCAGGCTAGCAAGCGCAAAATGCATGTGCCGGACGCCCGCCGTGCCCTGGCCCGTGAGGAAGCCGACAAGCTCCTCGATACAGAGGCCCTGACCAAGGATGCTCTGCACCATGCCGAGCAGAACGGCATCGTCTTCCTCGATGAGATCGACAAGATCTGCGCCAAGACCGAAGGCGGGTTCCGCGGCGGCGATGTCTCCCGCGAAGGCGTGCAGCGCGACCTGCTACCGCTCATCGAGGGCACCACGGTCTCGACCAAATACGGCCCGGTGAAGACGGATTACATCCTGTTCATCGCCTCGGGCGCCTTCCACGTCGCCAAACCGGCCGATCTGCTGCCCGAACTGCAAGGTCGTCTGCCGATCCGTGTTGAGCTCAACTCGCTGAGCCGTGACGATTTCAAGCGCATCCTCACCGAAACCGAACACTCTTTGTTGAAGCAATCCACTGCTTTGCTCGGCACGGAGGATGTGACGCTGACCTTCGCCGACGACGCGGTCGATGCCATCGCCGGCCTCGCCTACGACATCAACGACCGGATCGAGAATATCGGCGCCCGGCGTCTGGCCACGGTCATCGAACGGATGCTGGAGGACATCAGCTTTTCCGCTTCCGACCGTGCCGGAGAGATCGTGATTGTGGATGCCGCCTACGTGAATGAGCGAGTCGCCCCGCTGGCGGCCAAGGGCGACCTCTCCCGCTTCATCCTGTAGCGGTGCAGCCGCCGGGCAACTCAACCCCGGCGGCTTTGAAGCCCGCCAAAAACTCAGCTAAAGCCGTTAACATGGAGCATCGGCTGGCAGGCGTATTGACGGCGGTAACGGCGCTCGCGGCGCTAGGTGTCGCGTATTTCGCGCAATACATACTGCTCCTGACCCCTTGCGAATTATGCCTGTGGGAGCGCTGGCCCTATCGCATTGTCATCTTGCTCGGGCTGCTGGGCACATTGAGCCGCCCCCGCACCACCCGCCTGTTTCTCGGCGCCGCCGGGCTCGTGATGCTGGCCGATGTCTTCATCGCCGGACTACATGTAGGGGTTGAATTCAACTGGTGGCCCTCGCCTCTGCCTGAATGCAACGGGGCTCTCACCCCGGGCGCCGCTCTGCCGCTGACCCCAGCCATCCCTTGCGACCGCCCGGTCTATCTCATCCAGACTTTGCACGTTTCCATGGCGCAGATGGATATGTTCGCCGCCGCCCTGTTTGCCGTGGCCTTGCTGGTCTATGCTGCGGGGAAGAAAAAAAGGCTGTTTACATGAGCGACCAGGTCAAGAGCTTCATCCGTGTCGACCATGCCGGCGAATACGGCGCCGCGCGTATCTATGCCGGCCAGCTCGCGGTGCTGCGGCGCGGCCCCCATGCCGAACAAATCCAACACATGCAGGCGCAGGAGCAGGCGCATCTCGACACATTCGCCGCGCTGATCGTCAAACGCCGTGTCCGCCCTACTGCTTTGCTGCCCTTTTGGCACGTCGCCGGCTTTGCCCTTGGTGCCGTCACCGCCGCACTCGGACCCCAAGCCGCAATGGCCTGCACCGTGGCGGTGGAGGAAGCCATTGACGAACATTATGCCGCGCAAGCCGCCAGCCTGCCCGAAAATGAGGCCGAACTGAGCGCCACGGTGGAGGCATTCCGCCTGGAAGAGCTTGGGCATCGGGACATCGCTCTGGCCAGCGGCGCCGAACGCGCGCCCGCCTACAAGCTGCTCACCAGCCTCATTCGCACCGGCTGCAAGGCCGCGATCCGCCTTAGTGAGCGGATTTAGGTAGGTAATGCTGCTATTTTAGCTTCTAATCTCGACATTTTGAGAATCAAACGTGATTTTTTTGTGTAATTGCGGCTTCGGAACCGTTAATGTGGGTTACGGGGTGGAGAGTCTGCCCATTTTGGAGTGTTCATTATGGCTAAAGCGCCCACCTTCACCAATAACGAGACTGGTCTTTATTACTACCAAGTTACCTACAACACGACCTCGGGGGCCGTAACCGTAGATAGTACCGCAGGCACGAATACGACCAGCGTTGGAAGCAACGAGAAGGTGCTTAGCAGCGCAGACAGCGCCACCGATGTCTATGATAGCGCCGCAGGTGTTTACAATAAGTATATCGGCACGGTGTCGGTGGTTGTGGGTGGGAAGACCTACAAGGGCTACCTGGTACAGGATACCGGCGCCAACGGCACAACGGCCAACGGCAATTATTATATCTTCCTTGTCGGTAACCCGACACTCTCCACAACCGCTGGTGCGACGACAATCACCCTTATCAAATCGACCGGGGCTGGCAACAGCGCGGCCAATTGGAACAGCGGTACGGCAACCCCGGCGAACGTGGCCTGCTTCCTCTCGGGCACCGGCATTGCCACGCCGGACGGGGACGTGGCGGTCGAATCGCTCGAAATCGGCGATCTGGTCACCCTCTCGGATGGCCGCACGGCCCCGGTTGCCTGGGTCGGTATCCACACCGTCTCCACCCGCTTCGCCGATCCCCTGCGTGCCCTGCCGATTCGCATTCAGCAGAACGCGCTTGGCGAAGGCCTACCGGCGCGCGATCTGTTGCTCTCCGCCGACCATGCGCTGTTTCTGGACGGTATCCTCGTGCAGGCTGGGGCGCTGATCAACGACAGCACCATCACGCGTGAACACAACGTGCCGGAAGTCTTCTCGTACTACCATGTCGAGGTTGCGGATCACTCTTTGATCTTGGCCGAGAACGTGCCGGCTGAAACCTTCGTGGATAACGTCAGCCGCATGGCTTTCGACAACTGGGAAGAACACCGCGCCTTGTTCGGTGACGACCTTCAGGTGGCCGAAATGGATTACCCGCGGGCCAAATCCGAGCGTCAGTTGCCTGCCTCCCTGCGCGAGCGCCTCGCTCTGCGCGTTGCCGCCTTGGCTGACCGCGCCGCGGCCTAATCCGCCAAGTCCTGGTATTCCACCAAGTCTGGGTATTTCGTAAACGAGCTGGCTTAGGCCAGCTCGTTTTTTTGCGTGCAGGCCTGTAGGCCAAAACGGCGCAGCATATCAGCATCCCGGCACCCCTCCTGTCCTTCTTCCGCTTTGCGGCATAGGAGCAGAATCATGCTGGCCAGCCTTGCCATTGAAGACGGAATTGCCCCGGCCCAGCGCCGCTTTGCCATGTTCGGCATCGCCCTGGCCGTGCTGCTCTCGGTGCTGGATTATACCGTGGTCAATGTGGCGATGCCCACCATCGCGCGCAGCATCCATTGCACGGATTCCGCCGCCATCTGGATCCTCAACGCCTATCAACTGGTCACCCTTATCGCCCTGCTGCCCGTGGCGGCGCTGGGGGATAAAATCGGCCATGCCAGAATATGCCGCATCGGGTTGGTGCTGTTCGTATTGGCCTCGGTGCTTTGCGCGCGGTCACATAGTCTGCCGGAGCTGGCTGCGGCACGCGCGCTGCAGGGGCTTGGCGGCGCCTGCATCCTTGGCGTCAATGCGGCTTTGCTGCGCCATATCTACCCCGCCGCCATGCTCGGCCGCGCCATAGCGCTCAACGGCTTCGTCATCGGGCTCGGTGTGGCGCTCGGCCCCACCATCGCCGCCGCTGTGCTTGCCACTTCGTCCTGGCCCTTTCTGTTCTACATCAACCTGCCACTGGGTGGTGCCGCTTTATGGTTCGCCTTCACAGCACTGCCGGCCACGCCGCGCCGGCCCAAATCCTTCGACTATCTCAGCACTTTGCTGCTGGCCTGCGCCATCGGCCCGCTGGTCATCGGCGGCGACCGTTTCGCTCATACCAGCTCCCCAACCCTATCCTTGGCTCTGCTCGGCGGTGGTACCGTCAGTTTTGTGCTGCTCGTCCTGCGTCAGCTCGGCAGGCCGGAGCCGCTCCTCCCCATAGATCTGCTCGCCCGTGGTGGTTTCGCCGCTGCCTTCTTCACGAGTTTTACCGCCTTCGTGGCCTCGAATTTCTTCATCATCGCCATGCCTTTTGCCTTGATGAGCGTGATGCACCGCGGCCCTGTCGCCACCGGCCTGCTCATCACCCCCTGGCCGCTCGCCCTCATGCTGGTTGCCCCGTTCGTGGGCCGGCTGGCCGACCGCTACCCGGCGGAGCTGCTCTCCAGCATCGGCCTGTGCATTACCGCCTCCGGCTTCCTGCTCCTCCGGCTCATGCCGGCCAATCCAGGCGATTTCGACATTGCCTGGCGCATCTTCATCGCCGGCGCCGGCTTTGGCCTGTTTCAGCCGCCCAATAACAAGGCCATGCTCATCGCCGCACCTCACACCCGCACGGGCGGCGCCAGCGGCATGATCTCGGTTGCCCGCCTGTTCGGCCAGACCATCGGGGGCATGCTCGTCGCCCTCACCCTAAGCCTGGCCCATCCAGCACCCACGCGCACCTGCCTCACCTTCGCCACCGCCTCGGCCCTGCTCGCCGCCAGTATCAGCGTTCTGCGCCCACGTGGGGCCAAGCTCAGCTAGAGCGCGATCGGTTGAGGTCCGCTCATCTTGAGCGGCCGAAACAGAGCATGATCGCACTTGAAGCGATCATGCTCTAGCGGGCGGTATCAGCGCCTCGGCGCAGGCATCCAGAATCGCAGCAGCATCGATCTCATATTCCTTGTACAGGCTGGGGATGTCCCCGGACTGGCCGAAATGATCCGGCCCCAGCGCCATCACGCGTTGCCCGCGCACCGCCCCCAGCCAGCTATGCGCCGCCGGATGCCCGTCCAGCACCGAAACAATCGCAGCACCCGGCGCCAGCGGTGCCAGCAATGTCTCGATATGCGAAACTTCTTTCTCCCCCAGCCGCCTGGCCCGCTGCGCCTGACGCCAGCCAGCGTAAAGCCGGTCCGGGCTGGTAATAGCGAGCAGCCCGGCCTCAGGCATGTCCTCCTGCAACATGGCAAACGCCTTCTCAGCCTCACCCGCCAGTGCGCCCTGGTAAGCAATGGCGATGCCCGCGTCCTGCGCCGGTGGGCGCACCCAATGCGCCCCCGCAATCACCTGTTCGGCATCCAACACCCGCTCCGGCTGCGGCAACGTCAAATTCGAAAGCCGCAGCCACACAGCCGAACCATCCGGTTTCTGCATATGCTCGAAGGCATGGCGCAGCATGATCGCCAGCTCGTCGCAATAGGCCGGCTCGAAACTCACCAGCCGGTCCTGCACAATGGCCAGCAACGGCGTATTGGTCGCCTGATGCTGCCCGCCCTCGCGCGAGAGCGTAATGCCGGAAGGCGTGGAAATCAGCAGAAACCGGGCATCCTGATAGCAGGCATAGAACAACGCATCATGCCCGCGATTCACGAACGGATCATACACAGTCCCCACCGGCAGCAGCCGTGAACCATACAGATCATGCGCCAAACCCGCGGCACCCAGCAGCAAAAACAGATTTTGCTCGGCAATGCCCAGCTCGATATGCTGGCCCGATGGATCCGTGCCCCAGCGCTGCGCGCTTGCCAGTTTGCCGGAGCGAAAAACATCCTCGCGCACATGCCGGTCGAACACGCCGCGCCGGTTGATCCAGGGGCCGAGATTGGTCGAGACGGCAACATCCGGGCTGGCGGTGACGATATGCCGCGAGAGCGCAGCACTTTCCCCCTGCGCCCGGCCGATCTCGGAAAGGATTTCGCCAAACCCGGTCTGCGTGCTCATCCGCCTTCCCGTGATACGCGGCTGCGGCAGCACCGCCGGCACAGGCACGGTCGCGGCCGGTAAACGCCGCCCGCTGGGCGTGAGCGGCGTGGCATAGGGTACGGTGTTAACAAAACGCTTAACAGCGTGAGGGTTGGCGAGCCCTTCGAACTGCTCCCATTCATGCCCCGGCCGCACCTGATGGACGGTACGAAACGCCTCCATCTGGTCCAATGTCATCATGCCGGCATGGTTATCCTTATGCCCGGCAAACGGCAGGCCATTGCCCTTGATGGTATAGGCCAGGAACAACGTCGGCTGGTCCGTCTGCGCGGCCGCACTGAACGCCTCGGTCAGCGAGCCCAGATCATGCCCGGCGAGATTCGTCATCAGCGCCGCCAGCGCATCATCGGAGAGCGGATCGATCATCGCCCGCACCGTCTTGCTGCGCCGCATATCGTGCAAAATCGCCTCGCGCCACGCCGCCCCGCCCTGAAAGGTCAGCGCCGAATAGATCGAGTTCGGGCAATCATCGATCCAGCCGCGCAAGCTGAAGCCGCCAGGTCGTGTAAAAACCTCCTGCAATTTCCGGCCATATTTCAGCGTCACCACTTTCCAGCCCATGTCGCGGAACAGGCCTTCAAACCGGCCGAACAACCGGTCCGGCATCACGCTATCCAGGCTCTGGCGGTTGTAATCCACCACCCACCAGACATCGCGCACATCATGCTTCCAGCCCTCCAGCAGGGCCTCGTAAATATTCCCCTCATCCAGCTCCGCATCCCCGGCAATGGCGATGTTGCGCGCGCGCGGCAGCCCGGCTTGCGCGAGATGATGCGTCTGCGCGTAATCCTGAATCAGTGCGGAAAAACTGGTAAGCGCGATGCCGAGCCCGACCGAGCCGGTGGAGAAATCAATCTCCGCCCCATCCTTGGCGCGTGAGGGGTAGGCCTGCGCCCCGCCGAACTGCCGCAGGTTCTGCAAATTCTCCAGGCTCTGCCGGCCAAACAGATAATTGATGGCATGCAGTACCGGCCCCGCATGCGGCTTCACCGCCACGCGGTCCTGCGGCCGCAGTGCATCGAAATAAAGTGCCGTCATAATGCTGGCCACTGATGAGCAGGAGGCCTGGTGCCCACCCACCTTCATGCCGTCCGGATTGGGATGGATATGGTTGGCGTGATGGATCATCCACGAGGCAAGCCACAGCAGCTTGCGCTCAATCTCCGCCAGCGTCTCCAATTTCCCCAGGCCTTGGGCAAGCGGCCGTATCTCGTTCATACGGCCAGACTAGCCCAAAGCCTGAGACGAGGAAATCGCTTATGCTATTGCGCCGCGTTCGCGATGATGCTGGCGATAATGCCGGTGGTGACCGCGATCAGCACAAACTGGTTGCCTGACTGCACCCATTCATAACCCGAGGGCGGCTGATGCAGATGGTGCTGATGCCAATCCACGGTCTGACGGCCGCCGTTGTAATGGTCGCCTTGGTGCCAGTTGCCCTGCTGCGCGTTGCCCTGCTGCGCGTTGCCATGCGGCGGGCTATAGGTCTGATGCTGTGGTTCAGGATGCTGCATGGGCGGATGCTGCTCAGATTGCGGCCCATGGTCCTGGTCGTGCGGCGGGCCCTGCTGGGCCAGGGCCGGGCCTGCGAGCAGCGCCAGCGCCGCGGCCATGCCGATGGTATTTCGAAATATTAATTTCATGTGACTATTCCTTCAGTTTTTTTAAAACGCAACACAGAAAATTATATAGGCAGAGTTGCCGGCGTTTCAGCCCATGCCGGTTCAGTACCCCCGTTCATCGTCGTGGTAATGCCCATAGCCATGGGTCGCACGCCACCAGGCTTCATGCCGTTCATGCGCGCGCCACATCGCCTCGCGATGTTCACGGTGCCAGCCGCCATCCTCATGATAGGGCGCGGCATAGCCGGGCGCGCCATCATAATAGGGTTGCGCCAGAGCCGGCCCGGCGAGCAATGCCAGCACCGCACCAAGGCCGAAACTTTTACGTAAGCGGGAGTTCATTTTGCAGGTCCTCGACAATTTCGGGGCTGGTGGCGCCATCCGGCGCGCGGCCTCGATATGGTCAGAGTCACTGCCAAATATGGCGAAACAACGCTGCACCAAAGGCAGAAGAATGACTTGCTCAAACTTAATGATACGAGCGTGCCGCCGCCATCGCCTGGGCAAGATGTTGCGGCAAATCTTCGGCCACAAGTCCTGGCCCCGCCAAATTCGCCGCCTCCCCATGCAGCCACACCCCGGCACAGGCGGCTTCAAACGGCGCCATGCCCTGCGCCAGCAGAGAGGCGATCAGCCCGGCCAGCACATCGCCCGTGCCGCCGGTGGCGAGATAGGGCGGGGCATTGCTGTTGATAGCGGCCCGGCCATTGGGTGCGGCGATCACTGTATCCGCGCCTTTCAGCACCACAACAGCGCCGCATAACGCGGCAGCCCGGCGCGTAGCCTCGAGCTTGTCCGGGCCAATGGCGCCGAACACCCGCGCAAACTCTCCCGCATGCGGGGTAATGACGGCGACCCCGCGCAGTTTTTCAGGTTCACCGGTGCAGGCGGTCAGTGCATCCGCATCGGCCAGAATGGTTCTGCTCCCGGCCGCCAGCAAGCCAGCGAGCGCCACACCGGCCGTTGCCACACCAAGCCCAGGCCCCACCACCCATGTTTGCCGCCTTTTGTCCTGCAGCAATATTTCCAGCGGATCCGTCCGCAGAATGAGCCCCGCCTCGGGCAACACCATCGGCGCATCCGCCGCCAGCGTCACCATGCCCGCCCCGGCCCGCCGCGCGGCGGCACAGGCAAGCCGCGCCGCTCCAGCCAAGGAGCCGGACAGCACCGTCACATCGCCGGCGGAATATTTATGCCCATCCATCGCTCGGTGCGGCAGAGTAAACAGGGCAGGGGTGTTCTCCCAGGCCTGCGGGCGGATCTTCTCCAGCACACCTTCCGGCATGCCGATCTGCCGGAGCAGAATCTCACCGCATAAACCTCGTCCCGGATAAAGCAGATGCCCCGGCTTCTTGCGGAAGAACGTCACTGTCAGCTCCGCCTGAGGCGCATAACCCCGAACCTGCCCGGTGGCCCCATCCACGCCTGACGGCACATCCACCGCCACAACCCGCCTGGCCGCCCCTAGTAGCTCCGCTGCCTTGCCAGCGACATCACGCTTGAGCCCGGCGCCGAACAACGCATCGATCACCAGTCCCGCCCGCCGCACGTCAACAACACTTGCCGAGTCCAGCCCCAACACCCGCACCGGCCAGCCCGCATCCGCCAGATACCGCGCCGCCACAACACCATCCCCGCCATTATTCCCAGGCCCCGCCAGCACCAGCACGCGGCAGGGCAGGTAACGCTGCAATATCGCCCGCGCCACGGCCCGCCCCGCCGCCTCCATCAACGCCTCAACATTCCCGGCCAGCGCATCGGCCCGGCCCATTTCCACAGGTGTTAACAACTCGCTCATAAAAACATTGGGCCTTTTCAATGAATGTGCCATTAATGTTGCAGTGCGGTGTAGGAGTCTTCCATATGGGCAAGGTTATCGCGGTTGCACAGCAAAAAGGCGGCGCCGGCAAGACCATGCTGGCAGCCCAGCTCGCCGTGTCCCTGGCCGAGGGTGGCAGCGTGGCACTGGTGGATATCGACCCGCAAGGCAGCCTGACCATCTGGGGCAAGCTCCGCGCCGCCGCCCCCAAGGCCGTGCATAGCATAAAAGTGGAGACCATCGCCGGCTGGCGCCTGGCCAGCGAGGTGGAAAAACTCAAAAAATCCCATGACTACGTGCTGATCGACACACCTCCCGTCATCGACAGCGACGCCCGCCGCGCGATCCGGGGCGCGGATCTGGTGCTGGTCCCCCTCAACCCTTCCCCTCCCGACCTCTGGGCCGCGGAAGGCACGCTGAAACTGGCGGCCGAGGAGAAGCGCAAAACCGCGCTGGTGTTCAACCGCGCTCCCGCCGCCTCGCGCCTGCGCAAAAAGCTGGAGGCGGAGATTTCCGCCCGCGGCCTGACCCTGCTCTCCGTGGCTCTGGCGAATCGTGCCGGCTACGCCAATGCCTTCGCCGATGGGCTCGGCATCACCGAGGCCAGCCCCAGCTCAGTGGCCGCGGAAGAGCTTCGCGAGGTGACCCGGGCGTTGAAAAATCTCTTTGGACCCGAATAAATGAAAAAAAATGCCCATTGGTGACATTAACCTGCAAGAAAGCTCATGTTGCGACTTGCCATGCTGCCCTTTTTTCGCCATGATCTGTTCAGTGGTATGAACAAGCAGGCGAATTTCTGGCCTCATGAATAATGTCAGCCGCCAAGTTTAGGGAGCTAAAAACAGGCATCCAAAGAGGTGCTAGGCCGGTCTTAGGACCGGCCATTTTTTTTTGG
>JAMFRO010000102.1 GCA_026224825.1 bacterium | reverse complement strand
CGCTGTCGCAGATCACCAGCAGAATCAAGCTGGGATTTGGCGTTTCATTGATGCCGCATGAGTTCATTCATCCTGCGCGCGTGGCTGAAAAAGTGGCGACAGTTGATCTGCTGTCCGGCGGGCGCGTGCAATGGGGCATTGGGCGTTCCACGCCGATGGAGCAGCAGGCCTTCGGCGTTGATATTCCGCGTTCGAAAGACAAGATGCTTGCCGCGGCGCGTAGCGTTGTCGGCATGTGGGCTTCCGAATACTATGAGGAACATTCGGAATTTTTGGATTTTCCGAAACGCATGGTGACACCGAAACCTTGGCAGGATCCGCATCCGCCGGTGTGGATGGCGACGGCTTCTGAAGGCAGTGCGGTGATGGCGGGCGAGAACGGCTGCGGTCTCTTGTGTTTCAGTATCATGCAACCCCTAAGCAGATTACAGCCGTTGATCGAGAAATATCGTGACGCGCAGACGCGGGCCAAGCCGCTGACCAGCGTACATACCAATAAGGTTGGCATCTACACGCTCGTTCATTGCGCGGAATCGCGTGCGGATTTCGAGAAAAATCGGCTCTGGGAGTCGATGTGGTGGTGGTACAAAGGGCTGGCTGAATTCCATCTCAAATGGGAGATGGCGCATCTGACGCCGGCGCAGCAGGCGCAGGCGTTTCCGCTGCTCGACAAGCAGGCGCGCGGGAATTTCGATATCACCCAGTTCGATAAGGAAGACATGGTGATCATCGGTACGCCGGATGAGTGCCTGGAGAAATTCCTGAAATATGATGCGCTCGGTGTGGACCAGCTGCTGTGCTATCTGAATTTCGGCTATCTGCCGCAGGAGTCGGTCATGAAGTGTATTGAGCTGCTCGGCAAATTTGTCATTCCGGAGCTGTGCAAGCGCGGCGCTACCCAATCCGCCGGAGCGCTGGCCGGTGCGATCCGGACTGCTGAAGAAGCAAGTTCGTGAGCGGCGGGGGAGAAAAAATGCAATCCTTGTTTGGGCTCGA
Source organism: bacterium (assembly GCA_026224825.1). GTDB lineage: Bacteria > Pseudomonadota > Alphaproteobacteria > Acetobacterales > Acetobacteraceae > Acidocella. The sequence continues at coordinate 581 of JAMFRO010000102.1, read as the reverse complement.
AGGAAAATGGATATTGGTACTCGGCGGCGGCCAGGGCATGGGCGAGGCGACGGTACGGCTGCTGGCTTCACTCGGCTGCCACGTAGCGATTGCCGACCGCGAGCTGGACCGGGCCGAGCGTGTGGCTGCGGAGGTGGGCGGTCTAGTTAAAACGCTGCCGATTGCGGTGGATGTGCTCGATGACGCGGCCCTGGCCGCGGCCGTCGGCCGAGTCGAGCGGGAGCTTGGGCCCCTGGACGGGATGGCGACAGTGATCGGCATGGCCGGCTGGGGTTCGCTGCTTGAGATGGAGTATGAGGCGTGGGATGCCGACCATCGCCGAAACCTGCGCTATTTTTTCGTCGCGGCCCAGGCCGTGGCGCGGGCGTTGAAGGCGCGCGGCGCGCCTGGGTCAATCGTCTGTGTCAGCTCGATCGATGGCGCCCGCTCCGCACCGTTCCATGCCTCCTACGGTGCGGCCAAGGCCGGGCTGATGAACCTCGTTAAAACCATGGCGGTGGAATGGTCGGCCTATGGCATACGTGCGAATGTGGTAGCACCTGGGGCCATCATCACCCCGCGCATTCCGCATCTGGGCGATG
>JAMFRO010000014.1 GCA_026224825.1 bacterium | reverse complement strand
CCTTGGATCCCACCCGGGTCTTGGAAAGGGATGCCCTCGAGATCACGCTTGTGGAAAGCCCGTGCAGGGCATCCCTTTCCAAGACCCGAAGTAGTGGGGGTCTGGGGCCTCAGGCCCCAGCGGGGTCCAGGGGCGGAGCCCCTGGCCTTTTCCGTGGAAACACCCCGCCCCAGACCCCAGCTCCCGAAACGGCCTCTAAGCGATTATCGCTCGATCTGGCTCACGTCGCGCACGGCGCCGCGGGAGGCGTTGGTGGTCATGGCGGCGTAGGCGCGCAGGGCTGGGGAGACCTGGCGTTGGCGGGGGGCGGCGGGTTTCCACGCAGCGGTCCCTTTGGCCACCATTTTGGCGTGGCGTTCGGCCAGCGTGGCGTCGTCCACATCCAGGTGGATGCCGCGGTTGGGGATGTCGATGATGATGTTATCGCCTTCTTCCACAAGCCCGATCAGCCCGCCCTCCGCCGCCTCGGGCGAAACATGGCCGATGGAGAGGCCGGAGGTGCCGCCGGAGAAGCGGCCGTCGGTGATAAGGGCACAGGCTTTGCCCAGGCCTTTGGATTTCAGATAGCTGGTCGGGTAGAGCATCTCCTGCATCCCCGGCCCGCCTTTGGGGCCCTCGTAGCGGATGATCAGCACGTCGCCGGCCTTGATCTGCCCGCCCAAAATGGCGGAGACCGATGCATCCTGGCTCTCAAACACCCGCGCCGTGCCGTGGAACGTCAAAATCGACTCATCCACCCCGGCTGTCTTCACGATACAGCCCTCGGGCGCCAGATTGCCATACAGCACCGCCAGCCCGCCATCCTTGCTGAACGGATGCTCGGCCGAGCGGATCACGCCCCCCACCCGGTCCGTATCCAGCTCATCCCAACGCGCCGACTGGCTGAACGCCACCTGCGTCGGCACGCCACCTGGTGCCGCCAGGAAGAAGTTGCGCACCGTCTCGCTATTGGTCCGCGAAATATCCCAGCGGTTCAGCGCCTCGCCCATGGTCGGCGCATGCACTGTCGGCAGGCTGGTATCGATCAGCCCGGCCTTTTCCAGTTCGCCGAGGATGGACATGATCCCGCCGGCGCGGTGCACATCTTCCATGTGCACATCATTCTTCGCAGGCGCCACCTTGCACAAACAAGGCACACGGCGCGAGAGCCGGTCGATATCCGCCATGGTGAAATCCACCCCGGCCTCATGCGCGGCAGCCAGCAGATGCAGCACCGTATTGGTCGAGCCGCCCATGGCAATATCCAGGCTCATCGCATTCTCAAACGCGCCAAAACTGGCAATATTGCGCGGCAGCGCCGTCGCATCATCCTGCTCATACCAGCGCCGGGCCAGATCCACGATCACATGCCCCGCCTCGCGGAACAGCCGCTCGCGGTCCGCATGCGTCGCCAGCACCGAGCCATTGCCCGGCAGCGACAGCCCCAAAGCCTCGGTCAAACAGTTCATGGAATTGGCGGTGAACATACCGGAACACGAACCGCAGGTCGGGCAGGCGGCGCGCTCGATCGCCTTCACCTCTTCATCGGAATAGCTGTCATCGGCCGCCACAACCATGGCATCCACCAGGTCCAACGCCCGCGTCTTGCCCTTGATCACCACCTTGCCGGCCTCCATCGGCCCGCCGGACACGAACACCGCCGGGATGTTCAGCCGCATCGCCGCCATCAGCATGCCCGGGGTGATCTTGTCGCAATTGGAGATGCACACCACCGCATCGGCGCAATGCGCATTGACCATGTACTCGACCGAATCCGCGATCAGATCGCGCGAGGGGAGCGAATACAGCATCCCGTCATGCCCCATGGCGATGCCGTCATCCACCGCGATGGTATTGAATTCCTTGGCCACACCGCCCGCCGCCTCAATTTCGCGCGCGACAAGCTGCCCCAGATCCTTAAGATGCACATGCCCCGGCACGAACTGCGTAAAACTATTGGCAATGGCGATAATCGGCTTGCCGAAATCGCTATCCTTCATCCCCGTAGCGCGCCACAGCCCGCGGGCACCGGCCATGTTGCGGCCATGGGTGGTGGTTCTGGAGCGGTAAGCGGGCATGGCAAAAATCCTCCGGCGATGATCGCCCTGAATACGCCAGTTCGGCCGACCAGTAAAATCCGGGCAGCTATGCCGCGTCGCGCAGTTTCTGCCAGTCCTTATACCATTCGATGAAGCGCGGAATGCCCTCGGCCAGGCTGGTGGAGGGCACATAGCCGCAGAGCGCGTGCAGCGCATCCACATTGGCCCAGGTTTTCTCAGGGTCGGACGCGGGCTTGGGCTTGTTCACCGTCACGGCCTGGCGGCCCAGCCCCTCTTCCAGCAGCCGTACCAGATCCGTCACATACTCAGACCGGTTATTGCCGATATTGAACACGCGGTGCGGTTCCGCCTCGGTAGGCGTATGGTCGAACACGCCGAGAACCCCGGAGATGATATCGTCGATATAGGTAAAATCGCGCTGCAGCCGCCCGTTCTCATATAAAGTAATCGGCTGGCCGGCGCTGATCGCCTCGGCAAAGCCGAAATAAGCCATATCCGGCCGCCCCCAGGGCCCATAAACGGTGAAAAACCGCAACCCCGTCTGCTTCAAGCCGAACAGATGCGTATAGGAGGCACTCATCAACTCATCCGCCCGCTTGGTCGCGGCATAAAGCGAGGAAGGCTGGTCAGCCCGCGCCGCCTCTGCGTACGGCAAAGTAGAGCCCGTGCCATAGACCGAGGATGTGGAGGCATAGATCAGATGCTTCACGCTCTTGCTGTGCCGCGCCAGCTCCAGGATCGAGAGATGCCCGGTAAGGTTGGAGCTGGCATAAGCAAACGGCTTCTCCAGCGAATACCGCACCCCGGCCTGGGCCGCGACATGCGCAATCACCTCCACCCCATCACCCAGTTTCAGCACCGCCTCATGGTCGGCGATATCGAGCTGGTGGAAGGTAAACCCCTTGCCCAACCGCGCCAGCCGGGCGTGCTTCAGCCGCACATCGTAATACGGGTTGAGGTCGTCCACGCCAACCACCTCGATGCCCCGGGCCAGCAGCGCCTGCGTGATATGAAAACCGATAAATCCGGCCGCACCCGTCACCAGCACCCGCATCACGAACTCCCCCGAACCTCACGCCTTCTGGATGAAGGGCTGAGCCGGCGCAAGCGGTTTCGGCCCCTCCACCGGCCGGCAATCCCGTGACAATTCAGCGACTAGATACGCTGCCCGGTCAGCTTGGCATTGCCGAAGAAGCCCATTTTGACCTTGCCAGTGAGTTTATCCCCCTCGATGGTGATGTCGTATTTCAGAGTGATCTTCATCGGCTTCTCGACCTTGAGGTCGAACAACAGCCGATTGCCGTCAACCGTACCGGCAAACCCCATGGAGCCCTCCGGGCTGAGCAACTCTCCCGAGAGCTGCCCGCCACTCGTCACAAAATTCCCGGTCATCTCCTGTGGCCCCATCGGGGTGGAGAGCACCATCTTCCAGGAACCATCGATCACAGCGGCGGCCTGTGTCACGGGCGGCGGCGGTGGCGGGGCAGGGGCCTCAACCACCACAACCGGCGGCGGCGGCGGTGCAACAACGGCGGCAAGATCCCGCCCCTCGATGAGGCTCAGAATCTTCACAGGCGTCAGCGGCAAATCGCAGCCTATCTCGCCAAACGGCGCCAGCGCATCGGCAATGGCATTCACCAGCGTCGGCGGCCCGATGATCGCCCCGCCTTCACCCACGCCGCGTATCCCGCCCACGCTTTGCGACGGCGTGCAGGCATGCAGATATTCAAAATCCGGAATATCGGAAATCGCAGGCAGCAGATAATCCTTATACGTCACCGCCGTCGGATTACCGCGCGCATCAAAAGACATCTCCTCCAGCAGCACCGTGCCGATGCCCTGCGCCAGCCCGCCGGCGATCTGCCCCTCCACCACCGCCGGGTTGATGATCGTGCCGCAATCCTCGCAGGAGATCCAACGCTTGATCTTCACGAACCCCGTATCGGTATCCACCTCCACGATGCAGGCATGGGCAGCGGAGGTAAACGTCATCGGCGGCGGCGTATAACGATACTGCGCCTCCAGTCCGGCCTCAAAACCAGGCGGCAGCCGCGTCGGCTCGCCATAGGCGATTTCGGCAATGGCGCGCAGGCTGCGCGTCATCTCCTCCGCACCGGCAATATGCACCATGCCGTTCTCGATGGTGATGTTCTCGACCGGCGCATTGAACAAATGACCAGCCAGGATTTTGACCTTCTCGGCCAGCAGCTCGGAGGCCTTTATAGTCGCCCCGCCCGCAATCACCCCTTGGCGGCTGCCGGCGGCCCCAGGCGAAAACCCGCCGCGAGAACTATCGCCCTCGAACACCGTCACATCTTCATAAGCCACCCCAAGCTTCTCGGCGATAATCTGCGCCATGGTCGTCTGCGTGCCATGGCCCTGGCTATGCGTGCTCATCGTCGCCGTAACCTTGCCGGTCGGCTCGATGCGCAATTGCGCCAGCTCCCCCGTCATCACGCTAATGCTGCCCGCCGATCCAGTAGGTTCCACATAAGCCGCGACACCAAGCCCCAGATACCGCCCCTGTTTGCGCGCCTCCGCCTGCTCAACCCGGAACGCCGCCACATCCAGCGTCTCCAGCAATTTATCCAGGCATTCCGCCGGCGTGATATCCTCCAGCGGAATCCCGAACGTGGTTGCCGTCGGCTGATCCGCCAGCGTGACCAAGTTGCGCCGCCGCAGCTCAATCGTATCAATCCCCAGCCGCCGCGCCGCGATATCCAGCGTGGTCTCGCGTATCAGCGATTCCATCGCCCAAGGCCCGCGATACGCCGCCATCCCCACCGTATTGCTGTACCAGCCGCGCGAGAGAAACGCATATTCCGGCAGTTTATACGCCGCCCACATGAACATATGCACGGCAATGTTGCAGTCCGCCCCTTGCGGATAGGCGCCGTTATTCACGCTGTAATCGCCATGCGAGGCAACCAGCCTTCCATTCGCATCAAACGCAGTCCGCAGAATCATCTCCTGCTCGCGCGCCTGGTTGGCGGAGGTCAGGTTTTCCACCCGGTCCTCGATCCATTTCAGCGGCCGCCCGAACAGCAGTGCCGCGACAATAACCGACATCTCCTCCAGCCACGGCGTGTTCTTCAACCCGAAGGAGCCGCCGACATCTTTCGCAATCACGCGGATGCTGGTGTCGGGTAAACCAAGAGCGAGAGACACATAACGCGCTATCATATGCGGGCTCTGGCAGGTGATATAGAGCGTCAGCTCCTCCGCCCCCTCGCGCGTGGCAATCACCCCGCGCGTCTCCATCGGCGATTGCGAGATACGCTGATGCGTGACCTTATGCGTAACGAGACAATGCGCCGCCTGAAGCCGCGCTTCCAGCTCCTCATCCGGCTCCTCAACGCCCATCATCGCGGCAATATTGGAATCAGTATCCGCATGCACGGGCGCGCCCGTCATCGCATCGCTTATGGTAACAACCGGATCTTCCTCCGCATATTGTATATCCACAAGCGCCGCCGCATCCTCGGCAATATAGCGGTCATCGGCGATCACCAAAGCCACCGGATCGCCCACATAGGCCACATGCCCATCCGCCAGCGGCGTGATGCTGACATTCCCCGGCGTGAGAAAGAAACTCAACATTTCAACTTTGATCTTCGCCAGATCAGCATTGGTATAAATCGCATGCACACCCGGCAACGCGCGGGCGGCGGCGGTATCGATGGAAAGAATTTTCCCACGCGCGATAGGGCTGCGCGCAAACGCCACATGCAGCATCCCCGGCAGCACGATATCATCCACAAACTGCCCCCGCCCGGTCAGCAGCCGCGGATCTTCCTTGCGCGGCACACGCTGGCCGATATAGCGCGCCGCGCCAACCCCAGGGGCGTTCATGCGCCCTCTCCGGCGGCCAGCTTGCGCGCGGCACGGCGTATGCCCTGGTAACCGGTGCAGCGGCATATATGCCCAGAGAGTGCGGCCAGCAGCGCCTCCTCATCGGGTTTCTGCTCCCCTGCCGTCATCGCCGCCATCGTCATCAGCACGCCCGGTGTACAGAAGCCGCATTGCAGCCCATGCTCATCGCGCAATGCCTGTTGTGCGGGGTGCAGCGTGCCATCGGGCGCGGCCAGGCCTTCAACCGTCGTCACCTCGGCACCCTGCACCTGTACCGCCAGCATCAGGCAGGAGCGCACGGCCTTGCCGTTCACAATCACCGTGCACGCCCCGCACACCCCATGCTCGCAGCCCACATGCACCCCGGTATAGCCGGCCTCGCCGCGCAGAAAATCCGACAGCGTCACGCGCGATTCAACGGCACCCGCAAAGCGCCGGCCATTGATGGTCACTTCAATCTCATGCTTGCTCATGCGGCCTCCTGGCGCCCCAGCGCCTCGCGCAGAATACGGGTAAACATCCGCCGCCCCACCGTGCGGCGGTACTCGGCGCTGGCGTGATGGTCATCGAATGGTGCCGTATCGGCAATCGCCAGCGCCGCCAGCCCATTCACATCCAGAGCATCGGCACTCTGCCCCAAAATCGCAGCCTCCGCCTGGCGCATTTTTACCGGCGTCGGCCCCATGCCAAACCAAGCGAGCCCCGCCCGCGTGATTCTGGCACCTTCCACCACCAGCGCGCCAACCAGCCCCACCAGCGCGAAATCGCCCGGCCGCTGCGCCACCTCGCGGAACAGAATAACATGCCCCGGCGGCCAGTCAGGATACTCAATGCCCGTCACCAGCTCATCGGATTCCAGCACCGTCATATAAGGCCCAAGATAAAAATCCGCAGCCTCCACACGCCGCACACCACGCACCGACGTAATCTCAATCACCGCCCCCAGTGCCACCGCCGTCGCCGGCATTTCCGCCGCCGGCTCACCCAAAGCAATGGAACCACCAATCGTCCCGCGATTCCGCGTCTGATAATGCCCGACATGGCTCAACGCCCGCACCAGCACCGGCAGATGCTCCGCCAGCACCGCATCGGCCAGCCCATCGCATTGCCGCGTCGCCGGGCCAATGCGCGTGCCGCCCGCAATACGGGAAACCCCCCGCAGTGCCGCAATATTATTGATATCCACCAGGATGAACGGCTGGCTCATGCGCAAGGCCAGCAGCGGCATCAGCGTCTGCCCGCCCGCCAGCACACTCGCCCCGCCTCCGGCCTCGGCGAGCAAGGCACACGCCTCCTCAATACTGCCGGGCGCCAGATAATCGAACGGTGCCGCCTTCATAGCTTGAGCCTTGCCAGCAGTGCCGCATCCAGCACCACCACTGGTGCCGCCACCCGCCTGCCATGCTCAAACGCCACCGCCGCCACCACCAGCAGCAGCAACCCAATCGCCAGCCCCATCCAATCCGTTTGCCCAGAGCCGCCATGGATGAAATAGCCAACAAACGCCGCCACAACCACCGCCAGCACCCAGGCTGCCGGAAACCCGCGCGCGGGCGCGCCCGCCACCGGGGCGAGGGCAGGGGAAGCCGCTTTCGGCACCGAAGCGGGCGCCGGAACCCCACCCAGCACAGCGGAAAACTGCTCGAAAAACTTCCCCGCCAACTGCTTCGCGGTCGCATCGATAATCGGCCCGCCCAATTGCGCCAGCCGCCCACCCACCTGTGCCTCAACCTCATAGGAGAGCAGGGTCCCCCCAGCATCCTCCACCAGACGCACCTTGGCGCCACCCTTGGCCGAGCCCACAGTCCCGCCCTGGCCCTCGCCGCTAATCGTATACCCGTTCGGCGGGTCCAACTCGGATAGTGTCACAGCACCCGAAAACCGTGCCCCGATCGGCCCGATCTTCACCGCCACCACCGCCGTCAGCCGCCCATCCGCCTCTCTCTCCAGCGACTGGCAGCCGGGAATGCACTGCCGCAACACGGCGGGATCATTCAACCCCTCCCACACCTTCTGGCGCGGCGCCGCGATCTTCTGCTCTCCGGTCATTTTCATGATATGGCTGTTCCTCCCGGCGGTTTGATCCATTATATATCATATCCGCCGGGCACCGTAAGCCCGGCCAAGCAAGCATTTTATCAAGCAGGGTATTTTATGGAGCAAACAAACGCCACCACGCAGCCGGGCTGGGCGTTGCAGAGTGCAAGCGAGGCCGAGATCCTGCGCCAGGCCCTGTCCTGGCAGCTTCAGGGCAGGCGCGTCGCCATCGCCACGGTCATCGCCTCCTGGGGCTCGGCCCCCCGCCCCGTGGGCTCCAAGCTCGCCGTGGCGGCGGATGGCGCATTCGCCGGCTCCGTCTCCGGCGGCTGCGTGGAAAACGCGGTCATCACCGCGGCCCTCGAATGCATCGCCGACAACAAACCCCGCCAGCTCGAATATGCCGGTGACGCTAAATTTCCCTGGGAGGTCGGCCTGCCCTGCGGCGGCACCATCCGCGTGTATGTCGAATTGCTTTGTCCCAAATTCGCAGCGGCGCTAAACAACCGTGATGCGGGACATGTCACCGCCCTCATCACCAACCTGACCACCGGAGGACACGCCCTGATGACCTCACACACAGGATCGGGACACACAGCATCGGGACACACAGCATCGGGCGATGCCGCCATTCTCGCCCAGCTCCAGGATATCTGGCCGGAGTCATCCGCCGCCTGGCGCACGCAACTGCTCTCGGCCGAAGGCGGAGATCTCTTCATCGAAGTGCATCGCCCGGCCTTGCGGCTGCAAATCATAGGCGCCACCCATCTGGCGCAATCCCTCTCCGCCATGGCCGCCCTTTATGGTTACGATGTCACCATCATCGACCCGCGCGCCGCCTACCTCACCGCCGAGCGTTTCGCCGCAAAAAACCTCATCCCCCATTCCCCCGCCGAGGCTCTGGCAACCCGCCCGCCGGACGCCGCCACCGCCATCATCGCCGTCTCGCACGACCCCAAAATCGACGACCCCGGCTTGATCGCGGCGTTGCGTTCGCAAGCGTTCTACATAGGTGCGCTGGGCTCGCGCAAAGCCCATGCGGCACGGCTGGAGCGCCTGCGCGCGGCGGGGTTTGACGATGCCGCCCTGGCCCGCATCCACGGCCCCGTGGGCCTGAACATCGGCGCCATTTCCCCGCCGGAAATCGCCGGCGCCATCCTCGCCCAGATCACGCAAATCCTGCGCGCCAAAGAATGAACAACATCGCCGCCATCCTGCTCGCGGCAGGCTCGTCGCGGCGCATGGGCGCGAATAAACTACTCCTGAATGCAGACGGCCAGCCCATGGTCCGCCACGCCGCAATCCTGTGTCAAAGCGCCGGTCTCTCGCCAATCATCGCCGTGCTGGGCCATGAGTCAGAGCAGGTCGAACAAGCTTTGTCCGGGCTGCAAGTCGATTGCGTACTGAACAATAACCACACCACCGGCATGGCCAGCTCCCTCACCACAGGGTTGGCAGCCTTGCCGGCGGAAACGCAAGCCGTGCTGATCTGCCTGTCGGACATGCCCCTGGTCACACCAAGCGATATCGAAAACCTCTGCGCCGCCTTTGCCCCCGCGCAAGGCCGCGCCATCTGTATCCCCACGCACGAGGGCCGGCGCGGCAATCCCGTATTGCTGGGCCGCCAGATCTTCCCCGCTTTGGCGGGTCTATCCGGCGATCAAGGCGCCAAACCCATCATCCAACAACACGCCCATCTCGTCGCGGAAATCCCCTGCGGCCCCGGCGTGCTGCTGGACATCGACACGCCGCAAGCCTACGCCGCCTTAACGCACCCAGACAGACCAGCCGCCATCCACCGGTATGACCACACCCGTCACGAATGACGCCCGGCTCGAGTGGATCATTTATGATACACCATGGATCATAGTCCAGGACCGCAAGCCATCAATCAACCCCGCCGCCATTCATCCATCACGCGGGCATCCATCGCGCGGGCGATTTGCCAGAAGCAGCAAACTCACACATCACGCTGGGACAAATTATCCGCCACCCCGCCGTCCCCGGTGGTGCAAAATCGTCTACACAGCATAATAACGCGATAATTCAGGTGAGGGTATGATGCCGCAAGACGTCCAGACAAATCTAGCGATCGATCCAGTCGTGCTGACCAACATCTACCGCCAGATGGCGCGCATCCGCGCCACGGATAAAGCCATCCAGGCCGGTCTCCAGAGCGGCCGCTTCTTCTTCACCTACTGGCCCATGACCGGGCAGGAGGCCATCCCCGCGGTCATCTCGCAGCTCACCAGCACGCGCGACTACATGGTCACCACCTATCGCGGCATCCACGACCAGGTCGCCAAAGGCGTGGACCTGTTCAAGCTCTTCGCCGAGGCCATGGGCCGTATCGACGGTGTGAACAAAGGCAAAGGTGGCGCCCCGCATATCTCGGACCCCGCCTCCGGCTCCATGCTCACCACCGCCATCGTCGGCGCCGGTGCCCCCATCGCCAATGGTCTCGCCATCGCCGCCCAGGCGCGTGGTGAGGACCGCGTGACCATCGTGAATTTCGGCGATGGCGCCACCAGCATCGGCGCGATCCATGAGGCCATGAACCTGGCCGGCGCCTGGAAGCTGCCCGTCATCTTCATGTGCCAGAACAACCAGATCGCCGAATACACCTTCATCCCGGACTACACCGCGAGCCCCGATTTCGCCGGCCGCGCCGCCGGCTACGGTTTTACCGGCGTCAAACTCGACAGCCGCGACCCCATCGCCTTCTACAACGGCATGAAGAAGGTGGTGGACCAGATCAGGGCGGGCAACGGCCCCGTCTTCGTCGAGGCCATCACCCACCGCCACGGCCCGCATGCCGGCGTGGGCGACAGCAAGGACATCACCGCCGAAGCTTTGGCCAAGGCCAAGGAAGAATGGCCCGTGCCCCGCACCCGCGCGCTGCTCATTGAAACCGGCATCAACACCGAGGCCGAGCTGGTGGAAATAGAGGAAGCCGCCGCCGCCGAAGTCGAGGACGCCATCGTCCGCGCCCTTGCATGCAAAATCACGCCGGTGGAGGAAACCCTCCTCGACGTCTACGCCGACCCCACCGTCCCGCCGCAGCGCGGCGTCTACCCCATCCGCGCGGATGAAGCCGCCCCCACCGGCGAGACCAAAATCATGCTGATGGCCGAAGCCATCGGCGACGCCCAGCGCACAGCCCTGCTGAAAGACCCCGAGGTGTTCCTGCTGGGCGAAGACATCGGCGACCCGCCGGGCGGCGTCTTCGCCACCTCGCGCGGCCTGCAAACCGAATTCGGCAAACGCGTCCGCCCCACCCCCATCGCGGAACAAGCCATCATCGGCGCCGGCACAGGTGCCGCCATCGCCGGCATGCGCCCCATCGCGGAAATCATGTTCAACGATTTCGCCGGCGTCTGCATGGACCAGATTTTCAACCACGCCGCCAAGCAGCGCTACATGTCCGGCGCCGCCACCCACGTCCCCCTCACCATCCGCATGATCGTCGGCGGCGGCCTGGGCGGCACCGGCGCACAGCATTCGCAATCGCTGGAAGCCTGGCTGCTGCACACGCCTGGCCTGAAAGTCATTTACCCCAGCACCCCATATGACGCCAAAGGCCTTCTGCTGAGCTGCATCTTTGACGAAGACCCCTGCATCCATCTGGAGCCCATGGCCCTGCTGCGCTCGCTCAAAGGCGAAGTCCCCATCGAGGATTACCGCATCCCGCTGGGTGTGGCCAAAATCCGCCGCCCCGGCACGGATATCACCCTCATCACCTATGGCTGGCAGGTCGCCCAATGCCTGAAAGCCGCCGATGAACTGGCGGCCGACGGCATCAGCGCCGAGGTTATCGACCTGCGCTCACTCGTCCCGCTCGACTACCACCGCGTGCTGGACTCGGTGAAGAAAACCCGCCGCGCCCTCGTCGTACACGCCGCGACAGAATTCTGCGGCTTCGGCGGCGAAATCGCCAGCACCATCAACGAAGAACTGTTCACCACACTAAAAGCCCCAGCATCCCGCTTCGGTGCCGCCTTTGCCCCCATCGCCTATTCGCGCGAGATTGAAACCAACCAGATCCCCAACGCGAAATCCATCGCCGCACGGGTCCGAAACATCGTTGCAAGCTGAGAAAGAGATCATGACAACACAACTCCTCATCCCGCGCCTAGAGATGTCCATGACCGAAGGCGATCTCGTCGAATGGCTGGTGCCCGACGGCGCCGCCGTGCAAGAGGGCGATGCGATCTACACCATCGAAATGGCCAAAGCGACGCAGGACATCACCGCCCCCACCTCCGGCACGCTGAAGCAGATCGCGGCAAAGGGCCAAACCTATGAGGTCGGCACGCTGATCGGCGAAATTTCCTGATTTAAGTAAGCAGCAGCTTTTTGTTCACAAAAAGCTGCTGCTTACTTCCTCAAAAGAATCCACCTCAAGCCACGGCTGGCATAATCTCCTCCGCCACCCATTGCGTATAATCGTAATATTCATCGATATGCCGCAGCGCCGGAATCGGCAGACCGCTCATCGTCACCCCCAGGCTCTTCAACCACCCCAGCCGGTCGATGATTTCCGCCCCACTCATCCCCGGCCGCAGCTTGGGATCATCCAGCACCACATGCCCCTCACCCACACGGCTGGTGGCAAAGCCATAAAACACCTCGGCCAGTTGCCCTTTATACCCAGGCTGGGACTTGATGAAATCGATCCGCTCCGGAATCGCCTCGGGCTTGGTCAAAAACGGCCACCACCCCGTGGCAAACCGCGCCGTGCGCTTCAGCACCGCATCGGCATCACCCCCCATCCAGATCGGCGGATGCGGGCTCTGCACCGGCTTCGGCTCAAACGCGACATCCCGGAACGACACATATTTTCCCTCGAACACCGGATCTTGCCTGGTCCAAAGCTCGATAATGGCGGCAAGATACTCATCGCTCATCCGCCCGCGCTCATTAAAATTCACGCCCAGCAGGTCGAACTCCTCCTTCAACCACCCCACCGCAAACGTCACGGTCACCCGCCCGCCACTCAGCCAATCCATCGTGGCGAGCGCTTTGGCGGTGATGATGGGATGCTGCACCGGCAGGATGGCGATGGAGGAATTCACCCGGATAGTTTCCGTCGCCCCGGCATAATGCGCCATCGCCGTATAGGCGCTCAAATAATGCGGGCCAGACAGCTCCACATGTGCACGCGGTATTATGTGATGCTCCGGCACGCTGATCTGCGCATAGCCCAGTTTATCCGCCCAGCGCGCCAGCCTGGTCTGGTCGGCCCCGGTCACCGCCGCCTCCCATGGCTGGCAATTTGCCTTCAACCGCAGCATATGCGGCATCGAAAAGCCAAGTTTCATGCGCCCTCCAGCATTTTTATCTATTCTGGCAAACCCTAGCACCGCCGCATAAAAAAAGCGCCGCCGGAATTTCTCCGGCGGCGCTTTTTTACGGCAACAAAACCCGTCAGGCCGTGCCCGCCAGTTTCTCATCAATCACGCGTATCTCCGAGCGCAGCCACATCGTCTCGCTCAAATTCGTGCCGCCGGAGCGTTCCAGCAACCGCGCCGAGGCATGCTTCTTCACTGTCAGCGCCGCCACATTATCCGGCTCCACCCCCAGCGCGATATCCGTCAGATGCAACGCCTCAAGCGGCTGATCCGCATCCAGCCTCTGCCGCGCGCGGGCCGCCAGCACATCAACCCCACCGGCCAGCTCAGCCAGATCCGCGCTCACGCTGGAGCGCGGCACGCCATAGAGCGAGGTGGTGGAATCATAATGGAACCAGCCGGAATACTCATCCCAGATGCTCCGTACCGCCCATGCCACCTTGCCATGGAACTCGCCAATCCGAATCTCCTCCGGCAGCTCCACCTCACGCATCAGCGTATGCACATCCTTACCCGCTTTCATGCCGGCATGGGTGTACTCACGAATCCACGACACAGCCGCATGCATTCTATCCAGATCAGCCCGGATACGCGCGGCCCCCACAATCGGCTCGCCATGCCCGGTAATCAGAATCTCCGCACCCAACTGCCGCACCCGGTCCAGCGAGCGTAGATAATTACGCACCAGCCGTGGCTTATCGCCCCGCAACGTATTCAAAAACGGCATGGACAAAAATACCGGCCCGAACAGATTGCCGGTGAAAACAACTTTTTGCTCCGGCAGCCACACGGTCAATGAATCAGTGGTTTCACCGTCAGGCGTCCAGATCAGCTCGAACCGCTTTCCGCCTTGCTCGAAGCTATACTCTTTATCAACGATAATATCCGGTTTCACCTCCGGCGGGCGCGGCGGCGGCCCATCGAATTTCACCGTCGTACCCCACAACTTGCGTGTACGCGGGCCAAAATACGGCTGCAGCCCATTCATATCCTGCGCGTTGTCCAGGAAATTCGCCTGCACGATCACCTTGGTTTCCGGCTCCAGAAAACTATCCAACCCACCGTAATGATCAGCATGGCTCTGGGTAAAAATAATCGCGCGCAATGGGCCGGTGCGATGCGGCGCCAGCACCGCCTTGTTGCGCGCCCCCGTGGTCAAAAACCCGGTGTTCACCATCACATCGCCATCGGCGGTGGTGACGAGATAGGCGTTGGAAATATCGTTCGCCATGAAGATGTAATCGGTGATCGCCACCGCCTGCACCTGGCCCTCGCCCTGCAAAACCAGCGAGGCCAGATGCGGCCCATCCTGCTTCTCAGCCATGCTCACGCATCCTCAAACTGGATCATCACTTTTGCCGACTGCGGCGTGGCCGCAACCGCAAACCCCTCAAGCACATCGTCAAACCCAAAGCGATGGCTGATCAACTGCTTAAGCTTGCCCTGCAGCCGTGGCAGTGCCGCCACCACTTCCGGCATCTCGGTCGGATACCCCACGGCGGTCGTCAGCTCTATCTCGGTGGTCAGCATCGCGCCCAGATTAAGCGTCACCGGCTTCATATAAGCCGCGGTGATCACAAACCGTCCCTGGTAGCGGATGAAGCCGATCACATCGGATAAAATATTCGGCCCCCCGGCGGCATCGATAAACGCATTGGTATTGGCCACGTCGCGCCCAAAATATTTGTGCGAACCATGAATCTCCAGCACGCGCGCGCGCAGATCCTCCGTCCCCGCATTGATCACATGCTTGGCCCCCAGCGCGGTCGCGCGTTCCAGCCGCTCCGGCGCCAGATCCACCGCGATCACGTCTTCAACCCCCCGGTCCACCAGCCACAGCACCATGGCCAGCCCAATCGGCCCGCAGCCAAACACCACCACCTTGTCGCCGGCCTTGGCATGCGAGCGGTTCACCCCATGCAGCGCCACGGCGAGCGGCTCGGCCAAAGCGGCAATCTCATACGGCAGGTCATTGCCAATCGGCAGCAGGCTGTCGCCCACCTTCGCATCGCGCACCAGCACCTCATCGGCAAACGCGCCTTCCGGCCCGCCGCTGCCAATAAAGCTGGGCGTGTTCATCGGGTTGATGACGACATGCTGCCCAACAAACGCGTCCTTCACATTCGCCCCAACAGCGATCACCTCGCCGGCGGCCTCATGCCCAATCGGCGTCACCCCGCCTTCCGCCCGGTGAATCCCGCCGTATTTGATGTAGGTGAGGTCGCTGCCGCAAATGCCGCAGGCCTTGATCTTCACCACCACATCGGAGTCCCCATGCGGGGTCGGGGTCTTGGGGTCGAGCCTTACGTCGTTGACGCCGTGAATGTTCAGGACACGCATGTTCGCTCTCCTAGGTTTCTTATATAATTTGGGGCGCTCACCATGCGATGAACGCCCCGGCCGGGATCAGAAGGGGCGGACCATATAGCCGCCGTCGATGGTGATGGTCTCACCCGTCAGGAAGGATGATGCATCGCTCGCCAGATAAGCGCCGATGCCCTCGAAATCCGCCGGATACCCCACGCGCGGGATCGGCGTCTTGGCCGACATGAACTTGGCAACCGGGCTGTCGTCGTCCCCGGTCATGCCCGTGGAGATCAACCCGGGAGCAATAATATTGGCGCGGATGGCATATTTGCCGAATTCCACCGCCATGCCACGGATAATCGCACCCAGTGCCGCCTTGGAGCCGGCATAATGCGGCTTGCCCGGCAGGCCCATGAACATCGAGAGGCTGCCGCAGGCCACCAGCGACCCGCCCGGCTCACCCGCCTCGGCGCGCTTCACCATCAACCTGGCACCCTCCACCAGCGTATAATACGCGCCATGCAGATTAAGGTTGATCAGCTCGTGATACTCTTCATCGGAGAGTTCAAGAAAGGAGTTCGACTTGGCGTTTCCGCCGGAATTGGCGAACACGCAGTCGATCCGCCCGAAATCCTTAATCAGCCCTTCATACCCGGCCTTGATCTGGTCCTGCTTGGACACATCAACCTGCCGCGTCACCACGCGCCCGCCAAAAGCCTCCAGCTCGGCCTTGGCGGCGGCATTCTTCTCAGCCGACCGGCCCCAGATCTCCAGATCGCCACCCTGCCTGGCCACGCCACGGGCAAAGCCGAAGCCGATGCCGCTATTCCCACCGGTCACCAGCGTCACCTTCCCGGTGAGGTCAAAAAGCCCTTTGGACATATACTACTCTCCTCATGCGCGGCGATTCCCGCTTTCGCGCGGGTTTATCCCTTTGCGGCGCGGGCGCTGCAACCACATGTTATGTCGATCATGGGCCGTCCTGCCGAAGGCGGGCCGAAAAAGCTTGGCGACGCCGGCGCGGACAAGCAAATTGCTATCATTTGTCCGCCCATGCTAGGCTGGCAAAAACCAGCCCAGAAGACAAGATACCACAAGAGAATATTTAGAGAGACACAAATGGCCATAGCCTTGACTGCCTCGTCCGGGCAGAGGTCCGGAATCATGACGGTCGATGCCGAGATCAGCGTACCCTCCGCGACCATCCAGGTGGCCCGTTTCGACATCGAGCACCCTGGCGAAAGCTTCGTCTGCCGCGACATCTACTGGCTCGACCTCGCCGTCACCCCCCGCCCGGCCGATGCCCGGGCCTGCTTCCGCGACCATTGGGCGCCGCACCGTTTCGAGCCCCTCGGCCGCATGTTCATGGCCCCACCGGATGAGGTGATGCGCGTGCGCGGCGGCGGCGGTAGCCAGGTCTCCATCCTCTGCCTGCTGCAGAAGGACATGTTCCAGCGCTGGCTCGGCCAGGACCTGGAATGGACCGAGCGCCGGCTGGAAGCCACACTCAGCGTCCCCTCCGAGGAAGTGCAACAGCTCCTGCTGAAACTCGGCCACGAAGCCCGCCACCCCGGCTTCGCCAGCCACGCCTATTCCGAAGCCATGGCCGTGCAAATCGCCATCGAACTCAACCGCTATTACCTGGCGCTGGACAAAGACCTGAACGCCGGCGGCCTCGCCGGCTGGCGCCTGAAAATGATCGAGGAACGCCTGCGCGAAGTCCGCAGCCCGCCAACCCTCACCGAACTCGCCGAACTCTGCGGCCTCTCCATCCGCCAACTCACCCGTGGCTTCCGCGCCAGCCGCGAATGCTCCATCGGCGACTACATCGCCCGAACCCGCATAGACAACGCCAAACGCCTGCTCGGCCAAGGCGAAAGCGTAAAATCCATAGCCTTCTCAATGGGCTTCGGCTCCCCCTCCGGCTTCTGCTACGCCTTCCGCCGCGCCACCGGCAGCACCCCACGGCAATTCAGAACCCAGCTCACCGCCACATCGAGCACCCGGCCGCATTAGGGCGGGGGCGTTGAAAGAAAAAAGGCCAGGGCTCTGCCTTGGACCCGCCAAGGGCCGAAAGGCCCTTGGATCCCACCCGGGTCTTGGAAAGGGATGCCCTGCACGGGCTTTCCACGAGTGTGCTGTTAGGGGCATCCCTTTCCAAGACCCGAAGTAGTGGGGTCTGCGGCCTGCGGCCCCAGCGGGGTCAGGGGCGGAGCCCCAGCCTTTTTTCTTTCAACACCCCAGCCCGAATACGGCCCGGTGTCGATATTCTGGCCAGTGCTGGTGATCTGATTGCGTTGCGGCTAGCTTCTGTCCGCGCCAAAGCTGGCGCCCATCATGCCAAAAGCTCAAATCAAGGGAGGCACCATAATGGCAACGCGTTTTGTTACCGATCAGCTCATCGAGGAAGCGCAGCGCGCGACCGGGTTGGAGCGTTTTGACAGCAACAGCTTTCGTGAGGGGCTGGATGTTATCGTCCAGGACATCAACCAGGGTGAGGAGCGCCCGCCGGAGCTGCTGGCGCGGCTGCGCTATGGTCTCGTCAAAGCGCTCTCGGACCGTCTGAAGATCACCGCGGCCCTTGAGGCCCGGCCTGAGGTGCTGACCGCCCCCACCCCGCGCCCGGTTTTCGTGTTCGGCGTGCCGCGCACCGGCACCACTTTGCTCAACAACCTGCTGGCCGCAGACCCCAACCGCCGCTCGCCCCTGAAATGGGAGCTGGACGACCCCGTGCCGCCGCCCAAAGCCGATGCGCTTTATACCGACCCGCGCGCCTTGGCGGCCATCGAGATGGACCGCAAGATGGCGGAGGCCGCTCCTGGGGCCAGCAAATACTATCGCGGCGCGGCCACCTACCCGCATGAATGCGTGTGGATTCTGGCGCATGATTTCCGCACGCTGATGTGGGAATCCGCCGGCAAACTCCCGCTCTACCGCGAGTGGTATTTCTCCGCCGATGCCACCCCGGCCTATGAATACCACAAGAAATTCCTGCAACTGCACCAGGCCGATGCCCCCGGCATCTGGAACCTGAAAATGCCGTCGCACATCCTCAACATCGAGACTTTGCTCAAAGTCTACCCGGATGCGCGCCTGGTCTGGACGCATCGCGACCCCTATTCCGCCACCGGCTCGCTCTGCAGCCTGATCACCCTTGGCCACAGAGCCTATCTGGGTAAGGTCGATTATGAATATCTCGGCGAAGACTACTCCTGGCAGGCCGTCGAGCATGCCCGCCGCGGCATGGCGTCGCGCGATGCCATCGGCGAAGACCGTATCATCGACGTGCACTACGCCGATATGATGCGCGACCCCATCGGCGTCGCCCGCAAGGTATACCAGCAGCTCGGCGACGAATTCACCCCCGAAGCGCAAGCCGGCATGCAAGCCTGGGTCGATGACAACCCCCAGGACAAATTCGGCCGCCACGAATACAAACTCGCCCAATACGGCCTGAGCAAAGAAAAACTAGAACCCCTCTTCGCCGAATACCTGCGGCGGTATCCCATCGAGATGGAAGGGTAAAAGGCCAGGGCTCTGCCCTGGACCCGCTGGGGCCGTCGTGCGAAGCACGCCTTTGGCGTGACGGCCCCAGACCCCCATTAGCTTTAAGGATTAAAAAAGAGGCCTGCCTCCTTGCTGTTTCAAACAGCTAGGTGGCAGGCCTCTTTTTTAATCCTTAAGTTACGGGATCCAAGGGCCAATGGCCCTTGGCGGGTCCAGGGCAGAGCCCTGGCCTTTTACCCTTCCATCAAACGATGGTGAATTGCACGTCCACGGTTTTGTGGATGGCGTTGGAGTAGGGGCAGACGATGTGTGCTTTCTGCACCAGCTCTTCCAGCACGCCTTTTTCTACGCCGGGGGAGGTGATGGTCAGCGCGGCGGTGATACCGAACCCGCCGCCGTCTTCACGCGGGCCGATGCCGATATCGGCGCTCACCTTGGTGTCGGATGAGAGCGACACCTTCTCCTTACCGGCGACGACTTTGAGCGCGCCGAGGAAACAGGCGGAATAGCCGACGGAGAACAACTGCTCCGGATTGGTCCCGGAAGCGCCGTCACCGCCCAGCTCCTTCGGCGTGGAGAGTTTTACGTTAACCTTGCCGTCGTCAGTGGCGCCCTCGCCGGTACGTCCGCCGGTGGCGTGGCCGTGCGCGGTATATAAAACCTTAACCATTTTTGATCCTCCTTGGGGTTGCCACCGGAATGTGGTCCCTGGGAGCACTAACGCAAGGTGGCGCAGAATTCCGCTATCCGCGCGCAGGCCGTACTCAGCACCTCAGCCGAGGCGGCGGTGCTGATACGAATATGCGGGCTCATGGCAAAAGCTGAGCCCTGCACCACGCCCACATAGGCTTCTTCCAGCAGCGCCATGGCAAAATCCTCATCGGAACCGAGCTTTTTGCCGCCCGGCGTGGTCTTGCCGATGCATTGTGAAATATCGGGGAAAACGTAAAACGCCCCCTCCGGCTTGTGGCACACTATCCCCGGCGCCTGGTTCAACGCCGCCACCACAATATCCCGCCGTGCCTGATAAGCCGCCGCCCGCTCCACGAGAAAATCCTGCGGCCCCTGCAACGCCGCCAGCGCCGCTGCCTGGCCTACGGATGACACACCGGACGTCGCCGTCGCCTGCACCACGGTGCACGCCTTCATCACCTCGGCCGGCCCAAAGCACCAGCCCACCCGCCAGCCCGTCATCGCGTATGTTTTGGAAACACCGGACATGGTCACAACCCGGTCAGCCAGATCCGGCGCCACCCCCAGCAGCGTCACATGGCGCCTGCCATCAAACAGCAGATGCTCATAAATATCATCGGACAACACCCAAACATGCGGGTACTGCCGCAGCACCTCGGCCAGCGCCAGCAACGCCTCGGCACTGATCGCCGCCCCCGACGGGTTATTCGGATAGTTCAGAAGCAAGAGCCTGCTCCGGCTGGTAATCACCCGCTCCAGCGCCTCGGGTTGCAGGATAAACCCATCCGCCTGCGTGCATGCCGCAAACACCGGCGTCGCCCCGGCAAATTTCACCGTCTGCTCATACCCAGCCCAGGACGGCGCCGGGATAATCACCTCATCCCCCCCTTGCGCCAGGGACATCACCACATTGAAGATCGCCTGCTTGCCGCCATTGGTCACCAGCACATCCGCTGCGCGCACCGCCACCCCATGCTCCAGCGCAAATTTCTCGGCCACCGCCACGCGCAACGTCTCAATCCCACCCAGCGCCGGATATTTCGTCTCACCCCGCACCGCCGCCGCATGCGCCGCCTCCACCACATGCGCAGGTGTGGGAAAATCCGGCTCGCCCAGTGAGAGGGAGATCACCGCATGCCCCGCCGCGCGCAACGCCCGCGCCTTGGCGGCCATGGCAAACGTAGCAGCAAGTTCGGTCCGGCTAACCCGGTCTGTTAAAACTGACATGCCAAAGTGTTACGCAAGGTCACCCTGGCCCAGCAAGTCCGTTTAGGCGTTGGCAGGATCGCGCTGCGCGCTCAGAGGGCTGTTGGCAGGATCGCGCTGCGCGCTCAGAGGGCTGTTGGCAGGATCGCGCTGCGCGCTCAGAGGGCTGGGCTGCTCAGAGCGGCGCCCACCTGCTCGGTCTGCCGCAACAGCCGCAGCACATTGCCGCCCCAGATTTTCTCAACCTCAGCCCGCCCGTAACCGCGCCGCCCCAGCTCCACGGTCAAATTCGCCGCCTGGCCGATATGCATGAACCCCTTCACGCCACCGCCACCGTCAAAATCCGTACCGATCCCCACATGGTCGATCCCCATGCGCTTCACCGCATAATCGATATGGTCGGCGATATCCGCCACCGTCACATCATTGGTCCGTGCCCTGGCCTTCAGGAAGTTGGACACCATGGTAATCTGCACCAGCCCGCCCGTGGCCGCGAGCAATTCGAGCTGCTCGTCATCGAGGTTGCGCTTATGGTCGCACAAAGCCCGCATGCAGGAATGGCTCGCCAGTACCGGCGCCCGCGAGCGTTTTACGGCTTGCATCATGGTGCTCTTCGCGGTGTGGGAGATATCCACCATCACCCCGCGCTCATTCATCCTATCCACCACTGACTGCCCGAAATCCGACAGCCCGCCGAAGCAAATATCATCATCGCCGAGATTGCGGAGCGGGATGGCCGCATCGCCGATCTCATTGTGCCCATTATGGGTCAGCGTAATGTAACGCACCCCCATATCGGCAAATTCATCCAGCAGCGTGAGATCGCGGCCAATGCCATACCCATTCTCAATCGCCGGAATAATCCCGGGCTTCCCCGCCGCGAATGCCGCCTCAATCTCATCGGCCGTGCGCGTCAGCACCCCCCCGGAGCCATCCGCCGGCGCCATGGCATGGATGGTATTGAGCATTGCCCGCGTCCGCCCGGCCGCCGCCAGATGCCCGGTCGCATCCCGATGCCCCTGCGGAATATAGGCCATGAAACACACCGCCGCGATGCCGCCTTGCTTCAGCTTGGGCAGGTCGACGCAGCGCGGCCCATCCTCGAACGGGCTCGGGCCTTCGGGCCAGGGAATATCGACATGTGTATCGATGGCCAGAATGCCATCATGCAGATCATTTACCATTATCCGCATGGTTGAGCGCGCCACGCGCCGCGTCAAGCGCCTTTCGCATCACGCTGGGTAGTGCCGCGGTGGCAGCCGGGGCGCGGAGTGCGTCCACCGGCAGGGTTTTGCGCCGCGCCAAAAACACGTTCAGCGTCAGGCTGAAATGGGTGAACACATGCTCGATGCTCCCCGCCTCCCGCCAGCGCGCCGCCACGGGCGGGGTCTCGGGCAAGGCCAGCATCCCCCCCAGCAAGCCGCGCGGCGGCCGCCGGATCAACAGCACATCACCGGCTTCATCCATCAGCACATAGGCCGTGCCAACCCGGTGCGGCCGCGCCGCTTTTTTGCTCCGCGCAGGCAGGCTCGCGGCAATACCCTGCTCATGCGCCCGGCAATGCGCCCGCCAAGGGCAAGAAGCGCAATCCGGCGATTTCGGCGTGCAGATCGTCGCCCCCAGATCAAACAGCGCCTGCGCAAAATCCCCAGGTGCCGCCCGTGCCGCTTTATCCTGCATAAACCCCTGCGCCGCCGCCGCGATTTCCGCCTTGCCCGCCGGTATGGGCGCGGAAATCGCAAAAATCCGCGCCGCGACTCGCTCTATATTGCCATCCACCGGCAGCACCGGCAGGCCAAAGGCAATCGCCCCCACGGCATTCGCCGTGTACGGCCCAATCCCGGGCAGCTCCCGCAACCCCTCGATACTGCGTGGAAATGCCCCCAAATCCGCCACCGCCTGCGCGCATTTATGCAAATTCCTGGCCCGCGCATAATAGCCCAGCCCGGCCCAATGCCCGCACACCTCTTCCACACTCGCCGCCGCCAAATCCTCAATCCGGGGATACGCCGCCAGAAATTTGGCGTAATAGGGGCGCACGGTTGCCACCACCGTCTGTTGCAGCATGATCTCCGAGAGCCAGACATGGTAGGGGTCAGCGCTGCCGCCGGGGGCCGAGCGCCAGGGCAGATGGCGGCGATGTTTCGCGTACCAGGAAAGGAGAACCCGTGCCGGGGGAGAGGAAGAAATCTGTCGCACCAGCGCCCTTTGTGGCCCCACAAGAGGGGCGGCGCAACTATTCGCCGCGCGGTATCGCGGCACTGCTGGCGCCCATCACCCGCCCGGCCTTCCGCCGCCGCGCCCCCGCCGCCGCCCAGCTTTTGGCGGACTGGCCGCAACTGGCAGGGCAGGAGCTTGCCACCCGCGCCGTCCCGGTAAAATTCGCCGGCGGCACGCTCACTCTGGGCTGCACCGGCCCCACCGCCATGGAGCTGCAATTCTCGGAAGCTCAAATTATCGCCCGGCTCAACCTCGGGCTCGGCCATAATATGGTCGAGCGCCTGCGCTTCGTGCAGCAATCCCCCCGCCTGCCCACCACACCGCCTGCCCGCCCGGCCCCGCGCAACGTGACCGCGCCCGAGGATCTCCCGCCCGGCGAGCTGGGCGAGGCTTTGGCCCGTTTATACCGCGGCCTAAAAACCCGTGGATAACTCCGATTCCCGATTCGACTCTGATGGGAAAACTTGGCTACACTAGATGTAGGAGAAAAAATGCCGATAACACGCCGTTCCATACTACCCGTTGTGGGTGTCGCTGTCGTTGCCACGGCTGGCGGCCTCGCCGCCTGGCGCCTCAAAACCCGTGGCGCCGCCCAGGCTGCCACAGCCACACCCGTGCCCGCCGCCCTCACGGCGGCCACCCCGGCCTCGGCGCCGCCCACTCCCGCCGGCCCGCAATACACCGCCCGCACTCTGGGCCTGGATAGCGCCCCGGTAAAAGTGCACGAATATTTCTCGCTCACCTGCACCCATTGCGCGCATTTCGCGAACGCCATCATGCCGCAGGTAAAACCCAATCTGGTCGATACCGGCAAGGTCCAGTTCGTCTATCACGACTTCCCGCTCGACCAGGTGGCGCTGAAAGCCGCCCAGGTGGCGCGCTACCTGCCGCCGGCGGAATACTACCCCTTCATCGAGGCGCTGTTCGCCAGCCAGAACGACTGGGCCTTCCAGCCGGGCGAGGATTACCACGCCTCGATCTTCAAATACGCCGCCCTCGCCGGCATGGACCAGGCCACCTACGAGACCGCCTGGAACGACGCCGCTCTGGGCCAGTTCATCCTGGCCAACCAGAAGGCGGATGAGACCCAGTATAATATCACCGCCACCCCCACCTTCATCATCAACGGCAAGAACTTCCCCGGCGCGATGGAATATGACGATTTCGCCGCCAGGGTTGCCGCCGCCGCCGGAGGCTGATCCATGCCCGCCCGTTTTGCCCGCCTGCGTATCGCCGGATTCAAAAGCTTTGCGGACCCCACCGTGGTGGAGATTCTGCCGGGGCTGACCGGCGTGGTCGGGCCGAACGGCTGCGGCAAATCCAACGTCATCGAGGCGTTGCGCTGGGCCATGGGCGAGGCCAATGCCCGCAACATGCGCGGTACGGAAATGGAGGATGTGATCTTCGCCGGCACCGCCAGCCGCTCCTCGCGCAATCTGGCCGAGGTGACGCTGACGCTGGAAGAGACTTTGGGCATCGCCCCGCCGCCCTTCCATGAGGCGGCGGATCTCGAAATTTCGCGCAAAATTGAACGTGGTTCAGGAAGCTCCTACCGTGTGAACGGCAAGGAAGCCCGCGCCCGCGACGTGCAGACCCTGTTCGCCGACCTCGCCTCCGGCGCCCGCGCCTCGGCCATGATCTCCCAAGGCCGCGTCGGCGCGCTGGTCAGCGCCCGCCCGGATGAGCGCCGCGCATTGCTGGAAGAAGCAGCCGGCATCACCGGATTGCACGCCCGCCGCCACGAAGCCGAGTTGAAGCTGAAAGGTGCGGAGACCAATCTGCTCCGCGCCGACGACCTCAAGGGTCAGATCGAATCCCGGCTGGAGGCGCTGAAAAAGCAGGCCCGCCAGGCCGCGCGCTACAAAAACCTCTCCGGCATGATCCGTCAGGCGGAGTCGGAACTCCTCGCCATCCAACGTGCCATGGCGGTGCAGGCGCGCGAAAAAGCGCAGGCTGAATTCGCCCTCGCGGAAGCCATGGTCGCCGAAGCCACCGCCGAATCCCTCGCCGCATCCGCCCGCGCGGCGGAAACCGAAGCGGCACTCCCGGCCCTGCGTGAAACCGAAGGCCAGGCCCGCACCGCTTTGGAGCGCGCGCGCATCGCCGCCGAGCAGATGGCCGCCGCAGAATCCCAGGCCCGCACCATCCTCAACGAGGCCAAAACCCGGCTGGACGCGCTCACCCGCGACCACGCCCATGCCGCCAAACTCGTAACCGACGCGCAAGCCGCCCAATCCCGCCTGGAAGAAGAACAGCACCGCCTGCTGGAGGAAACCGTTTCCGCCCCCGCGGCGCTGGAGGAAGCAGGCCAGGCCGAGGATGCCACGCTGGAAGCCATGCGCGAGGCCGAGGCCGCGACGCATCGCGCCACCGAGGAAGCCGCCCGTATCGCCGCCGAATCCGAGGCCGCCCGCCGCGCTCTGGCCGAGGCCGAACAGCGCGCCCGCCGTACCAGCCTGCGCGCCGGTGAAGCCGCCGCCGAATACCAGAAAATAGCCGCCACCCTCGTGCCCCCCGCCCGCGTGGCTGAGGCCGAAGCCGAGCGCGCGGCGGCCGAAGCCGCCTTGCTGGCCGCCCGCGAAGCCGTAACCACCGCCGAAGCCGCCCGCGTGCAGGCCGAGGAAGACGCCGCCCGCACCCGCGCCGAGGCCGAAACCGCTTTGGCCGCCGCCCGCGGCAAAACCGCCGCGGCCGATGCCGCCGCCACCAAAATCGGCACGGAATACGACGCCCTTGCCGCCCTGCTGGCGCAAAAATTCGGCCGTGAATCCGCCCCCATCCTCGACCAGATTTCTGCCCCCCCCGGCTTCGAAAACGCCTTGGGTGCGGCTTTGCGCGAAGAGCTTTCCGCCTCCGCCGACGTCCAGGCCCCCCGCCACTGGCGCAAACTCCCGGACCTCGACCTCTCCGTTGTGCCGCTGAAAAGTTTTGCGAACATTGTTCAAGGCCCGGAAGCGCTGAAACGCGCGCTCACCCATATCCTGCTGCTGCCGGAAGGTGCCGATGGCGATCTGCACCAGGGCAACCTCACAGCCGGGCAAATCCTGGTCTCGCGTGAAGGTGCCGTCTGGCGTTGGGACGGCTACACCGTGCGTGCCGGCGCTGCCTCCGAGGCCGCCGTGCGCCTCAAGCAGCGCAACCGCCTGAACGAGCTGGAACGCGACCGCGCCGCCACCCGCGAAGCTGCTGCTGCCGCCCGCACCGAGCGCGAAACCGCTGAGCTGGCCGAACGCACCGCCCGTGCCGAAGAAGCCAAAACCCGCGAAATCCGCCGTGCCGCTGAGGCTGCCGCCCGCGACAGCCGTCGTATCGCGGAGCAGCGTTTCGACAAAGCCCGGAGCGAAAGCATTCGCCTGACCGCCGAAGCTGAGCGCGGCGCCCAGCGCGCCGCCGCCGCCGAGGCGCAACGCGACCAGACCGCCGCCGAATCCGCCGAAGCCGAGGCAGCACTCACCGCCGTCCGCACCCAGGCCGCCGATATCCCCGATGTCGCCGTCGCCCGCGCTCTGGTGGACAAAGCCCGCAATACCCTGAATGTGGCGCGCCAGGCCGAATCCGCCGCCCGCACCCGCTTCGCCGGCTTAAAAACCGCCGATGCCCAGCGCAACCTGCGCCTGGAAACCCTCAAGCGCGAGATGGAAGACTGGAACGAGCGCGGGCTGGACGCCACCGACCGTCTGGCCGACCTCACGGCCCGGTTCGGCGAAGCGCAAACCGCCATCGCCGCCCTTACCGCCGCCCCGGAAGAAGCCGCCGCCGCCCGCCGCGAGGCTTTGGACAATCTGCAAACCATCGAAGGCGAGCATAAACGCGCCGCCATCACCCTCGACAGCGCCCAGAAATCCGCCGAATCCGCCGCCCGCGCCGCCCGCGCCGCGGACTCCGCCGTGAGCAGCGCCCGCGAGGCCCGTGCGCGGGAAGAAGGCAACATCACCGCCGCTAACCACGCCTGGGGCACGGTGGCCGAGCGCATCCTTGAACGCCTCGGTGCCACCCCCTCCCTGCCGGACCCGCCGGCCGAGCTGAATGCCGAGTCCGAAGACAAAGCCCGCAAGAAATGGGAGCGCCTGACCCGCGAGCGCGAGGAAATGGGCCCCGTCAACCTGCGCGCCGAAATTGAAGTCGGCGAGGCGGAAGAAGCGATTGCCACCATCGACCGCGAGCGCGACGAGATTACCACCGCCATCGCCAAACTGCGCGGCTCCATCGGCCACCTCAACCGGGAAGGCCGCGAGCGCCTCTCCGCCGTGTTCACCGAGGTGGACAAGCATTTTCAAACCCTGTTCTCCCGCATGTTCGGCGGCGGCAAAGCACATCTCGCCCTCGTCGGCTCCGAAGATCCGCTGGAAGCCGGGCTGGAAATCTACGCCCAGCCGCCCGGCAAAAAACTCTCCACCCTCTCGCTCCTCTCCGGCGGGGAGCAGGCGCTCACCGCCCTCTCCCTCATCTTCGCCGTGTTCAAATGCAACCCCGCCCCCATCTCGGTGCTGGACGAGGTGGACGCCCCCCTGGACGACGCCAACGTAGAGCGCTTCTGCAACCTCCTCGAAGACATGGTCCGCGACACGGGCACCCGCTTCCTCGTGGTAACCCACCACCACCTGACCATGGCCAGAATGGACCGCCTCTACGGCGTAACCATGCAAGAACGAGGCGTCTCCCGCCTCCTCTCGGTGGACTTCTCCCGCGCCGTGGAAATGGTCGACCCGGGGCATGCCGTGATGGCTGCGGAGTAAAAGGAAAAAGGCTGGGGCTCCGCCCCTGACCCCGCTGGGCCTGAGGCCCAGACCCCATTGGTTGAAGACTTAAAAAAGAGGCCTGCCACTTCGGTGTTTGAAACACCTAGGAGGCAGGCCTCTTTTTTAAGTCTTAAGTAGCGGGGGTCTGGGGCCTCAGGCCCCAGCGGGTCCAGGGCAGAGCCCTGGCCTTTTTCCTTTTAACCCCGCACAGCCGCCGGAATATCGCCCCGTGTCAGGCCGATATCGGCTAGGTTGCGGTCGGAGAGGGAGGAGAGTTCCTGGGCGGCGGTGCGGCGATTGTGCCAGACGCGGAGGGCGTTGAGCAGGGAGGCGTGGCGCTCGGCGGAGACGAGCGGCGTCTGCCGGGCGAAAACCAGCGACCCGATTCTGCTCAGGGTTGCCTGGTTTTTAATGGTCGAAGACATAGTACACCTGATTGTTTTTAAGGGCGGCCGTTTCGTTGTGACCCAGCGGCGCCCGTGGCAGCGGGGCTTTTGCCCGGCGCTGCGGAGGTTCATATACTCTAAACCAAGGTTTTCGGCGCGGGCATGGCGGCGCGGCAGCTCTGCGCCGGGCGCATGCGAAAGGATAGTTTATGACGTCAGCACATAACGAGCGGCTAACTCTTTTGCGGGAGGTGCTGAAGCGTGAGGGGCTGGATGGTTTCATCGTGCCGCGCGCGGATGAGCATTTGGGTGAGTATGTGCCCGAGAATGCTGAGCGCCTGGCCTGGCTCACGGGGTTTACCGGCAGTGCCGGGCTGGCGGTGGTGCTGGCGGATAAGGCGGCGGTGTTCTCCGATGGCCGTTATACTCTGGCGCTGGAGCGGGAGACGGATGGCACGATCTGGGAGCGCCGGCATATTATCGAGGACCGGCCGGAGGATTGGCTGCGTGCGAATGCCGCTGGAAAATGCATTGGCTATGACTCGTGGCTGATCAGCCCTGATGCGCTGAAGCGGTTTACGGGCGTGGAGATGATGCCGGTGGCGCACAACCCGGTGGATGAGATCTGGGCTGACCGCCCGGCCCCGCCTTTGGCCCCGGCCGTGCCGCATGCCCAGGCGTTTGCGGGTGAGCCCGCTGCCGCCAAGCGCGAAAAACTGGCCGCCAGCCTGCGCGCGGCGGGGCAGGATGCCGCCATCCTCACCGATCCTTCCTCGCTGGCCTGGCTGTTCAACATCCGTGGCACCGACCTCGAATTCTGCCCCTTCGCTCTGGGGTACGCTTTGCTCTACGCCGATGCCACCGCACGTATTTTCATTGCGGGCGAAAAGGTGACGCCGCAATTGCGCGAGCATCTTGGCGCGCAAGTCTCGCTGGCTGAACGTGCGGATTTGCCCGAAGCTTTGGCGGCGCTGGTGGATAAAACCGTGCGTTTCGACCCATCCTCCATGCCTGTGTGGTTCGAAACCGCTTTGCGCACCGCCGGCGCCAAAATCGCCGAGGCGCCGGACCCGGTGGCCCTGCCGCGCGCCTGCAAAAACCCGGTGGAACAAGCCGGCACCCGGGCCGCGCATTTGCGTGATGGCGTGGCCGTCGTAAATTTTCTCTCCTGGCTCGCCGCATCCCCTGGCCAGAGCGAACTTTCCGCCGCCGAAAAGCTCCTGGCCTTCCGCACTGGCGGCGAAAATTTCAAAGGCGAGAGTTTTCCGGCCATCTCTGGCGCGGGGGAGGATGGCGCCATCATCCATTACCGCGTCACAGCCGAGACCAACCGCCCGATAAAGCCCAATGAGGTCTATCTTATCGACAGCGGCGGCCAGTATCTGGATGGCACCACGGATATTACCCGCACGCTCTGGACCGGGCCGGATGCCGCCCCGCCCGAGATAAAAGCAAACGTCACCCGCGTGCTTGCCGGGCATATCGCTTTGGCCCGCGCGGTGTTCCCGGAGGGTGTCGCGGGCGGCCATCTCGACGCTTTCGCGCGGCAAGAGCTTTGGCGCGCCGGGCTGGATTACGACCACGGCACCGGCCATGGCGTCGGCTCCTATCTCTCGGTGCATGAAGGCCCGGCCGGTATCTCGCGTGCCGCCAAACCGGTGCCGCTGGCGCCGGGCATGATCCTGTCCGACGAGCCCGGCTATTATTTGCCAGGGGCTTACGGCGTGCGGCTGGAAAACCTGGTGCTGGTTCAGCCCGCGGACTTCCCCGCCGCCAAGAAGCCGTTCCTGCGCTTCGAGACCCTCACTTTGGTTCCTTTTGACCGCGCTTTGATCGAGCCCGGTTTGCTGTCGGCGGATGCTCTGGCTTGGCTTAACGCCTATCACGCCAGGGTGGAGGAAGCCCTTAGCCCCCATCTCGGCACCGCAGCAAAAGCCTGGCTGCACGCCGCCTGTGCGGCGCTGTAACTCAAGTTAAAAACTTTAACATTGACCTGCTAAAGCTTCATACTGCAAAATTTGTGTAGCCGATTCGCTGACCTCTAGCAGTAAAGGGCCCCGCTTATGCGCCTTTTTGTCGCACTCGATCTCCCTTGGGAGGTCAAAGAGGACCTCAGTGACCTCTCGTGCAATCTGGCCGGCGCCCGCTGGGTGCCCACCGATAATTTCCACCTCACCTTGCGCTTCATCGGCGAGGCCAATCGCCTTCAGGCGGAGAAAATCGATGACGCTCTCGCCGCTTTGCGCGGGCGTAGTTTCGCCTTCTCACTCTCCGGCCTCGGCTGGTTTGAGAAGAACGGCAGGGTGAACACGCTTTACGCCGGTATCGAGCGCAATGAGAACCTCGCCCGGCTGCAGACCAAGGTGGAAACCGCCCTGCTGCGCGTAGGCCTGCAGCCGGACCGCCGGCGTTTTACGCCGCATGTGGCTTTGGCCCGTATGGAGCAGCCGGTAACGCCCGACCTCGCCCGCTTTGTGCAGGCCAACAACCTCTACCGCTCGGTGCCGATCCGCGCCGATAACGTGACCTTGTTCAGTTCCTTCCTGGGTAAGGACCGCCCCACCTACACACCGGAAGCCGAATACGCTTTGGGCTGAGGCGCGTTCTAGACTTTTGTTTTTCAGCACATTAGCGTTCCAGCATGTTCGAAACCGGTGATTATATCCGTTGGGGCGCCGGCAACCGGAGCCGGCTTGGCATGATCGTCTGTCGGGTCGAAGCGCGGCGGCGCCCGTCCGAATACGGGTACAAAATCGCCGAAGTTGATGACGCCCTACGGGCCAAGGACAGCTACATCATCCAGGGTGCCAAACCCGGCGCGGCGGCGGAATATCACTGGCCTTTGGTCTCATCGCTGCACCCGGCCGGGGATTTGTCGCTGGCGGAAAGCGCCTGGGTTCCTGTCCTCAATACCGGACGGATCGCCTATAAAGGCGCCGGTGCGTCAAAACTGATGGCCGTGCTCCTGGCGATACCGTTTCTCTTGGTCATTCTGACAGGCTCCCCCGGCGCCGTTCTGTTCGGCATTGCCGGCCTGGCCGTTCTGGCCGGCACCGTCGCCATTTCCGCCTGTTACGGCGTCATCCTGGAGGAGAACGATCTGCGCTACGGCTTCCTCCGGCGCAAACGGCTTGCCTATCGCGACATGCGGCAACTGGACCGCCTGCCCGGGTTCCCGGCCCGGCTGCTGCGGGTTGAAACCGCCCAGGGGCGGAAAATCTTCATCGCGAAGAGCAACGCGCATTACAACGACATCGCCGCGCAGCTCCGGTTCAGAAGCGGCTGCCTGTACAAGGATATTTAATGCCGCAGCGTGCTCGATAAAAACTGCTTGAACCGCGCCGATTGCGGGTTGGTGAACATCTCGCCCGGTACGCCCTCTTCCTCAGTGCAGCCTTTGTGCAGAAACATCACCCGGCTTGCCACCTCGCGGGCAAAACCCATCTCATGGGTTACCACCAGCATGGTGCGGCCCTCGGCGGCCAGGTCGCGCATCACTTTCAGCACCTCGCCCACCAATTCCGGGTCCAATGCAGAGGTCGGCTCGTCGAACAGCAGCACGTCCGGCTCCATCGCCAGCGCGCGGGCAATGGCCACGCGCTGTTGCTGCCCGCCGGAGAGCTGTGCTGGATAGGCTTGCAGCTTGGCTGAGAGTCCCACCTTCTCCAGCATCGCCTCCGCCCGCGCGATGGCACTCTTGCGGTCCAGTTTCAGCACATGAATCGGCGCCTCGATCACGTTCTGCAGCACGGTCATATGGGCCCAGAGGTTGAACTGCTGGAACACCATGCACAGCCGCGAGCGCAGCCGTTCGATCTGCTTGGGGTCGGCGGCGGCGCGGGATTTTTTGCCCTCGCTCATCTCGATCAGCTCGCCTTTGATCGAAACCCGGCCTTTATCCGGCATTTCCAGCAGGTTGATGCAGCGCAGGAAGGTGCTCTTGCCCGAGCCGGAGGAGCCGAGAATGGCGATCACATCGCGCTCATGCGCCGTGACGGACACACCTTTGAGCACCTCCACCGGGCCGAAGGATTTGTGGATATCTTCCACCACCAGCGCGGGTGCGGGTTTGAGGGTCTCGAACATGGGGGCATCCTTAGTTTTTCTGTCGCGTAGCCAGAATCAATTTTGTAAAAAATCAATTTTGTAAAAACAGCTTTGCAAATCCCGTGCCCTGAGGCAAAAGGACGCTGTCCTTATTCGGACGCAGGAGAGAGCGGGGTTTCGAGCCCCGCCGCCGAAGGCGCAACCGGCCCCCGGAAACGCTCAGGCACAAAGGGCTGCGTTTTGTAAAAGGGGCACTCTGGAAAGCCGGTGGCCCTGCCACCGCACCGACGGGGTCAAGGATGTACAACCATCCGAATCTCTCAGGTCCACAAACAGAGGGGGGTCAGGTAGGCTGACGCTTGCAATGTCGGCGGCTGATCTGTTGGGGGTAGTTTTGCAAAAAACACCGTTGGATGCGCTGCATAGGCGCCTGGGCGCGCGCATGGTCGAGTTCGCCGGTTATGAGATGCCGCTGCAATATGCCGGCATCATGGCCGAGCATAATGCCTGCCGCGCGAGCGCCGCGCTGTTCGATGTCTCGCATATGGGCCAGGTGGAAATCGCCGATGCCGCGCGTTTTGAGCGCCTGGTGCCGGGCGATATTCTCGGCCTCAAACCCGGAAGGCAGCGTTATACTTTGCTGCTTAATGAGGCAGGTGGCATCATCGATGATCTGATGGTGGCCAATCTCGGGCCGCATCTGCAATTGGTGCTTAACGCCGGGCGTAAGGAAATCGACGTCGCGCATATCCGTGGGCATGGTTTGAACGTGGTTACGCATTTCGACCGCGCTCTGCTCGCCGTGCAGGGGCCGAAGGCGGTGGATGTTTTGCCCGAGGGGGCTGGGCTCAAATTCATGGATGCGGCGGAGCTGCAAATCGCCGGCATCCCCTGCGTTGTCACCCGCTCCGGCTATACCGGTGAGGATGGTTTTGAGATCGGCTGCCCCGGCACATCCGGCGAGGCTTTGGCCGAACTGCTGCTCGCGCGCGGCGCCGTGCCTGCCGGGCTTGGTGCGCGTGATTCGCTGCGCCTGGAAGCCGGGCTGTGCCTCTACGGCAATGATATCGGCGAGCAGACCAGCCCTGTCGCGGCGGGGCTTAATTTCGCGCTCTCCAAAAAGCGCCTCGCCGCCGGGCATTTTATCGGCTCTGCCGCTGTAAACGCGGCGCTGGCTGAAGGCACGCCGCAAAA
This sequence comes from bacterium, assembly GCA_026224825.1. Taxonomy (GTDB): domain Bacteria; phylum Pseudomonadota; class Alphaproteobacteria; order Acetobacterales; family Acetobacteraceae; genus Acidocella. The sequence goes on along the minus strand of JAMFRO010000014.1, from coordinate 3,741 downwards.
ACTCGTCGGCATCCGGCTGGATGGCCGCGCCCCGGCCCGCGCCCATGCTGAAATCCGCGTGGGTGGTGAGTTGGTGGGCGAAGTCACCTCCGGTTGTTTTGCACCCAGCCTCAACGCCCCCATCGCGCTGGGTTATGTCCGGGCCGATCTTGCTGAGCCTGGCGCTTTGCTCGATCTCATCGTGCGCGACAAACCGCTCCCCGGCGTGGTCACCGCTCTCCCCTTCATCCCCCACAACTACGTCCGCTGAAAGGCTCTCCCAATGTCCCAGGTATTTTACTCCAAAGATCACGAATGGGTTGTGCTCGGCGATGACGGGCTGGCCACCATCGGCATCACCGATCATGCGCAGAATGCGCTCGGCGATATCGTCTTCGTCGAGCTGCCCGAGCCCGGCCGCAATGTGGCTGCCGGCGAGCCCTGCGCCGTGGTGGAGAGTGTGAAAGCGGCATCCGATGTTTACGCCCCGCTCACCGGCACGGTGGCCGAGACCAACCAGGCGATCATCGACGAGCCCGCGCTGGTGAACTCTGCCGCTGAGAGCGGCGGCTGGTTCTTCAAACTCCGCCTGGCCGATGCCGCCGCGGTGAGCAGCCTGCTCGACCGCGCCGGTTACGATGAGTTCCTGAGCACTTTGGCATGAGTGGGGGCATGAGCGGGGGCATGAGTGGGGGCATGAGTGGGGGCATGAGCACTCTCGAAGAGCTGGCCGTGCTGGAAAAAGCGGATGCATTCGCCGCCCGCCACATCGGCCCGCGCGGTAAGGAAATCACCGCCATGCTGAAAGCGGTGAACGCTGCCAGCCTGGATGATCTCATCGGCCAGACCGTGCCTGAATCCATCCGCAGCAACGAGGGGCTGGCACTGCCGCCGGCTTTGTCCGAAGCCGCCGTGCTGGAGGAATTGCGTGGCCTGGCCGCGCAGAACGAGGTGAAGAAATCCCTCATCGGGCTGGGCTATCACGGCACGCTCACGCCGCCGGTGATCCAGCGCAACGTGCTGGAAAACCCGGGTTGGTACACCGCCTATACGCCGTATCAGGCGGAGATTTCCCAAGGGCGGCTCGAAGCCGTGCTGAATTTCCAGACCGTGATCGCCAGCCTCACCGGGCTGGAAATCGCCAATGCCTCGCTGCTCGATGAGGCCACTGCCGCCGCCGAAGGTGTGGCCATGGCGCATGCTTTGCACAAGGGCGGGAGCAAAACCATTGCCGTGGCGGCGGATGTGCATCCGCAGACGCGCGGCGTTATTGCCACCCGCGCCTGGCCGCTGGGCTGGGAAGTGGTGGATGTGAAACCGGGCGACACCGCCGCCATAACCGCCGCCAAACCATTCGCCCTCGTCCTGAACTACCCCGGCAGCACCGGCGAAGTTCGCGACCTCACAGCCGAGATCACAGCCGCCAGGGAAGCGGGCGCCATGAGTGTGGTCTGTGCCGATCTCCTGGCGCTGACCATCCTCACCCCGCCCGGCGAGATGGGAGCAGAAATCGTCGCCGGCTCCTCGCAGCGCTTTGGTGTGCCCATGGGTTTTGGTGGCCCGCATGCCGGGTATTTTGCCACGCGCGATGCTTTCAAGCGCTCCATGCCCGGCCGCCTCGCCGGTGTGTCCGTGGATGCCTTCGGCCGTCCCGCCATGCGCCTGGCGCTGCAGACCCGCGAGCAGCATATTCGGCGTGAGAAAGCCACTTCCAACATCTGCACAGCGCAAGTGCTGCTGGCCGTGATGGCTGGTTTTTACGCTGTCTGGCACGGGCCGGAGGGCCTCAAAAACATCGCGCGGCGCGTTAACCTGCAAGCCCGGTTGCTGGCCGGTATCGCAAGCAAAACCTATAAACTCCGGCACAGTGCATTTTTCGATACCATCGCCATCGAAGCCGGCGACCGTGCCGACGCGTTGCTGCATACGGCGCTGGCCGCCGGTTTCAATTTTCGGCGCATCGATGCCACCGGCATCGGCATCGCGCTCGACGAAACCGTAACGCGCGCGGAACTGGAGGCCCTTGCGGAAATCCTCGGCGGCGAGCTGGCTAATGCTGCTGAATCCATTCCGAAATCGTTACAACGTGTGTCGGCATTCTGCCAGGAGGCGGTGTTCAACACCCACCGCTCCGAGCATTCTATGCTGCGCTATCTCAAGCGGTTGGAAGACAAGGACATCGCCCTCAACCGCTCGATGATCCCGCTCGGCTCCTGCACCATGAAGCTGAACGCGGCGGTGGAAATGGCCGCCATCACCTGGCCGGAATTCGCAAGCCTGCACCCGTTCGCGCCGGCGGACCAGACCATCGGTTTCAAAATTCTCATAGACGAACTCACGGAACTCCTGAAAACCGTAACGGGCTTCGCGGCGGTCTCGCTCCAGCCCAATTCCGGCGCGCAAGGCGAATACGCCGGCCTGCTCGCCATACGCGCCTGGCATGAATCCCGTGGCGATGGCGCGCGCAACATCTGCCTCATCCCCGCCTCGGCGCATGGCACCAACCCCGCCTCCGCTGCCATGGCGGGCTATAAGGTCGTCGTCACCGCGTGCGATAAACAGGGCAATGTCGATGTCGCGGATCTTAACGCCAAGATCGCCACGCACGGCGCGCAGCTTGCCGCGTTGATGATCACCTACCCCAGCACCCATGGCGTGTTCGAAACCTCCATCCGTGACATCTGCCAGGCGGTGCACGCCGCTGGTGGCCAGGTGTATATGGATGGTGCCAATATGAACGCCCAGGTGGGCCTCACCAGCCCCGCCAGCATCGGCGCGGATGTGTGCCACCTCAACCTGCACAAAACCTTCTGTATCCCGCATGGCGGCGGCGGCCCTGGCGTCGGCCCCATCGGCGTGGCGGCCCACCTCGCCCCGCATCTGCCGGACCACCCCTTACGCGCCGATGCCGGCCCCGCCACGGGCTACGGCCCGGTGAGTGCCGCGCCATTCGGCTCGGCGCTCATCCTGCCCATCCCCTATGCCTACATCCGCCTCATGGGCCCCGAGGGCATTACCCATGCCACCAAAATCGCGATTCTCAACGCCAACTACATCGCGGCGAAACTGGAAGGCGCCTATCCCATCCTCTACCGTGGCGAGGCCGGGCGCGTGGCGCATGAGTGCATCGTCGACTGCCGGGGGTTTGCAGCATCCAGCGGTGTGCAGGTGGAAGACATCGCCAAGCGCCTCGCCGATTACGGGTTCCATGCCCCCACAATGTCCTGGCCCGTCGCCGGCACGCTCATGATCGAGCCCACCGAAAGCGAGGATAAATCCGAGCTGGACCGGTTTTGTGGCGCCATGCTCAGCATCGCCGGGGAGATTGGCAGCATCGCGGACGGCGCCTGGCCGCGCGATGACAACCCGCTCAAAAACGCCCCCCACACCGCAACCGAGGTGATGGCGGAGGTCTGGACCCACCCGTATACCCGCGAGCAGGCCGCCTATCCGCTGCCCTATATCGCGCTGCAAAAATACTGGCCGCCTGTGAAACGGGTGGACAATGTTTACGGCGACCGCAACCTCATCTGTTCCTGCGCGCCCCTGGAAGCCTACGCAGACGCCGCTGAGTGATAAGCACTTGCCGGACGTGTAAAAAATTCATGGTTAACCCTAAAATATCACTTGCGTCAGGGGGGGTATGGCCTCATAAGCCCCCCCCACTGGCCCAGGGGGACGCAGCAGGGTGCTGCGTTCTACAGGCTGTCTACTAGTTGAGGGGGTTCGAAATGAACGCACTTGCCCGACTGGGGATGGTCT
>JAMFRO010000101.1 GCA_026224825.1 bacterium | reverse complement strand
CCGCTGTTCGGTGCTCAACTGTCCACATCACAAAAACTCCGCGAATCGATGCCTCGCAGAGAGAGAATCACAAAGGATTCATATGATTCAAGAACTTCTTAGAACGGCTCTCAGGCCCCAGCGGGTCCAGGGCAGAGCCCTGGCCTTCCTTCCATAAGAAAAGCCCCGGTGTTTCCACCGGGGCTCTTTTCATTCGTAACGTATGCGCGTGGATCAGAAATCCATATCGCCCATGCCGCCCATGCCGCCCATGCCACCGCCGCCGGCGGGGGCCTTCTTCTCGGGGCGCTCGGTCACACCGGCTTCGGTGGTGATGATCAGAGCGGCCACGGAAGCGGCGTCCTGCAGGGCAGTGCGCACAACCTTGGTCGGGTCGATGATGCCGGCGGCAACCATGTCCTTGTATTCGCCGCTCTGCGCGTCGAAGCCAAACACATATTCGCCGTTTTCCAGCACTTTGCCGGAGATGACCGCACCGTCTTCACCAGCGTTCTCGGCGATCTGACGCAGCGGCACCTGGATGGCGCGGCGGATGATCTCGATACCGGTCTGCTGATCGGTGTTTTCACCCTTCAGCGTGGCGAGGATGAGCGAGGCGCGGGCCAGAGCGACGCCGCCGCCCGGGACAATGCCTTCTTCAACGGCTGCGCGGGTTGCGTGCAGCGCGTCGTCAACGCGGTCCTTGCGCTCTTTCACTTCAACTTCGGACGAACCGCCGACGCGGATAACGGCAACGCCGCCGGCCAGCTTGGCGAGACGTTCCTGCAGCTTCTCACGGTCGTAGTCCGAGGTGGTCTCCTCGATCTGCGCGCGGATCTGCGCAACGCGGCCCTTGATGTCGTCGGAAGCGCCGACACCTTCGATGATCGTGGTGGTTTCCTTCTCGATGAGGATCTTCTTGGCGCGGCCAAGCATGTTGATCGTCACGGTCTCGAGCTTGATGCCGAGATCCTCGGAAACAACCTGGCCACCGGTCAGGATCGCGATGTCTTCCAGCATGGCCTTGCGGCGATCGCCGAAGCCAGGAGCCTTGACGGCGGCGATTTTCAGACCGCCACGCAGCTTGTTCACAACCAGGGTTGCCAGGGCTTCGCCCTCAACGTCCTCGGCGATGATCAGCAACGGCTTGCCGGTCTGCACCACGGCTTCGAGCAGCGGCAGCAGCGGCTGCAGCTGGGAGAGCTTCTTCTCGAAGATCAGCACATACGGGCTGTCGAGATCGGCGATCATCTTCTCGGGGTTGGTGATGAAGTACGGGGAGACATACCCGCGGTCGAACTGCATGCCTTCAACAACGTCGAGCTCGGTCTGGATGCCCTTGGCTTCTTCGACCGTGATCACGCCCTCATTGCCGACTTTCTGCATCGCCTTGGAGATCATCTCGCCGATTTCGGTCTCGCCGTTGGCGGAGATGGTGCCAACCTGGGCGGTTTCGGCCGGGGTGGTGATCTTCTTGGTGCGGGTCTTCAGCTCGTCGACAACGGCGGCAACCGCCTTGTCGATGCCACGGCGCAGATCCTGCGGGTTGAGGCCAGCAGCAACAGCCTTGACGCCCTCGCGCACGATGGCCTGGGCCAGCACGGTCGCGGTGGTGGTGCCGTCGCCGGCCAGGTCGTTGGTCTTGGAGGCAACTTCGCGGATGAGCTGCGCGCCCAGGTTCTCGAAGCGGTCAGCCAGCTCGATTTCCTTGGCGACGGTCACGCCGTCCTTGGTGATGCGCGGGGCGCCGAAGGACTTCTCGATGACGACATTACGGCCCTTGGGGCCCAGCGTCACTTTAACGGCGTTGGCGAGGATATCGACGCCGCGCAGAATGCGGTCGCGCGCGTCGGTACCAAAACGTACATCTTTAGCAGCCATGAGTGTAGCTCCTTGTGTAAGAGCGGCTCGATTCAGACTACGCGGCAGGGCCGCTTCGTCATCGAGGCGCTATGGTTGAATTAAGCGGCAATAATGCCGAGAATGTCGGATTCTTTCATGATCAGCAGGTCTTCCCCGTCGATCTTGACTTCGGTGCCGGACCATTTGCCAAACAGCACGCGGTCGCCAGCTTTAACATCCAGAGCCACGATGGCGCCGGCTTCGTTGCGCGCGCCGGCACCGGCGGCGACAACTTCGCCTTCCTGGGGCTTTTCCTTGGCGGTGTCGGGGATGATGATGCCGCCAGCGGTCTTCTCTTCGGCGGTGATGCGGCGGACCACGACGCGGTCATGCAGGGGGCGGAAATTCGCCATGTCGATCGCTCCTAAACGTTATTGTCTTAAAAGCCTTGCAACCCGCCCGGCCCGGCACGCGGCACCGCGGTTGCTAGCACTCTCAGTTGGAGAGTGCCACGGGTCTAATGGGCACGGGCGGAGAAGTCAAGAAACGGCAGCACTCGCGGTGGATGAGTGACAAGTTGCTGCTTTCACTCAGATTTTTATTGCGCCACCGTGGGGGAGTCATGGCAGGATGACCCTCCCGGGACTGTTTCAGTATGCCATCTTGGAGTGAATAAGGATGAACATTGCCTTACAACTGCGCGACTACCGCCTGACCACGGCCGAAATCCTGTACCATCTGCCGGACCATCCAAGCCTGCTGCAAAGCTATATCTGGCAAGAGTTGGATATCGCCCCGAAATTCCCCGTATTGCGCAAATTCCTGGATTTCTGGTCGAGCAATCTGGACGGCAGGCTGCACTCCGTACGTGTCGGCAGCGCCGCCCTCATCACCCCCGGCGAATGGCGCCAGGGCACGCTGCTGACGCTGCAGTAGTTCGGGGCGGGGGTTCAGGGGGCGAAGCCCGAGCCTTCTTAATCCACCCGGCGTTTGTACTTGGGCTTAGGGCGTTCGGTGGTGAGGCCGCCGTGCAGGGCGGAGCCGCGGCCGGAGAGGGAGGGGTTGGTCATGAAGTAGTCGTGGGCGGCGGCGGGCGGGTCGCCGGGGGTAACGCGTTCCCAATGGCCGTCGGGGGTTAGGACGGAGCTTTGGGCGTCGTCGCGCAGGTTTACGACCATGATCTGGTCGAGGATTTGCGCGTGGACGGTGGGGTTATGGATGGGGACCAGGGTCTCGACGCGCATGTCCATATTGCGGGCCATCCAATCGGCCGAGGAGATGAACACTTTGGCGCCGCGCGAGGGCAAAGCGTGGCCGTCGGCGAAGACGTAGATGCGGGCGTGTTCGAGGAAGCGGCCGACGATGGATTTGACTTTGATGTTGTCGGAGAGGCCGGGCACGCCGGGGCGCAGGCAGCAGATGCCGCGCACGATGATTTTGACGGACACACCGGCCTGCGAGGCGGCGTAGAGTTGGTCGATCAGCCTGTCATCGACCAGGGAGTTCATTTTGAGCCAGATGCCGGAGGGTTTGCCGGCTTTGGCGTTGGCGATTTCGGCATCGACAAGCCCGACCAAGGTTTTGCGTGTTGTCAGCGGCGAGAAGGCGAGCTGTTCCATGGCCTCTGGGCGGGCGTAGCCGGTCATGTAGTTGAACAGCCTCGCTGCGTCGCGGGTGAGGGCTGGGTCGCAGGTGAAGAAGGACAAATCCGTATAGATGCGGGCGGTGATGGGGTGGTAGTTGCCGGTGCCGAAATGCACATAGGCGCGGAGCGTGCTGGCTTCGCGGCGGACGACGTAGCTCACCTTGGCATGGGTTTTCAGGCCGACGAAGCCGAACACGACCTGCACACCGGCGGCTTCCAGCGCGCGGGAGAGGCGAATGTTGGCTTCCTCATCGAAACGCGCGCGCAACTCCACCATGGCGGTGACGGATTTGCCGGCTTCCGCCGCCTCGATCAGCGCCTTCACGATGGGTGAGTCACGGCTCGTGCGGTAGAGCGTCTGTTTGATCGCGACGACAGCCGGGTCCATTGCCGCCTGGCGCAGGAACTGCACCACCACGTCGAAGCTCTCGAACGGGTGGTGGACGAGGATGTCCTTGGCGCGGATGGCGGCGAAGCAGTCGCCGGCGAAATCGCGGATGCGCTCGGGGAAGCGCGCCGTATAGGGGGGGAAGAGCAGGTCCGGCCGGTCGTCGACGATGAGCTGCTTCACATCCACCAGCCCGATCATGCCGGTCTCGGTGTAGATCTCGCCTGCGGGCGCTTCGATCGCATCGATCACCAGCTCGCGCAGGTCGGCCGGCATGTCGGCGGCGATGGTGAGCTGGATGGCGGCTCCACGGCGGCGGCGTTTCAGCGCGGTTTCGTAGGAGCGGACCAAGTCTTCCGCTTCTTCCTCGAATTCCACATCCGTGTCGCGGATGACGCGGAACAGGCCGGAGGCTTGCACGGTAAAGCCGGGGAAGAGCCTTCCCATGTTCATCGCCACCAGCTCTTCGAGCATGATGAAGCGGATCGGTCCCTCGCTTGCCTGGGCGCCGCTTTGCAGCCGCACGAAGCGCTCGATCTGCGAGGGGAGTGGGATGAGGGCGGACATCTGGCCGCGGTCGTCATCGCGCGCGAGGCTGAGGGCCAGCACCAGCCCCATATTGGGGATGAAGGGGAAGGGATGCGCCGGGTCCACCGCCAGCGGGGTGAGCACGGGGAAGACGCGTTCCATGAAATAGGAGTCGAGGAAGGCGGCGTCATCGGAGGACAGCTCGGCCGAGGTGCAGACCAGCAGCCCGGCACCAGCCAGCAGCCCGCGCAATTCGGTGTAGGAGGATTGCTGGGCCGTGATCAGTTCGCGGGCGCGGGCGTTGATGGCGAGCAGTTGCTGCGCGGGCGTCAGCCCGTCGGCCGAGCGCTCCAGCACGCCGGCGCGCTCCTGGCCGATGAGACCTGCCACGCGCACGGAGTAGAATTCATCGAGGTTGGAGGCGCTGATGGAGACAAAACGGAGTCGCTCCAGCAGCGGGTGGCGCGGGTTGCGGGCCTCGCTGACAACGCGGAAATTGAAATCCAGCCAGGAGAGTTCGCGGTTGATGAAACGCGCGGGGTCATCCTTGGCGAAGGTGGTGGCGAGGGTGTGGGCGGGTGCGGGGGCGTGGGTCTGCTGGTCCATATCCGGTTCTATATCAGGCCGCATCTGTGCGGCGTGTGATGAATCTGTAACATCGTCATTCATCCTGGAGCAGACCGGTGACGATTTCCAGGGCCAGGATGCGGGTGATTCTGGCGTTGCGGTCCAAAGCGGCGCGGTCCAGCCTGGCTACGGCCTCGCGGTAGAAGGCGGGGGCGCGGGGCAGGTGCAGCAGAAGTGTGTTGCGCACCGGGATGCTGAGTGAGAGCTGGCGTGCGGCGGCCAGCCGGGTGAGGAGCTGCTCCAGCAGCTCATCCTCCGGCGGGCGGATTTCCACGGCACTGGCGGCGCGCAGGCGCGAGGTGAGGTCGGCGAGTTTATATGCCATGCGGGGGGCTGGCCGCCGTGCGGCCAGCAGCACGGGCTGGTCCGCCTCGGCGGCGCTGTTCAGCAAATGGAGTAAGGCCACAGGGTCGGGGGCGAGATCGGCATCGTCCAGCGCCAGGGGGCTGTGTACCCGTTGTGGCCCCGGCAGTGCGGCGCTGCTGAGGATTTTTGCCCCATGCGCCTGGGCCCAGATATGCAGCAGATGGGTTTTGCCGCAGCCAGCCTCGCCCCAGAGCACCAGCCTGCCGTTGTTCCAGCGGCCGGGGTGCAGCAGCCATTCCCGCGCGGCGGCATTGGACGGGGCGGGGCAAAAATCCTCGGCCGCGAAATTTGTCTCCTCCGCGAAGGGCAGTGTGAGCTGCTTCATTACGATCTTTTTCGGCGCGCGGCCGCCCCACCATCCCCGCGCGTCATTCCACCGGGGGGTCCAGATAAAGCGGGGATTGCAGATACCGGCGCAGCCAGAAGCGTGCCAGCACGCCGAGCGTGGCGGTAACCGGCACCGCCAGCATGATGCCGAGAAAGCCGAAGGCCGCCCCGCCCGCAAATAGCGAGAAAATCACCCAGACGGCCGGCAGCCCGACGCGGTCGCCCAGAAAGCGCGGCTGGATGACGTAATCATTGAGCGCCTGGCCCATGGCAAACACGATGCAGACCTTGATTACCCCGTCCCAGCCCGGTGTTTGCGTGAGCGAGAGCAGTATGGAGGTGCAGACGCCCAGCAGCGTGCCGACATAAGGGATGAAAGAGAGGAAACCGGCGGCGAGCCCCACGGTGAGGCCGAAATCCAGCCCCACCAATGTGAGCCCCACGGCATAGATGATGGCCAGCACCAGGCAGCAGATGCCCTGGCCCCGCAGCCAGGCGGCGAGGATGCGGTTCACCTCCAGCGCCTGGGCGCGGATCACCCCCTCGTAGCGGCGTGGCAGCCAGGTATCCACATGGGCGACGATGGCCGGCCAGTCGCGCAGGAAATAGAAGGTGACGATGGGGGTGATGATCAGCAAAGTCAGCACGTTAACCACGGCGAAGCCTGAGCCGATGATGTTGCTGGCCGCGGAGCCCGCGAAAGAGACGATGGCGCCGGCCTGGTTGGAGGCGAGGTCGCGCAATTTGGCGCTGACAGCACCTGGGCCGACGCGATGCTCCATATCGGTGACCAGATGCGCGAAATCTTTTTGCGCAGTGGTGATGTAGCTGGGCAGGTTGGTGGCCAGAGCCACCGCCTGGTCGGCGATGACGGGGTAGAGCAGCAGGCCGAGCACGGCGAGGATGATGGCCGCCGCCGCCATGATCAAGAGCGAGCCCACCGAGCGCCGCAGCCCGAAATCGGCCAGCCGGCTCACCGCGGGGTCCAGAAAATAGGCAAGCCCGGCGGCGACCACGAAGGGGGTGAGCACGGAGGAGAACAGGCGCAGAAACAGCCAGAGCACAAGGCAGAAGGCGGCCACCAGCACCAGGCGCTGCCATTGCAGCCGGCGGGATATGGGCATTTCGGGTGGCATAATGCTCATCGCGCCCGCGCCGGTGATTGCGCGGCATACGCGGGTATGGTGAAAAGCGCGCCGTAGGCGGGTATGGTGAAAAGCGCGCCGTAGGCGCGTGGGGTGAAACCCGGGCTTTTATAGGGTAAGGCCATGGCTCATGGCTTAGCGCATCGGGGGCTGACATGACTAGCGTGACGTACCGGGATGCCGGGGTGGATATTGAAGCGGGCGATGCGCTGGTCGAGGCGATCAAACCTCTGGCCAAGGCGACCACGCGCGCGGGCGTGCTGGGTGGCATAGGCGGCTTCGGCGCGCTGTTCGATTTGAAGGCGGCGGGGTTTGTGGACCCGGTGCTGGTGTCCACCACCGATGGCGTGGGCACCAAGCTGAAAATCGCGATCGACACTGGGATCCATGAGTTCGTCGGCATCGACCTGGTGGCGATGTGCGTGAACGATCTGATCGTTCAGGGTGCCACCCCTTTGTTTTTCCTAGATTACTTTGCCACTGGGGCTCTTGACGTGGCGGCGGCAACCAAGGTGATCGCGGGGATAGCCGAGGGCTGCAAACTGGCCGGCTGTGCGCTGGTGGGCGGTGAGACGGCGGAAATGCCCGGTATGTACGCCAAGGGCGATTATGATCTGGCCGGATTTTCGGTGGGGGCTGCGGAACGCAATTCGCTGTTGCCGGCGGATGTGGCGGCAGGCGATGCGATTTTGGCGCTGCCCTCTGCCGGTGTGCATTCCAACGGGTTCTCGCTGGTGCGCAAAATCATCAGCAACACCAATCTGGGCTGGGAGACGCCGGCGCCCTTCGCTTCCGGCCGCACCGTGGCGGAGGTGTTGATGGAGCCGACTCGGATTTACGTCTCATCGGTGCTGGCGCTGCATAAGGCCGGGCTGCTGAAGGGGGCCGCGCATATCACCGGCGGTGGTTTGCCTGGCAATCTGCCCCGCGTGCTGCCCGAGGGGCTTGGCGCGCGGCTCACCGGACCTTGGACCATGCCGGCAGTGTTCGCCTGGCTGGCCCGCACCGGCAATGTGGCGCCGGAGGAGATGCTGCGGGTGTTCAACTGCGGCGTGGGGATGACGCTGATCGTGACCGATGCCGAGGCCGCCATAGCGGAATTGCGCGCGGCGGGGGAAGAGCCGTTCCTGCTGGGGTATGTTACGGATACGCCTGGGATCGTCATCGAAGGGACGGAAAAGCTGTTCGCATGAGCAAGCCGCGCGTTGCGATTCTCATCTCCGGGCGCGGCTCCAATATGGAGGGGCTTATCAGGGCGGCCCAGGCGCAGGGCTATCCAGCGAAGATCGTGCTGGTGCTCTCCAATAAGGAGGATGCTCCGGGGCTGGATATTGCGCGGAAGCTTGGCGTGACGGCGGAAGCCGTGTCCACAAAACCGTTCGGCAAAGACCGAGAGGCGCATGAGCGGATGATTGATGCCAGACTCCAGGCGGCGGGCGTCGAGATCGTGTGCCTGGCGGGGTATATGCGGCTGTTGACGCCGTATCTGGTCGGGCGCTGGGCCGGGCGGATGCTGAATATTCATCCGAGCCTGCTACCGGCCTACCCTGGGCTCGATACCCATGCCCGCGCTCTGGCCGCGGGTGAGCAAAAACATGGCTGCACGGTGCATCTGGTAACCGAAGGCATGGATGAAGGGCCGATTCTGGCCCAGGCAGAAGTGCCCATACTGCCCGGTGATACGGAAGCGGCGCTGGCTGCCAGGGTGCTGGCACAAGAGCATATTCTGTATCCGGTGGCTCTGGCGGCACTGGCGGAAAAAATCCGCTTGCCAGAGGCGGCACCACGCCCGTAAATCCGGGCTGATACGAATAAGACGAGGGAATTTTAAATGGCGAATGCGGCGGTACATGGTGAACACAGCGTGGGTGACCACAGCGCGGCAGCGGCGGAACATGTCGATTTCGACTCACCGGCGCAGAAAGGCTGGGCGTTTTTCAGCAAATTCCTGCTCTGGAACGTCATCTCCTGCATTGCCATCCTGCTATTCATCGGCCTGCTGACCGTCTGGAGCTGATTTTTACCCGGTTTTAGCCTCGCTTGGGCTGGTCTGCCTGGCGCTGCTGTGCCTGGGGCATGCCGTTGCTGCGCAAACGCTGAGTTTTGACCTGCCGTTAAAAGTGACGTTGCCACCGAAACATGCGCCGTTGGATGTGACATGTTCCTATCCGGCAGGCGCGGAGGAAGTGCGGTATTGGCAGAAAAATCAAAGCGATGACGGGGTTTTTCCCGCGCAAGTGAAACCTGGGCAGGCTGTACCACCCTCCTGCGACAAGACCGCCTTCCCGGCGCGCCCGCCGGTGGATGTGACCTGCACCCTCTATCCTGGTTTCATGCTGAAGGAGATGCATTCGCAGGGCGATGAGGGCGAGAACACGTCTATTGTCCCGGTGAAAGCAGGGCAGGCCGAACCTGCCTGCAATGATAGATCAGCGCCGGGTGAGGTTTTATTGAGCAACGGGGGGTATTTTTGGGGCGCGGTGAATGGGTATGTGTTTTTGGGTGTACCCGATGCTGATCCGGTCGTTGGCTATGAGACCGATATTTTTGGGGCCGATGGGCAGGGAGGCATCACCACAATATACGTGCTCGACGCACCATACGTGCGCGACGCGCCGCCAAACCGCCTGACCCGCGTACCGGGTGGGTTCGATCTGCACTTCATGACGGACCAGACGCTGAATTGCAGTGTGGGCGGGAGTAATGGGGCGGCTTGTTTTGCGCGGCTGGAGCAGGCCTCTGGCGCGAAAATTCAGATGGCACAATGCGTGAAGGCCGAGCCGGAAAATGATCCCAATTCGCCGGTGTGGATTCAGTATCCCGCATTGCTGAATGTGCGCGGGAGCAATGCCGTGCTGCGGGCAACAGGCCCGGCGACGCGCTGCATAAACACGCCTTATTAGTCCAAAACCTGGTGCGGCGAGCGGCGAGGGTTATTTCAACTGCAAGACGGCTAGGCGTTGTTCGGCGGTGTCGAGCGCACTTTCCACGGTGGATTGGGTGAGCAGGCGCATCAGCCCGCGCGGGCGGCGGGGGCGTAGCCAGTGGGGTTTGGCTTTCGGGCCGCCCAGCTCTTTCACCAGCGTATCCACGTCGCCAAAGCCGTCGATGAGGCCGTAAGTGAAGGCGCGTTCGCCGAGCATGAAGCCGCCGTCGAAGATTTTGTTTTCTGCTCCGGTAAGGCGGTCGCCTCTACGCGAACGGACCCAGTCCTTGAACATGGTATGAGCTTCGTCCAGCAGATCCCGCGTGAATTGCTCGCCTTCGGGGCTGAGGGGCGTAAACATGTCGTTGAGGCGCTTGTTTTCGCCGGCCGTGAAAACGCGGCGCTCGATGGCGTGGCGGGCGATGAATTTATCGAGCCCGAAGCTTCCGGTGACGACGCCGATGGAGCCGATGATGGAGAGGCGGTTGGCGAGGATGCGGTCTGCCGCGCAGGCGAGCCAGTAGCCGCCCGAGGCGCCGGTATCGCCGATGACGGCGGTGACGGCGATTTTATGTTCTTCGGCGCGGCGGCGGATGAGTTGGCCGATGAGGTCGGACTGCGCCGGCGAGCCGCCGGGGCTGTCGATGGCCAGGATGAGGTTGCCGCTCTTTTTGGCGAGTGTAAAACCGCGTTCGATGAGCGGGGCGTAGCCCTCGATATTGATCGCCCCCGGCCGTGCGGCGATGAGGCCGCGCAGAGGAAGGACCGGGATTTTGGGCTTGGACCAGGGGAATCTCATGGCCGCAGGTTAGACGCGATTGCGGGGGGTGTCCAAAATCCGGAGCCGTCGGGGTCAGGGCTGGTTGGCGCCCGGCACGCTGCCGGAGGGGGACAGGTTGGGGGTGGAGGGTGTGCTGGTTGATGGTGTGGAAGGCATGGTGCCGAGATTCTCGTTGGAGCCCGGCAGGGTGCTGGGGCTGGGAGAGGCACCCATGCCGCTGTTGCCGATTGTGCCGGTCCCCGAATTATTAATTATGCCGGTCCCCGAATTATTAATTATGCCGGTCCCCGGCTGGGTCGAGTTGAGAGTGCCGGCGCCGACCACGCCGCCGCTGGAGTTGGAACTCGTGCCGATGCCGCCGGCGGGCTGGGCGCAGGCGGCACCCCCGGCGAGGGAAAGGGCCAAGGCGGCTGTGGTAAGAAGGGATTTTGTCATTGGACGCTCCTATGTGCTGGCCGGGTTCTATGGCTTTGACTGCATATGGCATGGGCAGGCGGAAGGGCGATTGATGTTGGCGGATATTTAATGGGCTGGCGCCAGCATGCTTGTCTTTATCCTCATATCCGGGCCATCTTGGCGCCGTTCGCGTGACTGACGAGACAGGTGGAGCACCACCGTGAAGCGCGATTTTTGACCCCGCCGCTCGTCTGGGCACCCTCTGAACGAAGGAGCAGTGCCGTGGTTGATCCTAATGGTATTTTTATGTGGCGGCGTATCGATGCACGGCTGACCAGTTCGGGCCAGCCGAGAGAGGAGCAGCTCGCCGCTTTGCGGCAGCTTGGCGTTACCCATGTGGTGAATCTCGGGCTGCATAGCCACGAGAAGGCGCTGGCGGACGAGGGGGCGAGCCTGCGCGCGCTGGGTATTGATTACACACATATTCCGGTGGATTTCGATCACCCGACCGAGGCGGATTTCGCGCAATTCCGCACGGTGATGCAGGGGCTGGAAGGGGCGACCATCCATGTCCACTGCATCGTTAATTTGCGGGTGTCGGCGTTTCTCTACCGCTGGCACCGCGAGGCGGGCCTGTCGGAGCCCGAGGCGCGGGAGATCATGGAACGCGTCTGGCGGCCGGGCGGGGTGTGGGCGCGGTTTATCGGTCATGATGCGGCAGCCGGGTTGCCGCATCGCGTCGCCGGGCGGGATTATTGACGGGCGCCTGTGCCTCGTAGACATCAGGGCGAATTGATCGTTCCATTATTCACAAAGCAAGACGCAAGGGAGGCTGGCTATGGCCGAGATCGAGATCAACGGCGGGATCGTTGTGTATGAATTTGTCGGCCCTGAGGATGGAGAGGTCGTGGTGCTGACGCCCGGCGGGCGTTTTTCCAAGGATTACGGCGGGGTCCATGAGTTAGCCGATGGGCTGGCGGCGGGCGGCAAGCGCGTGCTGCTGTGGGACCGGCCCAATTGCGGCGCCTCCGACATCCAGATTTATGGCCAGTCCGAATCGCATATGCGGGCCGAGACGCTCGGCCTCATGCTGGAAAAACTGGGCATCAAAAAAGTGGTCGCGGCGGGCGGCTCCGGCGGGGCGCGGGATATGATCCTGTTCACCATCATGTATCCGGATATGGTGCGTAAGCTGATCACCTGGTGCATCGTCGGCGGCACATTCAGCACCATGTCTCTGGCGGGAACCTATATTCTGAATGAGTTGCGCGTCGTGCGGTCCAACGGCATCGAGGGCATCTGCCAGCTCGGGGCGGGGCCGTTCGGCTGGAAGGGGCTCATCGAGGCCAACCCGCGTAACCGGCAGCGGTTGATCGACCTTGGCGCTGAAGAATTCGAGCGGGTAATGTGCCGCTGGCTCGATGCGTTTACGCCGAAGCCCAATGAGGCGATCCCCGGCGTGCCGGATTATCAGTTCGCCGACATCAAGGTGCCGAGCCTGATCGTGCGCGGGGGCGAGAAGGATTACGACCACCCGAAGCGCACCTCATTCGAGATACATGCCTTGATAGAAGGCTCCACGCTGATCGAGCCGCCATGGCCTGAGGACGCCTGGGAGGTTGCGATGGCGGAGATGGTCGCAGGAAAGGGCAGCCTGTTCGATTTCTGGCAATTGGGCGTGCCGGCGTTTTTACGGTTCATCGATGGGTGATTTACAGAGTTAATCCCCCGCCGCGGCGAATTTGGTCTGGCGCTCGTGTTCGAACATGTAGTCGCGGGAGAGCGGCAGGGCTTCCTGGTGGCGGGTGAGCTGGATCTGGAAGTTCATGTTGTCGCCCAGGCGGAAGGCGAGTTCGGAACCGGAGAGGTAGAATTCGAACATACGGCGGAAGCGCTCGTCGTAGATTGTGGTGATGGCGTCCAGATTGGCGGCGAAACGGCGGCGCCAATGGGCGATGGTTTTGGCGTAATGCAGGCGCAGGATCTCGATGTCCGTGGTGATGAGGCCGGAGCGCTCTATTGGGCCGAGCACTTCGGACAGGGCCGGAGAGTAGCCGCCGGGGAAAATATATTTGGCGATCCAGGAATTGGTGGCGCCGGCGCCGGCGAAGCGGCCGATGGAATGCACCAGAGCGATGCCGTCGGGTTTGAGGCAACGGTTTATGGTGCCGAAGAAGGTTTTGTAGTTGGGGATGCCGACATGCTCGAACATGCCGACCGAGACGATGCGGTCGAACTGGCGGTCCATGGCGCGGTAGTCGAGCAGCTCGAATTTGACGCAATGTGAGAGCCCGGCCTCGGCGGCGCGGGTGCGGGCAGCGGCGAGCTGCTCTTCCGAGAGGGTGATGCCGGTGACATGAGCGCCGTAATCGCGCGCCAGGGTCAGGGCCATGCCGCCCCAGCCGCAGCCGATGTCGAGCACTGTCAGGCCAGGTGTGTCGAGTTTCAGCTTGGCGGCGATGTGGCGTTTTTTGGCTGTTTGCGCTTCTTCCAGGGTCTCGTCGCCGCGCGGGAAATAGGCGCAGGAATATTGCCGGTCGCGGTCTAGGAAGAGGGAGTAGAGGCGGGCGTTGAGGTCGTAATGATGGGCCACATTGTGTTTGGAGCGCAAAGCGTTGTTGGCCTGGAGGATGGGGCGCAACAGAAGGGCGATATGCTCCTGCCAGCGTAGCGCCGGCATGTGGCCATGGTTGAAATTATCCATGACGACGCTGAGGACGTCGTGGATGTTGCCGGTGGTGACTGTGATGCCGCCGTCCATATAGGCTTCGCCCAGGGCCAGGCCGGGGTTGAGGGCGAGATGGCGGATTGTGGCGTTGTCGTTGATGTGGATGCCGGCGTGGAAACCGTCGCCGCCGCCATATTGGCTTTGGGTGCCGTCTGGCCAAGTGACCAGGAGCACGCCATGCTGGATCAGGCTTTTCAGCCCGTAATCGAGAATCTTGCGGTACAGTCTGACCATCGCGCACCCCCCGCGTGTGAACGCCAAACAAAGAACTGTTAATCAGTTAGGGCGCGGCGGCGGAGAAAAAAGGGGATAAAAACAAAAAACGGCCCCTGCTTTGGTGCAGGGGCCGTGATTTGGGACGAAAACGCGCTTGATTAAGCGGCTTCGCCGTCTTCCTCGCCGAAGAGCGGGCCGATATCGAGTTCGGTCTTCTCATCGGCTTCGCGGGCGATGGCTTCGCCACGGGCCTGCTTCTCGGCTTCCTCAACGGAGCGAGCGGCGTTCACCTTGATCTCGATGATCACTTCCGGGTGCAGCTCGACGCGCACGGAGGTGATGCCGAGGGACTTGATGGGGTGAACCAGCAGGACCTGGGCGCGGTCGATGGTCAGCCCGCCGGCGGTCGCGGCATCGGAGATGTCGCGGCTGGAGACGGAACCATACAGCGCACCGGCCTCGGAGGCCTGGCGGATGAGCGTGACGGTGAGACCGGCAATACGCTCGGCAACGCGCTCGGCTTCCTCGCGGCGCTTGAGGTTTTGGGCCTCAAGCTGGACGCGCTGGGTCTCGAAACGCTCGCGGTTGGCCTTGGTGGCGCGCACGGCCTTGGACTGCGGCAGCAGGTAGTTACGGGCATAACCCGGCTTCACCTTCACCACTTCGCCCATCTGGCCGAGTTTTTCCACGCGCTGCAGCAGGATCAGTTCAATTTGTGCCATTGTTCTGCTCCTTCCTTAAGACAGCACGTACGGGAGCAAAGCGAGGAAGCGGGCACGCTTGATCGCCTTGGCCAGCTCGCGCTGCTTCTTGCCCGATACCGCGGTGATGCGGGAGGGGACAATTTTGCCGCGCTCGGAGAGGAAGCGCGACAGCAGACGCACGTCCTTATAGTCGATGATCGGCGCGCCTGCACCGGAGAACGGGCAGGATTTCTTCCGGCGGAAGAACGGGCGACGGGCGCCCACGGCGGGGCGGCGCAGGCCGCCGGCTTCAGTGGCTTCGGACATCAGATATCCTCCTCATTGCCGTAATCGTCACGGTCGGCGCGGAACTCGTCACGCGCGCGGAATTCTTCGCGGCCTTCATCGAAGCCACGCTTGCGGCCGGATTCAAAGCGGCCGGCGGGCTTGGGCCCACGGAAGGAACGCTCGCGATCGTCCGACTTGCGGGACAGGATCACGGACGGCTCTTCCGAGATTTCCTCGATGCGGATGGTCATGAAGCGCAGCACATCCTCGTTCAGGGTGAGCTGGCGCTCGAATTCCTGCACGACGGGGGAAGGCGCATCCAGACCAAGCAGAATGTAATGGCCCTTGCGGTTCTTCTTGATGCGATAGGCGAGGCTACGCAGGCCCCAGTATTCGCGCTTTTTAACGGCGCCGCCATCGGCTTCAATCTGTGCGGTAGCGGCATCGGCGACGGCGTCGGCCTGTGCCTGTGTGATCTCGCTACGCGCGATCAGCACGGTTTCATATAACGGCATGTGTGCTCCTCCCTTTGGCTGGTTCAGCTCAGGCCTTGGTCGGGCCGCCCGGAAATCGGGGCGAGCATAGCCAGGCGCGATGCCACGCACCCAGCAGGGAAGCGGGGCGTAAAGCACGGGGGGTGGGGGAAAGCAAGGGGTTTGGCGGGTGGGGGCTGGTTTGAGGCGGCGGATCGTTATGGCACAAGGGCCGCGACAGCATCAGGGGCGGCGGAAGAACAGAATGAAAACCATCTTTGCGGGTGTATTTGCGTTGGCCGCCTATGGTCTGGCGGGCGCCGTGCCGGCGCAGGCGCATGACTGGGCATATTATAACAACATCCTTTTTGCTTATGCGGGCTGCTATCCGAAGGATCTCTTCACCGGCCAGGGAGAGTCCGATTCCAGCGATGGGCAGGTGTTCACCGCGGCCGGCGGCGCGCAAATTATCATGTATGGGGCGTACAGCCTGGACGACGTGGGGCCCAATACTTTGCGCGACGAGATGAAGTCCGATGAAGCGCAGCTCCTGGGTGCCGCGGCGCCAAAGCCGGGTTTGCAGGTTTTGAAGGCGAACTCCTTCACATTTTCGGACTATAAGGGGGATGATATCGTTTATGAGAGAACGCTTCTGCGCGACGATGCCTTCCTCACCTTGTTGATTACCTATCCCAAGGCGCAGCGGGATTTATACGATCCTCTGATCGCACCTATGGTGAAATGCTTTGTAGCGTTGCCACCACCCACGGTGGGTCCCAATACGGGTAAATAGGCACCGCCGCCGACCTCTGCGCAGAGGCGGCGGTGATCTCGGGGTCTTCCGTGTGTAGATTCAGCCATTGACCTGGCGTTCGGGGGCATGAAACATGCGGTGAAACGCCCGGGGAATAAAAATTTGCGCCAAACGAAACTGCGGCTCGGCATATTTCTGGCCCCGTTCCACGGGCTGAACGAGAACCCGACCTTATGCTTCGAGCGGGATCTGGAATTCACCCAATATGCCGATGAGCTGGGCTTAAGCGAATTCTGGTTCGGTGAGCATCATACCGGCGGGTATGAGATCATCTCTTCGCCTGAGCTGATGATTGCGGCGGCGGCGCAGCGGACCAAGCGGATCAAGCTCGGCACGGGGGTGGTCTCTCTGCCCTATCATAACCCGCTCAACACCGCGTCGCGCATCGCCCAGCTCGATCATCTCACGCGCGGGCGGCTGATGTTTGGTGCCGGGCCCGGGCTGCTGACGGCGGATGCCTATATACGCGGGCTGGATGCGCGGGAGTCCCGCGACAAACTGGACCAGGGGTTGAGCGTGATCACCCGGCTGCTGCGCGGCGAATGGGTGACGGAGAAAACCGATTGGTATGATCTGCGCGAGGCGCATTGCCAGCTTCTGCCCACCGCGCCGCTGGAAGTTTGTGTCGCCAGCGCGATGTCGCCCAATGGCGGGGCGCTGGCGGGCAAATATGCCGGCGGCATGCTGTGCCTGGCGGCCACGATATATAACGGGTTTGACGCGTTGGCGGCGAATTGGCAGGTGGCGCAGGAGACGGCGGCCCAATATGGGCGGGTGATGAGCCCCGGATCGATCCGGCTGGTCACGGACATGCATATTGCCGAGACGCGCGCGCAAGCGCTGGCCGAGGTGCGGGACGGCTATGCGAATGTGCAGAAATACTTCCTCAACCAGTCGGGGCACCTGGACCAGAGCCCGGCGCATTCTACAATTGAGGAGCTGATCGCGCGCGGGGAGGTGGTTGTGGGCACGCCGGATGATGCGATCGCGCAGATCCGCCGGCTGGAGGCGCAACTGCCGGATTTCGGCTGTCTGCTGCTGTTCGATAAGAACTGGGCGCGAATGGAGGCGAAAAAACGCTCTCTGGAGCTGCTGATGCGGTATGTACTGCCGGAGATCAACGGCGACAACGTCAACCGGGTGAAATCATTCGACTGGCAGCGGGACAAGCGGGAGGCGTTTTTAGACGTGATGATGGATTCGACGAAACGGGCGTTTGACAAGCACGAGGCAAATAAGCGGGTTGCCGAATAATCCGTAATGTTTTGGCCTTGCGCGGGGGCGTTGATTCTGCGCTTCTCAGCATGGCTGGGTTGTTCTGCGGGAATTCTTCATCAAATGACCATTCTGCGGCAACGAGGCGGCGCCTTGGCTAAAGCGGTCATGCACTAGCAGTCAGGCATTTGGGGGGAAGTCTAGATGGATCAGAACGTTGATGTTGCGGAACTTCCATTATCTTCCGTGGCGCCGGATATGGATGCGCGGCGCGTCAAGATAAGTCCTGATCATTGGTACCCGGTGGCGTGGTCGCGCGAGTTGAAGACCGCGAAGCCGCTGGCGGTGAAGTTTGCGGGCAGTCCGGTTGTGCTGGTGCGGCCCAAGGAAGGTGCGGTGTTCGCGCTGGAGAATCGCTGCGCGCATCGCCAGGTGCCGCTGGATAGGGGCGTGGTTGCGGGTTGCGCGATCAAATGCGGCTATCATGGCTGGACCTATGATGCTTCGGGCAAATGCATCGATGTGCCGTATATCGGCAAGGGGAAGCTGCCGAACGGCGTTAAATCTTATCCATGCCGGGAAGAGGCTGGATTGATTTTCATCTTTCCGGGCGATCCGGCGCTGGCCGATAACTTCCCGGACCTGAGTGCGGCGGTGGGGAATGCGTATAAGACCCGGCGGTTTGGGCGGGAGATCAAGTGCCATTATTCCTTCATGCATGAGAATTTGATGGATATGAATCATCAGTTTCTGCACCGCAGGATCATGGGGCAGATCCGGCCGCGGTATCTGGGCCGGAGCATGGGGGACGATTGGCTTGAGGTGCAGTACACGTTTGCGCGGACGGGGGGCAAGCAGCCTCTGGGCGAGGCGGCGGTGTTCGGCGGCAGGCGCACGGCGGATGTGAACGACAAGGATGTGATGACGATCCGCACGGAATACCCCTACCAGACGCTTAAGATTTTGCCGGCGGGCGGTGGTGAGCCGGTGATGGATCTGTGGATTGTGTACGTGCCGCAGGATGAGGCGCAGAAGACTATCCGTACCTTTGGGCTGCTGTCCATCCACAAGCCGGACGGGGTTGTGGGGCGGAGCCTGCTGAATGTCGGCTGGCCGTTTCTGGTGGCGTTTACCGAGCGGATATTTACCGAGGACCGGGGGATCGTGGAATCCGAGCAGGCGGCGCATGACGCGCAGGGCGGCAATTGGAACCAGGAGATTTTCCCGGTGATCCGGGAGCTGACGGGGCTGCTGGCGAGCTGCGGGGTGCGGCCGGAGTAGGTTGGTTTTGGGGAAGGTGGGTTGTCATTGCGAGCGCAGCGAAGCAACCCATCTTTCTCACCACGGCACGAGAGATGGGTTGCTTCGCTACGCTCGCAATGACGGTGTGGAGTGCGACTGCTGGAGGCGGGCGCCTAGAAGCAAGCCATTGCTGCCTGTTCCTGCGGGTCGAACACGGCATGATCCGGCATCTTGGTCATGATATATTCGGCGGCGGTAAAGGACGCGTAATTGACGCTGCCGCTATAGACATACTCCCCACTCCGCAGATCATGCGCCGCCCAGCCCTGCGTAACTGTGCCGGGCATTGAGGGGATGCAGCGGTTGTAGAGCGTGTGATGTTTTACCATCGCACCGCTGGTATCGTAGGCTTCGCCAAGAAGCGCCTGCCATGTGTCTTCATCGAGATAGAGGCGCCGGCGGGCGAGCTGGTTGATCACGCCGGGCCGCAGCGTGGCCTCCACAATCCATACGCGGTGTTTTTCCCAGCGCACGATATCCGCATTGAGCGCCTGCGGCAGGAGCAGATCCTGCGCCGTGCTGAAATGCATGGCGTTGCAGTTATACGGCACATACATCTCCTGCTTGCCGATGTAATGCCAGTCGTATTGCACGGGGTTGCCATTGAAGCAGGAGGCTTCATCCATATTGGCACTCCCGTTAGTGTCCGGGTTCGGCGTGCCATAGGCCAAGTAAGGTGCTTTGCGAACGCGGCCCTGGCCGGCCTGCTCCGTCCAGACAATGTCAGGCCATAAGGTGACGTTGTTGCTGTGCCAGACCAGGGTTTGCGCCAAACCCTCTGCAGGCATGGCTGTGACTGAGCCATAATAGGAGCGGGACTGGCTGTAGTAGCCCGTATAGGTGATCAGCGAACCGTTGGGATTGTAATACGGGTGCAGGGAATGGGCGGAGGCGGCGGCCGAGAGGGTCAACCCGGCATTGGTGACAACAAAACTCGGTGTGAATTTTGAAAAGCGCAGGTAACCGTTCCACGCGGTGAGGTGGTTCCAGATGAGTTGGGCGCCGCCGTTCAGCGGGTTGGCTGTGTCGATGATGGGGAAAGGCGCGCCGCCATAGGCGCCGTTGAAGCCGAACTGGCCGCCGCGCGGGTCGAGCGTGGCAAAACCGAGATTCTGGGCGGTGTTATCGTAGACATATTGCGGCGCCGCGGCGGTGCGGTGGGCGGGGTATATGTTTAGCCGCAGACCGGTTTGCAGTAGTGCCTGAGTGCCGGGGGTGAGCTGGTTCAGGTGCGCGCCCATATTGCCGGTGTCGATGGTGAGGACAGGCTTTTCATGGGTGAAGAGCTGGACGTCCACGGGGTGGGCGGCGGGCAAAGCTGGGGCGGTGAGGCCGCCGGTCCAGGCGGGGATGGAGCCATCCGCATTGCCGGCCCGCTCGGCGCCGAGCGGGGTGAGGCTGGTCGTGAGCAATATGTGGTTGGGTACCGATTGGGCGTAAGCGCTGTGCAATGCGGTCAGGCTGGCGGCAGAGTATACGGCAAAATCCCGTCTTTTCATTTTCGCTCTCCTTGGCCGGGTATTTATCGTGTTTTAGCGGCGCAAGAGAATGTTGTCTATCCGGTATGGTGGGCGCGTGCTGTCCTGTTTCCGGCACCATTTATCCCCGTTATACATGTTATACACATTGGTGGTGGGTGGCAGCCATGGGGTGGCTGGGCTAGAAGGGCCGACCATGAATTCCATTGAACCTGTGCCGTTCGGCATGTCGCAGCGTCTGCCCCCCAGCAATACCCAGGCCGAGCAGGCGCTGTTGGGCGCGCTGCTGGCCAATAACAAGGCCTATGAGCGGATTTCCGAGTTTCTGGCGGTGGAGCATTTTGCCGACCCGGTGCATGGGCGGATTTTTGGCGCCATCCAGCGCCGGTGTGAGGCCGGGCAGATTGCCGATGCGGTGACCCTGCGCGGTGAGTTCGAGCATAATGGCGTGCTCGATGAGGTGGGCGGCACGCCTTACCTTGCGCAATTGCTCTCTTCCATGGTCGGTATCATCAATGCCGGCGATTATGGCCGGGTGATCCGCGATGCCTGGATCCGGCGGCAGTTGATAGATGTGGGCGAGGTGATGGTGAACCGCGCCTTCGGCGCCGAGCCGGAGCTGGATGGGGCGGACCAGATCGAGGCGGCGGAGCAGGTGCTGTTCGACCTTGCGACCAAGGGCGGTGGTGAGGGGAAGGGGATTACCTTCGAGAAGGCGCTGACGCTGGCGATCGATCTGGCGGCCAAGGCGTTCAAGAACCAGGGGGCGGTGTCCGGGCTGGATACGGGCCTGCGGGATTTGAACAAGCGTACCGGCGGGTTGCATAAATCGGATTTGATCATCCTGGCCGGGCGGCCGGGTATGGGCAAGACGGCGCTGGTGACGAAGATCGCCTTTGGCGCGGCGAAGGCCATGCTCAACAATGCCCGGGCGGAAAACCCCAATGCCGTGGTGAAGGAATGCGTGGCGATCTTCTCGCTGGAAATGAGCTCGGATCAGCTCGCCACGCGTCTGTTGGCCGAGGAGGCGCAGGTGTCCGCCGATAAGATCCGGCGCGGCGAGATATCTGCCCGGGATTTTGATACATTCGTGCGGGTGAGCCGCGAGATTTCCGATGTGCCGCTGATCATCGATGATACGCCGGCGATTACGCTCTCAGCCTTGCGCACGCGCTGCCGGCGGCTGCAACGCACCAACGGGCTGGGGCTGGTGATCGTGGATTATCTGCAGTTGATGCGCCCGGCGGCGGGGACCAAGCCTGAAAGCCGCGTGCAGGAGATCAGCCAGATTACCCAGGGGCTGAAAGCGATTGCCAAGGAGCTGGAGGTGCCGGTGATCGCGCTCTCGCAGCTCTCCCGCCAGGTGGAAAACCGCGAGGACAAGCGCCCGCAACTGGCGGATTTGCGTGAATCCGGCTCCATCGAGCAGGATGCGGATATGGTCATGTTCATCTACCGTGACGAATATTACCTGCAGCAGCGCGAGCCGAAGATTACCGCCTTTGACCGGGATGATAAATTCCAGGAGGCGCATGAGAAATGGAAGGCGGATATGCAGGCGGTGTACCAGAAGGCCGAGCTGATTTTGGCCAAGCAAAGGCATGGGCCGACGGGCAAGATCGATCTGCTGTTCGAAGGCCAGTTCACGAGATTCGCCGATCTCGACACCAACCACGAATGAGCGGTTTTTGACGGCGCGGCTCGACATCGATCTGGGCGCGATCCAGCATAACTGGCGGCTGCTGGATGCGCTGCATCCTGGCGAGACGGCCGGCGTGGTGAAGGCCGATGCCTATGGACTGGGGGCGGCGCAAGTGGGGCCGGCGCTGGCGGCGGCGGGGTGCCGGATGTTTTTTACGGCACATCTGGCTGAGGCGGTGGCGTTGCGGGCGGTGCTGCCGGGGCATAAAATTGCCGTGCTCAACGGGTTGTTTCCGCATAGAGCGGATGAATTTTTGGCGTATGATCTGATTCCGGTGCTGGGGTCGCTCGGCGAGGTCGCGGATTGGAGGGCGGCGGCGCGGGTGCTGCCGTGTTTTCTGCATCTGGAGACGGGGATGCACCGGTTGGGGCTGACTTTGGCCGAGTTGGCGGTGCTGGCGGAGGATAAGAGCCGGCTGGACGGGTTGAGCCTGGAGTATGTGATCACCCATCTGGTGGCGGCGGATGCGCCGGGTGATGCGGTGAATGAGCGGCAGAAGAGGCTGTTCCGGGAGCTCGCGCAGCAATTTCCGGGCGTTAAAACCAGCATCGGCAATTCCTCGGGCATGTTTCTGGGGGCGGATTTTCATGCCGATCTCGCCCGGCCGGGGGCGGCATTGTATGGGATCAACCCGACCCCGGGCCGCCCAAACCCGATGCGGCATGTGGTGACGCTGACAGCGCCGATTTTGCAGATCCATGATCTCGAACCAGGCGAAACCGTGGGCTATAGCGGGGAATGGCGGGCCGCGCGGCATAGCCGGATTGCAACACTCGGGGTGGGCTATGCCGATGGCTACCACCGCGCCCTGGCAAATAAGGCCACGGCATATTTTGACGATACACCCATCCCCCTGGTAGGCCGGGTGTCGATGGATCTGACGACTTTCGACGTGACCGATGTGCCCGCCCGCCCGGGGGATATGCTGACCCTGCTGGGGCCGCGCCATGATGCCGATGCGTTGGCGGCCCAGGCCGGGACCAGCGGCTATGAGATTCTCACCTCGCTCGGGGGGCGTTTTGAGCGCCGGTATATCGGCGCATGAATAAATTGCTGGACGTGGTGGCGCTGCTGGGGGCGGCTGTGCTGGGGCTGGTGGCCTATATCGGCGAGCTGGCGCTGTTTGCGGCAAGCGGGGTCTCACATATTTTTCGTCCGCCGTTTTACCCGCGGCTGGTGGGCAAGGCGTTCATGGATATCGGGTTCTACTCGCTGCCTGTGGTGGCGCTGACCGCATTGTTCACCGGCATGGTGCTGGCGCTGCAATCCTACACCGGGTTCTCGCGCTTTGGCGCTGAGAGTGCCATTGCCTCGGTGGTGGTGCTGTCCGTCACGCGCGAGCTGGGGCCGGTGCTGGCGGGGTTGATGGTCTCGGGGCGTGCGGGTGCGGCAATGGCAGCCGAGCTTGGCACGATGCGGGTGACCGATCAGATCGACGCGCTGAGCACGCTCTCCACGGACCCTATGAAATATCTGGTGGCACCAAGGCTGCTGGCAGGGATG
The DNA here is from genome assembly GCA_026224825.1 of bacterium. Classification (GTDB taxonomy): domain Bacteria; phylum Pseudomonadota; class Alphaproteobacteria; order Acetobacterales; family Acetobacteraceae; genus Acidocella. The sequence goes on along the minus strand of JAMFRO010000101.1, from coordinate 16,511 downwards.
ATAGCCATGCCGCTGCTGGTGGTACTGGCCGATATTCTGGGTGTTGCCGGCGGGTATCTGGTGGCCACGAAAAAACTTGGGTTTTCATCGGGTGTTTATCTCACCAGCACTTTTGCGAATTTGCAGGTTGAGGATGTGGTCTCCGGGTTGATCAAGGCGGCGGTGTTCGGGTTCATCATCGCGTTGATGGGTTGCTTCAACGGCTACCGCTCCAAAGGCGGGGCGCAGGGTGTCGGCACGGCGACAACCTCGGCGGTTGTTTCGGCATCGATTTTGATCCTCGCGCTGGATTACGCGCTTACCCAAGTTCTGTTCATCAAATGAGCCAGGTCAAAATTCGCATCCGGGGGCTCAAAAAAGCGTTCGGGCCGAAAATCGTGCTGGACGGGGTCGATCTCGATATCGCCCAGGGCACCGGCATGGTGGTCATCGGCGGGTCGGGCACGGGCAAATCCGTGCTGATTAAATCCGTGCTCGGGCTGGTGACGCCGGATGCAGGGGTGATCGAGATAGACGGCGAAGACGTGTTGAAAGCGCCGAAACAGCGGGCCAAGGAATTACGCGCGCAAATCGGCATGCTATTCCAGAACGGGGCGCTGTTCGATTCGCTCCCGGTTTGGGAAAATGTGACCTTCGGTCTGCTGGCGCAGAAACGCCTGAAGCGCGCCGCCGCAAAAGACAAAGCCGTGGAAGTGCTCGCCCAGGTGGGGCTGGATGCCGCCGTGGCCAATCTCTCCCCCTCCGAACTCTCCGGCGGCATGCAAAAACGCGTCGCACTCGCCCGCGCCATCGCCTCCGAACCAGCCATTATCCTCTTCGATGAACCAACCACCGGCCTAGACCCCATCATGGGCGCCGTCATCGACGAACTCATCGTCGATTGCGTCAAACGCCTGGGCAGCACCTCGATTTCCATCACCCACGACATGGCCAGCGCCCAACGCATCGGCGATAATGCGGCTATGCTCTACCAGGGCAAAGTCCACTGGACCGGCCCCGCCCCCGACCTGCTCACCACCACCGACCCCGTCGTCAACCAATTCACCCACGGCCTCGCCGAAGGCCCCATCCGCATGGCCCTGCGGCGGTAGGGACTGGGGTGTTTGTAAGAAAAAAGGCCAAGGCTCTGCCCTGGCCTTTTTTTCCGTGGAACGCCCCCGCCCTATGCCGCGCAGCTCTCGAAGCCACGGCGGAGTTGGGGGCGGTTCAGGTTACGGCCGATGAAGACGATGCGGCTGGTGCGGGTGTCGGTGGGTTTCCAGGCGGCCAGAAAATCACCATCGGCGATCATGTGGACGGCCTGGAAGGCGAATTTCCGGTCCTCGTTCTGGTAGGAGAGGATGCCTTTGGTGCGGAGGATGTCCTGGCCCTGGGTTTGCAGGATGTGTCCGATCCAGGCCTGGAATTTTTCGGCGGCGAGCGGCTTGTCGGTGCTGATGCTGATGGAGGTCAGGTGCTCGTTATGGGTGTGGCTGTCTTCTTCCAAGAAGTCGGGCACGGATTCGAGCACGCGCTTCAGGTCAAAGGCGTGCAGGCCGAGGAGCTGGTCGGGCGGCACGTCGCCACGGGTGGCGTGGTGGATGACGGCGTAGGGGTTGATGGCGCGGATCGAGGCTTCGACGGCGGCCAGTTCTTCGGGCGTCACCAGGTCGAGCTTGTTCAGAACCACCACATCGGCAAAGGCGAGTTGGTCGGCGGCTTCGGGCGCGTCCTGCAGGCGGGCGGGCAGATGCTTGGCGTCCACCACGGTGACGATCGCGTCCAGCCGGGTCTTGGCCTTCACCTCTTCGTCCACGAAGAAGGTCTGGGCCACGGGGGCGGGGTTGGCGAGGCCGGTGGTCTCGACGATGATACCGTCGAACTTGCCGGGGCGTTTCATGAGCCCGTTGATGATGCGGATGAGATCGCCGCGCACGGTGCAGCAGATGCAGCCGTTGTTCATCTCGAACACTTCCTCATCCGAATCCACGACCAGGTCGTTATCCACGCCCAGCTCACCGAATTCGTTGATCACCACGGCGTATTTCTTGCCATGCGTGCCGGTGAGGATGTTGTTAAGGAGGGTGGTTTTGCCGGCGCCAAGATAGCCGGTGAGGACGGTGACGGGAATTTGATCAGGCATTTTCATGTTCCGCAAAAGGGGCTTTAGGGGCGATATCGGCGCAGGCGAGGCTTAAGCCGACGAAAAAGAAGAACCAGCCCAGCATATAGAGTGTCGGGAATTCATCGGTAGAGGCTATGGGCCATGTATAGTTGATGACGCCGATAAACAGCCCCACGCGCACCGGGTCTGGGTTGCGCCACAGGCCGCGCGCGGTGAGCCAGCTCCAGTACGCCATCAGCGCGGTAAACAGCAGCAGGCCGGGGAAGCCGGCATCGCTGAAGGATTGGATGTAGAAATTCTGCGGATGCAGATTCCACGCCCCCAACCCCTCCTGCGTCGGCGGGATGTTGAGGAACGGCAGGCCGGTATTGAAGCGCGGCAATTCGCAATCCACCCGGAAACCGCGGTAGCCCCAGCCATGCCAGGGCGATTGCAGCCCCATATTGGTGGCCACGGTGAAAATCTCGCCATAGGGGCTTTGCGTGAAATGATGCAGGTTACGCTGCGTCTCGGCCACCAGCTTGCCATGGGTGGGTGGCGAGATGATCGGCGTGGCGATGACGACGGCAATGCCGATAACCAGTGCCGCCGCCATGGGCAGGCGCAGGCGCGGCAGATAGAAAGCCGCCATCACCAGCCCCATCGCCGTGAACAACACGCACATGCGCTGGCCGATGAGCACGGACGTGACCACACCCAGCACCGCCAGCACCACCCCCGCCGTGCGCAGTTTCCAGCCTGGTTTGGCCAGTAGGCTCATCACCGGCGGCAGCAGCCCGATGAACAGAAGATGCGCGTAGAGATCGCCGGCGCGCGGCTTCCAGAACGGCCCGGTGAGCGAGCCATCTCCCCAGCGCGGATTGCCGAAAATATTATGCCCGGTGAGATATTGCTGCCAGCTCTCCACGGCGATCCACAAGGTGGAGAGTGCCAGCATGATCCAGGCGGCGCGGCGCGCGCCCGGCGTCGTCAGCAGCCAGCTTTGCAGGGCGGCGGCAAATAATATCAGCCGGATAATGACCACGGCCTGGCCGAACCCGGCCCAGCCGGCAGCGGCAAAACCGGGCAGCGGCAGCGGGGTGGAGCAGAACACCAGCCAGGCCCACCACAATAGTGCCAGGATGACCCAGGGCTGCCTTGCCCAGCGGAAGTCCCGCCGCCAGCCTGAGTCCACCAGAAACAACACATCGGTCAGGCCGATGCAGATTTCGGCCAGAACGAAGAAATGCAACAGGCCGAAGGGTACGAGTAACGTCGCCACCAGCGCCAGGTCACGCAGTTTAGGCCTTTGCATGGTTTACCTTTCCGTCGTGGTCCGGGCGGTCCGGCGCCGGCTGCGCTGGGGTTCAGGGCGGACCCGGTACAATGATCGGTAAAACCGCACAAGTCTGGGCGAAACCCTGGGGTTTAGGTATGGGGGGCTGATGCGTAACATCATCGTCTACCGGGACAGGCTGTTCGCCAGATCCGAGATCGCCTTCATGCGCCGCCAATACACCGGCTTCACCCGGCTGGCGCCGCTATGGACGGGGCGGCGCATGGACCAGCCGGTGCCGGACGGGTTCGCCATGGGGCCTTTGCTGGCGGGGCCGGCGGGGCTGGGCTTCAAGCTGGCGGGGGTTGTGCCCCATCTGGCAGCGTTCCGGGCGCTGGACCCGCTGTGTGTGCATGCGCAATTCGGGCGCGGCGGGGCGCTGGCGCTGGCGCTGGCTGAGGCGCTGGGGGTGCCGCTGGTCGTCACCTTCCATGGCAGCGAGGTGGATAAGGCGTCCTATTACCGGGCGTTCTCGCTGTTCCGGCTGCGGCTGGCGCGGCTGCAAGCCTATGCCTCCGCGTTTGTGTGCATTTCGGAGAATGCGCGTGATCGGCTGCTGGCGCGCGGCTTTCCGGCGCAGAAAACCTTTTCGCTCCCCATCGGCACGGATGTGATTGCCGCCGCCGCGCGCGAGACACCCGGCGAGGGCATCGTGTTTGCCGGCCGGTTCGCCGAGATGAAGGGGATTTTTACCCTGCTGGACGCCATACGCATCCTGCGTGCCGAAGGGGTCACCGCCCCCTTCACCTTGATTGGCGATGGCCCGCTACGGGCTGAGGTCATCCGGGCCGCCGCCGGGATCGAGGATTTGTCCATGCCGGGCTGGCTGGACCAGGCTGAAGTGCGGGCGGCGATGGAAGGGGCACGGGCGCTGTGCGTCCCCAGCATCATCACCGCAGGCGGCGAATCCGAGGGGCTGCCGAGCGTTGCCGTGGAGGCCATGGGGCTCGGCGTGCCGGTGGTCGCATCGGATGAGGCGCGCACCGAGGGGCTGGTGCGCCATGACGAGACCGGGATGATCGTCCCGGCCCGCAATGCCGGCGCCCTGGCGGCTGCCCTGGCGGCGTTGCTGCGGGAGCCTGAGCGCGCCGCGCGGCTGGGGGCGGCGGCGCAAGCCCATGTAAGGACAAATTTCAACGCGATGGTGCAATCCAAAGCTCTGGAGACGCTGTTGCTCGACATTAGAGCGCGATCGGTTGAGGTCCGCTCATCTTGAGCGGCCGAAACCGTGAATCGCCCTCTCAAAAATAGCTGGAGCATGATCGCACTTGAAGCGATCATGCTCCAGTACCGCCGCGCGATGACAGCCTACTGGCGGGCGGCTCGCCGGTCCCGCGGCGATGCCGCGAGGTACCAAAGTTTTTTATAAACACTGTTGCGGATGGTATAGACCGGATGCAGCAGGCGGAAGGTGAGTTTTTCCAGCCCCGTAACATGCAGCCTGCCGGAAAACCGCTCATCGCCAATGCCGGATTCAAACGCCTTATCCTGCCAGGCGACTTGCGGATGCACGGTCAGCACACCCAAACCTGTCTTCCAGGGCTGGCCCATCAGAATATCGATAGGGGTGGAGGTGTTGCCTAGTGCGTACGACATTTTGCGCGCCGCAAACTGGTCGAGCAGATAGCAATGCGCCTCACCTGGCGAGGTGGCGATTCTGACCAGGGAAAACCCATCCAGCGCTGTCGTCAGCCGGCGGTGGCGGCGGTGCTCGTGCTTCTCATTGCCGAAAAACCGCACCAGATGCCATAACTGCCGCTTCGCCAGCAAGGCGCTGATAATCGCCGGAAATTCATCGCACATCACGCAATCGTCTTCGAGGATGATGGCATAGGGCAAATCATCGGCGATGATTTTCTCGATCACCCGCTTATGGCTGAGCATGCAGGCGATCTCGGCAGGGTAGAGATCCTTGCCCAGGGCCAGGCGGCGGCGGCGTGAATTGTAAAAAATTTTATCCGCCGCACTCATCGCATCCTTGCGCGTGCCGAAGAAGAATTCATGGGCCATGCCGAATTTATCAAGCTGTGCCGTAATCTTCGCCTGCCGCTCCACCTCGTGCGGCAAAGTGATGACAAAAACCGGTGGCAGCATGTCAGATTTTCACCCTTACATAGGAGCCTGGCGCATCTTCGATCACCTTCACCCCGCGCGCCTTGCCCGGCACCCGCGCCGGGACTTTCTCATGCGCAAACCCCGTTGCCCAGCGCTGCCAATCCGGCCACCAGGAGCCGGCGATTTCCACCGCCCCCTCCAGCCAATCCTCAGGTTTTGCAGGCAGGCCGTCGCTGATAAAATGATTATACTTGCCGCCATCCGGCGGGTTGATGACACCGGCGATATGCCCCGACGCCGTGAGCACGAACCGCACAGGTGCCGCGCCAAAATTCCGCGCCCCTTTATACGTGCTGGTCCAGGGCGCGATGTGGTCCTCGCGGCAGGACAGAAAATACAGCGGGATGGTGACCTTGCTCAAATCCACCGGCACGCCCTTCATCGAAATCCCGCCCGGCTGGCTCAACAGATTATTCTGGTACATGTTCCGTAAGTAGAACGAATGCATCGCGGGCGGCATGCGCGTGGCATCCGAGTTCCAGTACAGCAGATCGAACGGGAACGGCTCCTTGCCGAGCAGGTAGTTATTGACCACGAAACTCCAGATCAGATCATTGGCACGCAGCATATTGAAGGTCGCCGCCATCTCGGTGCCCTCCAGATAGCCGCGCCGCTGCATCTTATCCTCCAGCACCGCGAGCTGTTCCTCATCGATGAACACGCCGATCTCGCCGGCATCCGTGAAATCGGTCAGCGTGACGAAGAAGGTTGCCGAGGCGATGCGCGTATCGCCCACCGCCGCCATATAGCCCAGGGTGGAAGCCAGCAGCGTGCCACCGATGCAATAGCCGATGGCATTTACCTCCCGGCTCTTCGTTGCCTTCTCGATTATATCTAGTGCCGCGAACACACCCTCGGTCATGTAATCGTCGAAACTCTTGCCCGCCAACCCCTCATCTGGATTGACCCAGCTCACCATGAACACGGTATGGCCCTGGGACACGAGGTAACGTACCAGGCTGTTCTTCGGCCGCAGGTCGAGAATGTAGAATTTATTGATCCATGGCGGCAGGATCAGCACCGGACGGGCGTACACCTGCTCGGTCGTCGGGCTGTACTGGATGAGCTGCATCAGCCCGTTCTGGAACACCACCTTGCCTTCCGTGGCGGCGATATTCTCGCCCACCTTGAAGGCATCGGTATCGGTCATTTTTATCCGCAGCTTGCCGCGGCCGTTTTCCAGATCGTTGAGCAGGTTGTTCAAACCCCGGACCAGGTTTTCACCCCCGGTCTCGCGCGTCTGGCGCAGCACCTCGGGGTTGGTCAGCGCAAAATTGGACGGGCTCAGCGCGTTGATGAACTGGCGCGCGTAAAAATCCACTTTCTGCGCCGTCTTGGGCTCCAGCCCATCCACCTGGGTCACCACATCGTTAATGTAGCGCGCCGAGAGCAGATAGGATTGCTTGATGAAGTCGAAAATCTCGTTCTGCTTCCACGCCGGGTCGGCAAAACGCTTATCCTTCGGGTCCGAGGCGATCACCGGCGCCGGCTCATCGTTCGACCATATCCGCCGCGCGGTGTTCTGCCACAATGTCATATAATCGCGCCACAGCCCGAGCTGCGCCTCCATCAGCGCGCCGGGGTTGGCCAGGAGTTTCGCCGTCATCTCGGTAAAGGCGCTGCCCACATTCAGCGGGTCCAGCGCCACGCCCTCGGCCGCCTGGCGCTTCAGCCATTCCGCCACCAGCTTCTGGCTGCGCGCCGCGATATCGGCCACCCCGCGGCCGAGCGCCCCGGTATCGGGCTGCTTGATATCCGGCGCGGGCGTCAGCTCTGGGGTCATTGCAGGCGTATCCTTTCCGTCACGGCTGATCTGGGGCAAAACAGCCTGGCCCGGCATGGCCTGGCGGTTAGGGAGACTGATTTATGGGCGGGCGGCGTATCTGGACGGCATCTTCACTCGGGCTGGCACTGGTTCTCGGCGGCTGCACGCCCGCGATCGGTGTGTATCATGACGTCGAAGGTGGCGCGATATCGCGCACCCGGCAACCCCCGCCGGGCATGAATCAGCCCTACCCGAATCTGGCCGATGTGCCCGCCGCCACCAAGGCCGCACCGGCCAATGAGCAGGCTAAAATCACCACACAGGCGCAGATTGGCGTTTCCGCCCCCTCGCCCGGCGCGCTGGAAGGGTTGTCGCTCCCCACCGCCGCCCCGCCGCTGCCCGATGTGCCGGGGGTGAATATTCCCACCGAGACCACCTCTGCCGCCACCCCTGCCCCAGCCGCACGAGCCGCCGCCGCGCCGCCGCCGCCGCCGCCCGGCCCGCCGGTTGACATCGGCTTCGTCCCCGGCTCGGCCCTGCTGACGCATGCCGAGCTGAAAAAGATCCAGATTCTCGCCTTCGAGCACGGCAAGGCCGAGGTGCTGGCCGGCGGCTTCGGCGAAGGCGACCTCAACGTCGCCCTCGCGCGCGCCCGGCGCCTGGCCGATGCCCTCACCGCCAGCGGCGTGCCGGGCGATGAGATACGCGTCACCGCCACCGCCTCGGGTTCTGGCGGCTTCGTGCAATTGGTATATTAAGCCCGTCATCTACAACCTGAGTCCGAGTAGCAAAAATGTCCTCTGAAGAGTTTCACCGTATCCGCCGCCTGCCCCCTTATGTCTTTGCCGAGGTGAATGCCGCCAAAGCAAAGGCAAGAGCGGCCGACGTGGATATTATTGATCTCGGCATGGGCAATCCGGACAGCCCCACCCCCCCGCATATCGTCGCCAAGCTGGTGGAGACGGTGCAGGACCCGCGCAGCCATCGCTATTCCACCAGCCAGGGCATCCCCGGCCTGCGCCGCGCCCAGGCGGCGTATTACGAGCGCCGGTTTGGCGTAAAACTGAACCCGGAAACGGAAGTCATCGCCACACTCGGTTCCAAGGAGGGGCTGGCCAACCTCGCCGCCGCCATCACCAGCCCGGGCGATACGATTCTGGTGCCCAACCCGTCCTATCCGATCCACCAGTTCGGCTTCATCATCGCGGGTGCCTCGGTACGCTCCATCCCGGCGCATCCGGGCGAGGACATGCTGCGCGCCATCGACCAGGCCGTGCGCCATTCCGTGCCCAAGCCGACCGCCGTGATCGTGAATTTCCCGTCCAACCCGACCGCCTACATGGCCGATCTCGATTTCTACAAAGAGCTGGTCGCCGTGGCCAAGAAGAACGAGATTTTCATCATCTCGGATCTTGCGTACGCGGAGATCTATTTCGATGGGAATCCCCCGCCTTCCGTACTGCAGGTCGAAGGTGCGAAAGACATCACGATAGAATTCACCTCGATGTCCAAAACCTATTCCATGCCCGGCTGGCGCATGGGGTTTGGTGTCGGCAACCCGCGCCTCATCAAGGCGCTGACACGGATGAAATCCTATCTCGATTACGGCGCCTTCACCCCCATCCAGGTCGCGGCCACCGCGGCGTTGAATGGCCCACAGGATTGCGTGGAAGAGATGCGGCTGCTGTACCGCGAGCGCCGCGATGTTCTTATAAAGGGCCTGCATCAGGCAGGGTGGGACGTGCCCAGCCCCAATGGCTCGATGTTCGCCTGGGCGCCGATTCCGGAGCGCTATGCGCATCTCGGCAGCGTGGAATTCTCCAAGCTGCTCATGGAAAAAGCCAAGGTGGCGGTCGCCCCCGGCATCGGCTTTGGCGAATATGGCGACGGCCATGTACGCATCGCGCTGGTGGAGAATGCACACCGCCTGCGCCAGGCTTTGCGCAACATCAAGCATTTCCTCGCCACCGATAACGCCGCCCCGGCGGACCTCGCGGAGGAGGGCAAATGACGCCCCCCGCTTCATCATTGCGCATCGGCATCGCGGGTCTGGGCACCGTCGGCGGCGGTGTGGTGAAACTGCTGGCCGCGCAAGCGGCGCTGATTGCCGCGCGCGCCGGGCAACCCATTGTCGTCACCGCCGTTTCGGCGCGCGACCGCACACGGGATCGCGGGTTTTCGGTCGAGGGGCTGAACTGGCACGACAACCCGGTGGCCCTGGCCGCCGATCCGAATGTGGATGTGGTGGTCGAGCTGATCGGCGGGGCGGATGGACCGGCGAAAGATTTAGCGGAAGCCGCCATTGCGGCCGGCAAATCCTTCGTTACCGGGAACAAGGCGCTACTCGCCATGCACGGCGCGGCGCTGGCTATTGCGGCGGAAAAAGCCGGGCTGGTCATCGCCTATGAAGCCGCCGTGGCCGGCGGGATACCGGTGATCAAAGTTCTGCGCGAAGGCCTCGCCGCCAACCAGATCAGCCGCGTCGCCGGCATCCTCAACGGCACCTGCAACTACATTCTCACGACCATGCGGGAAGAAGGGCGCGATTTCGCCGACGTACTCGCCGCGGCCCAAGAGCTGGGCTATGCCGAGAAGCCCGACCCCGGCCTCGACGTGGACGGCATCGATGCCGCCCATAAACTCGCCATCCTCGCCGGCCTCGCCTTCGGGGTAAAAATCGACTTCGCGGATCTCCACATCGAAGGCATCCGCCGCATCTCGGACCTCGACATCTCCTTCGCCCAGGAGCTGGGCTACCGGATCAAACTGCTCGGCATCGCTGAGCGCACGGGAGCGGGAATCTCACTGCGCGTCCACCCCGCCATGGTGCCGCTGAGCCGCCCGCTCGCCAGCGTGGATGGCGTGTTCAACGCCGTGCAGCTCGAAGGCGATTTCTCCGGCCCCGTTTTCCTGCGCGGGCGCGGCGCCGGCGAAGGCCCGACCGCGAGTGCGGTGGTGGCCGACCTCATCGACATCGCGCGCGGCATAAAAATCCCGGTCTGGGGCCAGGCCGCCAGCACTTTGGCGCCCGCCGTCCTCACCCCGATGGCCGCCCATGAAGGCGCCTATTTCATCCGCCTCATGGTCACCGACCAGCCCGGCGTGCTGGCCGACGTCACCGCCATATTGCGCGACCACGGCATCTCGCTCGAATCCATGCTCCAGCACGGCCGCAAGCCCGGCGAGGCCGTGCCCATCGTGCTCGTCACCCACGAGACCAGCGAGGCCGAGGTGGGCGCCGCACTGTTGCGCATCGCCACCCTGCCTTCCGTGCTGGAAGCCCCCGCCCTCATCCGCATCGAACCTTAAGGATACCACCCCATGTCCCAGCCGCTCCGCCTCGGTGAAGTTTCCGACCGCAATCTCGCTCTGGAGCTTGTGCGGGTAACCGAAGCCGCCGCCATCGCCGCCGCGCGCTGGATTGGCCGCGGCAAGAAAAACGATGCCGATGGCGCCGCGGTGGAAGCCATGCGCGTCGCCTTCGACACGGTGGCCATCGACGGCACGGTGGTGATCGGCGAGGGCGAAATGGACGAAGCGCCGATGCTGTATATCGGCGAGAAGGTCGGCTGCGGCGGGCCCGCCATGGATATCGCCGTGGACCCGCTGGAGGGCACCTCCATCACCGCGAAAGGTGGCGCTAACTCCATCGCCACGGTGGCGCTGGCCGAGCGCGGCAATTTTTTGCACGCGCCGGATATCTATATGGAGAAGATCGCGGTCGGTGGTGGGCTGCCCGAGGGCGTGGTCTCGCTCAACGCCTCGGTGAAGGAAAACCTCAAAAACCTGGCGCTGGCCAAAGGGGTTGAGATTGAGGAGTTGATGATCTGCATGCTCGACCGTGAGCGCCATGCGGATAAAATCGCCTATATCCGCGAGGCCGGTGCCCGCATCATGCTGATCGGCGACGGCGATGTCGCCGGCGTTATCGCCGCCTCCCAGCCGACCACGGGTGTGGACATGTATCTCGGCTCCGGCGGCGCGCCCGAAGGCGTGCTGGCCGCAGCCGCTCTGCGCTGCATCGGCGGGCAGATGCAGGGCCAGCTCTTGTTCGAGGACGACACGCAAATCGCCCGCGCGCTGACCATGGGCATCACCGACCCCAACCGCATCTACACCATCGAGGAAATGGCCAAGGGCAATGTGATGTTCTCCGCCACCGGTGTTACCAGCGGCCCGATGCTGAACGGCGTGCGGCGTGTGGGGCATGGGGCAGTCACCCACTCCATCGTCATGCGCAGCAAATCCGGTACGGTGCGCTATATCGAAGGCCATCATAATTTCGCGAAGAAAGTCTTTGCCGTTTAAGGAGGATCGCATGGGCTGGGGTGACAAAAAAACTTTCTGCTCCGGCCTCGCGACCTGCCTGTTCTTCGCCACGCCCGTTTGGGCCGCGACACCCCCAACAGCCCCTCTCATCACGCTGGTGCAAGGATTCTACGCCCCCTATCTGGACGACAAGGATCAGGACAAAGTCCCCGCCGCGACGGATGTCATCGCCCCGCATGCCACCAAGCAATTGCAAGCTTTGATCCACAAGGACGAAGCCTGCGAAATCCGCGAGCAGGGCGTCTGCAATCTCGACATGGACCCGATCATCGACGGCCAGGACTGGGACCTCAACGGCAAAGCCCCCGTGGTCTCCGTACTGCAGCAGAATGCCACCTCCATCACCCTCGCCGCCCGCTTCACGAGCGACGGCACGGCAACCGGCGTCGCCTATAAATTCACCCTGGAAAACGGCGCCTGGCGCCTCGCCGACCTCTCCCGCATCGGCGGCGCACCGGCGGATGCGTGGGATCTGGTGGCGATGCTCTCAGCGCCGGAGTGAACATAGACGCAGGACGGATGGAGCGAAGCGGAATCCAGCACTAAATTTCGGTACGAAATGTGTATCATGGCAATTGAGCCAACATTGTCGGGGCGATATTAGATATCAGAGACACTTTCACTTGAGGATATACATCTGACTATGGATTCCAACAGGGAAAGTCGAGCGCTCTTCATAATTGCATTTGCGGCTACGCTATTTGGGATTATCGCGCCATATCGGTGGCATACGATCCCTCCCTTTTTTAGCGGAGGAGCGATAGTTGTCGCAGAAATTTTGAGTATATTCGGCGTTTGGTTAGTAGCTCCGCCTAAAGTCATAAAGCATCGGGTGCCAAATATGATTGCAATATTAGTTATAATACTAGGTGTCGCAATTACAGCTTATGGCGTTGTACTTTTGGTGGAACACCCCCCAGTATCATTGATTACCCAAAAGCCAAAAGGTACGGCAAGCACGTCAATACCTCCTCCGGAAACTCAAAAAATCCCCAGTGCCGATGAAATCGCATCCGCGATAGCAGGCAAATCGCGCGTTCAAGACCAATTTCTCTCAACTCTTAGCCAGCCAGTGACCGGCATTTACGCGGTATTGACTCTCTCCTCTCCAGTAACCGGTGATGATCTCAACAAACTTGCGTTCGTTGTTCAAATGACGGACAGAGGCCCTAACAAAGCTCCTACCCTTCTTTTTGGTGCTAGACCCGACAAACATGAATGGACAAAGATACCCGGGAACGAAAAGATCTATGAACAAGGCATGAGATGTGAAGTCTGGACTTTCCCTTCACAATCAAAACAGGAAGACCAGCCAACCATAATTGACAATTTTCTCGTTTTTAGAATTGAGAAATTAAATCGGCTTGAAGCCGGAGCCATTATGGCTTCACCTTTTTCAGCAGTAAAAAATGTCGACAACGCTCTCGTTTTGATCAAAGCCTCCCCTCTAGCAGCTCATTTGTTTGAAAAACTAAGCATAATTGTAAATGATTATGTCGTTTTTGAAGTTACAAAAGAAGATATTGTTTCCTGGTCGCCTCCTGCGCCAACGTTCAAACCTCAAATCGTACATGGTCATCTAGACTCTACGACCGGCATTCTCACGCCAAAGGAAGTAAAAGAACTTCCAATTGTTAACATAAACAATTTCATGTTTCCGGATAACTTTAAGGATATCCCGTTTTACACCGCTCACTTTTCACCAAAAATCGCATGCATGCCTAATTTCGCAAACAATTCGACATACATTAACCTTGCACAATTTGACGTGCGAATTCACCGAATGAATAAAGGGTGGCCTCATAAAGCTGGCACCGGCAGCATGACTATTACACCAGGTCAGGAAGGCTGGCTTCCGTCCGAATGAGGATATCTAAATAGGCCACCATAGGGTGGTATCCACGCAGAAGAATTCACGCAACGTCATGTCATAAAAACGGGGCCTTCCGGCCCCGTTTTACTACTTGCGCAGGTTCAAACGCCCAATCAGCGTCTGGTAACGCTGCACGTTCTTGCGCTTCAGGTAATCCAGCAGCGAGCGGCGCTGGCTCACGAGCATCAACAGGCCGCGGCGCGAGTGGAAATCCTTCGCGTGGGACTTAAAATGTTCGGTGAGGTTGACGATGCGCTCGGTGAGCAGGGCAACCTGGACTTCCGGGCTGCCCGTGTCATTCGGGCTGGTGGCATATTCGGCGACGAGCGCGGTTGTGCGCTCTGGCGTAATCGACATCGGGATATCCCTTCAAAACAGCGGTTAGAACAAGCGTTCCGGCTTCAGCCACCCGTCAGAGAGTCGGGCCAGAGCTTTAACGCCCCCTGCCGCCACGATGCGCACCAGCCCCTCATCGGGATTGGCTGCCTCGGGGATCCGCCCCATCAGGTCGACCAGGCTGATGGCCTGGCCTTGTGAAAGGGCATGAAATTCGGCGGCGTTCAGGGCCAGAGCCGGGATGTCGTCCAGCGCGGTCGAGAGCGGTCGCACGAATTCAGCGAGAGTGGCGGGCGTATGCTCCGGATCGACAAATTTGTCCAGCGTTACCGCCATGTTTTCCAGGAACGGCCCCACGCGCAGGCGGCGCAGCACCACGATATGCCCCACGGTGCCGCAGGCGCGGCTGAGGTCGCGGGCCAGGGCGCGCATGTACACACCCTTGCCGGACTGCACTTCGAATTCGGCGGTATCGGCGTCCGGCCGGCCGATCAGCTCGAACCGGTCCACCTGGGCCGGGCGGGGCGGCAGCTCGGGTGGGGCGCCGGCGCGGGCCAGGTCGTAGGCGCGCTCGCCCTCCACTTTAATGGCCGAGAAGGACGGCGGGACTTGCATGATATTGCCTATGAAAGCGGGCAAACCGGCGCGGATCTCATCATCCGTGGGCCGCGCATCGGAGGTCGCCACCACCGCACCCTCGGCGTCATCGGTATCCCGCGCCTCGCCGAAGCGGATGGTGAAATGGTAGATTTTGGTGCTGTCCATCACATAAGGCACTGTTTTGGTGGCCGCCCCCAGGGCTATGGGCAGCAGCCCGGTCGCCAGCGGGTCCAGCGTGCCGCCATGGCCTGCCTTCTGCGCATCCAAAGCGCGCTTTACCTTGTTCACCGCCTGGGTGCTGGTGATGCCTGCCGGCTTGTCGAGGATGAGCCAGCCGTCGATTTTGCGGCCTTTTTTCTGCCGAACCATGGTGTACCTTAAGAATCCGAGTGAGCCGCGCTGATAGGCCAGCACGGGGCGCGAGGAAAGAACCACGCAAAAATATCTGCAATGCACCCGCAATTGCTAACGGGGCATCAACCTTTGTCTGGTGAAATAGGGGGGCCAGGAAACAGTCCGGCGTTGTTTCTCTCGTAGCCTAGGACGCCCCCATGCCGGACAGCACGCTCGAACGTAGCCTTCGCCCCGAACCCCCCAGCCTCCCGGCGCCGGAACCCTATAGCTCCAGCCTGATCCGCCCCGGCACGCAAGTCACGCGCACGCCCGTCAAACGCGACAAATTCATCGGCTTCGCGCGCGATGAAGCCAGCGCCACCCTGCTGCATGAAGCTTTGGCCGGCCATCTGCCCAACACCAACCAGGTGCATGTGGTCGATTTCCGCAACGCCCTCACCATCCTCGCCGCCATGACCACGCCCGAGATCGTGCTGATCGACCTGACCGGCGAAGACCAGCCGCTCAACGCCATCATGGAACTGGCCGAGGTGGTGGAACAAGGCACGGTGATGCTCACCATCGGCGATAACCAGAACCTCAATTTCTACCGCACCGTCACCAAAGGCATGGGCATTAAGGATTACCTGCCCAAACCGCTCACCCGCGCCGCCATCGAGCAACACTTCCTGCCCGTCATCTCCAACGTGGTGGACAGCAGCGCGAGCTTGCGCGGCGGCCGCAGCCTGGCCATCGCCGGCACACGCGGCGGGGTCGGTACCAGCACCATCGCCGCCAACCTCGCCTGGTACCTCTCACACGAGCTGCACCGCCATACCCTGCTGCTGGACGGCGCCCTCAGCACCGGCACCGTGTCGCTCAACCTCGACATCCCTTCCACCAACGGCCTGTCCCAGGCGCTGGAAATGCCCGAACGCGTGGACCAACTGCTCATCGAACGCTCCATGATCGAGGCCGGCGACCGGCTGCACGTGCTGGCCGGCCTCGAAGGCCTCGACCGGCAGGTGGATTTCACCCCGGAAAGTGCCGCCACCTTCCTCCAGGCCCTGCGCAGCCGCTATAACTACGTCGTCGCCGATGCCGGGGCCAGGCTGGAACCCTTCACCCGCGAGCTGCTGTTCAACGCCCAGCAACGCATCGTCATCATGGACCCCAGCATGATCTCCATCCGCAACCTCAGCCGGCTGATGACCCTGCAAGGCGGCTCCAACCAAGCCACCCGCGTGCTCCTGGTGCTCAACAAAGCCGGCGCACCCGGCGGCCTCTCCCAAAGCTACATGGAACAAACCATGGGCCTGCGCTTCGACGCCGTACTCCCCGACCTGCCCCGCATCGTCCCCCGCGCCAGCCAGCTCGGCAACCAAGCCGCCGCCCTGCGCGGCCCCTTCCGCACCGGCATCGCCACACTGGCCACAGCACTCGGAGCCAGCACCACTGCCGCTGCGGCTTAGGTTTGGGGTGTTTCACGGAAAAGGCCAGGGGCTCTGCCCCTGGACCCCGCTGGGGCCTGAGGCCCCAGGCCCCCACTACTTCGGGTCTTGGAAAGGGATGCCCTGCACGGGCTATCCAACTACGTGATCTCGAGGGCATCCCTTTCCAAGACCCGGGTGGGATCCAAGGGCCCTTCGGCCCTTGGCGGGTCCAGGGCAGAGCCCTGGCCTTTTTCTCTAACACCCCCCGAACCATACCTAACCCACCCGCCGTTGCACACCGATCCCGT
>JAMFRO010000100.1 GCA_026224825.1 bacterium | reverse complement strand
ACGCGGTCGACGATCCATTTGAGGATGCGCATGTTTTCGCTGTACCCGGGCCAAAGGAACTTGCCCTGCTCGTCCTTGCGGAACCAGTTGACGTGGAAGATGCGGGGCGTGGAGGAGAGTTCGCGCTGCATGCGCAGCCAGTGACGGAAGTAGTCGCCCATGTGATAGCCGCAAAACGGGAGCATGGCCATGGGGTCGCGGCGGACTTTGCCGAGCGCACCGCCGGCGGCAGCGGTGGTTTCGGAACCCATGGTGGCGCCAGCGTAGACGCCTCCGGACCAGTTGAAGGCCTGGTAGACGAGCGGCATGGTCGTGGAGCGGCGGCCACCGAAGATGATGGCCGAGATGGGGACGCCGTTGGGGTTTTCCCAGTCAGGGTCGATGGTGGGGCATTGCGAGGCGGGAGCGGTGAAGCGGCCGTTGGGATGGGCGGCGGGGGTGGTGGAGGCTGGTGTCCAGGGATTGCCACGCCAGTCGAGGCAGTGGTCGGGAGGCGTGTCGGTCATGCCTTCCCACCAGACGCCACCGTCGGGGGTTAGGGCTACGTTGGTGAAGATGGTGTTGCGGGCGAGCGTGGCCATGGCGTTGGGATTGGTTTTGGCGCTGGTACCGGGAGCTACGCCGAAGAAGCCGGCTTCGGGGTTGATGGCGCGGAGCTGGCCGGTGGCGTCGGGCTTGATCCAGGCGATGTCGTCGCCAACGGTCCACACCTTCCAGCCGGAGAAGCCGGCGGGCGGGATCATCATGGCGAAGTTGGTTTTGCCGCAGGCGGAAGGGAACGCAGCGGCTACGTAGGTCTTTTCTCCTTCGGGGGATTCGACGCCGAGGATGAGCATGTGTTCGGCCATCCAGCCTTCGTCGCGGGCAATGTTGGAGGCGATGCGGAGGGCGAAGCACTTTTTGCCGAGCAGCGCGTTGCCGCCGTAGCCGGAGCCATAGCTCCAGATTTCGCGGGTTTCCGGGAAGTGGACGATGTACTTGGTGTCGTTGCAGGGCCAGGGGACGTCCTGCTGGTTGGGCGCGAGCGGAGCACCTACGGAGTGCATGCAAGGGACGACGCGCTTGAGGTCTTTGTCGATTTCGCGGAAGACCGGGGCGCCGATACGGGCCATGATGCGCATGTTGACGACGGCGTAGGCGGAGTCGGTGAGCTGGACGCCGATTTGCGACATCGGCGAGCCAATGGGGCCCATCGAGAACGGGAGGACATACATGGTGCGACCGCGCATGCAGCCCTTGAAGAGGGCTTTGAGCTTTTTGCGCATGACGAACGGGTCTTCCCAGTTGTTGGTGGGACCGGCGTTGTCTTTGGAGAGTGAGCAGATGAAGGTGCGGTCTTCTACGCGGGCGACGTCGTTGGGGGCGGAGCGGGCGTAGAAGCAGCCGGGCCACTTTTCTTCGTTGAGGGGGAAGAAGGTGCCGGCTTCGACGAGCTCGGCGCAGAGGCGGTCGTACTCGGATTGCGAGCCATCGACCCAGTGGATGGCCGCGGGCTGGGTGAGATCGGCCATTTTTTCGACCCAGCGGATGAGGTGCTTGTTGGTGGTGAGAGGCTT
>JAMFRO010000099.1 GCA_026224825.1 bacterium | reverse complement strand
TCAGTGGTATGAACAAGCAGGCGAATTTCTGGCCTCATGAATAATGTCAGCCGCCAAGTTTAGGGAGCTAAAAACAGGCATCCAAAGAGGTGCTAGGCCGGTCTTAGGACCGGCCATTTTTTTTTGGCCTTCATCTGGGCCGTGCGCTCCAGGCGCCAATATCTTTGTACGTTATCTAATAAACGTCATGATCCAATAAACGTCATGGCATTATCTATTAAACAGCAAGTATCTTGCCTTTGCGGGGGTGAAAACGGCTGATCCGCACCTCGCCCCATATGCCCTGCACTGTAAAAGGGTCATTCGCCACAAAATTGTCGATGGCCGCGCGGCTGCAGGCTTCAAGGATGAACAGCGAGCCGGTCATGATCTCGCCGTCGTCCGATTGCAGCGGGCCGGATGCGATCACGGTGATCCCCTGCGTCTCCTGGTCCTCCACAAAGGCGCGGTGAGCGGCATAATAATCGAGTCGCGTTGGTAGAACGTCCGGCCTATCGATGGCGTGCACGGCAAATAGGGGCATTTGGGGTGTCCTCTCCATCCAATTGCGACTACCGGTAATATGAAAACTTTGCTTTGACACGTCCCATTGGCGCCACCCAGCTTTGTGCTGAGCGCTGGCAGTGAGAAGGAGTTGATCATGAAATTGCTACGTTATGGCGAAGCCGGTGCCGAGAAATGGGGCCTGCTGGATGCTGAGGGGCAGATTCGCATACTGGACGACGCGCTGGTGAACGTGACCGGCGATGTGCTCAGCCCCGGCTGGCTCGGCCAATTGCTGAAGATTTCCTCCGAAAAACTGCCACTGCTGAAGACCGAGCGGCGCATCGGCGCCTGCGTGCCCCGGCCACTGAATTTTATCGGCATCGGCCTGAACTATGCCGACCACGCGGCCGAGACCGGGGGGAAAATCCCGAAAGAGCCGATCCTGTTCCTCAAATCCCTCTCCAGTTTCTCCGGCCCGTATGATGACATCATCATCCCCGCCGGCAGCACCAGCACGGATTGGGAGGTGGAGCTGGGCGTGGTGATCGGCACGAGGGCGAAGAATGTGAGCGAGGACGACGCGCTGGACTACATCGCCGGCTATTGCGTGGTGAATGACCTGAGCGAGCGCGAGTACCAGACCAAGCGCGGCGGCCAGTGGGACAAGGGCAAAGGCTGCGACAGTTTCGGGCCAGTTGGCCCGTATCTGGTCACCAAGGATGAAATCCCCGACCCGCAGAACCTCACTCTATTCACTGAGATTGATGGCGTGCGCCGCCAGAACGGCACCACCGCCAACATGATTTTCGGGGTGAAGACGCTGGTAAGCTATGTCAGCCAGTTCATCACTCTTTACCCGGGCGACATCATCGCCACAGGCACCCCCGCCGGGGTCGGCATGGGCATTAAGCCCGAGCCGGTATTTTTACGTCCCGGCCAGGAGGTGCGCATAGGCGTACAAGGGCTGGGCGAGCAACGCGCCAAAACGGTGGGTGGCTAGAGCGCGATCGGTTGAGGTCCGCTCATCTTGAGCGGCCGAAAGCGTGAATCGCCCTCTCAAAAATAGCTGGAGCATGATCGCACTTGAAGCGATCACGCTCCAGGAGGCCACCCACTGGCGGGCTGGTCAGTGGCCCTCCGTCTCCAGAGTTTTCAACTCCTGGGGTGCGATAAGATATTTCCAGATCAGCGCCCCCAGCGCGCCGCCGGCGAGCGGCGCCACCCAGAACAGCCAGAGCTGGCTGAGTGCGCCGGTTTGCGCGAAAAACGCCACCGCCGTGGAGCGTGCCGGGTTCACGGAGGTGTTCGTCACCGGGATGGAGATGAGATGGATGAGGGTAAGCGCCAGGCCGATGGCCAACGGCCCGAAGCCCGCCGGCGCGGTTTTAGCCGTGGAGCCGATGATGACCAGCAGAAACCCCGCGGTGAGTGTCACCTCGCAAACAAGTGCTGCCAGCAGGCTGTAATGCCCAGGCGAGAGATCGCCATAGCCGTTGGAGGCAAACCCGCCGGCCACGAAGCCAGGCTGGCCGGAGGCGATGACATAGAGCACGGCGGCGCCGGCCGTGCCGCCCACCACCTGCGCCACCCAATAGGGTATCAGCTCCGCCCAGCTAAAGCGCCCGGCAACGGCCAGACCCAGCGAGACGGCAGGGTTAAAATGGCCGCCGGAGATGCCGCCGACGGCATAGGCCATGGTGAGCACGGTAAGGCCGAACGCCAGAGCGACGCCGGCGAAGCCGATGCCTAGATGCGGAAAGGCGGCGGCCAGCACGGCCGAGCCGCACCCGCCGAAGACAAGCCAGAATGTACCGAAGAATTCAGCCGCGAGTTTTTTTGACATGGTTGGCCTCCGTAAGAGAAACAGCTTATTTTGCTGCAGGACTTGTTCGTCGTTTCCTTAGCGGTCCTACATAGACGCATTAATGTACTAATATTTAGGGGAAGTACCAAATGTTTACCGAATTTGCCGAGCTCGACGTGAAGCCAGGGCTGGAGCAGGAATTCATCGCCGGGGTGGAGAAGAGCAAACCCGCTTTCCTGCGCTCGGCCGGCTGCCATGGGCTGCATCTGGTGCGTTCAGTGGAAAACCCGTCCAAATTCGTGCTGCATGTGCAGTGGGAGAGCGTCGCCCACCATATGGAGCTGTTCCGCAACGCGCCCGAGTTCCAGGAATGGCGCGCCAATGTCGGGCATTGCTTCGCCGCCCCGCCAAATGTGTGGCACGGCCAGACCGTGGTTTAAGCGCGCGCACCGCTGGACCGCGCCGGCCCCAGTTGGTGGGCGCCAAAAATCTTGCTAGAGGCGCGCGATGGACCAGGCCCTGACCACCACGGAAACCACCACCGGCATCCCTCCCCGGCGCACCTTCGCCATCATCTCCCATCCGGATGCCGGTAAAACCACGCTCACGGAAAAGCTTCTCCTCTTCGGCGGTGCCATCCGTGAGGCCGGCATGGTGAAAGCCCGCCAGGACCGCCGCAACACCCGCTCGGACTGGATGAAGATCGAACGCCAGCGCGGCATCTCGGTCACCTCCTCGGTCATGACTTTTGAGTTCGGCGGCGCCGTATTCAACCTCCTGGATACGCCAGGCCATGAGGATTTCTCTGAAGACACCTACCGCACCCTTACCGCGGTGGACTCCGCGGTGATGGTCATCGATGCGGCGAAGGGCATTGAGTTGCAGACCAAGAAACTCTTCGAAGTCTGCCGCCTGCGCAATATTCCCATCACCACCTTCATCAACAAGATCGACAGGGACGGGCAGAACCCGTTTGACCTGCTGGAGGAAATCGCCAACACTTTGGCCCTGGATATCTGCCCGATGGTCTGGCCTATCGGCACTGGCGGGTTGTTCAAGGGCTGTTTTGATCTGCGCAATGACAAGCTTGTCTCGGCCAAAAAACCCGGTGAGGCGGCATCTGAGCAGACATTCGTGATCCCGGCTGACCAGCAGGCGCAGCTCGATGAAGATGTCGAGTTGATCCGCGCCGCTTTCCCCGAATTCGACCAGCAATCTTTTGCGGAAGGCCATCTCACCCCGGTGTATTTTGGCTCGGCCCTCAAAGATTACTCGGTGCGCGAACTGCTTGAAGGCCTGGTCGCCAACGCGCCCCCACCGCAGCCCCGCGAGTCCGACACACGCGTCGTTGAACCGGAAGAGACCCAAGTTACCGGCTTTGTGTTCAAGGTCCAGGCCAATATGGACCCGCAGCACCGCGACCGCATCGCCTTCACCCGTATCTGCTCCGGCAAATTCACCCGTGGCATGAAGCTGATCCACTCGCGTACGCAAAAACCCATGGCCATCCAGGCGCCGATCTTCTTCTTCGCCCAGGACCGCTCGCTGGCCGAGGAAGCCTACCCCGGCGACATCATCGGCATCCCCAACCACGGCACTTTGCGCGTGGGCGATACGTTGACCGAAGGCGAAAAACTCCGTTTTACCGGTATCCCCGATTTCGCCCCCGAAATCCTGCGCCGCATCCGCCTGGCCGACCCAATGAAGGCCAAGCAGCTCAAAAAAGCTTTGGAAGATCTCTCCGAAGAAGGGGTGACGCAGGTCTTCCGCCCGATGAACGGTTCCGACTGGATCATCGGCGTCGTCGGCGCCCTGCAGCTAGACGTTCTCGCCTCGCGCATCGAGCAGGAATACAACGTCCCCATCGCCTTCGAGGCAGCACCCTTCGACACCGCCCGCTGGATTTTTTCGGAGGACACCGCGCGGCTGAAATTCTTCATCGATGTGAACAAGAGTGCCATGAGCGAAGACCGTGAGGGCGCGCCCGTCTATCTTGTCCGCAACGGCTGGGAGCTGAACCGGATGAAGGAGAATTTTCCCGAACTGGTATTCTCCGCCACCCGCGAACGCCGCTAATAATTGAACTGGTAGCTCAACCCCACGGAATTACTGTCGCCACCCGTCGATGATGTACCGGTCGCCGTTGTCAGCTTCAGCCCTTTGTACAGGCTGACTTCCACATTCACCTGTGTGCCCTGGCCATTGGCCGCTTGTGTGGCCCCCACATACACGCCCGGCGCCACGTAGCGCCCGGCTTGCAGTGTCGGCGGCCCGGTGCCGCTGCCGCCCACCGAGAGCTCATCCAGCCCCAGCGCATTACGCACTTTGTCCAGCGGATTCACACCACTGCCGAGCCCGGCGATCTGTGCCAGTGCCGCCGCCAGCGAGGCCGCCTGAAACGGTGTCAGGCTGGAGGCACTCTGCCCAAACAATAGCTGCGCCAGCACCTCATCCGAGGGTAAAGGTGGTGTAGAACTCAGCGTGATCACCGGCTTGGCCGCGGTGCCGCCCACCGTTAGCGAGGCATCGCTCACCGTGGCAGTGCTCACGCTGGCCACCAGATTGAGCACCGGCATAAACCCGTCGCCGGCAAAACTGATGCTGCCGCTGGTAAACTGCAGATTCTTGCCGGCCAGGGCAAAAGTGCCGCGGATCATGTCGAAATGCCCCTCCGGGTCGAGTGCCGCCAGCGTGCCGCCCAGATGCACATGCCCGCCCAATTCGGCGAACAGCCCTTCGCCGCGCACAAAAATCTGGTTGCGTGCCCGCACATCCAGATTCAGCGTGATGGGCGGCGGCGGGGCAGGGGGCGGGGGCGGCTTTTCGCCATCATTGATGATCGGCAGATTGGCTACGCTGGGCGGCAGACCACGCGGAATGTTGATATTCGCCTTGGCGATATTGATGTTCCCCGCCAGCGTCATGGCGCCGCGCACCACTCCCTTCACGGTCACCGCGCCGTCAAGCGTTTCCGTCAGCAGGTCCGAAGTAATCGGTGAGGCGCCATCAGCATTCAGGGTCAAATCGATCGGCATGTCGCCGCTCAGCCCCAGTGTGCCTTGGCCGGTAAATTTGCCTTGCCCGGCCGTGGCGCTGAAATTCTGCAAAGCCATGTTCTGCCCTTCGGCATGAATATTGGCACCGATCTCCGTCAAATTCAGCCCGGAACCGATATTCTCGACACTGCCATTGCTCAGCGTAATATTACCGGCGGCAATAGGAGCTTGCGGTGTGCCGGTAAGCTGCACATCAGTCTTCACCTCGCCGCGCACCACCGTACCCTCTGCCGCGAGCAGCAGATTCAACAATTGCAGATCCACCCGCCCCACAGCCCGCAGGTTCATCGGGCCGGCTGGCTGAAACGGCGCCAGGCCGCGTAGCTCCAGTGCGATTTGCGGGCCCGCGTTCAGTTTCATATCGAGATTGGCCGATGTTCCGTTGAACTGGGCATTGCCCGTAATCCCCGCCGCCGGCAGTGCTGCTGCCGGGCCTTGGTTGATGTGCAGCCCCGTGGCCTCAAGCGTCGCACTGCCGGTAGGGGCGGCATATGGCCCGCTCACCGTAGCATCAGCGGTGATGCTGCCCTGGGCCCCCAGCTTCGGCACAAATACATCGGCAATGTTCAGCGGCAATTTGCGCACGGAGATTTTTGCATTCAACTGTGGTGAGACCACCCCATCCAACCCCACACTCCCTGAATCCAACGCCAGGCCGAGATGCCGCACCGCAATCGCCGGCTTGGTTTCGATCGTGGCGGGCCCTAGAAGTTTCGCCGTCTGCCCGCGCCAGGCCCCGCTCAAACTGGTCAGTTGCGCTGCCTGCCTTGGTATGTCCAGCACACCGGCAAATGCCAGTTGTGCCGGGTCTCCCATCAACCGCGCCAATGTAAGCTGCGCCTTTACCCGCAACGCCCCCTCCGGCCCCGCCGCCGCAATTTTGCCGTTGATCGCCCCCAGCGACGGCGTCACGACCAGATCATTCGCAGTCAGATTGAGTGCGACGTCCTCGCCCGTATAGGCAAAATCCCCGCTGATCCCGCCTTGCAGTTTCGTCGGCAAGAAAGGCGAAAAATCCTGCAGGTTCTTAACTGCAAAAACCGCCGTCCCGCTCGGCAGCACACTACCCGGTGCCAGATGCAGATCCGTTTTGGCCGTCATCGACCGCCATTGCGTCTTACCGATATTAACCCGGAACGACCCATCCCCCTCACGCGCAAACGCGGCATCGAGGACCAAAGGTGCCCGCTCCAGCTCCCCCCTGCCGGCCAGCGTACCGGACGGCGCATTCGGCAGATGCTGCACGTCAACATCGATACCAAACGGATCCGACGCCTGGCCCTTGGCCGCAATGGTCCCGCTCACCTTCCCCTGCACCGCAAAATCCTGCAGCGTGCCGGTAACGCTGCTGCTCTCCATCACATTTCCGGAAATGCCCGGCGAGAGTGCTCCCACCTGTTTGATCTCCGCATTGGTCACAAGCGCGATCTCGCCTCTACCAACCCGCCCGCTGGCACTTACGGAAAACCCCTCGCCACCAACCTCAAATTTTTCAATCGTCGCAATGCCATCAAGCAGTGATGCCTGCACCGCAATCTCATCCCGCGCGCCCAACAGTTTCTGCAACGCCGGCGGCGCCTGGCGTAAAGCCACATCCCCATTCAGCGCCAGTGTCGCCGTGCCCTTCGCCTCCTGCGCCACCCGCAGATGCAATTGCGTACTGCCCTCCACCGCACTGCCCGCCAGCGCGCCGAATGGTGCCAGCTCCGGAATGGTCAGCGTCACATCGGCAAATTGCCGCGCCGGCCCCAGCCCCAGATTTCCACGCCCATTCAGTTTTGCATCCCCCAGCGCCGCCGCAAATTGCAGTGCCGCATCATCACGCGGCCCGGCAAGTGCCAGGTCAATCGCTAACTTCCCCTGTGCCTGCGGCCCCGCGTAATGCCCGAGCAGGCCGCCTGGTGGTTCAATAACATGAAGTGCCAGGCTCAGGTTTTCAGAATCAATGCCCCCCGCGACATGATACTGCCCCGCACCATCCGGCGTCACGGCATCCAATTGCAAACTGCCATGCGTGGCATCCCGCACCTGCGCCGCCCCCTGCACATGCAGCGCCACCGCCTCCCCGGTCAGCGACGGCGCCAAAGTCAGCGTACCAATCTGCAACTGCTCGACCGCAATCTGCACCGGCGGCAATCCGCTGCCCCCACCGCCACTGCTCCCACTCGAAACAGGCGCACGCAGCACATCAATCTGCGCGGCGGTCAGCGCCACCACATCGAGGCTGCGGCGGAACAACTGCCCCGGCCGCCAGCGCAATTCCAACCCTGTGCCATGCAGCCACACGCCATCGGCATCGGCAATTTGCACATCCTGCAATTTCAAATCCGCCGGAAAATGCCCGCCCAGCCCAGCAATTTTTACGCCCGGCCCGGCGAGACGGTTGATCTCCCGTACCGCCAGCCCCCGTCCGCCATCGGTATTCAATCCCACCGCCAGCCCGCTGATCAGCAACATCAGCAGCACCACCAGCGCCAGCACCATACCAAGGAGAATGCGCAACATCCGCATGGCTAAAACGCCTCCCCCAGCCCGACATAAAGCGCAAACGCCCCGCTCCCCGCCGTGCGCGTCAGCGGGAACGCCACATCAAACCGTATCGGCCCTATCCCCGTATAATACCGCAGCCCCAGCCCCGCCCCCACCCGAATGCTCCCGGTAAACGGCGCGCTGGTGCTGCTCACCTGCCCGGCATCCACAAACGGCACCACCCCGATATTCCCCCACACATGCTGGCGGAATTCCAAATTCACCGCATCCATAGCCGCCCCGCCCTGCGGCGTATCGTCGGCAAACAGCGGCCCGATCGTCTGATACGTATAGCCCCGCACCGTGCCCGACCCGCCCGCATAAAACCGCTGGTCCGGCGGCAGCTCAAACGGCGTCGCCCCCAGAATACTCCCCGCGATCAAACGTATCGCGATAATCCCGCGCCCCTCGCGCTCCACCGGAATATATTGGGAGACCTGCCCCTGCAGGAGCAAAAACGGATGCGAACTCCCCACCACCGGCAGCGATGGCGTAAGCGAGATGCCTGCACTTATCCCATGCGTAGGCTCCAGCAGGCTATCTGTATTGTTGAAGGTAAAATCTATGGGAAATTGCAGCAGCACATAGGTTCGGCTGGTTCCCTCCTGCTCCACCTGCTCGCTGGTAAAGCGCGGCCCAAAGGTAATCGCCGTATGCGTCGTAATCGGCCGCGAGAGGCTCGCCCCCAGCAGTAGCGCTGTACGGTCATAAGCCGTGAGGGATTCTTTCAGCCCCTCCACCGACAGACTCAGAATCTGTCCCCGCGCATAATAATCCGGCTTGGTGAACACCGTCTTCAAATCATATCCCGGCGCCGTCGTCCCCGTGTCCCCCAGCCCATTCGCCGTCGCGGTTACGGTCAGCGTCTCGGCATGGCGGAATAAATTGCGGTCCTCCCAGGAGGTGCTGATGCCAATCCCCGTATCGGTGGCGTAAGCCCCGGTCAGTGTCACCGCATGGCGCTTCTGCTCGATCACCCTGAACAGCATCGGCGCCTCATTCCCCATCGCCGGCTCCGGCACGGCGGTTACGGAGGAGAACACGCCAAGCCCCAGCAGCGCATCGCGCGCCTGAGACACATGCGCCGCCGAAAATCTCTGCCCCGGCTTCAAGGCGATATGCCGGCGCAGAAAATCCGGATCGGTCCGCTTCAACCCGGAAAACGCAATCGGCCCGATATCCACCCGCGGCCCAGGCGTAACACTATACGTTACGTCCAGCGTATGGGTGGCAGGTTTCGCCACCGCCAGCGGCACGCCCACAGTAGCAAAGGCATAGCCATCATTCTGCAGTGCGAGCTGCACCGCCGGGCTCGCATCCAGTATCGGCTCCGCCAGCGCCACATCGCCCGGTTTTACGGTGGCTGGGGCCTTAAACCCCGGCGGCAGGCCGTTCAGAACCACCTGGCCGACATGAAACTGAGCGCCAATGCGTGGCGCCACATGCACAACCGCATCCTCATGCGCCGGCGCCGCCGCAAGTGCCGCCAGCAGCCCCGGGTCATCCAGCGCCTTGCCGTCGATGCTGATATCCACCTGCCCGGCATCATACCCCAGGCTATGCAGCACGATGAGAAACTGCGCCTCATCCGCCTTCGAGCGCCCGATGAGCGCGAACGGGGCAGGGGCCAGCTTCTTGCGCAGCGCCTCCAGAGACGAAGTCTGCACCAACAGCAGGTCCAGCGCCGTATCGCCACTCGGCGCAAATTGCACCTTATAGCTCACAGGATCAGCCCCCCGCGCTGCCCCCGTCGCCAGCAAACACCCGGCCAGCCCGATCATCATTCGCCAACGCATGGTGTTTTATGGGCAGATTTATATCATCCGGCTAGCCATGCTTCCGTTAACAGCTAGTCACATACGCCGTAATGACTTTGCCCCCTCCGGCACCGAAAACCCGAGATATTTCAAACTATCCCGCATATGCTGCGGCAGCTCAGCCTCCAGCACCAGCGTGCCGCCATCCGGGTGCGGCAGCACCAGCCGGCGCGCGTGCAGATGCAACTGGTCGGCGAACCCCTCGGCGAAAATCCCGCCATAAGCGGCATCGCCCAGAATCGGCGTGCCCAGCGCCAGCGTATGCGCCCGCAACTGGTGCATCCGCCCCGTCTGCGGCCGCAACTCCGCCAGGCAGAATTTCTTCCCCGCACTATCCAGCACCCGGTACTCCGTCACCGCCGTCTGCGCATCCGGGTCTTTCCGGTTGGCGGGCTCGGAGCGCGAGGTATTGCCGAACTCGACCCGCTTCAACGGCAGATCCACCCGCCCCTGTACAACGTCCGGCACGGCGGTCAGCAGCGCCCAGTACACTTTCTCAATATTCCGGCTCCTGAACAGGACCGACAATTTGCGCGCCGCCTGGGTGGTGCGGGCCAGGAGCAGAATCCCGGAGGTATCGCGGTCCAGCCGGTGCACCAGTTTCGGCCGCTCGCCCTCTTCCACGCGCAGCGCGTCCAGCATGCCATCCACATGCACGTTAATGCCGTTGCCGCCCTGCACCGCCAGCCCCGGCGGCTTGTTCAGCGCAATCACGGAATCATCCTGGTAGATGATCATCGCCTGCAGCTCTTTAATCCGCGCCGGGTCCATCTTCACCACATGGCGCTCTTTAGGCACCACCGGCGGCGGGGCAATTTCCGGCACACGCAGCAAATCGCCCTCGGCCAGGCGCGCATTGGCCTCGGCCTTGGTCCCGTTAAGCTTGATCTTGCCATTGCGCAGCAGTTTCTGCAGCACGCCCTGGGTCAGACCTGGAATTTCGCGGCGCAGAAACCGGTCCAGCCGCATTTCCGCGGCTTCTGCTGATATCGTAAAATCGTTCATGCCTTCTCTTCGCGCAATTTCGCCCAATAGGCCAATCGCTTCACAATTTCCCGCTCAAACCCGCGCTCCACCGGCCGGTAAAAATCCGGCCGCCCCATGCCGTCGGGAAAGTAATTCTGCCCGGAAAACGCGTCCTCGGCCTCGTGGTCGTATTGATACGCCGCCCCATAACCAAGTTCTTTCATAAGCTTAGTCGGCGCATTGAGGATATGCAGCGGCGGCATCAAACTGCCGGTCTCCTTGGCCGCCCGGTTGGCCGCCCCCATCGCCTTATAGGCGGCATTGCTCTTGGGTGCGGTGGCCAGATACAGCACCGCCTGGGCGATACACACCTCCCCCTCCGGCGAGCCCAGCCGTTCATAGGCCTCCCACGCCGCCAGCGCCTGGGGCAGCGCCTGCGGGTCCGCCAGCCCGATATCCTCGGAGGCAAACCGCGTAATCCGCCGCGCGATGTAACGCGGGTCCTCGCCGCCGGCCAGCATCCGCGCCAGCCAGTACAAAGCCGCATCCGCATCCGAGCCGCGCATGGATTTATGCAGCGCCGAGATGAGGTTGTAATGCTCCTCGCGGTCGCGGTCGTACAAAGCCGCGCGGCGGGAGAGCAGTTGCGCCAGCGCATCCTCATCCAGCATTGTGCCATCGGGGAGTGCGAACAACTGCTCGGCCATATTCAGTAACGCCCGGCCATCGCCATCGGCCATGGCCCGCAACGTCGCCAGCGCCCCTGAAGTCAGCGGCAG
Organism: bacterium; assembly: GCA_026224825.1. GTDB lineage: Bacteria > Pseudomonadota > Alphaproteobacteria > Acetobacterales > Acetobacteraceae > Acidocella. The sequence continues at coordinate 26,824 of JAMFRO010000099.1, read as the reverse complement.
CGCCCGCTCCATCTCCGCCTCCGCCCGTGCCAGGAGCAGAATCATCGCCGCATCATCCAGCCGGCGCAGCACGAACACCTGGCAGCGCGACAGCAGCGCCCCATTCAGCGCAAACGAGGGGTTCTCCGTCGTCGCCCCCACCAGCACGATGCTCCCCGCCTCGACCACCGGTAGAAACGCATCCTGCTGCGCCCGGTTAAACCGGTGGATCTCGTCCACAAACAGCAAGGTCGCCCGGCCCGTCCGGCGCAGCCTCTGCGCCTCTTCGAACACTTTTTTGAGATCAGCGACGCCCGAAAATACCGCCGAGATCTGCCGGAATTGCAAATCCGCCTGCGCGGCCAATAACCGGGCAATTGTAGTTTTACCCACGCCAGGCGGCCCCCATAATATCAGCGAGGCCAGAGAATGCCGCCGCAGCATGCCGCTCAAACTGCCCTCTTCGCCTAAAAGATGAGCTTGGCCAACGATATCGTTAAGCTCTCGGGGCCGCAGCCGCTCCGCCAGAGGCTGGCCAGCGCTGGGTTGTTCCGGCACCGCGGGCGGGCCGAATAGATCGTCATCGGGCATAACTCTATCCTAACCGTATCGCCACCTGCTTGCCACCGGACTGAATCCAGACCAAGATTGTGTCAAAAGCAAAGGGTCCTGGGCGTTATTTCCAGTTCCCTCGGAGCTTTGGTTTATATAGTGTGAAGCGTACTTCTTAACGGGGTGGTCTGACGTGAATGATGTGATGGTCGATCGCGGCCTCCTGGAGGTTGAATCGCTGCCGTTCTGGACGGGCCCGATCAAGATCTGGCCCCTCGTGGGCGGCATCACGAATCGCAATTACGGCGTGCAGAACGCCGAAGGCCAGCGCTTTGCCGTACGTCTGGGCGAGGACCGCCCGGAACACGGTGTCATGCGCTTCAACGAGCAGGCCGCCGCCCGTGCCGCAGCGCGTGCCGGCATCTCGCCCAAAATCTTCTTCTCCGCCCCCGGCGTCATGGTCAGCCGCTTACTCCCCGGCCGCAGCCTGAAGCCCGATGAGGTGCAGCGCCCGGAAAACCTGCTGCGCATCGCAGCCCTGCTGCGCCGCTGCCACACCTCCATGGGCCCCTTCCTGCACGGCCCGCTGCTCGCCTTCTGGGTGTTCCACATCGTCCGCTCCTACGCGCACGGGCTCAAGGAAAGCCGCATCGCCGAGCATCTGCCGCGGCTGCTGGAAGCCAATGAGCTACTGGAAAGCCGCGTCGGCAAGGCGGAGTTGATGTTCTGCCATAACGATCTGCTGGCCGCGAACCTGTTCGACGACGGCGCCCGCCTCTGGCTGCTGGACTGGGACTACGCCGGCTTCAACTGCGCTCTGTTCGACCTCGCCAACCTCTCCTCGAACAACAATTTCTACCCGCAGGAAGACGAAGACCTGCTCCAGGCCTATTTCGGCCGCGGCTTCGAGAAAGACGAATACGACATCTTCCAGGCCTTCAAATGCGCCTCCCTCCTGCGCGAAGTCCTCTGGAGTGCCACCTCCGAGCAATCCCCCATCGCCGCCTTCGACTACGTCCGCTACACGGACGATTACCTGGCCCGCTTCGACAACGCTTTGGCCCAGTTCAATTGAAGCCGGGCATCGCAGCGCCTATATAAGACATATGGAACACGCAAACGGCCCGGTCATAGACATGACCCCGGACGGCCAGTTCATCGAGCCGCCCAAACCCACCTTCCTAACTTACGTCCTACGCCTCGCCCTCTTCGGCGTCGCCCTGGCCGCCATGGCCGCCTTCTTCTGGACCCTCATCCTGGTCCTGCCCCTGCTCCTGCTGGCCGGCGTGATCGGCTATTTCGTGCTGAGGCAGCGGGTTGCGGTGGTTTTAAGGAAGGCAAGGGGCTCCGCCCCTTGACCCCGCTGGGGCCTGAGGCCCCAGACCCCCGCTACTGAAGACTTAAAAAAGAGGCCTGCCATTTCGGTGTTTGAAACACCGGGGAAGCAGGCCTCTCTTTTAAGTCTTCAACTAATGGGGTCTGGGCCTCAGGCCCAGTGGGGGTCGAGGGGGCGAAGCCCCTCGCCTTCCTTATAACTACGGCAACCCCGCCGCCTTAGACGTAATCACCGGCCACGGTGGCGTCAGCGGCACGGTCGGAGCGGACGGCGTTGAAGACCGGGCTGAGGATGGCGGCGATGAGGGCGTTCAGCACCACGGTGGCGAAGGCGATGTAGCTTGGTATGGTGTAGCCCAGCAGGTGGAAGGCCCAGATTGAGCCGGTGAAATGGTTCAGCCCCGCTAGCCAGGTGGCGGTACCGATGCCCGCGGCCCAGCCGACGAGTAGGGCCCAGCCGTTGAAGAAGCGGGTGAAGACCGAGAACACCACAGCCGGAAAGGTCTGGATGATCCACATGCCGCCCAGCAACTGCAACTGCACCGCATAGCCTGCCGGCATGAGCAGGATGAACACGACCGCCCCCACCACCATGAACAGCGAGAAGAACTTCGCCACAAGCGTCTCGTTCCCACCGCTTTCGGCGGCCACGAATTGCGTCCAGATATCACGCGTAAAAATATTGGCCGAGGCAATGGCCATAATCGCCGCCGGCACCAGCGCGCCGATGGCGATGGCGCCAAAGGCGACCCCCACGAACCAGGCCGGGAAGGACTGCATAATCAGCGCCGGCACGGCGTAGCTCGCCCCGTAATGCTTGAAGCCGTCAGCGAACTGCGGCATCGTCTTCACCCCGGCGGCCACGGCCATAAAGCCGATCAGCGCCAGCAGCCCCAGCATCAGCGAGTAGGCCGGCAGCAGCACCGCATTGCGCTTGATCACGCGCGGCCCGGCCGAGGAGAGAATCCCCGTCATGGTGTGCGGATACAGGAACAACGCCATCGCACTGCCCAAGGCCAGCGTGGCATAACCGCTATACGCCCCCGAGGAGCCCGGTTTGGGGATCGCCAGCAGCAGTTTGGCCGGATCGACCTTGGCGAAAATCGCGCCAAACCCGCCCAGCTCCGCCGGAATCACGATCACCGCCGCAATTACCGTCAGGTAAATCAGCAAATCCTTCACAATGGCGATCATCGCCGGCGCCCGTAGCCCCGCCGTCCAGGTAAACCCCGCCAGCACGGCAAACGCCGCAATCAGCGGAATATGCCCCGGCAGCCCAAGGGCGGCGATCACCGTCTGCATCCCCACCAGTTGCAGCGCGATATACGGCATGGTCGCGGCAATCCCGGTCAGCCCTATGGCGAGTGCCAGCCAGCGGTTACCATAGCGCCCGCGCACGAATTCCGGTGCGGTAATATACCCATGTTTCTTGGCCACGTTCCAAAGCTTGGGGAACACCACATACAGAATGGGATAAATCAGCACCGTATACGGCACGGCGAAAAACCCCGTCGCCCCGGCCCCGAACATCAGCGCCGGAATGGCAATGAACGTATAGGCCGTATACGCATCCCCGCCGATCAGGAACCACGACACCCAGGTGCCAAAGCGCCGCCCGCCTAAGCCCCATTCCTCGATATGCGAGAGGTTGCCCGCCTTCCAGCGCCCGGCGAAGAACCCCAGCACCAGCACGGCGGCGACGAGCGCCAGAAAAACAACGGTAGCGACAAGATGGGGCATTATTCCGCTCCCTCTTTACCGGCGCCTTCGACGACATAAACGATCCAGGTGAGCACCGAGGCCGCCAGCACCACGGCGAGCTGGTACCAGTAGAAAAAGGGGAAGCCGAACAGGGCCGGCGCGGCACGGTTGAAGAACGGCACGGCCAGTGCCGCCACGAAGATAACCACCAGCAATATCCTGATCATTTTTTGCTCCCCCCCCCCCGAGTTTTACTCGCAGAGATGGAGCAGGGCAGGGGTTTTGGCAAGTCTGGGGGTTGGAGGGGTGAGATCTTGATTTTGGGCCGCGGCCAGTCAGGCCATTGGCAAGGAAGGCACTTGACCCCGAAAACAATGACTTGCTGCAATATGTCGAAAGCAGCTTTGCGCCCATGTCGGACCTTCTCTAGTTTTTAGGCTGTTCTGAAAGCAGACTTGCGGAAGGCTCTATGTCAGAATTTTATTTATTAGCCATTTTTTCTTTGAAGGAAGCGGTAGATAGTGTCGCAGTCGATCGTCTTCATTCTGAGGCTGACGATAGCTTTATGTCCGCGAGCCGGTGTCGTACCAGGGTCTTAATGTCTTCCACCATACTTCCAACTGGGCTGATTTGTTCTGTAGCCTTTATCCAAAAATCGGTCCCACCAGAGCTGTAATTGCCCTTTATGCGTTCAACCATTTTTCGACTTATTAAAGCCGACCTCATAATTTTTCCCGCCTCGGCCATCTTCGTTGCGATGTCTTCATCAATGAAAATGCCTTGCAGGATTAGATAATTGTTGAACTCAGACAACACCTTGTCAGCCTCACCAATTTGCTTCCATGTGAGAATCTTGATATAATTTTCGTTCTTGTTCGTTGCCGCCCTGATTTCTGACTTCTGAATATCATGCATCTCGGCACCCTCAAGCCATGCTTCGAGTTCCTTATCCGACATGATATTTAGGTCCGCAGACTCCTGGAAGCTCGATATTGCATAAGCTACTGCCCCGTATGCTTTATTCATTTTGCCCCAGGCTTCTGGCAGCACTTCGTATTCTCGTTCATGGAACTTTATCGCTCGATCAGCATAGCGTCCGAGATCAGCCTTAAGACGCTCGGCTTCTCGTAAGTGCTCCGCCCTAAGCGCCTCCAGATCGCGCTGAAAATGCGAATCGAGCCATCCTTTTGCAAAAATATGGAATAGCCAATAGGCGACTGCAGTCGCAACGGCCCCGCTCAATCCCAGGGCGGCAAGGACTGCCAATAATTCGGTGATGATCTGCATTTTGCCCTCACATTTTTCGCCTTGAGATACGCGCTTATAGCGAGATCGCCGTAATGAACGAAGGTCCGCTTCCTATGCTTGTTTGTCCCAAGGCCATCCGTCCTCCTTGGGGCGATATGTGAATGCCGCTCTTCCAGGGTGGCCGTCAGAAAAGTGGTCGGTCCACTTTCGGGCCCAATCCGGTCGTGGCATAATGTCCAGTTTCTCCGGTGGATGCCACGAAACTAGACGGACAAAAGCCGCCCAAACGCAAACTCGGAGCGCTTCCCCTACCCGGCCAGCCGCTTCTGGTAAAACCGGCTGGTCGCCAATGTAAGAGGCTTCATATCGGTATAAGGCCCAAAATAGCTGCGCGGGTGGAAGCCGGTCTCCTCGAAGAAGTGCATCGACTCATTCTGCCCATGCCCGGTTTCCAGCAGCAGCCAGGTTTTGCCCGCCGCGCGTGCCTCTTCCTCCAGCCGCGCCATCAGTGCCCGGCCCACGCCACGGCCGCGCTCTTCGGGTATGGTGAACATGCGTTTCACCTCGGCGAATTCATCGAATAGAGCGATGCCGCCGCAGCCCACGGCTTTTGCGCCGCGCTTGGCGAGGAAGAATTTCACATCCGCCTGCAGCAATCGCTCATAAGGCCAGCCATGCAATTGCTCCGGCAGGTACAAGCCCGCGAGATAGGCTTCCAATTCCGTGATCAGCGCCCGCATCTCGTAGCTGGGCCCGCTCACCTGCTCAATATTCAGCTCCATCTATGCATTCCAACTGATTAGTCTGAACTCCGCAATATCTGGCGGCCCCGCTGCGAACATATGTTCTGTCACACTTCCGTTAGCTTCAAGGCCATAGGCCAGGCGCACCAGGCTGGCGCAGACCGTGCCGAACCCGTCTTCGTCGGCCTGCACATTGATCTGATCCGCCCGATCGCCCGAGCTATCCGCCAACAGCCTACCCCATTGCGCGACAGGTGCCGCCTGAAAACGCGGTAAATGTCTGGCAATGCGCGGGCGGCCCATATCATCCGGCTCCCCCGCCGTGATCATGTGCACCCCCGGCGCCAGCGGCACCGCCTCCGGCCGGTTTTCGCCCAGGCCGCGGATAAAGAACGCCCCGCCGGCATCGGCCACCACCAGGTTGAACGGGCGATATGCCGCGCCGTCCAGCGTGCGGATCACCTCGGCGCCCGCCGCGGCACTTGCCTGGGCCAAGGCCAGCAGCGGCAGGCTGCCCCGGCTCTTTTTGCCCGGCGCCGGGCCAAGTGTGCCTTCCCGGTTCAGCACCGCCGCCATAACCCCATGCCGGTTGAGCGCCAGCCAGGTGCCCCCGGCCAGACTGTCGCGCCCGCCGCAAATGCCCGGCCAGTATTCCGCCGGCGCTTCCCACGGGCGGCTGGCCATCTCATCGCGATTGGCGGCGGCAAACACGCCCTCAGGGCCGATGGAGAGAATAATCGAACACATCAGCCCCCCACTCCGCGAAGGTTCAGCGCCTCGCGGATCATCTCAATATGGTCCGGCACGGCGAATTGCCCTGGCGTCAGCCCGGCAATCTCCACCACATGCACCGCCGTGGCATCATCCCCCGCCAGCAACGCCACATCGTTCAAATTACCCGCGATCTTTATCCGGAAGCCCATGGTCGAGACGGTGAAAAAATCGCCTTTGCGCACCGGCGTGCCCGGCAGATTATTCCAGGCGCTCCGTATATCGAACGGCCGCGCATAACGCCGGTGCCCAATCTGCCTTATGTCGGCCCCCGCCAGCACCTCGGCATCTATCCCGGTCTCCTCCATCGCCTCGCGCAACGCCGCCGCGCGGGAGGCCTCAACCCGGCCGTCGATCTCATCCAGCAGCCCGCCCGGAATGGCCTGCTTGCCCCGCCCTGGGTTATGCAGCCTGGTAATCAGCACTGTCTGGCCATGGTCATCCAGCAGCACGGCATCCGCCGCATGGCACAGCCAGACCGGTTTTTCGCTGCCATCCGGGAGCGCGATACTGCCCAGCGGCTGCGCGTGCAGGCGCGGCTCATCGCCAAAATTGCCGGCCACACAGCGCGCTACGATTTCAGCCTGCAGTTCGGGCAGGATCAGCATGTGGTCGCGCAGAATTTCCATCCCCTGTAGTTAGGATGATTCCGCGCGAAATCAAAACGCTAGGACCAGTGGCCCGGCACCCAGATGCCGCCACCCGGCCCAGGTACCCAATGCCCATGCACCCACACGCGCCAGCCCGCATGGCGGTACACATAGCGTCCCTGGATCCAGGCATAGCCATTGCCGGTCCATTCCCAATGGCCAGGCCGCCAGACATAGCCGCCGGGCGGCGGCGGGGGCCGGACCTCATAACGCAGCGGCGGCGGCGGCTGATGCACCACGACGACGACCGGGGGCGGGCGCGCCACAACCACCGGCGGGGGCGCCGGGTGGTACACCGCCACCTGCGTCGGCTGCGCCACCACGGTGCAGGCGGCCAGCGGCACGGAAAGCGCAAGTAAAGCGAGACGTAGGGACCGCATCGGCATCTCCTTCGAACAGCGTCGGAGCCGGATCATTGCGATCCGGTTGCGGTTTCCATGCGGCGCAAGCGGGGCGGAATTACGGCGATTCTCGACTCATAGATAAAATCTATCAATCAGCCGCCAAACACGCGTTTAAATATCGTGTCCACATGCGCATGGTGCATTTCGGCGCTCATGGCGGCATCGATCGCGGCTTCGGACACGCGCCCGGCCACCTCCGCATCGGCCAGCAGATTGGCCCGGAAATTCTGCGCGCTGGTTTGGCCGAGCCTGGTCCATGTCGCCATGGCGTTGCGCTGCACGATCTTATACGCATCCTCGCGCGAGATGCCGGCTTTGGTCAGGGCCAGCAGCACCTCGCCGGAATGTACCACCCCGCCCAGGCTCTCCACGTTGGCCGCCATCTGCTCGGGGTAGATGGTCAGTTTGTCCATCATCCCGGCCAGGCGGACCAAGGCAAAATCCAGGGTTACCGTCGCATCCGGGGCGATGCCGCGCTCCACGGAGGAATGCGAGATATCGCGCTCGTGCCAGAGGGCCACATTCTCCATCGCCGGGATCACAGCGCCGCGCACCAGCCGGGCGAGGCCGGTCAGGTTTTCGGACAGCACCGGGTTGCGTTTATGCGGCATGGCCGAGGAGCCCTTCTGGCCGGCATGGAAGAACTCCTCCGCCTCGCGCACTTCCGAGCGCTGCAGATGCCGCACTTCCGTGGCCAGACGCTCCACCCCGCAGGCAATCACCCCCAGCGTGGCGAAGAAAGCGGCGTGGCGGTCGCGCGGGATCACCTGAGTGGAAACCGGTTCGGCGGCGAGGCCAAGCTTTTCGGCCACATAGTCTTCCACGCGCGGGTCGACATGCGCGAACGTGCCTACGGCGCCGGAGATGGCGCAGGTGGCGATTTCCGCCCTTGCGGCGATGAGGCGTGTACGATTACGGGCGAATTCAGCATAATGCCCGGCCAGTTTCAGCCCGAAACTCGTCGGCTCGGCATGGATGCCGTGGCTGCGGCCGATGGTGATGGTGTATTTATGCTCCAGCGCCCGCTTTTTCAGCGCGGCAAGCACGAGGTCGACATCGGCCAGCAGCAGGTCCGCGGCCTGGGTGAGCTGCACGGCCAGGCAGGTGTCCAGCACGTCCGACGAGGTGAGGCCCTGGTGCACGAAGCGGCTTTCCTCGCCCACGCGCTTGGCCAGCCAGGTGAGGAAGGCGATCACATCATGCCGCGTCTCGGCCTCGATGGTGTCGATCTCCAGCGTATCGGCCTCGGTGAACACCGCCATGGCGGCGTCCCCCTTCTCGCGGATCACCTTCGCCGCTTCCGCCGGGATGGCGCCGTACAGCGCCATGGCCTCGCAGGCATGCGCCTCGATCTGGAACCAGATGCGGTATTTATTCTCCTGGTTCCAGATGGCGGCGGCCTGCGGGCGGGAATAGCGCGGAATCATGGCGGTCTCCTGGAACAAAATCTCGCGCTCCGCCTAGCCCCCCGTTTGGCCATTGACAAGGCGCTGCGGCGCGGGCCACCCCAACGCTATGGACATTTTGCCCCTGCTGCTCATCCTCGCGCAGATATTGCTCATCGACCTGGTGCTGGCGGGGGATAACGCCATCATCATCGGCCTGGCGGTGGCGCGGCTACCCGATGAACAGCGGCGCAAGGCGATATTGGCCGGGATTGCCGGGGCCACGATCATCCGCATCTTCTTCGCGCTGGTGGCCGTAAAACTGCTGGCCATCATCGGGCTTACGCTCGCCGGCGGGGTTCTGCTGCTCTGGGTGGTGTGGAAGAGTGCGCGCGAGCTAAGCGCCACGGCGGCGCATGACGAGGCCGCACCGCCACAGACTTTGCGCGGGGCGATCTGGCGCATCATCATCGCCGATATCTCCATGAGCCTGGACAATGTGCTGGGCGTGGCGGGGGCGGCACGGGGCCACCCGCTGCTGCTGGCGGCGGGGCTGGTCATCTCCATCGCGCTGATGGGCGTAGCAGCGAATTTCGTGGCGCGGATCATGCTGCGCTTTCCCTGGCTGGCCTGGGCCGGGATTGTCATTGTTGGCTATGTGTCGGTGAGCATGATCTGGCAGGGCTGGCACGAGGTGGCGGGGCATTTCTGGCCGGGGTGAGCCTCGACTTTGTCCAAGCGTGAAGCCGGGCGAGGCTAGAGCGCGATCGGTTGAGGTCCGCTCATCTTGAGCGGCCGAAACCGTGAATCGCCCTCTCAAAAATAGCTGGAGCATGATCGCACTTGAAGCGATCATGCTCTAGTTAAACTATTTACCCTTGGCCTTAACACGCTTCCCCACAGGCGGCGCAGTTCTCTCATCATCCGGGTTTACCGGCGGCGGCGGAAAGCCGCCCTCCGGCTCCGGCGCCGCGATATAGTCGAACGGTGCCTCATTCCACGGCCCGCGTGCATCCTCCCCCTGGCTCAGGTTGAACACGAGATTCACGGTCTCATCGGGCTCGATCGTGCCGAAGAACGGATCGTCCAATTTGCCCAGGGCATCGAGAGCCTTCATGAACATGTTGGTATGGGTGATCTCGCGCGTCAGCAGATAGGTAAGAACCTTCAGCGTTCCCTCATCCGTCGTGCGCTTGATGAGCGCCTCATAGGTCTGCCTGGCGCCGGCTTCGGACGAAATATCCGCGCGCAGATCGCGGATGACATTGCCGCCTTCCTGAATATAGGCGGCGGTCCAGCATGAGCCCTGGCTGTCCAGAAAATGCGGCCCGCCGCCTTTCATTTTAAATAATGGCGCTTCGTAAACCTCGGTCTGATCCAGCTTCGAGGTATGCTGCGCGATCAGCTTGCCGACCATCTCGAGATGGCTGAATTCCTCCAGGGCAATGTCTTGCAGCATATCGCGGATGGCGGCATTTTCGACGTGAAACGACTGCACCCAGTATTGCAGCGCGGCCGTCAATTCGCCGGTGGCCCCGCCGAATTGTTCCAGCAGATATTGCCCGAATTGCGCGTCCGGCGTGCCGATGCTCACGGGACGGATGAGTTCCTTGCGGTGATAGAACATGGAGTATTTCCTTGAATGGCTTGATTTTGCGTCAAGCCTATATGGGCGAGGCGGATGCGATCCAAATGCTGAAAAGCAATTTTGGCCTAGCTTTAAGGTGATTGTAATTGAGGCAGCCCCAGCCTTATCTTTCTGGAATCTTTTGACGTTGAGTTTCAGCCAGCGGGCGGATAAGCGCAAGCGCAATCCGCCATCTTTTGCCGGTGCTTGGTCGCGCCCCATGGCGTCGCCAAAATGGAAGGCGAAAAGGGTGGAGGTGTACGCACCAAAGATGGCGGATTGCACTGTGCTTATCCGCCCGACGTTGTGGGCCGCCTTGCCGTAACGTAATCCGCCGCGTCATTGAATTCCGGCAAACTTGGGTCATGTCTCTGACGGTAGCAAGGAGACATCGTCATGCAGCCGAAAAATCATGGGTTAGCCGCATTAAGCCTGATCTGCGCCCTGGGCGCCGCCCCGGCGGCCATGGCGGACGGGCTCACTGCGCCCGGCTCGCCCTCGGCGCAGAACGAAGGGCAGGGGGCCACCACCGGGCTCGGCACCGGGCATCGCTTCGCCAGCACGGCGGCGGCGGCCAGCCATTGCGGCAATAGCGATCCGGTCGTCTGGTCCGATGGCGCGCATCTGACCTATGCGCTGCCAGGTGCGCCGGGTTACGGCAAAGGCCAGGATGATTACGGTTTCTATGCCTGCAAGTCCGAGGCCGATGGCGCCGGGTTCCACGGGCAGTAATCACCGCAGCAGCAACAACCCCGCGAACACCAGATACAGCAAACTAGACCACGTCAACTGCTTGCCGGTAACCTTGCCGCCGCGGAACATCAAAAACAGTGCGGCCACCGCTATCGCCGTGATGGCGCCAGCCAAGATCACCGGCCGGGTGAACAGCCAGGGCGTGCCGAACAGGCCGCAGGCGGTGGGCACCGTGGCCTGGATCATCATCGCACCGCTGATGTTGCACAAAGCCAGACGCTCCTTGCCCTGGCGCACCCAGATGATGGCGTTCATCGTTTCCGGCATTTCGGTGGCGATGGGGCTGAACAGCAAGGCCGTTAATTGCGGCGACATGCCCAGCCAGGGGCCGATGGTGGTGAGTTGGGCGACAAAGCTGCGCGAGGCGAGGAAGATGACGGCCAGAGCGGCGAGCGTCTGCAGGGCGGCCCAGAACAAAGCGGGTGCCGGGTCGCGCGGGCGGAGTTTCAGGGGCTCCAGCTCCTCGGCCTCGTGATGGTCGCCGTCGCGCTGCAGCTCCTTCCACACGTAAACCGCATAGGCGGCCAGAAACAGGAAGCCGAACCAGTGCTTGCCGGGGAAGACGACCAGGCCGAGGCCGAGTTTGCAGAGGAAGATGCAGAGGAACCAGCCCTGGTCGCGGGACAGGCGCCGGCAATCCACCGCCAGGGCTTCCTTGCGCTTCACCTTTAAGTGCCGCGAGCCCAGCAGCGTGAGCCCGACCACGGAATAGGCCAAAGTGCTCAGCGCCAGCGGCCCGCCCAGCGCCGAGCCCACGCCGATGTCGCGCTCCGCCGCGGTAGCGCCGAAGAACACGGCCACGAAGGTGACCACGCTCTCCGGAAGTGCGGTGCCGAAGGCGGCGAGAATGGTGCCGGTCGCGGTTTCCGCGATGTTCAGCCGGTAACCGACCCATTCCACCCCATTGACGAAATATTCGCAGGATAAATAGATGAGCACGGCGGCGCCGAAGAACAGAACCAGGGTCAGCAGCATCACTTATATCCGGGCCAGGGCGAGGCAATGACACCACCCCCCACGGCCCGGCCGGCCCGAGAGGGTTGATGCCAAAGGTCTTGCCAAACCTGATCGGACTACCAGCACCATGGGCGTATGGCCCAAGTATGTTGACGCTGGTCCCGCTGGCGCGGGCGGCTACTCCCCAATGACAATTATGTTTTAGGGGCGCCGGCCCGGCACGTAAAGAGGGCTGCGGGTAGAGACAATTGAACATGCCGCTGGGTGAATTGCCCGCCCGCGAAAGCGCTGCCATGGGCGGAGAGGGGTGGAGCGCAAAATGTCGGATAGAGACGAGATCATCGGCATCATCAACCTGTACGGCCTGGCGGTGGACAGCCAATGCTGGCATCTGTTCGACCGGATTTTTACAGCCGACGTACAGGCCGATTTCAGCGCCAGCGCGCAATGGCGCGACCTGGCCAGCTTCAAACGCGATTTCGCAATGTTCCACGACCCGTTCGACAGCACCCAGCATGCAATGTTGGGCCACCAGCTGCATGTGCAAGGCGATTCGGCGTTCGCCCTCACCTACGGCAACTGGCGGCTGATCCGCAACGCCGTGGATGGCGACCCGCGCTGGGACGGCACGGGCTGGTATGATGACGCGCTGGTGCGCACGGGGCAGGGCTGGCGCATCGCCCGGCGCGTCTGCCGCATCATGGGCTGGAGCGGCAATCCGTTCGTGAATGAGACCATTCCCGGGGTGAAATTCGAACTGAGCACCAGCGTGCTGCGGCATGAGGCGGCGGTAGGTAAGATCGGCTTCCTGAACGCCGTTCAAGGCATAACGGAAAGTTTCATGCCTTAATGTAGACCGCCCTGCTTGTTGAGCCGCTGTTAAGGATTTTGCGCGAGGATGAACGCTGTCACTCTCATGCAAGGCCGATCATATGTCGCACCAGCTCCAGGCAAAGCCTAATCATATCCAGGTTGATCAGGTGCAGGCTGATTCGGCCAAAACTGATCAGAGCAAGCAAATCTGGCCCGCCTATGAGGCTGGGACCACCCATTTTACTTTGGCGGAGCGGCGCAATGCCATGCGCGTGCCGGTCATCAAAAGTGCCAAAATCGTCACCGGGGGCGATGCCGGCCAGAGCGTCTACAACTGCCTGGTGCTGGATGAATCACCCTCCGGCGTGCTGGTCGACCTCGGCGCCATGTTCAACCTGCCGGAGGAAGTATCGCTGCACATGACCGGCGGCGCCAGCTACAAGGCGCGGCGCTGCTGGGCCGTGGGCACCAAGGCCGGGCTCGCCTTCACCGGCCCGCAGGTGCTGAGCCCCGAGACCGTTGAGAAACTGGCGCAATTGGGCCGCATGATGCAGGCGCAAGGCCTGCCGGCCGCCATGGCCGCATTGCGGGCACAAAAATTCTTCGAAAGCGAAGACATCCGCCGCGCCGCCGAATCCGCCGAGGCCGCGTACCACCGGCTGGAGACGGTACTGCTGGGGTAGGGGGCTGCTGGGGTAGGGTGCGGCAGGTGTTGGGGTGGCGGTTTGAGCGAAAGTGCCGGCCCCTCACGGTTCGGGCAGACGCATCTTTTCCTGCCGCCGCCAATCAAGCCCGGCGGCGGGGTTATTCGTGTTTGTACAATGCCGCCCCAGGCCAATCCTGCACCAGCGTGTAATGCGCGGCCAGGGCCTCATCCAGCACGGCGTAAACGGGCGGGCTGCCAACATCCGGCCCCGGCGGCGGCGCGCGGCGCACGATGTATTGCGGCTGCGTGGCTAGAATACGCCTAACCTCGGCCACGGGTTGCACCCCGGCCACCTGCGGCAGGGTCAGCCCCGTAAGCTCCGAGGGCAGCACGAAACGCGTGGGGGCGGGCAGGCCGGTGAGGGCGTAGATGATCGGCTGGCTGTCGAACACGTAGAGGCTCTGGGCGTGCGCCGCCGTCAGCGTGGCGGCGATTTCCACCGGCAGGTCCGGGCCCGAGGCTTCGCGCAAGGCCTGCCAGCCGGCATGCAGGGGCAGTGTGACCAGGGCGAGCATGGCCACATCGCGCACCGCCCCGCCGGTGGGCAGACGTGCCCAGCCGATGCCGGCGAGCACGCAGAGTGCCGGCAAGGCCTGCAGGAAATAATGGTCGTAGAAGGATTTGGCCGAGGCGGCGCCAAGGAGTGCGCCCAGCAGCCAGAGCAGCGAGAAATTGCTGGTGAACCCCCGCCGCCGCGCGCCAAACGCGACGATGAATGCGGTGAGATACAGCGGCCCCCAGCGCCAGGCCTGGGTGGAGAGTGCCGCCCCCAGCACACCGGGGCGGATTTTCACCCCCGCCCGGCGGAAGTTGCTGAGCACGCTGCAATCCCACCACAGCGGCAAATGCCCGGAAGCGGCGTAAAGCCCGGCGGCGGCCAGCACCGGCACGGCGGCGGCGGCCAGGGCAATGGCCACATCCCTCGGCCCGCGCCGATGGTACAGCAGCAGGAGGAGCAGCAAAGCCTCCGGCGCCATCACGTATTTGATCATGAAGCCGCAGCCCAGCGCCAGCCCGGCGGCCCAGGCGGGGGCGTCCGCCACGACCGCCAGCACAGCCAAAGCGGTACAGGCGGCCATGAACAGCTCGGTATTGGCGGAGAGTCCGTCATTGGAGAGGGAGCAGATGACCAGCAACCCGCCCGCCACCCAGCCGGCGGCGCGCTCGCGCGTGAGGATGCTGGTGATGCGGAACGCGGTTGCCGCCAGCAGCGCCACGCACAGCGCCGTTGCCACGCGAATCGCCGCCACGCCGGGGATGAGCGCCTGGAAGGCGGCGAAAATCACGTAGATGCCGATCGGCTTGTTGTCCCACACCATGGTGTAGGGCAGGTGCCCGGCGCGCCATTGCTGGGCCATGATGAAATACAGGCTCTCATCCCAGTCCAGTACGGAACGGTGCATTATGGGCAGGCGCGTGGCCAAGGCCAGGCCGAGAAAGATGAGGAAGGGGAGGGCGCGTTTCACTCCTGCCATGCTTGCCAGGGCGCTCCGTGCCGGGCAAGACAGGGGGCGAGAATGGAGAGCAGCATGCAGCGGTTCGGACTGGCGATGATGGCGGCTTTGGCCCTGGCAGGCGTGGCGCATGCCCAAATAAGCGACGACCCCACCGGGCCGCAGCCCACCCTCACCACCGCCCCCCTCAGCATCACCGCCGATAACGGCCAGGTGTATCATTTCACCGTGGAGCTGGCCCTCTCCCCGCAGCAGCAGGCCTTCGGCCTCATGCTCCGCCCCACCGTGGCCGCCGATGCCGGCATGCTCTTCCCCGAGGTGCCCGCCGCCCCGGTGCAGTTCTGGATGAAGAACACCATCGCGCCGCTGGACATCGTTTTCATCGGCACGGATGGCAAAATCATCTCCATCGCCGAGAATGCCGTGCCCTACAGCCTCAAACCCATCCCCTCGGGCGGGACGGTGGAGGCCACGCTGGAGCTGCAGGGCGGAATTACCGCCACGGATGACATCAACGTGGGCGACAAGGTGGTTGCCAAGCCGCTGGGCGGCAGCTAAGCCAAGCCCGCTGGGCGGCAGCTAAGCCCAGCGGCACATGGCGGAGCGTGGCGCAGCCTGGTAGCGCATCTGCTTTGGGAGCAGAGGGCCGGAGGTTCGAATCCTCTCGCTCCGACCATAGTTTAAGAGGATTGGTCGTACCGGGTTTAAGCGTTCCGAAAAACTGTCCAGAGATTTTGTCCATGGTTTTTGTTTAGTTTCAGTGGGTTATGTTAATTGGACGGTTTGTGGTGCGTATAAGGTTCGAATCCGGGCGCCCCGACCAGTCAGGATTAGTCAGGAGATTGAGGGTATGCGGGCTCGAATCTATCTTCCCCCCAAGTCTGCCATGCAGTCCGGCCTCGCGCGCACGCAGCGCTGGGTGCTGGAATATGAGCCCGAGCGCCAGAAACTACGCGACCCGCTGATGGGCTGGACCGGCTCGGACGACATGCGCCAGCAAATCCTCCTGACATTCGACACCAAGGAGGCGGCCATCGCCTATGCGGAGGCGCAAAGCATCCCCTACGACCTGGAAATCCCCCCGGCGCGGGTGCGCAAGCCCAAACTCTACGCCGACAATTTCCGGTCCGACCGCAAGGAAAACTGGACGCATTAGGCGGTCCGGGGTACCTGAACGCGCAACGCGCCCTTAGCTCAGCTGGATAGAGCACGAGACTTCTAATCTTGAGGCCACTGGTTCGACTCCAGTAGGGCGCGCCAGCTTCCCATTGAAGGGTAAGGGTTTTTTGGTGGGGTTGAGGCGTCGCCGTTTGGAGCGGTTTCCCTGTCCCCCACAGTTCCCCCAAATGGCCCCCAGTAGGCACTCTTTTTGCGCCCGCCTTAGTCGAGGGGCCAATGTTCAGTACCTCGCCCCTGCCACCAGAATGGGCGCCAGTTAGGCGGAGGTCAGCTCGTCTAGACGGGCAACAGCCTTGCGAATCGCCGATTTGGCGACTTGGTCGCTGCTTTTTCCGGCCAGCTCAGCGCAACGTGTGAGCAGGGTCCGAAGAGAGGTTGGTTCCAACTTTAACGGGCAAGGCAGCCCTTGGACGGCGAACGCGATCTGCCGCGCCTCTGCCGAGTTCTTGGGCTCCAGTGCCTGGCCCGCTTGGAGGCGCTGAAGCATAACTCCGGCAGGTCCCTTCGCGGCCACATACGCCTTTTCGGTGGAGGACAACCGGTTCTTATAGAGGGCCTTCTGTGTCGGGATCGCAGCCGGGTTAGCATCGATGAATGTGAGAAGGTCCGTAAGCGACATTCCGGCAGCGTGGGCAAAATACCGGATTGGCAGCCAGTCGTTTCCGGGCACTTCAACCGCACAACGGACGTAGTCGAGGGGGTCGGCACTTAGTGTCCCAGACAGAAAATCTCGCTGCATATCGGCTCGCGTCACGAGGCCCTTTTTCGCGGGCGATGGTGTCTTGGATTTGACGTTGCCTATGAGGCGAAGTGTTGGGGCACCGATCTTCTCGTTAAACTCCCCCTCCTTGATCAGGTTAAGTTCCTTGATGATAGCGTCGTCCATCTCGATGGTACGGGTGCTGTCGACCAGCAGCCCCTCATTCAGGTCTGCGACCATGGCTCGAGAGGGGCCGAGAGAGAGAAGGCGCTGAACCATGGGGAGGATTTCTGCACGTGCCTGGGCATCGCGTGCGTCGAGCATCGCGCGCAGATCGGCGTAGGATATCCGAGAGGATTGTCCAGGGTAGCGGAAGAAAATGTCTCCCTCCTTGATTTCACCACTGCCCTCTTGTTTGGTGGCGATGATCGGGCGGCTTGGATGCTGCTCGACATACAGAACCCCGAGCGTCTTGCCGTCGATTTCAACTACGGCCCGCTCGAAACGAGGGGTTGGGTTGAAGACTGTGCGTAGACGCAACACAATGTCGGCTGGATCAGTATCGGCGAATTCGTTCGTTGTGAGGCCAAGTACTGCGTGAGTGCCCGCCGGGTCCTTGTCCTTCACGCCAAAAAAAATGTAACCGCCCTGATTGTTAGCTAGAGCCGCGATAGCACGCAGCCACGGCGCAGGGTACTTCAAGCGGAAGCTTTCCTTGCATTCCGCGCGGTCCGTCTCGCCCGAGGCTAAGCGCCATACGCCGGCAGCATCTTTCACAAACATCTTCAGAAGCGTGGCTTCGGAGGTTGGGCTAAGCAGCTGGGTCTGTGCGATGGCTGGGGGCGTCGTCGCGGACGGATGATGTATGGCCATGAAGGCATTCAGCTTAGCATCGTCTGCCTTGAGAATTTTGGCGGAATTGCTGTATTTTCCGGAAGTGATATCCGTGATGCGGCCAGAATTTACCGCTCGCTCGGGGCGATTGAAGTAGAATTGGATGTCGCGGTTTTTCATGCCGCGCGCAACCATGGCTTTAATCAAAGCAATTTCTTCGTCCGTAATGGTCCGCTGCGCCACGTGCTCAGTCCTTATTTTGTCATGGGCCCAGACAATTTATTATGGGCCTATGGCGCGCCGGATGCGATGGCCAGCAAGCTCTCTGAAGCTGGCCGCTTTGGCAAATCGCGAAAGGCAGCGACGAAGCGTTCAACGACCCCCACGCGGGAAAACTCTGCCAGCTCGTTCACGCCAGACCGGCTAGACAGGTGCATGGTGTCGTAAAGGCAGATTGGCAGGCGGCGATTACTTTTGAATCTGCGGTCCGGGCCGCCACCTTTGTTTGGGTGCTGCCACGTGTGGTCAACCACCTGTGCATCACTGGGTGGGCGGCCGTCTTCTATGAAACGAGACTGTTGCCATCTGACTTCCAAGTCGCCGTAGCCGACAGCTCCGAATTTTCTGCCCGCCTGCACAATGATGACCTCGGGAAAAAAATAGAACGTGCACTTGCCCAATCCTAGCGCGGGCGGCGTTACGTTGCTGTGGAGCACTTTTGGCAGGCTGTAAGCGAGCCGGGCATCCTTGCGGTTAACAAGGTGGCCGGCACCAGCGTTTCGTTTCCACGTCGTCAGGTCTGTGATTTTCCCACCGGATTCGATGTGCCACTTTCCTTTGCAACCGGTTAACACGTCGAACTCCTTGGTGACGCGCTCGAACTTGGCTTTCGCCTCGTCGTCCAAGTTGTAGAACAGCACGCTGCGCCGTAGAGACTGGTCTAGCCAGATGCCGATCCCCCACACCGGAAGAGTAGCCATAAGTGCGACAGCTCCAACGGCCGGCAAGACTGAACCCTGAGCGCTGCCAGCAAAAATCGCCAGCAGACCGAGGGCGATGGTGCTCAATCCCAGCAAAGGACCGAGAGGTAGCCGAGCCTGTTTTGCGTTCAGGTCATCGACAAGCTCAGCAACCGAACTGTCATGCATGCCAAGAACGTCACCCGAGGCGACCTCGACCATGACAACGCGCCCCTGTTGCGTCGTTTGCGGCGGGTGATTTGGGGCGGCTCGCGGCGCGGGCACGGCGTTCTGACGCGGTGCCGGTTTGCCGCCGATGGATGCTCGGTAGTACAATCCGCCGCGCCCAGCCTGGATATAGTGCCCACGAGGGCCGGTGCCGATGCGCAGACCTTTGACGCCCACGGACAGTCCAACACCTGAGTTCGACAAGTTGAATCGGAACGGCCCGGCGGAAATTGACTTACGTAGGTAGAAGGGCATGGTGCTCTGCTTCTCGCTTTGCTTAAACGCTTTTGGGTTGCGGCACAGAAACACAACCAGAGGCTACACCACAAGTTCATGGAGCAGCGGGACACACAAACGTGACTGGCCAAGTCGAAGGAGGCCAGACCGTTTCGATCAGTTCCTGGGTAATGAGGCGGAAAGAAGTTGACCTTCCCTGAAATATTCGACCGCGGCCCAGCCGATCGCTTCGGTGAGCGCAGCGGCTGTGACTGCGTTGAGGGCGCTGCCCAGTCCTGGCATCAAACAGAGCAGGAGTTGACTGACGCCTCTCCCCAGGGCGGCGGCAGAAAATGGTAGGATCAGTTCCGCCGCCGCAGCTTTGCTTATGGGTGCGCCGTGTTCGGCGCCGAGGGCGACGATCATTGCCACCTGGAGGGGGGTGATAACGACAGTGTCGGAGCCCGGAGCCTGTGCGAGCCCACCACCCACGGCAGCGGCGGCCAGGGCGGCGGTATGGATGAGCATGTGAATCTTTTGGGTCTTAGTGGCCATGGGTATGTCTCCTTAGGTTTGTGTGATTGTCCAGAAAAATCAAAGAAACGGGGGAAGGCGCGGGCTGCGCCTTCCCCCGTTTTTTTGTCGTCGTTCTGCTGGCGGTTTTGGTTGTTGGCCGCCGCCCGTCAGCTCCCGATCCAGCCCCACAGCGCCCAGATTCCACCGGCCGTGAGGATCACGTCGAGGCTGGGGCTGAGGCTGAACGAGATTTCCGCGCCCAGCATCGCCATGGTGAGCGGTGCCGCCACGGCGCATTTGGCTAGGCGCGGAAGGCGAGCCCAGAGCCGGGCGGCGGGGTGTTGCTTCTCGGTGTTCATGGTCATGGTGGACTCCTTGTGCTGGCGGGTTGCAGGCTTGGTTCGGAGCGCGGCCGTTCACGCCGCGCTTTGCTCTTCAGGTTCGGGCAGCAGGTTCCAAGCCCTGGACGCGGTGGTGGCTGTTGCGATCAGTCGCTGCGACGAGTGGTGGGCGTACCGGGTGGTAGTGGAGAGCTGGGTGTGGCCGAGCACGGTGCCGATCTCGTTGAGAGGCGTGCCGGCGTTGGCCAGCGCGGACGCGAACGAGTGGCGTAGGTCGTGAACGCGAAGGTCTGGGGCGAGCCCGGCCGCCTTTTTCGCCCGGGCCCAGGCCCCGCGTAGCCCCTCCAGCGCTTGGCCCTGCACGACGTGACTGGGGAAGACGTGCGGGTTGTCAGCCTGCCGGCGGGCAAACTGGCGCTGGAGGATTGCCACAGCCACGGGGGAGAGCGGAATGTGCCGGGTCTTTCCGTTCTTCGCGAGCGGCACGGTGAGCATACCTCGGTCGAGGTCAACGTATTCCCACTTGGCAAGCATGGCCTCACTTCGTCTTGCACCAGTAACGATTAGCAAGGCCAGTGCCGATGCCGCAGTTTGGTCTTTGTCGGCGTCCAGCGCCTTCACCAGCGCCCGCGTCTCCGCCGGGCTCAAGTACTTGTCCCTGTGTTGCTCTCGTAACATTCCCGGCGAGGCTGCTGGGTTTCGGCCCTCGATGAGCTGCCACCGTAGCGCCGCGTTGAACATGGCCCGGACGTACGCGAGGTGCCGATTCACGGTGCCGTTGGCTAGGCCTTCGGCGATCAGCTTGCGGCGCAGCTCGGCAACG
Source organism: bacterium (assembly GCA_026224825.1). Lineage (GTDB taxonomy): Bacteria > Pseudomonadota > Alphaproteobacteria > Acetobacterales > Acetobacteraceae > Acidocella. The sequence continues at coordinate 5,950 of JAMFRO010000099.1, read as the reverse complement.
TCCTGCGGGTTTACCTCGTCCAGAGGCTTGTTGCCCATAGCGGGAGTGATGCGTAGGCGGAAGTAAACCTCGACGTTGCTGGCGCTGCGTAGGCGCTCCTGTACGTACGGAATATAACGATTCCGTACAAACTCAGCGACGGTTGGCACAGCGCGCAGTTTTGCGAGATCCGCCGCTGGGTCTCGGCCAAGGCTGACTTCGGCCCTGAGCTGTTCGGCGCGCTTGCGGGCTTGGTCAAGAGTGATGTCGCCCAGCTTGCCGATCCGCAACTCGTGCCGGCGGCGGCGGGTGTCAACGTAACGGATGTAGAACGTCACGCAGGTGGCGCGCTGTTCGGCGAAGAAGCCGTTCAGCCGGTCGTCGAAGATACGGTGTTTTGCGACACCATGAGGCAGGGGAGGCAGCTTTTGCAACAACGTGCGCGTGATGGTCGCGGTGGTCATGGGGTTCCTTTCTGGTTATGGGCTGGGGAATCGTGTGCAACACCGGGCACCCCGGTGGCGCTGGCCTCCGGGGTTGCGGCTTGGTTTGGTGGTTGGCAGACGACGCTTAGGCCTCGGCGGTGCTGCGCCTGCGGCTGGCCGCGATGTGTGCGTCGAGGTCTTCCTGGGCGTATCGCACGTAGCGCGGGCTCAGCCTGATGAAGGCCGGCCCGTCGCCGGTGCCGCGCCAGTTTTCCAAGGCCTTTTCGGTGGCGCCGAGATAGGCTGCGGCTTCCTTCGGGCTGAGCAGGTGGCGGGCTGGCTCGGCCTGGGGCTTGGTGTCGATGGTCTGGTTGTTGTCCATGGGGGGCTCTCATTCACGCTGGGCGCCTGCGGCACTATTGCCGCCCGCTTGACCCAACGATTTGTTTCGAGTTCCCCCTTGGTCCCTGCCCGGGATTTTTGGCCCGGGGCAGGGCTTGGTCAGCTCAACGCCAGATGGGTGAGCCCCATCTGGCGTTCGCGTTGGCGTTTCTTTGGCGTGATGAGCCAGACAGGCTCAGTTTAGCTCGACCGGCGCGTTGCCTCGGACAATGCGGAGCCGGCGAATCTCCGCGGCGAGGGCATCGCGCACGGCGTTTCGCCAAGACCATAAGCACCGTAGGTACGGCGCCCGTTCGCTCCACTCCTTCAGCGCCTGGTCGACCACGATCAGCACTAGCTCAGGCGTGATGCCTTCCTGGCAGCTTTCCGGGTCCGGGCAGAGTTGCAGGAGGAGATCACCGCACCGGGCTACGGTCCAGTTATAGGGCGAAACCTGCCCGCCAGGCTCGAAGCTGACGCTGCTGCCGAGCGGATCGCTTTGGCACATTTGCCTGACCGCATCGCCGAGCGCTTCCAGCACGGCAAGCGCGCCTGCCTTTGGCGCCCGGGTGTGCTCGTCCGCCATGCGGGTTTGGACCACGCAAAGCAGTTGGTGAATGGTCCAGCCGCTTGGGGCGGTGCAGCCGGTGCCGTAGCGCACGTGGGTGCCGAATCCGTCGCCTCCTGTATCCAGCACCACGCCCCAAAAGCGCTGGCCCCAGTAGGGAAGAACGTCCGTGTCGATGAACAGCGCGAAGCGCTGATCATCGATGGTGCGGCGCACTGCCACAATCGATTTCTCATCAAAATCGATCATTGCTGGCTACTTCCGGGTTGGGAGTTTCCACCTTCGATCTCGAACACCAGCCAGAGATCGTCGCTGTTGATCGTTGCAGCGACACCCTGGGGAATCCAGAAGCAGACAAGTTCGTCCTCGTCAGGATGGTCGTTCCGGCGGAACAAGTCCTCTGGCATCTGCACCTGGATGCCGACGCTGGAGAGGTAGGGGATGATGTGCAGCGGGTCGTCGCCCTGGCGCAGTGCGTCTGCGAATTTGACGCGCTGAACCTCGGGCAACCTCTCGATGTAGGAGTAGCGCTCCAGAAGCGCCTCCAAAGTTTCCAAGCCTTCTTGCATATTGGCGGCTCCAAAAAGCAGAAAACCCCGCCGGTGAGGGCGGGGTTTTCTGGTTGGTGATGGGTTTGATAGGGCGAATGCCCGGGCCAGCGGCCAGGGCGGAAGAATCACATGGGCTTGAGGGTCTACGCTCCCGCGGCCGCCGCGCCTTTGGTTTCGATTGTCAGGGCTTCGCGCACTGCGCGCCTCGTCTCCCATGCCCGGCGCCGCCACGGCGTAACCGGCAGCCATGCGGAGAGCGCCAGATCGAGCGCCACCAGCAACTGCTCATGGGTAACGCCGTCGCCCACTCCTTCGGCATTGGGGCACAGGGCGATGGAGAACCGGCCGCATCGCGCGATTGTCCATGGGTATGGCGAAACAGCGTCACCCGGTTCGAACACCACTGGCGAGTTGGACGCGTCGTCGAGGGCTTCGCGGTGCGCCGAGATCGCCCGGTCCAGGCATCTGACCATGGTCCCTGCGGTCGCAGTACCCGTACGAGCGTGCTCGGCAGCAAGCCGAGCCTGCGTCACCGCCAGGAGCTGGGTCACGGACCAGCCATCATTGGCGCCCAGGATGCCGAGCCGGATGAGCTGACCGCATCCGGCGGTGCCGGTCTCGGCCAATACCGCCCAAAGCCGAAGTGGTCTGCCGGGGATCAAGTCGGTGGCGACGAAGGTGACGGACCGGCCGCCGCCGGCGCGGCGCACGGCTATGGTGTCTCGGCTGGTGAAGTTTGCCATGCCCTGCCTCACCGCGTGAATAGCAGCCAGAGGCCGTCACTCTCAAGCAATACCGCTACACCTTCCTCGACGCGAAACGCGCACATTTCTTCTTCGCCGGGATCGTCCCCGGCCGCCTGCAAGTCTTCCATGGTACTGACCGCAACGCCGACATCGGCGAGGTACGGTAAAATGTGCAAGGGATCATCACCACGCGCCAGCGCCTCGGTGAACGCGATCTGCGGAACGTATCTCGGAAGGTCCCGGCCGGCGGCGTGTTCGCGCAGCAGAGCTGCAAGGTTTTCTTCTTTCGTCATTGACACGGCTTTCTCCAAGTAGATGAGCGCCACGTGGCTTGCAGCCAGGCGCTGGTTGCAGGGTTGCCGCCCGCTGGTTTGGCGGGCAGGACTATGACATCCGTTTGAAGCGGTAGTCCCACACGGGGCGGAACCCGTGCCCGGGCCGGCGTGACGGCCTCGTGCGGGGCTAGGCTGTACAGTTTTGGCGACGAGGGTTGTTCAGGGGCTGCCTTGCCTGAACGGCAGGCGCAGGTGCGAACTTTGCCCGCTGGCGGCAAGGCGGCTCGCAGGGGTGTTGTTTTGACTGGGTGGGGACCAAGGAGCCAGCACGGTGGAACTTTGGGGAAAAAAGGAGAGAAGTTGTGAACAGAGAGATAGGGGCGGGGGGTCTTAAAACCCCCCGCCCCTATCTCTCGGCTTTCATGCCCAAGTTTTCCTGCGCCAACGCCGTGTCCACCGCGACGGCCGGTTGGATGAGAGTTTCATAAGTTCTGGATGGATAACCGTGCTGGCGCCAGAAGCCCCCCTCCACCAGCATGAAACGTATATGTCAGGATTTCCTGGGTCTACGCCGTCTGAGCCCTCAGAACCCAGGTGTGCCTGGGGCAGGCAGCAAAAACTTCACATGTTAGCACTTATAACATTGATCATGACCTTTCTTTGAGGCGGATCAAGGCTCTCCAGCGAGTCCCAAACTTGAGAAAAAAGACTTGGTTAGAAATTTTGATGGTGTCCTCCTTAACCCATAAGACTTTCGGGACGCTACGGAACTAACATGGTCCCTAACACAGTGCTCGGCGTGGATGGATTTTCGAAGCATTTTCTGGTCCATACTCATTCACTGGCCGGCGACGATTGTCGGCATCAGTCAACCTCACACAGAGGAAAAGTGATGAGTTATACTAACGATTACCAAAGTGACACCGGGGGTGATCAGAGCCCGGCGACGCTGAAGGTGCGCTATGGACACGACCCGAAAAACTGGGGCCGGGCCGTTAGCCCGGCGATCGAAATGGACAAGCCTGCTTCGGCTGTGTCGCTTGACCATCCTCCCGCACAAGCCTTGCCGCGTTTGGCTGCGCCCGAGAACGACGTCACGGGCGGCAGGTATCGCCTCGACGAGCTGCTCCAGGGCACGGCTGGGGTGGGGGCCGGTGCGGTTCTGACCGCTGAACTCCCGACCTGGCACGATGTTGCCGATGGCATCGATGCGGTGACGACAGCGCAACTCTCGGCGACCGAAGCGGACGCCATACATGATCTGGACGTGGAGCAGAATGCATCGATGCTCATCGGCATCGATGCGCTGATGGAAGCCGCGGCCAAACCCGAAATCCCGCTCTGGGGCGACATTTCCCGCGGCTTGGTCACGCTCCTCCTTGGCGCGCCCGGTGTTGGCAAGAGCCTATATGGCCTGCAAATGCTGGTAGCGATCGCGACCGGCCGCGCGTTCGCCGGAGTTCACCCAACCGGTGCGCATAAGGTCGTGCTCCTTAGCCCGGAAGACAACGCCGGCGTAATCGGCAGGCGCATCGCCGCAATGGCGCAGACAATGGGCGTCGACTGGGAGCTGCTCAGGCAGAACCTGCGCATTGTAAATTGCGATGGTCCTTCGGTCCTGTTTGAGAAGGATGGCGATGGCATCCGCCAGACGCCGGCAGGGCGGAGGTTTTTCCATGAAACAAAAGCGTTCGGTGCGGCCGTCGTGGGCCTTGACCCCATGATGGAAATTCACCTGTTGGCCGAGAGCGACAATAACTCCATGCACCTGCTCATGGGTGCGTTGCGTGACTTCGCCCGCACAGGCAATTGCGCGGTCGTGATGTTTCATCATATCACGAAGCCTGATAGCGATAAGCGTCCCACCGCAAATTCCTCCCGCGGCGCGAGCGCGATCACGGCTGCGGTCCGGCACATCGAGATATTTAGCGAACTTGAGAAAAAAGAGCGCGAGGATCTCAGCCTCACCGAGGAGCAGGCGGTCGACATCTTCCGCCGTGACAAGGTGAAATCGTCTTACCGGCGGAGATCGGGCAGGCCAGCGTACTTCAAACGTGTGTCAGTTTCCGTCAATGGCATCACGGCGCCCGCGCTGGAAATGATTGCGCCGCCGAAGAAAAAACCGGTGTGAATGCATCGTGCCAGGTGCGGTGAGTGCCGCGCCTGGCATCCGTGACAAGACATGTTTCATCGCATTTTTCTACCGACACCGACCGTGACCTTAGTACCATGGTCGTATCCTAAAGGACATCAACACAATGAACAGCAACCAGACCGCCGACAGCGCCGAAGTCGGCGAAGATACCAATGCCTCGCAGATCGATGCGCTAGGCAATTCTGATGCCAATACTCCCGCCGGCGCTCCGCCCGCGCGGGGCCCTGCCGGAGATCAGCCGAGACGGCGCGCTTCGGCCGCAATCTCCGTGATACGCACGCCTCTGCTGCACAGGTTCATCGTTCCGGTCAACACGAAGCCGGTCCAGCGATATGCCAATGGCCAGCCGCGCCGGCGTACGACGATGTGGATTATCAAAGCGCCCGAACCGCAGGAGGATTGAGTGATCAACGCCGGTAATATGAACGGGCGCAAAGCAACGTGCGGACAATTTGGTTCGATGAAGATGGAGAAGCCCCAAAATTAAAGGCTGGCGGCGCGCCAGCAATCGGCGCGCTGTCTCCCCGCCAAGATCTGGCCACGGCTGATCAGCAATCACCGACACCATCATTTCAGGAAATCACTGTACCGCGCCCTCACCGCGCTGGAAAAGGCCGGTTTGATCAGCATGCAGAGGCGCCCGGGCGCGCGCCCGATCATAACTATCAACACGCAACGTACCGGGCCGGGCACCGAGGATCCCGCCGGGGCACCAACATAATCGCCCCCCAATGAGTAAGTGGCCGCCGGGCAGCGCTGTGTTCTCGTCCAGACGATTCAGCGCCTAATTCAACGAAAGGTAAGACATGACAACCAATGACACCGATGGTTCCGTAGCGAACATACAAGCCGGCGACGGTGTACCAGCGT
>JAMFRO010000098.1 GCA_026224825.1 bacterium | reverse complement strand
GCCTGCCTCCCCGGTGTTTCAAACACCGAAGTGGCAGGCCTCTTTTTTAAGTCTTCAACTAATGGGGGTCTGGGGCCTCCAGGCCCCAGCGGGGTCAGGGGCGGAGCCCCAGCCTTTTTCCTTAACCTTGCGTCGGCAGGCAGATCACGGCCCGCAGGCCGGGGTTGTTGTCGGCTAGTTGGAGGGTGCCGTTGTGGAGTTGGGCTACGGCGGAGACGAGGGCGAGGCCGAGGCCTGAGCCTTGGGTGTTGCGGGCGGCTTCGGCGCGGAAGAAGCGTTCCATGGCGCGGCTGCGGTCGGCGGCATCTATGCCGGGGCCGTGGTCGGCGACCACGATTTCCACGGCGTGTTCTTCCAGCCGTGCGGTGAGGTCGATGATTGTGCCGGGTGCGGAGAATTTCAGGGCGTTGTCGAGCAGATTGGCCACGGCCTGCTGCACCAGCTCGCGGTCGCCAAAAACGGGCAGCGGTGCGGCGACGATGGTGCGCAGGTGCAGGCCTCGTTCCTCGGCCACGGCGCGGTACAGCTCGTCCATATCCCATAATGTCTGGGTGAGATCCACCTGGGCGAAGGCGGCGCGGCGCGATCCGGCCTCGATTTCGGCGATGCGCAGGAGGGCTTCGAACACGCCGACGATGCCGTCCAGATCCTGTGTCGCGCGTTCGATGGCGGCGCGCCATTCGTCGGGTGTGTTCGCGTAAAGTGCCGCGGCTTCCAGCCTGGTGCGGGCGCGGGTTACCGGCGTGCGCAAATCATGGGCGATGGCGTTGGACACTTGCCGCACGCCATCCATCAGCCGCGAGATGCGGTCCAGCATATCGTTGATGATGACCGCCAGCTCGTCGAATTCCTCACCCACCCCCAAGGGCAGCCGGCGCGAGAGATCGCCCCTGGCGATGGCCCGGCTGGTGATGGAGATATCGCGCACCATGCGGCGGAAGATCGAGCGGATGACGAAGGCGCCGAGCAGCCCCAGCAGCACCATGAGGAGGCCGGTCCAGATGAGCCCGTTGCGCAGCACATGCCATAATTGCGCCCGCACCCGCACATCGCGTCCCACGATCAGCCGCACCCCACCGGGCAGTGCCTCGGCCCGCAGCAGCGCCACCGAGGCCACGCCGGCGCGGCTGACGGGCAGTTGGTACCAGGCGTCCATCTGGGCCAGCCCCTCGGGCCATTGGTCCAGGTTCCCGGCCAGCCGCTCGCCATGTCCATCCATCAGCAGATATATGCCCCCGGTATCGCCCGGCACATCCAGCCGCGTGGCGATGGCAGCGGCCACATTGGACAGCCCGCCGCCCGGCGGCAGGGCCAATGCCTGCAGCGCGAGGTCATCGCTATGGATGGCGTTTTCCACCTGGTGTTGCACCAGCCCGATGGTGGAATACCAGAGCGAGATGGCCAGCAGGCAGGAGGAGGCGCCGAACATCAGCGCGTAGACCAAGGCAAAGCGCCGCCCGGCCGAACGTATGCCCAGCCAGCCGCCCGCAGCGCGCACGGCCCGCTCCGGCTGTGCGCCATCCGGCACCAATGCTACGCGTTCCGAGTCCTGGCCCATGGACGCCGTGCCATACTCCCTATTGCTTGAAGTTACGCCCAGCCCCCAGGCACTTCGCTTTAAGAGGGCATTTCGCTTTAAGAGACTGTTCCAGAAGTCGCTCCGGTTAAGCCGTCAAGCGGTGATCTTTGTGCACCGGAGTGCTGAAAATCGCCGCTTGGCGGCCGCCAGAGCGGCTTCTGGAACAATCTCTATACCTCTTCGGCGCGCAGCATATAGCCCGCATTGCGCACGGTGTGCAGCAGCGGCAGCTCGAACGGCTTGTCGATCTTCTGCCGCAACCGCGACACATGCACGTCGATCACGTTGGTTTGCGGGTCAAAATGATAATCCCACACGCCTTCCAGCAGCATGGTGCGCGTCACCACCTGGCCGGCATGGCGCATCAGATATTCCAGCAGCCGGAATTCGCGCGGCTGCAGCTCTATCTTCTGCTCCCCCCGGCGCACCGAGCGCGAGAGCAGATCCATTTCCAGATCCCCCACGGCGAGGCGCGTCATCGGCCCATCGGTCTTGCCGCGCCTGGTGAGTGCTTCCACCCGTGCCAGCAGCTCGGCGAAGGCGAAGGGCTTGGTCAGGTAGTCATCACCACCGGCCTTCAGCCCCTTCACCCGGTCATCCACCTGGCCCAAGGCCGAGAGGAACAGCACCGGCGTGGCATTGTCCTGCGCCCGCAACGTCTCCATCAGCCGCAGCCCGTCTATGCCGCCCGGCAGCATCCGGTCCAGGATGATCGCGTCGAAATTCTCCGAGGCCGCCAAAAACAGCCCGTCCCGCCCGTTATCCGCATGTTCCACGGTGTGGCCGGCCTCACGGAGACCCTTCACCACAAACCCTGCTACGTCCTTATCGTCTTCAACGACGAGTATCCGCATCGTCATTCCCCCAATTGTGCCGGCCGGCGTCCAACGATGACCGGTAGATGGAATATATGTGCGTTTCCGCTCACCCCAAGGACTACCTTAACGCCGGGTTGCAAACCAGCAATGGCACGGGTGAGCCCATCAGCGCCAGAGACGGTTTTTCCGTTCACTGTCAGTACAATCTCCCCCGGGGTGAGCCCTGCCTTGTCCGCCGGACCCCCTGGTTCCAACCCGGTGATCACCGCGCCGGTGGCCCCTGATTGCGGATCCGCCACCCCCACGCCGAGCCAGCCGCGCGGAACGCTGCCATGCGCGATCAATGCGGCCACGATCGGCGCCGCGTCATTGCTGGGAATCGCAAACCCCACACCCACCGATCCGCCGGAAGGCGAGACTATTGCTGAGTTTATTCCAATCACCTGGCCCTGCATATTAAACGATGGTCCACCGGAATTGCCCGGATTGATCGGCGCATCGAGCTGCAGAAAATGGTTGAAAGGACCGTCGCCGATATCCCGTCCCTCGGCCGAAACGATGCCCAGGGTGAACGAATTTCCCAGCGCGAACGGGTTGCCCGCGGCCAGCACCCAGTCCCCCACCTGCACCGCGCTGGAATCCCCCCAGCGGGCCGGGGTGAGCGGAAAAGATGACGATATTTTAATGATTGCGATGTCGGTCAGATCATCCACCCCGGCCAGTCTGGCCGGATAACGGCTGCCATTATCGAGGGTTACGGTGATTTGCGCGGCCCCGGCGATCACATGGTCATTGGTCACGATCATCCCATCCGGGCTGATGATGAAGCCAGACCCCGCCGCCTGGCCGATCGGCGGCTGCGGCGCATGGTGGGTGCCATCGGCGGGTTTGGGTGCGGGTGCTGCCCCGGTTGCGGCCTCCGTTACCGCGATACCCACGACGCCCGGCGCCACCGCCCGCACCAGCGGCGCCAGCGAGGCCGGCGGGTTACCCAGAGGCGAAGCCGAGGCCGGGCTGCCGAGCGGCTCCGTCTGCGCTTGCGCAGCGCCGTGTAAAGCCAGTGCCAAAACCGCCGCCGCCAGTGTCCGGGTCACATCAGCTCCCATCCCCCAGGCATAGCGAGCCCGTGCCGTGCCGCGCAAGGCGACACCAGCCCTGAACCTCCGCATGTCAATAAATACATGCATCGGCAGGCCGCAAACCCGAGCGATTGCGTAAACCCAACATATATAGTGGTATGACCCGGCAAGCCTGCGGGACATTCGAACACAACAGGAGAGACCCAGCAGATGAATGATACAGATTTCATCCCCGAGACCCCGGACACCGCCGCGCTGAAACGCGACTTCTCCAAACTGCGCTCCAATCTGGACGCGGTGAAGGACAAGCTGGGCACCAACGCCCATGACATACTGGACCGCGTCTCCGATTTTATCGACAGCAGCCATCTCGGTGGCCGGATCGACAATATCGAGGACGAGCTGACCCGCCTCGGCGGCAAGATCAAAGACAGCAGCCGCGATGCCACCGCCCGCGTCGAATCCGAGATCTCCGCCAAGCCGCTCGCCAGCATCGCCATCGCCTTCGGGGTCGGCCTGCTCGCAGCCAGCCTGCTGCGCCGCCGCACCACAGTCGATAAACCCGTTATTAAATGAGCCCCCGCTAAATGAGCCTCGTCCGCTACGCCGGCTTCACACTGAAGAGCGCCGCCCTCTGGGTGGCGCTCGCTACAACCGTGTTCTGCCTGGTACTCGCCGCCCTCCTCCTCCTCGCCGTCGCCCTCTTCATATTCATCGATCAACACTGGGGTGCGGCCCCCGCCGCCGCCCTCACCGCGCTGGCCCTCCTCTTCATCGCCGCCCAGGTCCTCCTCGCCGGCGCCCTCATCTTCGGCCGCGTCCGCCGCCGCCAACCAGACCTGTTCGGCGAAGCCACCAGCACCATCGCCATGCTGACAAGCCTGGCCAACCTCTTCATCCGCCGCGACCCCAAACGCGCCGTGCTGCTGTCCCTATTGGCGGGCATCGTCACGGAATACTTCACCCGTGCGGAGTAGGTTTTAAGGAAAAAGGCTGGGGCTCCGCCCCTGACCCCGCCAAGGGCCGAAGGGCCCTTGGATCCCACCCGGCATTGTAGAGAGGGGAGGGTAAGCTCGGCTAGGACCGGCACTACGTGCCGATGTCCTAGCCGAGCTTACCCTCCCCTCTCTACAATGCCGAAGTAGTGGGGGTCTGGGGCCGTCACGCCGGAGGCGTGCTTCGCACGACGGCCCCAGCGGGGTCAGGGGCGGAGCCCCAGCCTTTTTCCGTAAACCAGCCCCGCACGAGTGCAGATTGCCCGATGACGGATGCCCCGCTATTGGACGAGCAGCATGTTTTGGGGGGCGCGGTTATGGCTGATGGTTTCGACCTTATTGTGATTGGTTCTGGTCCTGGCGGCTATGTTTGCGCCATACGGGCGGCGCAGTTGGGGTTGAAGGTTGCTTGTGTTGAGAAGCGCACCACGCTTGGGGGCACTTGCCTTAACATTGGCTGTATTCCGTCCAAGGCTTTGTTGCAGTCCTCGGAGAATTTCCATGAGCTGCTGCATGGGTTCAAGGACCACGGCATTTCCGCCAATGACATCAGCATCGATATCGCGCGCATGCAGGCCCGCAAGGGCGAGGTTGTTACGGCCAACACCAAGGGCATCGAGTTTCTGTTCAAGAAGAACAAGATCACCTGGCTGAAGGGCGAGGCGAAGTTCACCGGCCCGAATGAGATCGATGTTGCGGGCACCGCCTACACGGCCAAGTCCATCGTCATTGCCACGGGTTCGGAGTCCGTGCCGCTCAAGGGCGTGGCGGTTGATGAGCAGCGCATCGTCACCTCCACCGGCGCCTTGGAGCTGGACAAAGTCCCCGCCCATCTGGTGGTCATCGGCGCTGGCGTCATCGGGCTGGAGCTGGGTTCCGTCTGGCGCCGCCTGGGCGCGGAAGTCACGGTCATCGAATTCCTGGACCGCATCACCCCCGGCCTGGACAACGAGATTTCCAAGAATTTCCAGCAGCTCCTCACCAAGCAGGGCTTCAAGTTCAAGCTCGGCCATAAGGTCACCGGTGCTGTTGTTGAAGGCGAGCAGGTCACCCTCACCGTTGAGCCCGCCGCGGGCGGCACGGCCGAGACCATCACCGCCGACATCGTGCTGCTGGCCATCGGCCGCTACGCCTACACCGCCGGGCTCAACATCGAGGCCTCAGGTGTGGCCGTGGACGAGCGCGGGCGCGTAAAAGTGGACGCGCATTTCGCCACCAACGTGCCAGGCATCTACGCCATCGGCGACGTCATCGCCGGCCCCATGCTCGCGCACAAGGCCGAGGAAGAGGGTGTTGCCGTGGCGGAAAACCTCGCCGGCCAGCACGGCCACGTCAATTACGGCGCCATCCCCTCCGTGGTCTACACCTGGCCGGAAGTGGCCGCCGTGGGCCAGACCGAGGAAGAGCTGCAAGCTGCCGGAATCGCCTACAAGACCGGCAAATTCCCCTTCCTCGCCAACGGCCGCGCCCGCGCCATGGGCGCGCTGGACGGCTTCGTCAAAATCCTCGCCGATAAGGAGAGCGACAAGGTCCTGGGCGTGCACATCATCGGCCCGGACGCCGGCACGCTCATCGCCGAATGCACCACGGCGATGGAATTCGGCGCCTCGGCGGAAGACATCGCCCGCACCTGCCACGCCCACCCCACCCTCAGCGAGGTGGTGAAGGAAGCCGCCCTCGCCGTGGACGGCCGCGCGATTCACATCTAGCCATGGCCCTCGCCCCCATCCGCCTCGGCGTCAACCTCGACCATGTCGCCACCGTGCGCAACGCGCGCGGCGGCGCCCACCCAGACCCCCTGACCATCGCGAAAGCGCTGGTCGGCTCGGGCATGGACGGCATCACCATCCACCTGCGTGAAGACCGCCGCCACATCCGCGATGCCGATGCCGAGGCCATCTGCGCCTGGGCCGGCAAGCCGGTGAATTTCGAGATGGCCGCCACGGCGGACATGCTCGGCATCGCCACCCGCCTCAAACCACACGGCGTCTGCATCGTGCCCGAACGCCGCGCCGAGATCACCACCGAAGGCGGGCTGGACGTCGTCAGCCGCCGCGCCTCGCTGCGCCAGGACATCTCCCGGCTGCACGACGCCGGCATCCGCGTCTCCCTCTTCATCGACCCCGACCCCGCCCAGGTGGAAGCCGCCGCCGAGATAGGCGCCCATGTGGTGGAACTGCACACCGGCGCCTACGCCAACGGCAGGCCGAATGAGATCGCCCGCCTGCGCGCGGCGGCAACCCTCACGACGAAACTCGGCCTCGAATGCCACGCCGGCCACGGGCTCACCTTCTCCAACGTCCAGCTCGTCGCCGCACTACCAGAAGTGATCGAACTCAACATCGGCCACTACCTCATCGGCGAGGCTTTGCTGATCGGGCTGCCGAATGCCATTGCTGAGATGAAACGGCTTATGATCGAAGCAAGGTTATAAGGAAGCAGCTACTTTTTTGAAAAAAAGTAGCCAAAAAACTTTTGCTCCTGGGGGCTAATGCCTCACTCTCACATCTGTCATTTTCATATCGTTCTGATGGTCGCTGCCAGTGGCCCCAGAATGTAGCCAACACCTGGGACCTTCGTGCCTTGGATGCCGTGCAGATGCTGCAAGCGTAAACGGCTGATTGCGCTGCCTACCCCAACCCACCCCGTGGATTAAACCCCACCTGCTCCCACCCCCGTAAAAAATCCTCCAACCCAGCATCCACCGGCCCCACCACCATATTCAACTTCACATGCAAATCCCCCGCATGCGTATTCCCATGCGCCGGCACCCCGCGCCCGCGCAGGCGCATTTCCACCCCACTCTCCGTATGCGGCTTCACCGTCATCACCACATCGCCGTTCGGCGTAGGCACGGTCACTTTCGCCCCCAGCACCGCCTCCTTCAGCGATATCGGCAGGTCGAGAAACAAATTCCTATCCTCGCGGCGGAAAAATCTATGCGGCGCCACCTGCACCTCGATGAGCCCATCCCCCTGCGGCCCGCCATTGCGCCCCGGCTGCCCACGGCCCCGTAGCCGCAGCACATCGCCCTCCTTGGTGCCGGGGGGGATTTTAACATCCATACCCTGGCCATCAGGCAGCGTAATCCGCTTGGTACCGCCGTTCACGGCCTCCAGAAAATCCACCTTCAGCGTATAGCGGTCGTCCGGCCCGCGCGCCGGCCCGCGCGTGCGCTGCTCGAAAATATTCGAGAATATATCCTCAAACCCCGCCCCGCCGAACCCGGCCGCAGCGCCCCGCCCGCCCCCGCCCCGCGGTGCCTGCTCATTGCCTGCGCCGTCAATCTCGCCCCGGTCATACCGCGCCCGTTTCTCAGGGTCGGACAAAATATCATTGGCCGAAGACGCGGTCTTAAACGCCTCCTCCGCCTTCTTATCGCCCGGGTTCAAATCCGGGTGGTGCTGCTTGGCCAGCTTGCGATACGCAGCACGTATCTGGGTAGCAGTCGCATCCTTCGCCACACCAAGCGTCTTATACGGGTCATTCACCATGTTCATGCTCAGCTCAATTCTACTAAATCGGCGTCAAATAGCCCCTTAGATATGATTACCACCGTGACCACCACAACCGCTTTCCTCAAATAACCCCGCCCGGTCATGTTGATTTCGCATGCCGCTCGTCTACCCTGGGCCGCATGACGCAAAAGCGCGACAACTGGTGCCTGTTCGCCCTCTGGCTCGCCGCCACGGCCTATAACCTCACCAAACCCTACCATATGGACGACGCAGCCCATCTCCTCATCGCGCAATGGATCGCCGCCCATCCGCTGCACCCGATGCGCGGCCTGCTTAACTGGACCGGCACGCCCGAGCCCATCGCCGCCACCAACCAGCCGCATCTGTATTTCTACGCTCTCGCCGGCTGGGGCCGCCTCTTCGGCGTCTCCGAGATTGCCATGCACACGCTGCAGTCCCTCTTCACCGGCGCGGCCATCTGGCTCATGTACCGCCTCGCCAGGCGTTTCGTGCCGGACCAGGCCTTGTTTGTCACAGCCCTGCTCGCCCTTAACCCGGCCTTCTTCGACGAACAGAATCTGATGGTCGATGTCCCTTTGCTGAGCCTCTGGCTGGCATTTTTCGTAACACTGCTGGAAGGCCGTTTCGCTCTGGCCGGGCTGGCCTGTGCCGCCGCCATCCTCACCAAATACAGTTCGCTCTGCCTGCTGCCTTTGCTGGCGGCGGCCCCGTTACTGGCCCGCCGCCCGGCCGCTTTGCTCACCCTCGCCACGCCGCTGGCCGCCATTGCCGCGTGGTCCGCCTTCAACTGGTGGGATTACGGCGGCATCCACATATTGGGCGATGTCCCCCGCAGCGGCAGCTCCCAGGAAATGCCGATGCATTTCTTCTCCCTGCACCGCATCGCCTTGCGCGCCGGCGCCTGGGCGCTCACCGCCGGCGCCTTGTGCCCCTTCGGCATCAGCGCCCTGGTCCAGCGCCGCCTCATCACGGAGCGCGCCTACCCCATCTGCGCCGCCGGGTTCTTGCTTCTGGTTACCGGCGTTGCCTGCCACATCATCCCGGACCAGATCTCCGACGCCCTGCTGTTCACCGGCTTCGCGCTCAACGGCGCAGCACTGCTCCTCCTGCTGCGCCTGCCAGCCGATACCAGCGGCCGCCTCCTCTGGCTCTGGCTCATCATCACCACCGGGTTTTACATAGCATTCGCCCCGTTCATCGCGGCCCGGCATTTTCTGCTCATCCTGCCCCCGCTCACCTTGCTCGCCGCCCGAACCCTGCAGCCCACCCGCCCTGCGCGCATTTTCGCCCTGGGGCTTAGCGCGCTGCTCTCGCTCGGCCTCGGCCTGTCAGACTACCGCACCGCCGTCTTCTTCCGCACCCAGGCCGAAGCCATTCCCGCCAGCATGCCGGGCGTAAAGCTCATCGCGGCCGGGCATTGGGGTTGGCAATATTACGCCACAAGGCAGGGCATGAGGGAGATTGACGTGCTCGCCCCCCCGCCCGCCGGCAGCATTCTGGCCGCCCCGCTGGAGGGCGACGTCAACCTGCCCCCCGGCATTCGCCTGCAACGGCGCGAAACCATCACCGCCAACCTGGCCGGGCTTGGGGTCTTCTGCGCAGGCCGGCCGGACAGGCTATATGTCTCCGGCGTGTTCACCGGTCCCTGGTCGCTTTCCGCCGCTTGCGCCCAGCATATCGGCATCTTCCTCGTGCAATGAGTGGCCCTCCGGTTCATACAATGACTGGCCCTCCGGGCCCGGGCTGGCTATCCTGCCCCCATGCATAGCAGCGAGACACCACCGGCGCCGCCCGAGGCTGAACCCGCCCCTCCCACGGCCACGATCCGTTTTACCCTAACTGCCGCTGCTGCTGCCATTGCCGAAAACCCGGCCCTGGACGCCCCCGCCAGCCCTTTGCGCGGCCGCAACCTCACCGAGACCTGGTACGACACCCCCAGCCTCACTTTGCTGCGCCACGGTTTTGAACTCAGCATCACCCGTACCAGGCGTGGCCACGCCCAAACCCTGCGCCACGGTGAGACCAGCATCACCGCCGCCATCCCGGAGGCTATCCCCGATGCCGCCGCCTTCGGCCCCGGCTGGGACGAGCCCTTGGCCGAGCTGCTCCAAAGCGAGCCTCTCACCCCCGCCTTCACCACCCAGATCAAACGCCTCACCCGCCGCGCCGGCCCGGTCGAGCTGCATTTCGAAACCGGGCACATCCAGACGGCCACCGAAAAACTGCCCCTCCGCGAGCTGGAACTGCACGGTCCCGCCGCGGACACCTACCAGCTCGCCCTCACCCTCGCGGAACAACACGGCCTCACCCTGCAGCCCGCCAGCCTCACGCAGCGCGGCATCTGGGCCACCGGCGCCACGCGCCCCAGCATTGTCAAAGCCGGGCCGGGCCTCACCGGCCCCATCTGCCTGGATGATGCGGTGGTGGCACTCACCCAATCCTGCCTCACCCAGTTCACCGCCAACTGGCCGGTCTTTGCCCAAGGCACGGAGGTGGAGGCGGTACACCAGATGCGCGTCGCCATGCGCCGCCTGCGCTCGGTCCTCGGCCTGTTCAACCGCAGCTTTTCCGCGCCGGATTTTTGCGCCTTCCGCGACGAGGCTAAGCGCATCGCCAACCTGATGGGCGAGGCCCGCAACTGGGATGTTTTCACCGCGCTCCTGCGCGCCGGGCCGTTGACGTCCTTCCCCCACGAGCCCGGTTTCGCGCCCATGCTCCAGCAATGCGCGGATTACCGCGCCGCCGGCTACGGCGCCGTGCGAAACCTCCTGGCCGACCCCGCCACCACAATCTTCCTACTACGGATAGAAGTCTTCCTCGCCGGGCATGGCTGGCGCAATGGCCTGCCGGTGGAAGGCCTGGCGGATCTCACGGCACCGGCGCAAAATTTCGCCGCCGCCAACCTCACCAGGCTGCACCGCAAAGTACGCAAAACCGGAAAACACCTCATGCGCACCGGCGCGCATGAGCGCCACCTCACCCGCATCGAGCTAAAAAAACTGCGCTACGCGGCCGATCTCTTCGGCGGGCTGTTCGAGGGGCACGGCAAAATCCGCAAGTATAACCGCACCGCAGCGCAATTGCAGGAAGAGCTAGGCCTGCTCAACGACCTCGCCACCGCCGAAGTGCTACTGGCCCGGCTGGACGGCAGCACGCCGGATAAAGCGCGCGCCATAGGCATCGTACTCGGCTGGTGCGCCCATGCCGCCAGCGCGGATGACAAACAGCTCGCCAAACGCTGGAAGAGTTTTACCGAGACCAAACCTTTCACCGGCTGATCGGTCGTGGGCCGGTTTGAATTTCGGGTGCCGACCCGTTACGGTCGTTCCGGCTCGCCTGTCGGCTTGTCGAAAGCGGACGTAATCTCGCCGCTGATTATCGTGGGGACTCTGCTACGACGCAACCTCCGATAAAATGTGCGTTGGTAGCATCGCGTCTTGGATGCGTGTGGACTTGTTGTTGAAAGTGGCGTTGGAGATGATGGTTCCTACGCTTTTTCAGAGAGGAATTCGGCCTTTTTCCGAACGAACGTGATGGCATCTCGTATTTGGAAATACAGATTGCGTAACTCAAGATCTTCTAAAGACCCATCTAATCCTAATGCGTTCGTAATCAGAAGAGTATCGGGATTTTTCTCTTTTGCCTTTTTAACCCACCTTCGTGTTCCATGCTTGAAATGTTGAGCCACTTCGTCAATGATCATAAAAGCAAATGATTCTGACTTCCACTGTTCCGCTAGTTTTTTGGGTTGATTGGGATAGGCTGCGCGATCAACGACGTGATAGATGGCCAAACAAGCTAAATACGCATGTCGAACAGATTGTATGTTTTTGGATAGGTCGGCGAAGGTTGGATCAACTATAAGTTCCATATATTCTTCAATTTCGTTCACAGACGCCCCCTTTTGTCTTGTTGCTGAGGTTTTAGAGCAAGGATGGGTGGTTCGGTAATGACTGCTTTTTCGAACTGGATGTCTGAAACCCGCCATTCCGCTCCCCACCCATTGCGGAAATTCAAACCGGCCCAATCCCCAATCGCGGAATCTCAATCGCAGGACACCGGTCCATCACCACCGCCAGCCCGGCCGCGCGCGCGGCGGCGGCCGCTTCCTCATTCACTACGCCAAGCTGCATCCATATGCTCTGCGCCCCCAGCCGTATGGCCTCGGCCACGGGGGCGCCCACCTCGGCGCTGTTGCGGAACAAATCGACCATCTCCAGCGGTGCCGCCTCCTCCAGCGTTCCCACCACGCGGCGCCCCAGTATTTCCTGCCCCGCCAGGCCGGGGTTCACCGGGGTCACGTCATACCCCTGCTCCAGCAGAAACCGCATCACCCCGTAGGAGGGCCGGTCCGGCTTGGCCGAGGCCCCCACCAGCGCGATGCGCTTCGTCTGTGTCAAAATGCGTGAGATCTCTTCGTTCATCTGCTTCCCCTTGGGCGCGCCTCCAGCTAAGCCAGAGCGCATGAAAACCGGTCAAATCGCCTGCCTCATGCTGAGCCTGTTCACATTATACATGTGGTACAGCCCCAACCGCCCGCAAGCCGGCGATGTGACCATGCCCACCGGCAAGCTCAACTCCCTGTCCTATACCCCCTACCGCAACGGCCAGGGCCCAGGCGATAAAACCTTCCCCGCCCCGGCAAAAATCGCCGAGGACTTCGCCCTCATCGCCGGCGAGGCAAACGGCATCCGCACTTACCAGGCACTCGAAGGCACGCCGGCGCAAACCGCCGCCCGCCTGGCCAACCATACGGGCATCGCCGCCCTGGCCCAGAAAGCGGGCCTCAAAATGTGGCTCGGCATCTGGCTGGGCGCGGACCCGGCGAAAAACGCCCAGGAAATCGCCGCCGGCATCGCCGAGGCCAATGCCTACCCGGACACCGTCACCCGCGTCGTCGTCGGCAATGAGGTGCTGCTGCGCCGTGAGCTTTCGGTGGACGACCTCAACGCCGATATCGACGAGGTCCACGCCCAGGTGAAACAGCCCGTCGCCTATGCGGATGTGACGGATTTCTGGAAGCAATTCCCGCAGGTCGCCCCGCATGTGGATGTGGTGATGATCCACATCCTGCCCTACTGGGAAGACAAACCCCTCGGCCTGGATGCCGCCCTGAACAGTGTTCAAACCACCACGGAAAGCTTCAAAAAACTCTTCCCCGGCAAACAGATCTCCATCGGCGAAACCGGCTGGCCCTCACGCGGCCGCTGGCGTGGCGCCGCCGCCCCCTCCCGTGTCAACGAGGCCGTGTACCTGCGCCGCTTCGCCACCCAGGCCGCGGTGGATGGCGTGGACTACAACATCATCGAAGCCTTCGACCAGAACTGGAAATACCAGGACGAAGGCATAGCCGGCGCCAACTGGGGCATCTGGAACGCCCACCGCGACCTGAAATTCCCCCTCAACGGCCCGGTTACCGAGCGCCCGAGCTGGCCCTGGTACGCGGTGCTGGCGGCAATCATGGGCAGCGCCCTGTTTGCCGCCGTGGGCATGCGCAACCTGCGCCTCGCCGTGCCCGCCTTCGCTTTGGGCAACGGCCTCGCCATCGCCTGCATGGGCACGCTCCCGCTGCTGTACGACAAATGGCAGGTGCTGGACGCGGTGGTGAACCTGCCCCTGCAATTCATCTTCGCCTTCTTCATCATCCGCCGCGCCGATGCCATTCTCGCAGGCCAACCCCTGCCCCAAGCCACAACGGGCGCGCAAACCCTGGCCGCCCTGCGCCGCTTCCGCCTGCCGCTGAACTACCAGGCGCTCTGGTTCATCTTCCTCGCCGCCGCCGCCATCTACCAGGCCATCCTGGTCCTCAACGGCCGCTATCTCGACGCCCCAACCCCGGCCTTCATCATCCCCGTCCTCGCCGCGGTGCTGCGCTTCTATACCAAGGACCGCCCGCAAAACATGGGCTGGGAAGAACTGCTGCCGAGTTTCGCTTTGGCCCTGCTGGCACTGATCAACGTGATGCTGGAAGGCTCGCAGAACCTGGACTTTGTCATCTGGAGTGTCGGCGCTTTGGTGCTGGCGGCGCCTTGCATCATGGCGGCTGAGGCCAAAAAGGGTAAGAAGAAGCCGAAACGCCTGTAAGTGTAAGTCAAAATAACTTTTAGTGACTGCTTATTTTGGTCGCCCATTGCTGGGAAATAGATATTTTCCAACGAGAAGCGCAAATCCAAATACTGCCGCTGTTGTAGAAACGAAAATTACCCTGAATCCCCATTCGTCGAGGCTGAACCCTAAAAGATGGGTTCCCTGGAAAAATGTTACACCTATCAAAAAACAGATCCATGCTCTGTTGAGGCGATAGGCATGTTTAGCAAACCTCTTTTTTTCATCGATATCATTTTGATAATCAGCATTCTTTAAATGCTTTGATCTAACTTCGGGATCGGGCCACTCATCAGGACTGTAAATCGTTGGCTCATCAAACGCTTGGAATTCTTCCAAGGCGGTGGGCGTTCTATCAACAGGCAATAGAGGACTTGGCCCTTTCAGGCCAGGCGGGTTGCTAGGTGGCAACCGCCCCATCAGCAGACGCCAAGCTCCGGAAATACGGTTCGAGAACTTCATTTGGTATTTCCAGATTAAAGGGAACCGCGAAATTATGGCGTTCGGCCATCGTGTGCCATGGCGTACCTAAAGCATGAGTTTCACGCGAAAGGTCCATAGCACTATATCGGCCATATTTATTCCATATCCAATCGATTAACCGGCTATCGTTATCGTCATTCCGCTCAACAATAGGAGCGCTCCCAGTAAAAGGATTGACCACGACTGCAGATTTAATCGGTGTATTTCCGTACCCAGTTAATGCATTGTATAATGACCTAAATACAGGGCCATACCGCCAAACTTGCGGGCGCTCATTTACAAGAGGTACACCGCTAAAGCCCACTTGCCATCCATCCGCAAAAAAAACCAATTTTTGCAGCTTCATGTGGCTTAGGTCGGTATTCTCGCCAAATCTTGTAATGAAAGTATTGGCGATTTGAATCGGTGTGGCCATTATTCCAATTCCACGCAAAGTGCTGGCTTCGTCCCATGAAAAGGGGCGAAGAGCCATATGTTCATGGTATGTTCCATTCTTCAACCCTATCATAGCTAAGAATAAGCCGCCACATTTTTCTGAGAGAACGCACAAATAGAATTTTCGGCCCACTTCACCCTTCTGGGTTGTGTGCTTTGTAGCGCGTCCTCGCCTAAAACGACGGCGGCGAGTTCGAGCTGATCAACACCACCGGCTCCGCCCCCAGATTCCGAAACCGATGCGGAATATCCGACCTAAAATAATAAGCATCCCCCGGATTAAGCTGCTTCTCCTGCACGCCTATGGTCACGGTCAAACACCCCGCCACCACAATCCCGCATTCCTCGCCGCCATGCCGCAGCATCGCATCGCCCGTATCGGCACCCGGCTGATACACCTCGCGCAGCATTTGCAGCGCCCGGTCCTTCACCCGCCGCCCGACCATACGCATGGAAATCGCCGGGTCGTAGGAGATCTCGGTCAGCTCCTCACCGGTGAAAAACACATTATCGGAGGGCGAGAAATTGAGCGTGAAGAAATCCGCCAGCGACAGCGGTATGCCGTCCAGTATCTTCTTCAAGGACGAAATGGAGGGCGACACCCGGTTCTGCTCGATCAGCGAGATGGCGCCGTTGGTCACCCCCGCCCGGCGCGCCAGCTCGCGCTGGGTCAGGCCAAAAATCTGCCGCACCAGCTTCAGCCTGGTACCGATATCCTCCGAGGCATCCTCATTCCGCAGGGCCGCCGACATCTGCTTCTCATTCCCACCTGTTTAGTATTTTGGACGCTGTTCCAAGGCGAAGTCCAATGCCAGCCACGGAAAATACTTGCAAGCCCAAAATGGTCATCCAATTATTCTTGACGGGCAGGTAGCGCCCGAGCAAGACTTGGGATGGGCCGTAACTACAACGGGGATTTGCGTGCAGTGGACAAAAACGCCGCTCAACACTGAAGATCATTGTATATCCGGGGGCGCCGCATGACGCTCCCCGCTGCTCCCCCCCTCACCGCCGCGCGCGGCGCCATTTCGCTGTCCGGCATCACCCGCATCTTCGCCGGGCACATCCCGGCGGTCGACCATATCGATCTCGACATCCATGCCGGCGAGTTTTTCACCCTCCTGGGCCCCTCCGGCTGCGGTAAAACCACTTTGCTGCGCATGATCGCGGGGTTTGAGACACCCGATGCCGGGCGCATCCTCATCTCGGGCCGCGAGATGCAGGAGGTTCCCGCCTTCAAGCGCGCCGTGAACACCGTGTTCCAGTCCTATGCTCTGTTCCCGCATCTCAATGTCGAGCAGAACATCGGCTTTGGGCTGAAAATGCAGGGCGTTAAAACCCCGGAGCGCAAAAAACGCGTCGATGCCATCATGGAGCTGATGCAGATCGGCCAGTTCGCCACCCGCAGCGCCGCCCAGCTCTCCGGCGGCCAGCGCCAGCGCGTCGCTTTGGCCCGCGCCTTGGTGAACGAGCCCGAGGTGGTGCTGCTGGACGAACCGCTCTCGGCGCTGGACGCCAAGCTCCGTGCCGAACTCCAGATCGAGCTTTTGCGCATGCAGAAGCGCCTGGGCATGACCTTCATCTTCGTCACCCATGACCAGCACGAGGCGCTGGTGATGTCCGACCGCATCGCGGTGATGAGCAAGGGCAAGATCCAGCAGGTGGGGCCGGTGCTGGATGTGTATGAGAAGCCGCAGAACGTCTTCGTCGCGGAATTCCTCGGCCTGTCCAACATCTGGCCGATATTGAGCGCGCAGGGCCAGACCGCGCAAACCGCACTGGGGCCGCTGGAAGTGGCGGATGTGCATCTCGCCCGGCTCTGCGCCCCGCCGCAAGCCCCGGAAGCCGTCCCCCCGCCCACACCGGGCCGGCTGGCGATGATCCGGCCGGAGAAAATCTGGATTTACAACGATGCCGCGGCCCCCACCGGGCGGCCGAACATGTTCCCCGGCACCATCCGCGAGGCCATCTATATGGGTGCCTCCACCCAATACCGGATCGAGCTGCACTGCGGCCAGTTCGTGCTGGCCTATGACACCAACAACCAGGCCGCCGAGCGCAGTTGGCGCCCCGGCGAAAATGTGGCGGTGGAGCTGAAGCCTGAGAACATCATGTTGGTGGAACCGTGATCCGCGCATCGAGCCACACAAGGGCTGAAGCCGGGAGCAAAAACATGTTGGTGGAACCGTGAGCGCCGCCAAAACCGAGGTTGAATACGAGGCCGGGCGCCAGCGCCTGCGGCTTTTATCCACCGCCGGCCCCGGCCTTGGCTGGATCGTGCTGTTTCTCCTCGTGCCCAGCGCCGTGCTGCTCGGCATCGCCTTTTTCTCGGCCGATGATTATGGCGCGCCGGTCCTGCCCCTCTCGGTGCAGCCCTTCCAGCAGGTGGCGGGTTTCTCGCTGCTGGGCTGGGACAGCGGCAACATCGTCATCTTCCTGCGCTCGCTGCAGCAGGCCGGCATCGCCACGCTGGTTTCGGCGGTTCTGTCATATCCCCTGGTCTTCTTCATCCTCTCGCGCCCCGCCTCCATCCGCCCGCTGCTGCTGCTGTTCATCGTGCTGCCGAGCTGGACCAACCAGGTGGTCCGCACCTATGCCTGGCTGGAGCTGCTCGGCCCGGATGCGCCGGTCACCTGGATCGCCCACCATCTCGGCATTGTCCCGCCGTATCTGGGCCTCGCCCCCGGCAGTTTCGCCGTCACCACGGGCCTGGCGTACAACTACCTCCCCTACATGATCGTGCCCTTGTATGCCTCGGCGGAAAAGCTCGACTGGACCTTGGTGGAAGCCGGGCGCGACCTCTACGCCTCAGGCGTAAAGCTCTTCTGGCACACGGTGTTCCCGCAAACCGTGCCCGGCCTGCTCTCCGGCGTCATCTTCGTCGCCATCCCCGCCTTCGGCGATTACATCGTGCCCCAGCTCCTGGGCGGCGACAAAGCGCTGATGATCGGCTCGCTCATCGCCAACCAGTTCACCGAGACACCGGACTGGCCCTATGGCGCGGCACTCACCATCATCATGCTGGTCCTCACCGGGCTCGGACTCATTGGCTTTAGGATTCTCACCAAAAAAATCGGCGGCGGGGAGGAGGCGGCGATATGATCCCGCGTTCCGTCCGCTACCTGCTCTCCGGCATTTCCTGGCCGGTTTACATATTGCTCTACACGCCGCTGGCGCTGGTGGCGTATTACTCCTTCGCCCCGGCACCCAACCAGATGGGCCATTCCCTGCATGCCTATGGCGTGCTGTTCCACGATGCCGAGGTGCTGACCGCGCTGCAGCGTTCGCTCCTGCTCGCCTTCTTCTCCGCCACAATCTCCACCATGCTCGGCACGCTGCTCGGCTACGGGCTCTGCCGCTTCCGCAACCGCCGGGCCAAAGGCGTGCTGGCCAATATCCCCAGCCTCATCATCTACACCCCCATCATCATGCCGAGCCTGGTGTTCGGCATCTCGGAGCTGATCTTCTTCAACTTCGTCCATACCTACACCGGGCTGCTCGCCGCCGGGCTGCAGACCATGATCATCGCCCATATCACCTTCCAGGTGCCCTACGTCACCCTCACCGTCTTCGCCCGGCTGGCGGGGCTGGACCCGTATCTGTTCGACGCCTCGCATGATCTCTACGCCGATGGTATCAAGAGCTTCATCCACCTCATCATCCCGGTGGTGCAGCCTGCCATCATCGGCGGCTTCCTGCTTGGTATCACTTTGTCCATCGACGATTTCACCATCAGCTTCTTCACCGCCGGCCCGGGCAGCGTCACGCTGCCGATCTACATCTACTCCGCCATCGCCCGCAAAGGCATCACGCCCGAGGTAAACGCCATCGGCACGCTGATGATCGGCAGCATCATCGCGCTGGCGCTGATCCATTTTTTCATCACCCGGCACCGCGAGCGCGGCAGCCAATTTGCAGCAAGAGGGAATATAACATGAAAAGACTACCCCTTATCGCCGCCGGGGCGCTGGCCCTGGGGCTCTGTACCACAGCCCGGCCCGCCCAGGCCGCGCAGCCAACGCTCAACCTGTTCATCTGGTCCAGCTACATCACCGAGGGCATTATCGACGGTTTCGAGCTGCAATGCGGCTGTACGGTGGTGGAGACCGATTACGAGAGCAATGCCGAAATGGAGGCGAAACTGCGCGCCGGCGGTGACTCACAATATGATGTCGTGGTGCCTTCCTCCTATTATGTGCCCGAGCTGGTGGATGAAGGCCTGCTGCAGCCGGTGGACCATGGCAAAGTGCCGAATTTCAAGAATCTCTTCGCCAAATTCCAGAACCCGGCATACGACCCCAACGACCAATACTCGATCCCTTATCAATGGGGCACCACCGGCATCGTCTACGACCCGAAGAAGCTGCCCAACCCCGGCACCGGCTGGGATGTGCTGTTCGATCCCAAGATCAACCCCAACTACCCATTCGTGATCCCCAAAGGCGAAGGGCGCGACCAGATCGCCGCCGCCTGCGCCTATCTCGGCTACGGCTTCAACTGCAGCCAGGAAAGCCAATGGCTGGCCGCGGCCAAATTGATCGTGCAGACCAAGAAACGGCCCAATTTCGCCGGTTTCGTCGATGAAACCCCAGGCCTCGGCCAGGTGAAGGACGGGCTGATCGCGGTCTCCATGGCCTATAACGGCGATGTCGCGACCTGCCAGTCCGACGGCACCTGCCTCAAGCTGAAATATTACCTGCCGAGCCAGGGCTCCGAAATCTGGGTCGATACCATGGCCATCCCCACCCATGCGCCGCATCCGGACCTCGCCGCCGAATTCATCAACTACATCCTCGATGCCAATGTCGGCGCGGCTTTGTCCAACTACAACACCTACGCCAGCCCAAATCAGGCCTCGCAGCCACAGCTCTCCGGCATTCTCGCCTCACGCCTCATCGTGCCGAATGACGACGACCTGAAGAACCTCACCTTCCTCGCCCCCTTGCGCGGGGCGCAGTTCAAACTCTTCAACCAGATCTGGACCAGCGTACTCCAGTAAAACACGCTTCCGTAAACCGGGCGGCGCGGCACCCAACGGTGCCGCGCCCCAATCGAGGATAAAATGGCTAAAGAAATCGACCTCAAAGAGTGGTTCGACGAACATCGAATCACCGAAGTGGAATGCATGGTGCCGGATATAACCGGCATCCCGCGCGGCAAGATCATGCCGGCGCAGAAATTCTTCCAGGGCGGCGCGCCCCGCCTGCCGGAAGCCATCTTCATCCAATCCGTCACCGGCGAATATCCGGACGACCCCGAGGACAGGCTCTCCGACCCCGCGATCATCGACATCAAGCTGATCGCCGATGCCTCCACCGTCCGCCTGGTGCCCTGGGCGCATGAACCCACGGCGCAGATCATCCATGATTGCCAATACGCGAACGGCACGCCGGTGCCGATGGCGCCTCGGCAAGTGTTGCGCAGCGTGCTGAAGCTTTACGAGGACAAGGGCTGGAAACCCGTTCTGGCCCCGGAACTTGAATTCTACCTCGTCGCCCGCAACACCGACCCCGACTACCCGCTCGTGCCCCCCGTCGGCCGCTCCGGCCGGCAGGAAACCGGGCGCCAGAGCTACTCCATCGACGCGGTGAACGAATTCGACCCGCTGTTCGAGGAAATGTACGATTTCTGCGACCTGCAGGAGATGGATCTCGACACGTTGATCCATGAGGAAGGTGCCGCCCAGGTGGAAATCAACTTCCTGCACGGCGACCCGCTGGCACTCGCCGACCAGGTCTTCCTGTTCAAACGCACGGTGCGCGAAGTCGCCCTGCGCCACAACATCTACGCCACCTTCATGGCCAAACCCATGGGCGGCGAACCCGGCTCGGCCATGCATGTGCACCAGAGCATCGTCGACCCCGAAACCGGCAAAAACCTCTTCGCCGGCGCCGACGGCAAAGCCAGCAAACTCTTCCGCCGCTACATCGCCGGCCTGCAAAAATACATCCCCGCAACCATGCCCATCTTCGCCCCCAACGTGAATTCCTACCGCCGCCTGACGCGCTTCTCCAACGCCCCCATCAACCTGCAATGGGGTTACGATAACCGCACCTGCGGCCTGCGCGTGCCCTTCGGCGATGCCTCCGCCATGCGCGTGGAAAACCGCGTGCCCGGCGCCGACGCCAACCCCTACCTCGCCTTCGCCGCCACACTCGCCTGCGGCTACCTTGGCATGGTCGAAAAACTAGAACCCACCACAGAACAAATCGGCAGCGCCTACACCGGCGAATACACGCTCCCCCGAGAACTCTCCCACGCGCTGGATTTGATGAACGACAGCAAACCCATCCGCGAAATCCTCGGCGACAAACTGGTAGACGTACTGGTGGCCGTAAAACGCCTGGAGTACGAAACCTACCTGCGCGTCATCTCGTCGTGGGAACGCGAGCATTTGCTATTGAACGTATAAAAAGGCTGGGGCTCCGCCCCAGACCCCCATTAGTTAGACTTAAAAAAGAGGCCTGCCTCCTAGGTGTTTCAAACACCGTGGTGGCAGGCCTCTTTTTTAAGTCTTAAGTAGCGGGATCCAAGGGCCTTTCGGCCCTTGGCGGGTCGTCACGCCGGAGGCGTGCTTCGCACGACGGCAGAGCCCTGGCCTTTTTATACGTTCTTTATGCACATGCCCCCGTTTCCACATCGCGGGTTTACGCCGTGCGGCGCATACCGGCGCACTGAAAGGAACCTCTCAATGGGTGATCTCATCTCTATTCTGGCAGGCGGCGTTATTTTCGCTCTGCTTATTCTTTACGTTCCAGCCTGCGAGCGCGTGTGATGTTCGATCTCATCGCCGGCGGCGCCGTATCTTCGCTCCTTCTCATCTACCTCGTCTGGGCCCTGCTGCGGCCCGAGGATTTTTAGCGCCATGACAACGCAAGGCCTGCTCTATATAGCCCTTTTATTTGCCCTCGTGCTCGGCGCGGCGTTTCCGCTCGGCCGCTACATAGCCGCCATTTTCGAAGGCCGGGTCACCTGGCTCCGCCCG
Organism: bacterium; assembly: GCA_026224825.1. Lineage (GTDB taxonomy): Bacteria > Pseudomonadota > Alphaproteobacteria > Acetobacterales > Acetobacteraceae > Acidocella. The sequence goes on along the minus strand of JAMFRO010000098.1, from coordinate 59,887 downwards.
GTGGAGCGCGGCTTCTACCGCCTCGCCGGGGTGGATGAGGCGCGCTCGATGCAATGGCAGGGCTACGCCATTGCGCTGCTGCTGCTCAGCGTCATTCATTTCGGGCTGCTCTACGCCATGCTGCGGCTGCAATATTACCTGCCGTGGAATCCGCTGCACATCGCCGGCATGTCCCCGCGTTTGGCCTTTAATACCGCGGCCAGCTTCGCCACCAACACCAATTGGCAGGCCTATGTGCCGGAGGGTCAAATCTCCAACGGCGCGCAGGTGTTCGGGCTTGTGGTCCACATGTTCATCTCGGCCGCCGCCGGCATCGCCGCCGCTGCTGCCGTCATGCGTGCGTTCACCGCCGGCAGCCTGAAAACCATCGGCAATTTCTATGTCGATCTCACCCGCGTCACCCTCTACCTGCTCCTCCCCGTATCGCTTGTTGCGGCAACATTGCTGGTCATCGCCGGCGTGCCGCAAACCTTTGCGCAGGCTGTGGACGTTCACACGCTGAATGCGGGCGCGCAAACGCTCGCCATCGGCCCCGCCGCCTTGCAGGAGGCCATAAAGGAACTCGGCACCAACGGCGGCGGCTTCTTCAACGCCAACTCCGGCCATCCTTTCGAAAACCCCAATGCCTGGACCAATCTTTTCGAAACCTGGTTGCTCCTGGTCATCGGTTTCGCGCTGCCCATCACCTTCGGCCATATGGTGAAGGACAAAGCCCAGGGCCGCGCTTTGATGGCCGCCATGGCCATCATCCTCGCCCTCGGTTGCGTCGGTTCCTACGCGGCTGAAGCCGCCGGCAACCCGCAGCATATCGCCGCCGGCATCACCGCCAACGGCAACTGGGAAGGCAAGGAGATGCGCTTCGGCATCCCCGCCAGCACCACCTTCAACGTCGCCGCCACCGGCACATCCACCGGTGCGGTAGACAGTTTCACGGATAGCTACACACCGCTCGGCGGCGCCATCCCGATGTTTCTGATGCAGCTCGGCGAAGTCACCCCCGGCGGTGTCGGCTCCGGCTTCTACACCATCATCGTCTTCGCGCTTCTCGCGGTATTCGTTGCTGGTCTGATGGTCGGCAGAACCCCGGAATATCTCGGCAAAAAAGTGCAGGCCAAGGAGATCAAACTCGCCATGCTCGGCGTGCTGATCCTCACCCTCTTCATTCTCTCGGGTTCGGCCTTCTCCCTCGTCACCGCCTCCGGTGTCAGCTCGCTGGAAAACGCCGGCCCGCACGGCCTGAGCGAGATGCTCTACGCCTGGTCCTCCGCCACGGAGAATAACGGCAGCGCCTTCGCCGGCCTCACCGCCGACACACCTCTGCTCGACTACGGCCTGGGTGCCGCCATGCTGTTCGGCCGTTTCGCCTTCATGATCCCCATACTGGCGATTGCGGGCAGCCTGGCCGCCAAACCAAAACTCCCGGCCAGTGCCGGTACCTTCCCCACCACGGGCCCGCTGTTCATCTTCCTGCTCATCGGCGTCATCATCATCCTTGGCGGCTTGCAGTTCATGCCCGCCGACACCCTCGGCCCCATCGCCGAACATTTCCTCCTCTACACCGGAAAGACTTTTTAACATGGCAAGCGCAGACACCATCTCTCTGTTTGATGCCCGTATCATCCGCCGCGCGGCTGTGGATTCCGTCTTCAAACTGAATCCCATCACCCTCGCCCGCAATCCGGTCATCTTCGTTACGGAAATCGTGGCCGCTTTGGTCACGGCCACGGGCATCGAGGCCGTCGTCACCCACCACCCGGCGGGGTTTCCCATCACCATCGCCGCCTGGCTCTGGCTCACGGTCATCTTCGCCACCTTCGCCGAAGCCGTCGCCGAAGGCCGTGGCCGTGCCCGCGCTGAAAGCTTGCGCCGCGCCCGGTCAGACACCATGGCAAAGGTCATGATCGACCAGCGCGACCGCGCCCTCTACAAACCCACCGCCGCATCGGATCTGCGCCGTGGCGACATCGTGCTGGTGGAAACCGGCGATCTCGTCCCTTCCGATGGTGAAATCATCGAAGGCATCGCCAGCGTGAATGAGAGTGCGGTCACCGGCGAATCCGCCCCCGTGGTGCGCGAGGCCGGTGGCGACCGTTCCGCCGTCACCGGCGGCACGCAGGTGGTGTCGGACTGGCTGGTGGTTCGCATCACCGCCGATGCCGGCTCCACCTTTCTGGACCGTATGATCGCGCTGGTGGAAGGTGCCGAGCGCCGCAAAACCCCCAATGAGATCGCGCTGAACATATTGCTCGCCGGTCTCACCATCGTCTTCCTCGTCGCGGTCGTTACGCTGGTCGGCTTCGGCCAGTATTCCGGCACGCGCTTCTCCATCCCCGTGCTGGCCGCTTTGCTGGTCTGCCTCATCCCCACCACCATCGGCGGGTTGCTATCGGCCATCGGCATCGCCGGCATGGACCGCCTGGTGCGCTTCAACGTGGTTGCGACTTCAGGACGTGCGGTCGAGGCTGCCGGCGATGTGGACGCGCTGCTGCTGGACAAAACCGGCACCATCACCTTCGGCAACCGCATGGCCTCGGGTTTTTACCCCGTGCCCGGCGTCAACGAGCGCGACCTCGCCGAAGCCTGCGCCTATGCCAGCCTCGGTGACGACACACCCGAAGGCCGCTCGATCCTGGCTTTGGCGCGCGACCGTTACCAATTGGCACCGGAGCGCCCGGCGGACGCGACAATCATCCCCTTCTCGGCCAACACCCGCATGTCCGGCGTGGACTTCGCCGGCAAATCCTACCGCAAGGGCGCGGTGGACTCCGTTCTCGCCTCCCTCTCGGGTACGGCGGATGCAACCTTCGTCGACTCCATCGCCCGCATCGCCCGCGCCGGCTCAACACCTCTGGCGGTCTCCGCCAACGGCCGCCTGCTCGGTGCCATCGAGCTGAAGGACATCGTCAAACCCGGCATCAAGGATCGTTTCGCCGCCCTGCGCGCCATGGGCATCCGCACGGTCATGGTCACGGGTGACAACCGCATCACCGCCGCCGCCATCGCCGCCGAAGCCGGTGTGGACGACTACATCGCCGAAGCCACACCGCAGAACAAACTGGACTACATACGCAAGATTCAGTCCGAAGGCCGCCTCGTCGCCATGTGCGGCGACGGCACCAACGACGCCCCCGCGCTGGCGCAGGCCGACGTAGGTGTGGCCATGCAAACCGGCACGCAAGCCGCGCGTGAAGCCGGCAACATGGTGGATCTCGACAGCGACCCGACAAAACTCATCGAGATCGTGGAGATCGGCAAGCAGCTCCTCATCACCCGTGGCGCGCTCACCACCTTCTCCATCGCCAACGACATCTCGAAATATTTTGCCATCCTACCGGCCATCTTCGTGGGCACCTACCCGCAGCTCGCGGCCCTCAACGTCATGCATCTGCGCACGCCCGAGAGCGCCATCCTCTCAGCCGTCATCTTCAACGCGCTGATCATCGTCGCCCTGGTGCCGCTCGCTCTGCGCGGCGTCAAATTCCGCGCCATCGGTGCGGCGGCTTTGCTCAAGCGCAACCTGCTCGTCTACGGCGTCGGCGGCATCATCGCCCCCTTCGCCGGCATCAAACTCATCGACGTGGGTTTGAGCCTCTTTCACGTCTTTTCATAACTGGATCAGAACAATGATTCTCCGCGAACTCCGCCCGGCTTTATCGCTGGTCATCCTCTTCAGCCTCTTCCTGGGTTTTCTGCTCCCTGAGGCCTTCACCGGCGCCATGCAGCTCACTTTGCCCTGGCAGGCCAATGGCTCGCTCATCACAAGCAACGGCCAGGTCATCGGCTCGCGCCTCATCGGCCAGAATTTTACCAGCGCCAAATACTTTGAGCCCCGTCCCTCGGCGTTGAGCCCCAACCCCTATACCGAGAACACCTCGGGCGCTTCCAACCTCGCCCCCACCAGCGCCGCTCTCCTCACCACCGTGCAGGGCCGCATCGCCGCCTACACCAAAGCCTTCGGCCCCGGCCCGGTCCCGGCCGACGCCGCCACCGCCTCCGGCTCCGGCCTCGACCCCGACATCTCGCTCGATAACGCCCTACGCCAGGCGCCCGCCGTGGCCGCCGCGCGCCATCTGCCTGAGGCCAGTGTCACCGCTGTGGTCGACCAACTCGCCCAGCATGCCTTCCTCGGCATCATCGGCACCGACCGCGTCAACGTGCTGCAGCTCAACCTTGCCTTGGACCAGTTGCCAGCCCAATAATCCCGTATGGCAAAACCAACCCCGGACGTCACCCGCCCGGACCCCGACGCCCTCCTGGCCAGCATGGTCCAAGGAGGGCGCGGGCATTTAAAGATCTTCCTCGGCGCCGCCCCCGGCGTGGGTAAAACCTGGGAGATGCTCACCGCCGCCCAGGCCAAGCGCGCGCGCGGCGTGGATGTCGTCGCCGGCCTCATCGAAACCCACGGCCGCGCCGGCACGGTGGACGCCATCGGTGAGCTCGAAATCCTCCCCCGCATTCCCGTACCCTATCGCGGCCAGACGCTGGAGGAATTCGACCTCGACGGCGCCCTGAAACGCCGCCCGGCTTTGCTGCTGCTCGACGAGCTGGCCCACACCAACGCCCCCGGCCAACGCCACGCCAAACGCTGGCAGGACGTACAGGAGCTGCTGGAGGCCGGCATAAATGTCTGGTCCACCATCAACGTCCAGCATCTGGAGAGCCTTAACGACCAGGTGGCCCGCATCACCGGCGTGCGCGTGGCCGAGACCGTGCCGGACACCGTGCTGGACATGGCCGATGAGATCGAGCTGATCGACCTGCCCCCGGCGGAGCTGCGCGCCCGCCTGCAGGAAGGCCATATCTACCGCGCCGATGTCGCCGCCCGCGCCCTGGACGGCTTCTTCCGCGAGGGCAATCTCGGGGCCTTACGCGAAATCGCCCTGCGCCGCACCGCCCAGCGCATAGACAAGGATGTGACGCGCTACATGCGCTCCTCCGCCATCCCCGGCCCCTGGCCCGTGGCGGAAAAAGTGCTGGCCCTCATCGGCCCGGACGATTCCGCGCCCAACGTGGTCCGCCACGCCGCCCGGCTGGCCGAAGCTTTGCGCGCGCCCCTCACCAGCCTGCACATCGAACGCACGGACGACAACGCCAAGGTGCAAGCCGCCCTCGACCTCACAATCCAGCTAGGTGGTGCGGTCATCACCCAATCCGCGCCGGACATGGTGCGCGCCGTGCTGGACTACGCCGCCGCGCACAACATCACCCATATCGTCGTCGGCCGCACCGCTCGCGGCCGCCGCTTCGGCCGCCGTTTTTCCGAGGCCCTCACCCGCCAGGCTCTCGCCTACACCCTGCATTTCGTGCCCCTACCGGCCGCCACCCCCAGCCGCACCATAACGCCCCCCGTGCAGCGCGACTGGGGCCCCTACCTGCTGGCCACCGTTTTACTTGGGCTCATCACCCTCATCGGCGCCAGCATCCGCAACCTCCTGCCGCAGGAGGCCATGGCCCTTATTTTCACAGGCCTCATCGCCGCCATGGCCAGCCGCTCCGGCCGCGCCCCTGGGCTCTTCACGGCCATCACCGGCTTCCTGCTCTGGAACTTCTTCTTCCTCCCCCCCTATTACACCTTCTCGGTGGCGGACCCGCGCGACCTCGTGGCCCTGGCGGTCTTCCTCATGGTCGGCCTGCTCACCGGCACTCTGGCCGGGCGTGTACGCCAGGAGGCCGCCACCGCCGCCGCCCGCGTAGAGGCCCTGCGCCGCATCTCCCTCTTCGGCCAGCGCCTCTCCCGCGCCGCCACCCTGTCGGACGTTCTCGCCGCCGCCGCCGAGGAAACCGCCGCCATCACCGGGGCCGGCATCCTGCTCCTGGCGCAAAACAACGCCCTCACCCCCGAAGCCGCCCACCCCGCCGGCACAATGCTGGACGAAGCCGCCACAGCCGCCGCCGAATGGTGCCTGACCCATGACATTGAAACCGGCACCGGCACCGCCACCTTGCCCTCCGTCCCCTGGCTCTTCCTGCCTTTGCACGCCCATGGCGAGGCCGTGGGCGTACTCGGCGCGCGTGTCGCCACCGCTCCTGCCGCCCCGGTCATGCAAACCCTCACCACTTTGGCGGACCAGACCGCCCTGGCACTGGAACGCGCCCGCCTCTCCATGCAAACCGCCCGCGCCGTCGCGCATGAGGACAGCCAGAAACTCCGCAACGCGCTGCTGTCTTCCCTAAGCCACGATCTGCGCACCCCGCTCACCGGCATCCGGGGTGCCGCCGAAACCCTCAGCCTCTCCGGCGACGCTTTGGACCCCGCCACCCGCGCCGACCTCCTCGCCAGCATCACCGAGGACACCACCCGCATGGGCAAATTCCTCGCCAACATCACCGACATGGCGCGCGTCGAATCCGGTGCCATCGACGTCAAACGCGAACGTCTCTCGCTCGCCGCCGTGGCCGAAGCCGCCATCGCCCGCGTCCCCGGCGCCCTCTACACCGGCCTCAATCTGGCACCCGACGCCGCCCATGTCGTCGCCGATCCGGCATTGCTGGAGCAGATCCTGGTCAATTTACTCGACAACGGCGTCAAATATTCCCCCCCCGGCAGCCGCATCGCCATCTCCTCGCGCCGCGCCGGCATCAACGTCTCCCTCAGCGTCGCCGATGAAGGCGTCGGCATCCCCGGCGCCGAGCTGGATTTGGTGTTCGACAGTTTCTTCCGCGCCAGCCGTGGCGACCGCGTGGCACCAGGCACCGGCCTCGGCCTCGCCATCGCCAAAGCCTTTGCGGAGGCCATGGGCGGCCACATCCGCGCCCAAAGCCCCCGTCTCGACCTGCCCGCCGACGGCCTGCCAGGCACCATCATCACACTGGACCTCCCCGCCGCATGATCTCCGGACGCATCCTCGTGGTGGACGACGAACCGCAAATCCACCGTTTCCTCTCCCCCGCGCTGGCAGCCGCCGGTTACACGCCGCTGCGTGCCGAACGCGGCGAGGAGGCGCTGCGCATCGCCGCGTCCCAGGCGCCGGATTTATTACTCCTCGATCTCGGCCTGCCAGACATGGACGGCCACGAAGTCCTGCGCCGCCTGCGCGAATTTTCCAAAGTGCCGGTGATCATCCTCTCCGCCCGCGACCGCGAAGCCGAGAAAATCGCCGCCCTCGACAACGGCGCCGACGACTACGTGGAAAAACCCTTCGCCCTCGGCGAGCTAATTGCCCGCATCCGCACCGCCCTCCGCCGCGCCGGTGCCAACGAGCCCCCCGCCGCCACGTTGCATGTCGGCGGCATAGACATCACCCCGCAAAACGCCAGCCGCAACGGCGAGATTTTACCGTTGAGCAAACGCGAACACGCATTATTGTTGCTGCTAGCCCGCAACCGTGGGCGCGTACTGACGCACCGCCAAATCCTCACCGCCCTCTGGGGCCCTGCGCATACCGAAGACGTAGCATATCTGCGCGTCTACATCGGCCAACTCCGCAAACATCTAGGCGAAGCCACAGCAAAACTAATCACAACAGAACCAGGCGTAGGCTACAGACTACAGGACGAGTCGTAACCAAAACCCCTCCCCACCGTCATTGCGAGCGAAGCGAAGCAATCCATCTTACTGGCCATGAAACAACCAGCAGTCTATATTTTAACGAACAAGAAAAACGGCACGCTCTACACAGTCGTGACCTCCAACCTGATCCAGAGAATTGGCCAGCACCGAGACGGACAACTCGGTGGTTTCACCGCGCGATACGGGCTGAAAACCCTCGTCTGGTGGGAACTTCACGAAACGATGGAATCCGCCATCCTGCGCGAAAAACAAATCAAAGGCGGCTCCCGGGCAGCAAAAATCCGGCTGATCATGGAGCAAAACCCAGATTGGACCGATTTATACGATGCGCTGCTGTGAAGATCGCCAACAAAAGCCGTCATTGCGAGCGTAGCGAAGCAATCCATCTCCGTGGCGCGGCACGAAAGATGGATTGCTTCGCTACGCTCGCAATGACGGCAAAGTTATAGCCCACAAAATTGAGCCAATAAATCGTCCTCTCGCGAAAGCGGGAATCTCACTCTCTCCAAATCCCCGGCTTTTGACCCGAGACTATGTGGTCAATCGCGTTCAAAAGATCGGCGATTATGTTCCAATCCGAGGCTGCATACGAGTCTGGACCTAAGACCCGAAGCCGTTTCAAGCTCTGGTACAATTCATGCCAACCATCGGTCATTCCGTTAAACGCAAAGTATCCCGGCAATAGAATTGAAAGTTGCCGTAAGGACCTCTTTTCGCACCAACGGTCAATTTACGCAGCAAGAACAGGCATAAATTCAGAGTTTGTTTTGATCTGCATCTGAAAAGCTCGCCCTACCCCATAAAATCCAACCCAATATCCAGCACCTTCGCCGAATGCGTGAGCCAGCCGGCGGAAATCAAATCCACCCCCGTCTCCGCAATCACCGGCGCCGTCTGCGCATTAATCCGCCCGGAGGCCTCGGCCACCGCCCGCCCGCCGATCCTTGCCACCGCCTCGCACAAAACCTCCGGTGTCATATTATCCAGCAGCACGGCATCCGGCGCATACAACAGCGCCTCATCGAGCTGGTCCAGCGTATCCACCTCCACCTCGATCTTCACGAGATGCCCAACACCCGCCCGCGCCGCCTCAATCGCCTTACCCACACCACCGGCAATGGCGATGTGATTATCCTTGATCAGAATCGCATCATCGAGCCCGAAACGATGGTTTGTCCCGCCCCCAGCCCGCACCGCGTATTTCTCGGCAAACCGTAAGCCGGGCGTCGTCTTGCGCGTACAGCTAATCTTCGCGCCCGTATGCGCAATCGCATCCGCAATCCCGCGCGTGGCGGACGCAATGCCTGAGAGATGCCCGAGAAAATTCAACGCCACGCGCTCACCGGTTAAAATCCCGCGCGCCGGCCCCGTAATCTCCGCCAGCACATCCCCCGGCACCAGCCGTGCCCCATCGCGCAGAAGCGGCGTGAACACAATCGCCGGATCCACCAGCGCAAACGCACAGCGCGCAAAATCCAGCCCCGCCACCACGCCCGGCTCGCGCGCCACCATCGCCACTTTCGCCTGTGTATCAGCGGGAATAACCGAATCCGAGGTAATATCCCCGGCGCGGCCCAAATCTTCCAGCAGTGCGGCCCGCACCGCCTGTTCGATCATGATATGAGGAAGTGGTGCCAGATTCATTACGCCGCCCTACAAAACTGTTTGCCGCCCGCAAGCGCATGCGCGCCCACCGATTCTTTACGCGCCAACCCGGCCAACGCAATCCGCAACGCCAAACCCGCCGCCGGATTTTTGCTCTCCATCCCGGCAAATGCCTGCACCGCAAGCTCCATCCCGGCAGCATCGCGCAACACCCCCAGATGCGCCGACATCAACTTGCGCACCGGCCCGGCATCCGGCAGCGGCGGCAGCCCTGCCCGCACATCGCGCGGGCGCTTCGCCTCAAGCCCCGCCATCGCCAACCCCGCCGCCTCGCCGCAAATCGCAGCCTCCAGCAGCGAATTACTGGCCAGCCGGTTCGCACCATGCAGCCCCGTGCGCGCCACTTCACCAGCGGCATACAACCCCTCGATGCTGCTGCGCCCAGATGCATCCACAACCACGCCGCCCATATGGTAATGCGCCGCCGGCCGCACCGGTATCGGCTGCGTGGCAGGGTCAATCCCAGCCCGCGCACAGATGGCCGCAATGGCGGGAAACCGCGTGGCAAACCGCGCCCCAATCCCGCGCGCATCGAGAAACACCGCATGCCCCGCCTGCACATGCGCGAACACACCGCGCGCCACCACATCACGCGGCGCCAGATCGCCACCATGCATGAAATACGCGCCCGTCTCATCGATAAACCTGGCACCCTCACCGCGCACCGCCTCGGAGATCAGCGGCAGAGACGCCCCCGCCACATCCAAAGCAGTTGGGTGAAACTGGATGAATTCCAAATCGGCGAGTGCTGCCCCGGCATCCATCGCCAGCATCAACCCATGGCCAATGGCCCCTTCCGGATTGGTGGTATGGCTGAACAACCCGCCAATCCCGCCCGTCGCCAACAGCACATTGTCCGTAGGCAGGGTCACCACCTCATCGCCGCGCACCGCCAGCACGCCGGTAACACCATTATCGCCAATCACAATCTTTCGCGCCGTCGCCTGCATAATCGTAATGCTCGGCGTCGCCTGCACACGCGCAATCAGCGCCCGCATAATCTCAGCGCCCGTCTGGTCGCCATTGGCATGCAAAATCCTAGGCCGCGCATGCGCCGCCTCCAACCCCAGGGCCAAAGCATCACCATGCCGGTCAAACCGCACGCCCAGCCGCAGCAGCGTCTCCACAAGCTTCGGCCCGGCGCCAATAATCCGCTCCACTGCCGCGCGCTCGCACAACCCAGCCCCCGCCGCCAGCGTATCGGCCACATGCAGGGCCACACCATCATCAGCCCCAAGTGCCGCCGCCAGCCCGCCCTGGCTCATCGCGCTCGCCGCCCCGGCGCCCAGCGGCCCAGGGTTAAGCAGCGTCACAGGCCGGGGCGAAGCAGCCAGCGCCGCCATCAACCCCGCAACACCGCCGCCGATGATTATCATTTTGAGAAAGTAATCATTTTACGGCAAGCATGCGCTCAACAGAGCGCCGCGCGGGCTCGAACAGCGCCTCTGGAATCAGCACCTCGGTTTCCATGTTTTCCAGTGCACGCCTTATGTTTTTCAAAGTAATCCGCTTCATATGCGGGCACAGATTGCACGGCCGCACAAACTCCGTCTCAGGCGACCCTTGCGCGATATTATCGCTCATCGAGCATTCCGTAATCAACGCCACCCGCGCGGGCTTCTGCGTCCGCACAAAATCCGCCATCACCGCCGTGGAGCCGGAAAAATCCGCCACCTCCACCACCTCCGGCGGGCATTCAGGATGCGCCAGAATCACCACCCCCGGATGGCGCGCCCGCAGATCATGAATCTCCGCCGGCGTGAAAAGCTCATGCACCTCGCAATGCCCCTTCCACGCGATAATCTTAACGTCAGTTTCCTTCGCCACATTCAGCGCCAGAAACTCATCCGGCAGCATGATCACCTCAGGCACACCCAGAGACTCCACCACCTTCTTCGCATTGCCCGAAGTGCAGCAGATATCGGAAGCCGCCTTCACCTCGGCCGAGGTATTCACATAAGCCACCACCGGCCGCCCCGGATATTTCTGCCGCAGCAGCGCCACATCGGCGGCGGTAATGCTCTCCGCCAGCGAGCACCCCGCCAGCGCATCCGGGATCAACACAATCTTGCCCGGGTTCATCAACTTGGCGGTCTCGGCCATGAAATGCACACCGGCCACCAGGATCACATCCGCATCCGCCGTGGCCGCCTCACGCGCCAGCGCCAGGCTGTCGCCCACGATATCCGCCACGCCATGGAAAATCTCCGGCGTCTGATAATTATGCGCCAATATCACCGCGCGGCGCTGCTTCTTCAGCTCGATAATCGCCGCGGCATCCTCCGCCATGGTGGCCCATTCGATGGGCGGGATCACACGGGAGACGCGGGCGTACAGATCAAGCGGCATGGTCAGATTCCTTGTTATACTCAACTTGAGTATAATTCCATGACGCCGGTTATACTCACCCTGAGTATAACAAAGCAAGCGCTTTTATCGCACCAGGGGCAGCTTGGAGCCGGTGAACCCCCGCTCCTCCAGCACCGAAGCGCGGAAGCGGAAGAGTTTCGCCGGCCGCCCGGCCAGCCCCGTGGTGGTCCGCCCGGTCTCCTCCACCAGCTCCTGGCCCTCGATAAACCGCCGGAAATTGGGCTTATGCAGGCTTTGGCCGGCCAGCGCCTCCATGGTCTGCTGCAACTCCAGCAGCGTGAATTCATGCGCCAGCAGCTCAAAAACGACTGGGCGATATTTAATCTTCGCCCGCAACCGCGCAATCGCCGTGGCGAGAATACGGCGGTGGTCGTTGAGCATCTCCTTGGCCGGCACCGGCGTTGCGGCCACCAGCGCGTTGCGGGTGGCCTCGGGCACCAGCCCTGCCTCCCACAGCAGCTCATAGCGCTGCAGCACCAGCTCCTCGTTCCACACCCGGCCCTCGCCACCAAACAGCCCGGCGATGCGCGCGCGCCGGGCGACATCCCCGGCGGCCCAGCCGGTCAGGCTGCGGTACATATCGGCCGGAAACTTGTTGTCCTCGCGTTGGTCCTCCCAGGGGAAGTAATGGTACCAGCTTCGCCAGGAGGCACTGGGGTATTCCGCGGCGGCTTCCCGGCTCAGGGCCAGGTAGGAGATGGAAATGCCGCGCGCCTCGCCACGCTGCTGGTCCGCGAAGGTGTAAAGCTGCTCCACGTAACCGATGGGATGGTGCGTCTGCCGCTCCACCCAGGCGCGCAGGCCCGTTTGCAGCGAGGGGTGGCCGGGCTCCAGCGGGCCGGAGGGCAAAGCGTACCCGTTCTCGATGGTGAGCACGCGCGGGTCGCCATCGGTCACGGCGACCAGCACCGCGATCAGCTCGGTTTCCACCACTTGATTGCCCATGGAACGGTTTTCGCGCATTTGGCGGGCTGAGGGAAGGACAAGCGCGATGGCGAAACTGATTCTGCTGCATGGGGCGTGGCATGGGGCCTGGTGCTGGGACCGGGTGCTGCCGCACCTCGCCGGGCATGAGGTGGTGGCACCCGACCTGCCCGTAACGGCACGCTCGATGGCGGAATGGGTGGCGCTGGTGTTGGAGGCCGTGGGCGATGGTCCCGCCGTGCTGGTGGGGCATAGCCGGGGCGGGGCGGTTATTTCCGCCGTGGCCGAGGCAGCGCCGGAGCGGGTGGCGCGGCTTATTTTCTGCGCCGGGTTTTTGCTCAAACGCGGGCAATCGGTACTGGCGGCGGCGCAGGACGATATTCTGCTCCCCATCGTGATGGACCCGGAGGCGCGTGCCTGCACGCTGGCGGCGGATGCGGCACCATTGTTCTATACCGGGTGCAGTGCCGAGGATGCGGCTTTCGCGCAAGCGCGGTGGCAGGCTGAACCTCTGTTCGGGCTGACAGCACCGCTGCGGGTGACTGCCGAGCGTTTTGGCACCGTGCCGCGCGACTATATTGAATGCACGCAGGACCAGGTCATCAGCCATGCTGCGCAGCGGAAAATGCAGGCGCAATGGCCGGTGCGGCGGGTGATCACGTTGGAGGCGGGGCATAGTCCGTTTTTATCGGCCCCCGGAACATTGGCCGATGCGCTGGCGGCATTGGCATGTTAGTTGGGCGAATGACTCGTCTCACTCTCCCCCGCCCGGCCGCACGCGGCCTCTCTCGTTCCGCCGCATGCGGCGCGGCTTTACTCATTTATGCCGCCGTGTCGCTGGTGCTGTTCGGCCAGAACGGTAGCTGGTCTACGACCTACAGGGGCATGGGGCCGGACCCGATCTGCTTTATCTGGTTCCTGCACTGGTGGCCCTATGCCATCCACCATGGGCTCAATCCATTCATAACGAATGCGGTCTGGGTTCCGCATGGCTTCAACCTCACCTGGGCAACCTCGGTCCCTTTCCCTGCTCTCGTCATGGCGCCGGTCACCTATTTTTTCGGCCCGGTCGTCTGCTTCAACCTGCTCACGCTGGCCGCACCCGCATTGGCCGCATGGACCGCGTTTCTGCTCTGCGAATACGTAACGGATGACTGGCTGGCGGCATTATTCGGCGGCTATCTCTACGGGTTTTCCTCCTACGAGCTGGGCCAGTTGCTGGGACATTTCAATCTCGATTTCATTTGCCTGGTGCCGGTCGTGCTGTTGCTCTGCATCCGCCGGGTTCGCGGCGATATGTCCGCCCCCGGCTTTATCGCGGCCCTTACCGCCTGCCTGCTCGCCGAGCTTGGTATCGCCACGGAAATCCTGGCCTCGCTCTGCCTGTTCGGTGCCGTAAGCTGGGCGGTGTTTCTGCACTTCGCAGCCGGCGAAGAGCGGGCCCGCATGTGGCGCCTGGCGCAGGACATCGCCGTCACCGCCGTCATCACCATAATACTGGCATCGCCATTTCTGTACTATATGGCCAAAGGCTTCGCCGATGTGCCGGCGCAGATCAACGCCGTGCAGGCCTATGTCACCGACCCGCGGAATTTCTTCTTTCCCACCATCGTTACATATTTCAGCACACCCTATCTGCTGAATATCTCTGGCACATACGACGGCAATGCCAGCGAGCAAGGGGCTTATCTCGGCCTGCCGCTGATCCTGCTCGTGGCGGTGTTTTTCGCCGCCCGCCGGCACCAGCCCTATGTAAAACCCCTGGCGCTCGTTACACTTCTGCTGATCCTTTTCACCCTCGGACCGCATTTGCAGATCGGCCTCCGGTCCTCGCACGTGCTGCTGCCCTGGGAGCTGACACGGCATGTGCCGTTGATCGGTGAGCTGCTGCCCTCACGCTTCACCATGTACATCGCCCTCAGCACCGGCATTGCCGCGGCACTGGCGCTGGCCACGGCGCGCGGCCCCTGGCGCTGGGTGAATTACGGATTAGCCGTGGCCGCCTGCATTGTTTTGTATCCGAATCGGTCCATATTATCCTGGTGGGCATGGCCCTCAGCGCCTTTCCTCACCGCGGAAAATGTCAGAGCCACGCTTGGCAAACTGCCGAATGTGCTGGTCCTGCCCTTTGCCGATGCGGGCCCCGGCATGGCCTGGCAGCTCAATGCACGGATGAGTTTCCAGCAGACCGGCGGCTATGTCGGCTTCGTGCCCGCCACCGAGAAAGCCGATCCGGCTTTCGCCGAACTGCGCAACGGGCTTGGCGATGCCGCCTCCATCAACGCGCTGCAAGATCTCTGCGTCACCCACCACGTGCAATATATTCTGCTCGCCCCCAACACCCCGCCGGCCCTCAGCACCGCGATCCTGGCGCTGCACTGGCCCGTGCGGGTGGAGCCGGGTGTAACCATCGTCACCGTACCGCCGGCGGCGAGCCTCGATTATTATACGATGACCGGTGACTACTGGCCGAGCCCCGCCAAAGATAACTGGATGGGACGGCAGATCACCATCGTAACACATCAATCACCGGTGCATGTGACCCTTTCGGGCGCATGGACCAGACCGTCACCCACATTGCGAATGTCCGTAACGAACGGAACCCAGACAAATACCTACCCAGTCACACGCAGCACAGTGATCCCCATCGACATCCCACCCCACTCAACCGTAACAATCTCGGCCAACAAGACCTGGGTCCCCGACCGCTTCGCCGACCCCCGGCACCTGTCCGTCACCCTGGAGCTGGCCGGCAATTAGGGGGTGGGTGTTTGTAAGGAAAAAGGCTGGGGCTCCGCCCCTGACCCCGCTGGGGCCTGAGGCCCCAGACCCCCATTAGTTGAAGACTTAAAAAAGAGGCCTGCCTCCCCGGTGTTTGAAACACCGAAGTGGCAGGCCTCTTTTTTAAGTCTTAAGTAGCGGGATCCAAGGGCCCTTCGGCCCTTGGCGGGTCCAGGGCAGAGCCCTGGCCTTTTTCCTCACAAACACCCAGCCCTAAGAGGCCGACTTGCTCAGGGTGAAGGGCAGTTCGGGGGAGGTGATGGAGGATTGGTGGCCGTTGGCGTGGATCAGGGTTACGCGGCCGAGGCCTGGGGAGATGACTGTGGCGGTTACGCTGTCCACCCATTCGTGCAGGCGGGCGCGGGCCAGGGCCAGGGCGTCCTGGGCGTGTACGGCGGTGCCGCCGGCTTCGAGTTCTTCTTCGAGTTTGACGATACGTTCGGCGGCGGCTTCGGTTTGATTTTCCGGTTTGTCAGTCATGGTTCATTCCTTCGGCCGCCGCATTTCGTTTCGGAAGTAACCTGCCCTTAGAAGGGCAGGTTGTAGAGGCGGGCTGCGTTGCTTTGCAGCACCTTCTTTTGGATTGCCGGCGAGTAGCCGCCGAGCACATCGACGATATGCGCCTGCACGCCCGGATAGAGCGAGGTCGGGTGCGGGAAGTCGGTTTCGAACAGCACGTTGTCTTCGCCGATGGTTTCCAGCAGCAGTTTCGGCGCCACGGTTTCGAACCAGAAGGTGACGAAGAAATGGTCGCGGAAATACTGCCAGGGGCGGCGCTTCAGCAGCGCTTTCTTACCGGCCAGCATTTCGTCGAACTGGTGTTCCAGCGCCTCGACGGCGAAGGGCACCCAGCCCATGCCGCTTTCGATCAGGCCGATCTTTAGCTTCGGGTGGCGGTCCAGACGGCCGGAGACGATCCAGTTGCCGAGTGTGGCGGCGTTACCGATGGAGTACATGGTGGCAACGACGGAGAGGGTCTGTTCGAACTCGAAGCCCTTCCAGGTCAGCGTGTTCGGGTCGATGGCGGCATTCAGATGGAAGTTGAGCGGCGCGCCGGATTGTTCGCACAGATCCAGGAACGGCGTCCAATATTCCTCGTTGAAGGAGGGCAGGCCGAGACGTTCGGGGGTGTCGGGCAGCACGAAGCCTTTGAGCCCGATGTCCAGCGCGCGCTTGGCTTCGGCCAGCAACTCGGCCTGGTTCCACAGCGGCAGATGCGCCATGGTGAACAGGCGCTGGCCGGATTCCTGCTGGCGCTCGGCGGCGGCGTCGTTATAGATTTTGATGATGGTGACGGCGAGTTCGTCATCGCCCAGGGCCATCAGCGAGCCGGCCTGGGTGACGCCGGAATTCTGGAAGCAGATCTGCGCATACACGCCCATGTCATCCATGGACTGCAGGCGGGCCTTGGTGTCCCAGGCGCCGGTATGGCCTTCATCGATGGTGGGGAACGCCAGGCGGCCGAGCAGCTTGTTGTTGTCCTTGCGGATGACATTGCCGCCGAGCGAGCCGAAATTACGGTCGCCGACGTACCAGCGGTCCACGCCGTTGACGCGGCGGACCTCAGGCACCTTGCCTTTGAACTTGGCCGGGGCGCGCGAGGTGAACATGTCCGGCGCTTCGGTCACATGGGTATCGCAATCGACGATTTTGATGCCGGCGAACATCGGGTCCAGGCCGTTGGATTGCGAGGCGTAATCGACCTCACGCAGAAGGCCGCCCGGCGCATAGCCGCCGTCGGACCAGTATTTTTTGGCGTCGGTCGCGAGTTCCGCGATTTTAGTGTCGGACATGGCGTTCTCTCCTTCAGGCGGCGCCCATGATGGGCGGGTGATTATGCACGGAGCCTAGCATGGTCCGGCAAAGCCTGCAATAACCGACATGCCAATGGTTTTAGGCGGCGGTACCGCCAACCGTAAGACCCGAGAGTTTGATCGTGGGCTGGCCGACGCCCACCGGCACGCCCTGGCCGTTCTTGCCGCAGGTGCCGATGCCGGGGTCCAGCGCCAGGTCATTGCCGATCATCTCCACGCGGGTGAGTGCGTCGGGCCCGTTGCCGATGAGGGTGGCGCCTTTGACCGGGGCGCCGATCTTGCCGTCCTCGATGAGGTAGGCCTCGGCGGCGGAGAAGACGAATTTGCCGGAGGTGATGTCGACCTGGCCGCCGCCAAAGTTCACGGCATATAACCCGCGCTTCACGGATTTGATCATGTCTTCCGGGCTGGCATCGCCGCCGAGCATGATGGTGTTGGTCATGCGCGGCATGGGGGCATGGGCGTAGGACTGCCGGCGGCCGTTGCCGGTGGAGCGCATGTTCATCAGCCTTGCGTTCTGGCGGTCCTGGATGAAGCCGACGAGAATGCCGTCCTCGATGAGGGTGGTGCGCGAGGTGGGGGTGCCTTCGTCGTCGATGGTGAGGGAGCCGCGGCGGTCGGGGATGGTGCCGTCGTCGATGACGGTGACGCCTTTGCTGGCCACGCGGCTGCCCATGAGGCCGGAGAAGGCGGAGGTCTGCTTGCGGTTGAAATCGCCTTCCAGGCCATGGCCGATGGCCTCGTGCAGCAGAATGCCGGGCCAGCCGGCGCCCAGAACCACTTCCATTTCCCCGGCGGGGGCGGGGATGGAGGCGAGGTTGACCTCGGCCTGGCGGATGGCCTCGCGCACGGCGTTCTGCCAGAAATCCGTGCCGGTGACGGCGCTGTAGCTGGTGCGCCCGCCGGCGCCATGGCTGCCGGATTCGCGGCGGCCGTTCTGTTCCAGCACCACCGAGACGTTGAGGCGGACCAGGGGGCGTATATCCGCGACCCGGCTGGCGTCGGCGCGAAGAATCTCGATCACCTGCCACTCACCGGCGATGCTGGCCATCACCTGCACCACGCGCGGGTCGGCGGCGCGGGCGAAGGCGTCGATTTGCTGCAGCAGCTCGGCGCGGGTGGCGAAGGGCGCTTCGGCCAGCGGGTTCACCCCGGCGTAGAGCGGGGTTTTTGCTCCGGCGGGGCCGGCGGCAACCACCGAGAGCTCGCGGGATTTGGCGACGCGGATGGTCTCCGCCGCGCGGGCGAGGGATTCGGTGTTGATCTCGCCGGCATGGGCGAAATAAGCGGCCTCACCCAGCACGGCGCGCAGGCCGAAGCCGCGGCGGGTGTCGAAACTGGCGGCGCGGATGCGGCCGTCGTCCAGCGAGATGGATTCGGATTCGCGGTATTCGAGGAAAAGCTCGCCGTCATCGGTGCCGTCGAGGGCCGGGGCGATGAGTTTTACGGCGGCATCCGGGTCCAGCCCCGCAGCGCCGTGGAACAGTTCGGTGGCGGTGGTGAGGGCTTCGGTCATGGGGTGGCTCCTTAGGTCCCGCGCAGTTTGTGGCGGGCGGTGATGGCGGTGGCGAACAGCAGCACGGCGGTTAGCTCATGGATATAGCCGAGGTTGTTGCTGCCTAGCACGATGGTGGTCATGCCCAGCAGATATTGCAACGCGACCAGCCCGGCCAGGAGCAGAAAATTGTCCCGCAGGGCGGGGGGCAGGGTTGTGCGCAGGCCGAGGATGGCGGTGGCGAGGACCACGAATGCCGTGATGGTGGCGAGCAGGCGGTGGCAGAATTGGACGGTGGCCTGGTTTGCCCAAAAGGGGCCGGGAGCAAAAATCGCGGGGGGGAGCCAGTGACCGTCCATGGTGGGGAAGGAGTTATAGACGGTGATGGCGTTGGTGGTGGCGACGAGCGCGCCGAAGCCCATGGTGGCGAAAAGGAGCAGGATGCTGGCACTGGTCCAGTGCCGCAGGCGGGCGGCATTTTCCACGGGCGCGGGCTGGGGGGTGCGGAAAGCCAGGCCGGTCCAGAGCAAAGCCGCAAAAATAAGCATGGCGGAGAGGAGATGCGGGGCGGCCCAGGCGGGCGGCGGGGAAAGCACGCCGGGTTGCAGGCCCTGGAGCACCATGTACCAGCCGTAAAACGCCTGGAGCGCGCCGAGGGCGAAGATGGAGCCCATCCATAGCAGAGCACGGCCGCGCAGGCGGCCGGTGGCGGTGAACCAGGCAAAGGGGAGCAGAAAAGCCACAGCCATCAGCCGGCCCCAGTTGCGGTCGAAGAACATCGGCCAGAACAGGGATTTGTACTGGGCCAGGGTGATGGGGTGAGATTGGTAGAGCGCGGTTTTTTGGAACAGGCCGAAGAGGGTGGACCAGTCAGCGGCGTTCATCGGCGGGATGAATCCGGTGACGGGGCGCCAGACCTCTATCGAAAATCCCGCGCCGATGGTGCGGACATGGCCGCCACCCACCACCATGCCGAACACCATCGCCGCAAGCATCAGGCACCAGTTGCCCAGTACCTTGTCGGGCTTCACTTGGTGGCGCCGCGCAGCCGGTGCGTGAGGAGCAGCAGGGCGCTGAGCAGCAGCACCGCGTTCATCTGATGCACCACGCCGAGGCCGAGCATTTTGGACATGAGGGCGGCGAAGCCGAGGATGAATTGCAGCAGCACCAGCCCGCCGGCGATGAGCGCCGCATCGCGCACCGGGGTGGGAGCGTTGCGGCGCAGGGTTTGCACGGTGAGGAAGAGGATGAGGATGGTCGCCAGCACGGCCAGCATCTGGTGGTCAAAGATGATGGTGGCGGTATCGGTGAAAATGCCGCTGAAAGGCCAATGCGGCGGGGGCTGGCCGGTGCCGATGCCATGCGCCGGGTCAAACGCGGTGATGCCGTGTATGCCGGAGACGAAGGTGCCGCCGAACATGGCGAGCAGGAGCAGATGCAGAGCGCCGATGGTGAGGCGTTTGATGCCTTTGCACCCGGGGTAGCGGGCGGGCTCGGGGGATTGCACGTTCAGCGCCGTCCACAGCACCGCGCCCAGCAGGAACATGGCGGCGAAGAAGTGAAGGGACAGGCGCCAGGGCTCGACCGCGACGGAGTTGGGGAAGAAGCCCGAGCTAACCATGAACCAGCCGATGGCGCCTTGCAGCCCGCCCAGGATGAACAGCAGCACCAGCCAGGGGATGAGGCGTTTTTCGATACGGCCAGTGAGGGCGAAGGCGATGAGGGGGAGCAGCAGCACCGCGCCCATAAGCCGCCCCCAGAGGCGGTGGATATATTCGGGCCAGAACAGTTGCTTGAACCCGGCCAGATCCATGCCCTGGTGCAGGATTTTATACTGCGAGATGGTCTGGTATTTGGCGAAAACCGCGTTCCAGGCGGCATCGGACAGCGGCGGCAGGGCACCCATGATCGGGGCCCAGTCCATGATCGAGAGGCCCGAGCCGGTGTCGCGCGTATAGCCGCCGATGCCGACCATAACCCAGATCATGAACGCAAGGAGAAACAACCAGCCTGCCACGAGGCGGCGGTTTGGCGGGCTGGCGGCGGTGACTTGCGGCATTTAAGGCTCCTGTTGCGCGGCGGAATACTGCTTATGCGGGCAGGATGCCAGGGGCGGGGCAGAGCGGCTTGCTCATCCGGTAATTATGGATGGCGACACCGTTGATGATGAAATCGTTGCGGCGCTCGACGGTAAATCCCCGGCGCGCAAACAGGCGGCGCGCGGCTTCGCTGGCTTCGGTGAACAGAAGGCGCATCCCGCTTTTCCGCGCGGCATTTTCAAGCTCCGCACACAGCGCCCCGCCGATGCCCGTGCCGATGACATCCGGGCGGCAATAAAGATGGTCGATATGGCCACTTGGTTCGAGAACTCCATAGCCGACCGGCTCGGCCACCTCATTCACGGCGACGAAAAAAACGCGCCCTGTGGCCTGGCGGATATATTTCGCCGGGTCGGGCGGGGCAGGGCTCCATGCCGCAACCTGCGCGGCTGAATAGTCGCGGCTGCCGCCCTGGCGGACCGATGCGTGGAACAAGGCTGCCAGAGCGGGCGCGTCAGCGGGTTGGAATGGGCGGATGAGCATGTCTCCCGCCCATGCGGCCTTAATCCGCCGAGGTGCAGGAGCGCGGCGAGATCATGGAGAGAAACTCTTTCCGCGTGGAGGGGTCATCGCGGAAGGCGCCCAGCATACGGCTCGTCACCATCGAGGCACCCGGCTTATGCACGCCGCGGGTGGACATGCACTGGTGGTTGGCCTCGATGACCACGGCGACACCGCGCGGCTGCAGCACCTCCTGGATGGTGTTGGCTATTTGCGCCGTCAGTTTTTCCTGGATCTGGAAGCGGCGGGCGTAGGCATCCACCACCCGGGCCAGTTTGGAGATGCCGACCACGCGGGTGCCGGGCATATACGCCACATGCACGCGGCCGATGATGGGCACCATATGATGCTCGCAATGGCTCTCGAGGCGGATGTCGCGCAGCACGACCATTTCATCGTAGCCCTCGGTTTCCTCGAAGGTGCGGGCCAGCAGGGCCTCGGGATCTTCCCCGTAGCCTTGGAAAAACTCCTCGTAGGAGCGGGCGACACGGGCGGGCGTGTCGCGCAGGCCCTCGCGCTCCGGGTCGTCACCGGCCCAGAGCAGCAGCACGCGGATGGCGGCCTCGGCCTCGGCCCGGCTCGGCTTTTTGGCGGCCGCGGCTTTGGCGGCGGATTTCTTGCTGCCGGCCTTGGCGAGCTTCCCGGCGGGTGTGTGAATATTCAACGAGGCGTCTCCCTAAAGCTGCGGGCCAACAGAACCCAAGGGTACAGATATGAGCAAGGGGCAAATCCCGCAACCCAGGAATTCGCGGGGGTATTCGAGATCTGTAAAAAACGCTGCTCCGGGGATGGTGCAGAGCCTGTTTTAGACGTGATCCCGGCCCCCTCCCGTCATCCCCGCGCAGGCGGGGATGACGGGAGGGGGCGCGGGGATGATGGGGGCGTGTGTAGGGCTTTTGAAACGGGCTCTTAGTGCAGGCTCGTATTCTGGAACGGGCTGTCCAGGCTGAAGGCTGGTATCTCGATGTCGAACGCATCGCCTGAGGGCAGCGCCTGCATGTGATACTGGCCGGTCATGAAGCCCGAGGGCGTGCCGAGCGGTGTGCCGGAGGTGTATTCATATTGCTCGCCGGGGCGCAGCACCGGCTGCTGGCCCACCACACCCTCGCCATGCACATGCTGCACCCGCCCCTGGGCATCGGTGATGTGCCAAGTACGGCGCAGCAATTGCACCGTGCCGTGCCCGGCATTGATGATGGTGACCTGATAGGCCCATTTATAATCAGCCGATTCCGGCACGGATTGCTCCGCCAGGTAGAACACCTGAACGCGTACGGTGATGTCTTGTGTAACGGCCTCGAAAGCTTGCGGCATGCGGATGACGCTATCGCAATGCACATACAGCCACAAGCGGGCCGCAAGTTTTGCGGAGGACGAATCCGCTGCTACAGCTTGGGGTATGAAGCTGATTCCGCTGACCGGGCGCCGCGGCGCCGCCGCTTTGTGTATCCTGCTCTCGGCCTGTGCCGCCGGGCCGCTCAACGCCATAGGGGGCTCAGGCCAGCCCAGCTCCGGCTACGGCGCCTATCTGGCGGCGCGCTATGCCGATGATACCGGCGACCCCGCCCAGGCCGCCAGATATTACCGCATCGCGCTGCATGCCGCACCGGATAATGCGCAGTTGATCTCCGAGGGCTTCATGGCCGGGGTGCTCTCGGGCGATGCCGGCACCACCGCGCTGGCATCGCGCCAGCCGCATAACGTGCTGGGCACCATGCTGCTCGGCAACCATGCCGCCAGCACCGGGGATTTCGCCACGGCGCAGGCGGATTTCACCTCTCTGCCGCAGGATGACCTCACCGGGCTGATCAAGCCGCTGCTGATCGCCTGGGCGCAATACGGCCAGGGCAATGAGCAGGCGGCGCTGAACGGGCTCGGGCCGTATTTCAACAACGGCAATTTCGGCGCGGTATATGTGCTGAACGCGGCACTTATCGCGGATGCCGCCGGCGATACCAAGAACGCGGCCCAATTATATGGCGCGGTGGACGGCAGCCAGCCCAATTTGCGCATGGCGCAGATATTGGCGAGCTGGGATACGCGCCAGGGGCAGAACGGCCAGGCCATGGCCGAGCTCTCGGCGCTGATGGCGGTGCACCCGGACCTCGCCATCGCCCTGCCGGCGATGCAGATGCAGTTGAACAAGCCGGTGATCGGCAGCGCCACGGATGGCATGGCCGAGGCGTATTTAACCCTCGCCGGCTCGCTCACCCAGCCGCAGGCGGCACTGCTGCGCATCGCCTTCCTGCGCTTTGCCTTGCAGTTGCGGCCGGACCTAACCGCCGCGCGGCTGCTGCTGGCCGATACCCAGACCGGGGCCGATAACACGGCAACCCCGCCTACCCCGGTGCAGATGCAGAATGCGCTGGATACTCTGGCGCCGGTTGCGAAAACCGACCCGCTCTATGCCCCGGCGGCGATCCAGCAGGCCAATCTGCTGGCGGCACTCAACCGTACGGATGAGGCTGTGGCGCTGCTGACCGGCCTGCTCGTGAACGCGCCGCATGACCCGACGCTGCTGAGCAGCATTGCCGATACGCTGCGTGAAGGCAGCCAGTTCGAGGCGGCCATCCCCTATTACACCCAGGCTATTGCAGCACTCGGGCCGAACCCGCCGCCCGGCGCCTGGACGCTGTTTTTTTACCGTGGCATTTGCGAGGACCAGCTCGGCCATTGGGACAAAGCCCAGCCGGATATGCAGATGGCGCTGCAACTCTCCCCCAGCCAGCCCTATGTGCTCAACTACATGGCCTATAGCTGGGCGGTGCATGGGCAGAATCTGCCCCAGGCCAAGGATATGCTGGCGAAAGCCGTGGCGCTGGACCCGAATGACGGGGCGGTGATTGATTCTCTGGGCTATGTGGAGATGAAACTGGGCAATACGAAGCAGGCCATCACCTTGCTCACCCAGGCGGTGCAGCTCTCCGCCGATGATGCCGAGGTGAACGGCCATCTGGGCGATGCCTTCTGGCAGGCGGGGCGGCCGTTGCAGGCGGATTACCAATGGCAGCGCGCCCTCTCGCTGCACCCGGATGCGAAATTGAAGGCGGAATTGCAGGGCAAGATCACGGAACATTTCGGGACCGCCGCTCCGTGAGTTTTTCGCGTTTCGCGCCGGCCCGCTTCGCGCCGGCCCGCTTCGCGCCGGCTAAGGTGAATTTATACTTGCATGTCACCGGCAAGCGCGCGGATGGGTACCATCTGCTCGACAGCCTGGCGGTGTTTCCGGAGGCCGGGGATTTTGTTGAGGCCGCGCCGGCCGAGGCGCTGAGCCTGGAGATTTCCGGGGAATTTGGCGCGGTGCTGCGGGCCGAGGACGATAATCTGCTGCTGCGCGCGGCAAAACTGCTGGCACCGGGGCGCGGTGCCGCGCTGACGCTGGAAAAGAATTTGCCGGTGGCCTCAGGCATCGGCGGCGGCTCGGCCGATGCGGCGGCGGCATTGCGGGTTTTGTCCGGGCTCTGGGGTGTGGAGGCGGATCTGCCCGCGCTCGCGCTGCAACTGGGGGCGGATGTGCCGGTGTGCCTGGCTTCGCGCCCGGCGCGCATGCAGGGCATCGGCGAGATTTTGGCCCCGGCCCCGGCGCTGCCGGAGTTTGGCATGGTACTGGTGAACCCCGGCGTGGCGGTGCCCACACCCGCTGTGTTCAAGGCGCGCCAGGGCGGGTTTACGGCCGCCCCCGTGTTGCCGGAAGCTTGGGTGGATGTGGATGCGATGGTGAAGGATCTCGCACGCTGTACCAATGATCTGCAGGAGGCTGCTATCGGCATCGCGCCCGTGATTGGCGAGGTTTTATCCGTGCTGGCGGCCCTGCCTGGCGCAAAACTTGCCCGGATGAGCGGGTCAGGGGCGACCTGCTTCGCCATTTTCGACACGCCGACACAGGCCGCTATGGCGGTAGACGAAATTCCCGAATCCTGGTGGTGCTGGGGCGGGGGGCTTTACCAGCCGGAGCAGAAACGCTTATGAGAGCCCGCGTGTATTGGGACGTCGCCAAGCGGTAAGGCAGTGGATTTTGATTCCACCATGCGGAGGTTCGAATCCTCCCGTCCCAGCCATTTCCAAGGAAGGCCCCTATGATCAGGATCAGGACCAAAACCCTGTTTTTGCCGGGCGCGGGCGGTAGTGCATCTTTCTGGCGGCCCGTGGCGGCACGCACCGCGTTGGACAGCGTGTTTCTGGCCTGGCCCGGCCTGGGCGATGAGCCGCCCGTGCCGGAGGTCACAGCGTTCAACGATCTGGTCACGCTGGTTATCCGCCACATGGACGAGCCGGTGAACATCGTGGCGCAGTCGATGGGCGGGCTGGTCGCGATAAAAGCGGCATTGGCCGCGCCGGACAAACTACGGCGCCTGGTCCTGGCCGTGACTTCCGCCGGCGTGCCTGTAGGAGATCTCGGCGGGGTGGATTGGCGTTCAGACTATTACCAGGCCTATCCGCATGCCGCCCGCTGGATCGGCGATACCCGCGAGGATCTGTCCGCCCGGCTGGCTTTGGTCACCGCACCCACGCTCCTGTTGTGGGGCGATCATGATCCGATCAGCCCGCTTGCCGTCGGCCGGCGCCTATGCGCGCTGCTGCCGGATGCGCGGCTGCATGTCATCCCCGGCGGCGATCACGACCTCGCCCAAACCCATGTACGGGAGGTTGCAGGGCTGATCGAGCAGCACCTCATGGCGCCCGCGGCACCACCAGCGTAACGGTACACCCCGCGCCCGGTTGGGAGTCGATGCTCAGGCTGCCGCCGAGCTCGCGCACCACCCGCGCCGCGATGGCCAGGCCGAGGCCGCGGCCGGTGCCGTTGTTGGCGGTGGTGAAGAAGGGTTCCTGGGCGCGGGCCAGGGTTTCGGGGGCCATGCCGTGGCCGGTGTCGCGTATGGTGATGACGATCGTCTCGCCGGTTACGGTGGAGCTGAGGGAGGTTGCGCCGCCGGCTGACTTGGCGTTTTCGAGGAGTTCGGCCACGGCCAGCTCCAGTTGCGCGGGATCGCACAGCAGCCCGGCGGTGCCGGCGGCCAGGGTGCAGGCGGCCTGGGGGATGAATTTGGCCAGCACCGCATCCACCGGCACGTGTTGGGGCGGGCTGCCGCCGTGGCCGGAATAGGTCATCAGCCGTGCGGTAAAGGCCACGGCGCGTGTACCGGCGCTGTTGGCGCCGTCGAGATAGGAATCGAGGCCGGGGACATTGTTGCGCGCCACGCGTAATTGCAGCAGCTCCAGATTGCCGAGGATGCCGGTGAGCAGGTTATTGAGGTCGTGCGCCACCCTGGCCGCGAAATCCTGGACAGCGAAATCCCGCACCGCGGCAGCGGGCGCACCACCCGGTGCAGCCGTGGGGCCGGTTATGTCCATTCCATTACCACAAATATAATTTTCCTCTTGTTCAAGCACATATGCCGGTGTGTTATGGTTGCTCTCCCGGCATTATGGTTATCGCGTGGCGTTTATGCCAGTGTTTGCCGGAAAACGGAGTTTGGCAACATGCGGATTCTTCTGATCGAGGATGACGAGGCGATCGCCAGGCTGGTACGAGACGGGCTGGCCGGTGCGAACCATGACGTCACCCATGCGGCGGACGGCGCCAGCGGCATGCAGGCCGCTTTGGGCGCCCGTTTCGATGTGATGATCTTCGACCGCCAGCTCCCCGGCGGGATAGACGGCGCCAATCTGCTGCGCGACCTGCGCGGGGCGAGCATCGAAACCCCGGCGCTGATCCTCTCCGGCATGGGCGGCTTGTGCAACTGGATGAAGGGGCTGGAAAGCGGGGGGGATGATTATATCGAGAAACCCTTCAGTTTTGCTGATTTGCTCGGCCGGGTCGAGGCGCTGCATCGCAAACGCATAGCCGCCGGGATTTAAGCTTCAGCTTTTCGTCCTGTGCAGATAGGCCAACAGGCCGGTGGTTGAGCTGTCGGCTTCGGGCGTGGCTTTGCCTTGCACGGCGGGGAGCAGTTTGGTGGCCAGTTCCTTGCCCAGTTCCACACCCCATTGGTCGAACGGGTTGATGTTCCAGATCGCGGCTTCCGTGAAAATCCGGTGCTCGTACAGTGCGATGAGCCGGCCCAGCGCATGCGGCGTGAGCTTGCGGAAGGCCAGAGTGATGCTCGGGCGGTTGCCCATGAACACGCGGTGCGGGTTGAAATCCGCCTCTTCCAGCGTCCGGCCGATCATCAACGCCCGGGCCTGCGCCAGGCAGTTGGCGATGAGCAGCTCGTGGTGTTCGCGCATATCCGGCTCATGGCCCTCGGCTGCGATGAGGAATTCGCAGGGGATCACGTCCGTGCCCTGGTGGATGAGCTGGTAGAAGGCATGCTGGCCGTTGGTGCCCGGCTCGCCGAACACCAGCGGGCCGGTGGAGGGGTAGATATGCGGTGAGCCGTCGCGCGCGCGGCTCTTGCCGTTGGATTCCATGTCGAGCTGCTGCAGATAGGCCGGCAGGCGCGAGAGGCGCTGCTCGTAGGGCAGTATGGCGCGCGCCGGGTACAGGCAGGCGTTGCGGTGCCATATGCCGACAAGCGCCAGCAGCACCGGCAGGTTTTTATCCAGGGTCGCGGTGCGGAAATGCTCGTCCATTGCATGCGCGCCGGCGAGGAATGCGCGGAAGTTTTCGGGCCCGATGGCGATCATCACCGGCAGGCCGATGGCCGACCAGACGGAGTAGCGGCCGCCGACCCAGTCCCAGAATCCGAAGGTACGCTCTGCAGGGATGCCGAAGGCGGCGGCCTTGTCCACGGCGGAGGAGACAGCGGCGAAATGCGCGTTCACCGCGTCCTCGCCCAATGCCGCCACAATCCAGTGCCGGGCGGATCTTGCATTGGTCATCGTCTCCACGGTGGTAAAGGTTTTGGAGGCGACGATGAACAATGTGCGGGCGGGGTCGAGGGGTTTGAGAATATCCGTGAGATGTGCGGCATCGACATTGGCGCAGAAATGCAGGCGCGGGCCGTCGTGATACGGGGCCAGGGCCAATGTGGCCATCACCGGGCCGAGGTCGGAGCCGCCGATGCCGATGTTCACCACATCGGTGAAGGGCCGGCCGTCCGCCGTGGCGATGGAACCGGCGCGTATGCCCTCGGCGAAGGCGAACAGCCGGTCCAGGGTTTCATGCACTTCGGGGATGACGTTCTCGCCATCGACGAACACTTTTGCATCGCGCGGGGCGCGCAGCGCCGTATGCAAAGCGGCGCGGTTCTCGGTGTTGTTGATTTTTTCACCCCGGAACATGGCATCGCGCTTGGCTTCCACCTGCGCATGGCGGGCCAGCTCCAGCAGCAGCGCCCGGCTGGGGGCGGTGATGCTGGTTTTGGAATAATCCAGGAGCAGATCGCCGAAACTGGCGGAAAACTCGTGGAAACGGTCCGGGCCGGTGGAAAACAACGATTTCAGCGCTGGCGTGGCGGCGGCACTTGCTATCAGTTCCGCCCAAAAATCCCGGTCCATACGCATTCCTTCATGTAACAATCTCATTTAAGCCTTTGGACCATGGCGGCATTAGGGCGAAAACAATCACATAACCGTATGTAGTGCGTCTGGGTGCGCTTATTCCTGCGGCAAGCGTACCCCTGGATGAAAAAACGCATAGACGGCGCGGGCGGTGGCGCGGTTGATGCCGGCGACGGCCTCCAGATCCTTCAATCCGGCGTTTTTCACCTCACGCGCCGCGCCAAAATGCCCGAGTAGAGCTTTTTTGCGGGCGGCACCTATGCCGGGCACTTCATCCAACTCCGAGGTGACGAGTTTTTTGCTGCGCCCGGCGCGGTGGGTGGTGATGGCGAAGCGATGCGCCTCGTCGCGCAGGCGTTGCAGGAAATACAGCACCGGGTCGCGCGGCGGGAGCTGGAAGGTCTCGCGCCCTGCCATGTGGAACCATTCCCGCCCGGCATTGCGGTCCGGGCCCTTGGCGATGGCAACCAAAGGGATGTCCTCCAGCCCCAGCTCGGTCATGATGCCTTGCACGGCGGAGAGCTGGCCGGCGCCGCCATCGATGAGCAGCAGATCGGGCCAGTTTTCGGAGGCGCGCTCCGGGTCTTCGGCCAGGCTGCGGCCGAAGCGGCGGAGCAGTACTTCGCGCATCATGCCGAAATCATCGCCGGGGGTGATGGCGCTTTTGATGCTGAATTTGCGGTAGGCGGATTTGATGTAACCTTCCGGCCCGGCCACCACCATCACGCCATAAGCATTGGTGCCCATGATGTGGGAGTTGTCGTAAGTCTCGATGCGCTTTGGCGTCTCGGGCAGGCTGAACAGCTCCGCCACGGCGGCGAGCAGCTTACCCTGGCCTGCGGCTTCGGCGAGTTTGCGCTCCAGCGCCTCGCGGGCATTGGTGGCGGCGTGCTGCACCACATCGTATTTTTCGCCCCGCTGGGGCACCAGGAGCGTGACCTTGCGCTCGGCTTTCAGGCTCAACGCTTCGCTGAGCAATGCGGCTTCATCCGCCTCGTGGTTGAGGAGTAAAACCGGCGGCGGCGGCTTGTCGTCGTAAAACTGGGCGATGAAGGCGGCCAGCACCGCGCCCGGCTCATCGCCGCTGGTATTGGCGGGGTAAAAACTGCGGTTGCCGTTATTGCGCCCGCCCCTGATGAAAAACACCTGCACGCAGGCCTGACCCGCCTCCTGGTGCACGGCGATGACATCGGCCTCGGCCAGGCTGGCGGGGTTGATGATCTCGCTGCCCTGCACGAAGGTGAGGCCTTTTATCCGGTCGCGGATCGCGGCGGCCTGCTCGAAATCCAGCCGGTCCGAGGCCTCCTGCATGGTGGCGGCCATCTCCTTCTGCAGCAGGCCGGATTTGCCTGAGAGGAAAGATTTGGCCTGCTCCACCAGCACGGCGTAATCCGGCGCGGAGATGCGGCCGACGCATGGTGCGCTGCAACGCTTGATCTGGAACAGCAGGCAGGGCCGGGTGCGGTTGGCGAAAACCGTGTCCGCGCAGGTGCGCAGCAGAAACACGCGCTGCAGCGTTTGCACGCTTTGGTTGACGGTGCCGGCCGAGGCGAAGGGGCCGAAATAGGAGCCTTTACGGGCCTGCGCGCCGCGATGCTTGGCCAGTTGCGGGTAGGGGTGGTCGGCGCTCAGCACCAGCCAGGGGAAGGATTTATCGTCGCGGAGTAGTATATTGTAACGTGGCTTTAACCTCTTGATAAGGTTTGCTTCCAGCAGCAAAGCCTCAACCTCGGTATGGGTGGTGATGATCTCCATGGCTACCGTGGCGGCCACCATGCGGCGCAGGCGCTCGGGCAGGCGGGCGAGCTGGGTGTAGTTGGTGACGCGTTTTTTAAGGTTGCGGGCCTTGCCGACATATAGCGCCTCGCCCTTGGCATCGAGCATGCGGTACACGCCGGAGTTGCTGGGCATGGTGGCCAATGCAGCCTCGATGACATGCACGCCTTGGGTGGCCGGACTATCCATAGTACGGCCCTAGGCTTGTGGATAACTCTGTGGAAAGCCAGGTAGTTTGAAGCCCTGGCCTATAAGATACCCAGATCGCTAAACTTTTCGTGAGTCTCACTTTTATAGGTGTCAACCCATTGACTTTATTATAAAACATTGGCGCAAGGCTGCCATGCAATCGCGGTAACCACCCGATAAAACCCTTTGACTCTGCTCGAATCCGCAGGGTGGACAACTAGTTGTTCCGGCGCTCGATTTCCACACCCACCGCGGCGGCATCGGCGAACACGTCGAGTTTCTCCACCCGCACCAAAACGCGGCGGATGCGGGCGTCGGCCAGGCAGGATTCGGCCAGGCGCTCGGCCAGGGTTTCCACCAGTTGGATGTGCCCGGTGGTGGCAATGGCGCGGATGTTGTTGACGATGACCTCGTAATCGACGACCCGGGCAAGGTCGTCGGCACCCACCGCGGCGCGGGAGATATTCTGCGCGCCGGCGTCCAGCACCGCCAGCTCAACATTAATCCGCACACGCTGGCGGGCTTCATGCTCGTGCGAGTACACGCCGATGGAGGCCGCGATTGTGAGGTCGCGGATGAACATGCGGCGGGTGGCTTGGGTGATGTCGGCGAAGGCCGGGGATTCCATGGCCGTTCTTTTGCTCCGTAGCAGGGGGCTTGGCAATTGTGCTGCGGTGCGGAAATGCTTTCCGGGGCCCCGGAATGAGCGTAAATCCGGTGAAATGGGGGCAGGTATGCGCGGATTATGGCTGGCGATGTTTCTGGGTCTGGCACCGGTGCCGGCACTGGCGGCCCAGGCCGGGGATGTGACCGTGCAGCAGGCCTGGATGCGCTATCTGCTGCCCGGCCTGCCGGCGGGGGGGTATCTGGTGCTGGTGAACAACAGCGATTACCCGGCGGTGCTGACCGGGGCGCGTGCCGCGGCATGCGCCTCGCTGATGCTGCACCAGAGCATGAACATGGGCGGCACGGCGATGATGATGCCGGTGGCGAGCGTGCCCGTGCCGGCGCATGGCCAGGCGGAGCTGGTGGAGGGCGGGTATCATTTGATGTGCATGGCGCCGAAGATGAAAATTGGCGAGACACTCGCCGTGACGCTGGATTTTGGCGATGGGTCCACGCTGGCGGTGAACATGCCGGTATATGGCCCGGCCGGGGCGCCGTGAGGTTTTTGCTCCTTTTGCTCCTCCTGCCGGGGCTGGCCTGGGCAGCGCCTGACGGGGCTGATCCGGATGGGCGCGACATCGTGCTGCACGGAAACTCTAATGGGGCTTTGCCCTGCGCCGCCTGCCATGGCGCGAACGGGGCGGGCAACCCGGCCACCGGGGCGCCGGCGCTGGCCGGGCTGCCGGCGGGGGTGATCACGGCGGATCTGGCCAATATGGCCAAGGGGCAGGGCGGCACGCCGCTGATGCAATCCATCGCGCAGGCGCTGAGCCCGGCCGAAGCCCAGGCCGTGGCGGCGTATTTGTCCGGGCTGCCGAAACCTTAAACGGGCTGCGCCAACACCCGTCATTCCCGCGAAAGCGGGAATCTGCTCCCACCCGTGTCCCGGGAGCGACAGATTCCCGCTTTCGCGGGAATGACGGGGTGGGCGAGAGTCAGCCCCTGCGCCGCCGGCAGTTGGCAGCCGCGCCCCAAACGAATATGGGAGGCGGGACAATTTGCAGGAGCAGAACATGGCGGATGTGAACGCGGCGCTGGAGGACTATAAGGTCAAGGATATCTCGCTGGCGGCCTGGGGCCGTAAGGAGATCGCCATGGCTGAGGATGAGATGCCGGGGCTGATGGCGCTCCGGTCCGAATTCGGCAAGAGCCAGCCGCTGAAGGGCGCGCGCATCGTCGGCTCGCTGCATATGACGATCCAGACCGCCGTGCTGATCGAGACGCTGACGGCACTTGGCGCCTCCGTGCGCTGGTCGTCCTGCAATATTTTCTCGACGCAAGACCAGGCGGCGGCAGCCGTGGCGGCGGCGGGTACGCCGGTGTTTGCCTGGAAGGGCATGACCGAGGACGAGTTCTGGTGGTGCATCGAGCAGACGTTGCGCGGGCCGGACGGCTGGGTGCCGAACATGATCCTGGACGATGGCGGCGACGTGACCAAGCTGGTGCACGACAAATACCCCGCACTTCTGGAGGGGATCAAAGGCATTTCCGAGGAAACCACCACCGGCGTGCATCGCCTGTGGGAGATGGCCAAGGCCGGGACGCTGGCGGTGCCGGCGATCAATGTGAATGATTCGATGACCAAGTCGAAGTTTGATAATCTGTATGGCTGCCGTGAGAGCCTGGTGGATGGCATCCGCCGGGGTACCGATGTGATGATGTCCGGCAAGGTCGCCGTGGTCGCCGGGTTTGGCGATGTGGGCAAGGGCTCCTCCGCATCCTTGCGCAATGCCGGCTGCCGCGTGCTGGTGACCGAGGTCGATCCGATCTGCGCGTTGCAGGCGGCGATGGAAGGTTATGAGGTCGTGACGATGGAAGATGCCGCACCGCGCGGCGATATCTTCGTCACCGCCACGGGCAATGTGGATGTGATCACCGCCGACCATATGCGCGCGATGAAGCACCGGGCGATCGTGTGCAACATCGGACATTTTGATAGCGAGATTCAGATTGAATCCCTGCGCAATTACAAATGGGAAAATGTGAAGCCGCAGGTGGATGAGGTGGTGTATCCGGATGGCAAGCGGCTCATCGTGCTGTCCGAAGGGCGGCTGGTGAACCTTGGCAATGCCACGGGGCATCCGAGCTTTGTGATGTCCGCCAGCTTCACCAACCAGGTGCTGGCGCAGATCGAGCTGTGGACCGCGCCCGAGGGCAAATACGAGAAGCAGGTCTACGTGCTGCCGCGTCATCTGGACGAGAAAGTTGCGGCACTGCATCTGGCCAAGGTTGGCGCCAAGCTGACGCAGTTGACGACGAAACAGGCGGATTATCTCGGCCTGTCGCAGCAGGGGCCGTTCAAGCACGAGCTGTACCGCTATTGATGCGGGTTTGGGGTGGTGTGATCGCCGTTCTGGGGCTCGCTGCCCTGGGCGGCGGCATGCTGTTTTTCGGCGCGGTGATGGCGCCGCTGGTGTTTTTACACCTGCCGCTTGATGTGGCGGGGCCGTTCATCCGCACCGCTTTCCCCTGGTATTATGGTTTTTGCGCCGGCAGTGCCGGGGTGGTGGCTGTAGGGTTTCTGCTGCGCAAGGAATGGCTGACGTTGCTGGTGCCGCTGGCGATGATCGGGGTGACCGGGTGGTTGTGGCAGGACCAGTTGCCGGCGTTGGATGCGCTGCGGGCGGCGGGTGACACGGCCGGGTTTGCGAAAGCGCACCGGCTTGCCGTGTGGCTGAACGGCGGCGAGCTGGCGGCGGCGGCGATGCTGCTCGTTAGAGTGGGGGCGTGGCTTAAGTAGCCCGCCTAACCTTCCCCAACTTTCACAACATTTCCTTGTTCGGTTAAACGGGCATTTCCTCGCCCCGGCCATAAATTTGTTCCGCTGGGCCTAACGGGGCCGGCATAACGCCACACCCAACGGACATCCTGTTTCCAAAGCAATCTCCCGGCTCTCGTTATCTATGGCGAGGGTGACGACGATCGCCTGTGTTTGCGCGACGGCGCCGGGGTGCAGAAGTTTTATCCGCATGTTGTCCGGGGCGGTGGCGATGAAGGGGCCGGGGATGCCGACGCCGTCATTGCCGTAGGGGAGTTCGACCAGCGCGTTGGGGTAGGCGGCGGCTTGATGCGCGGCGCGGGCCTGGGGCTGCATGGTGGCGGGGGCGATGGCTAAGCCCACGATGGCGGCGGTCTGTGTGGCGAGCATGATGGCCAGAGGCACGCGCGGCAGTGCTGGGGCCAGGGCGGCTGGAGCGAGGAGCAGCGCCAGGAAGGGCGTCGAGAAGGCGAGGTAGCGGATCTCGATGGGTGTGTTGCCGAAGATGAGGCCCAGAGCGAACAGGCCGCAGGGCGGGGCGATGGTGAGGAGTGCGAAGAGCCGGGCGTGAGGGTGGCGGCGGTGCAAGGCACAGCCCAGGCAGATGAGGAGCAAAACGGCCAAAGCCAAGGTTACGGGGGTGCTGAACCGTCCAGCGTAGAGGGGCAGGCCGCCGAAGATGGCGGCGCCGGAATCCTTGGCCAGCAAGCCTAAAGCATGGGCGGGCGCAAAAACCGCGAACTGGCCGGTGCGGGTGTGGCGCTGGGCCAGGAAGAACCAGGCGCAGGCGGGCAGAAGCGGCAGAAACCCGGCCAAAGCGGCGGGCATGAGCCGGGGGCGGGTGAGCAACAGCCAGAGCAGAGCCGCGCCGCCGGTGAAGACGGCAAGGTAATTGGTGAAACAGGCGGCCCCGAAGGCGGCCCCGGCGGCTAAAGCGGCGGCCAAAGCGAGGCGCCAGCGTTTTTGCGGCAACGCCAGGAAGAGCAAATACACCCCGGCGATGTTGCACAACTGCGCCAAGGCAAAACCGCGCGCGACGATGCCGGTATAGGCGAAGCCGTAGGAAAGCAGCGTGAGGAATAATGCGGGATAGACGGGGATATCCGCTGCCTTGGCCAGGCGGGCGAGGAGATACAGCCCGGTGAGGCTGAAGAGAACGGATAACAGCCGGGCGGCGAACCAGCTCGGGCCCGCAATGCCGCGCCAAATGTCTAATCCCCAGAAATAAAGGGGCGGGTGGACGTCGCCTTGGCGGAGATCATGCGCGATTTGGGCGAAGCTTGCGTGGCCGGTGTAGAGGGCGCGGACCGATGCGGCGGTAAAAATGCCCGTAGGCCAGGCAGGGCGGGCGTGGCCGGCGGTGAGGAAGATGGAATAGGCTTCGTCATATTCCGGGGCGCGGAGCCAGGCGATGGCGGTGAGCACGATGGCGGCAAATGCTAAAAACCCGATGAGCCGCATGCGCCCTATGGTAGCGTATGATTAAATTTTTGCAATCTTAGGTTTTTGTCTTCAACGGCGCGGGCTGGCCGGCGATCTGCTCGATGGAGGGGTCGATACAGGCCCAGCGCGGGGCGCTGTCCACCCATATGGCGGCGGTGGGGGTGACGAGGCTGGGGTCGTCGAGCGTGCCGACACGGATCATGAGGATTTCGGGGCGGGTGATGGCGGCGGTGGTGAGGTGCACGCCACATTCGGGGCAGAAGCGGCGGTGCATCTCGGTGCCACTATCGGCGGTGGAGACGTAGTCTTTGAGCGTGCCGGTGAGGGTGACGGCGGTGGTGGGGAAAGCGGCGTTCACGGCCGCATTGCCGCAGGCGAGATATTGGCACACGCGGCAGTAGCACATGCGGGACATGATGGGCGGCGCGGAAATCTCGTAGCGCACGGCGCCGCACAGGCAGCCGCCGGTGATGCTCATCTTATTCATCCTTGAGCGCGCGGCCCATGAGGGCGGCCATGGTTTGCGGGATATTCCTGCGCCCGGCGAGCAGATTTGTCACCGCCTCGGTAATGGGCATGTCGGTGCCCGCCGCTTGGGCACGGGCGAGCAAAGCGGGGGCGGTGGCGACACCTTCGGTGACTTCGGTGCGGGCACCCAGGATGTGCTCCAGGCTTTGGCCCTGGCCCAAAGCCAACCCCAGGGAAAAATTGCGGCTGGAGGTGCCGGTGCAGGTGAGCAGCAGATCGCCCAGGCCGGAGAGGCCGGAGATGGTTTCACTCTTGCCGCCCAAAGCGGTGGCGAGGCGGGCGATTTCGGCCAGGCCCCGGGTGATGAGGGCGGCGCGGGCGTTCTCGCCGAAGCCTGCCCCCATGACCACGCCGGCGGCGATGGCGATGACGTTTTTGGCGGCACCGCCCAGAGCGGCGCCGATGATGTCCGGGCTGCCGTAGAGGCGCAATGTGCTGGTGTGCAGGGCCTCCATGAGGGCGGCACGCTGGGTGGCATCCGGCATGGCCAGCACGGCGGCGGCGGGCAGGCCGGCGGCGACCTCATGGGCGAAATTGGGGCCGGTGAGCATGGCGGCGGGGCGGTTTGCCACCAGCTCGGGGGGGAGGAGCAGCGTGTCGCGCTCCAGGCCTTTGCAGCAGAGCAGCACGGGGGGGCTAAGGGGCAGGAGCGGCAGGATTTGCCGCAGATGCTGCATGGGCACGGCGAGGAGCAGTATGTCTGCCTCGGGGATTTTATGGGTGATGGTGAGGCTGGCGGGCAGCACGGCATCCGGCAGGCGCGGGGTGTGGCGGGTGGCGCGCATGGAATCGGCGCGCGTTTTGTCGCGGGCCCATAACGTCACATCCTTGCCGGCGCGGGCGAAGAGGATGGCGAGGGCGGTGCCCCAGGCGCCCGCGCCGATGACGGCGATATGGTTGTTATTCATTGATCAGCCTCTCCACCATTGCGGCACAGCCTGGCTCGCCGAAGGATGCTTCGCAAGCCGCGAGGATGGGGGCGGCATCGGCCTCAAACCCGAAGGGCGGGTTGATGATGAGCAGGCCGGCGCCGTTGAGGCCGACCGGATTGGTGTCCGGGCGGCGCAGGAATTCCACCGAGATGACATCGCGGATGGGCGTGAACTTTATGCTCTCGAAAAAGGCGCGGACGGGGGCGCGGTGTTTGATGGGGTACCAGGCGACGTACACGCCGCCGGGGAATTTGCTCCAGGCGGCGAACAGGGTTTTGGTCAGCGTGGCGAACTCGTCGGTCTTCTCAAACGGCGGGTCGATGAGGACCAGCGCGCGTTTTTCCGGCGGGGGGAGAAAGGCGGCCAGCGCCTCGTAGCCGTCGCGCTCGTGTACGAATGTGTTGGTGCCGCGCATGTTGCGGCGGAGCAAGGCGGCATCCTCGGGGTGCAGCTCGCAGGCCACCAGCCGGTCCTGCGGGCGCAGCAGGGCAGCGGCGATGGCGGGGGAGCCGGGGTAGATGCCGAGCTGCTCGACCAGAGCGACATATTCAGCCAGCGCTTCGGGGGCGGCGCCGAGGAGCTTGCCGATGCCCTCGCGCCATTCGCCGGTGCGCTGCGCTTCGTCGGACAGCACGTCGTAGGTGCCGATGCCGGCATGCGTGTCGAGGAGGAGGAAGGGTTTGTCTTTGCGCTGCATGGCGCGGATGAGTTTTATGAGCAGCGCGTGCTTCATCACATCCGCGAAATTGCCGGCGTGGTAGATGTGGCGGTAGTTCATGCCGGGGCCTCCCCGTCATCCCCGCGAAAGCGGGGATCTCTCGCTCCCATGGCCGAGGGCGCCAGAGATCCCCGCTTTCGCGGGGATGACGGGGGTGACGGGGATGACGGGAGGGTGGGGGAGTTCGAAATAGCCTCCAAAGGCCAGCGCGGTTTGCAGGGGGCGTCGAGGGTAGAGGAAAACCCGGCGTTCAGCCGCTCCAGCCCGGCCCAGGCGACCATCACGGCGTTGTCGGTGCACAGGCGCAGGGGCGGGGCGATGAGGGGTTTGCCCGCTGCTGCCGCGACTTGCGCCAAACGGGTGCGGATGGCGGTGTTGGCGGCCACGCCACCGGCGATGATGATGGCGGAGGCATCCGGGCACATGGCCAGGGCATGTTCCAGGCGGTCGCCCAGTATGTTCGTGACGGCGGCTTGAAAACTGGCGGCGATGTTGGCGGCGCGGCTACGGGATAGCGGGCCGGGGGGTTCGGTGGCGATGAGTTGGGCCACGGCGGTTTTTAGCCCGGAGAACGAGAAATCACACCCCGCGCGGTGCAGCAGCGGGCGCGGCAGGTGGACGGCGCTGGCATCGCCCTCGCGGGCGATGGCTTCCAGGGCCGGGCCGCCGGGGTATGCCAGGCCGAGGAGTTTGGCGGATTTGTCGAAGGCCTCGCCCACGGCGTCGTCCAGCGTGGTGCCGAGCAGGCGGTAGCATCCCACACCCTCCACCGCGACGCATTGGCTGTGGCCGCCGGACAGGAGCAGGAGCAAATAAGGGAATGCGGGCTGGGTGGGGGCCATGCCGGGCAGGCGGGCGGTGAGGCCGTGCGCTTCCAGATGGTTGATGGCGAGATAGGGCACGCCCGAAGCGATGGCCGCACCCTTGGCATAGCCGGTGCCGACCAGCAGCCCGCCGATGAGCCCCGGCCCGGCGGTGGCGGCGATGGCGGCGAGATCGGTGAATTCCAGCCCGGCTTCGCGCAAAGTGTCTTTCACCATGGCATCCAAAGCGGTGAGATGGGCGCGGGCGGCGATTTCCGGCACCACACCGCCGAAGGCCGCGTGGTCGGCGATCTGGCTCAGCACGCGCTCGGCCAGGATGGAGCCATCGGCGGCCAGGATCGCTGCGGCGGTTTCGTCGCAGGAGCTTTCAATGCCGAGAACAGGGCCATCTTTTCTTTCCATGCGACCCGCTTTAGATCACCCTCGTGAAAACAGTAACTCCCCCGCATACGCATGGCCTTCCCCTAAAAGTAGGGACCCGTGGCTCGCCGCTGGCGCGCCAGCAGACGGCGACGTTTTTGGAGCTGCTGCGCGCGGCCTGCCCGGCGCTGGGGCGGTCGGAGGTGTTTGCCGAGCATATCATCACCACCACGGGCGATACGGTGCAGAACCGGCCGCTGGCGGAGATTGGCGGGAAAGGCTTGTTCGCCAAGGAGATCCATGAGGCGCTGGCGGCGCGGCGGATCGATTTTGCCGTGCATAGCCTCAAGGATTTAGAGACGGTGCTGCCGGAGGGCATTGCGCTGGCTTGTACGTTGAAGCGCGAGGATGCGCGGGATGTTCTTATACTGCCGCCCGGCACGGCTGTGGACCCGGCGGACCCGTATGGGGCGCTGGCCAATGGTGCGAACATCGGCTCGGCCAGCGTGCGGCGCCAGGCGCAGTTGAAATACGCGCGGCCGGACCTGAATTTTTCGCTGCTGCGCGGCAATGTGGGCACGCGGCTGGCCAAGGTGGAAAACCGCGAGATAGATGCCACGCTGCTGGCCTATGCCGGTTTGCGGCGGCTGGGGCTGGCGGATAAGGCCAGTGTGGTGCTGAGCACCGAGCAGATGGTGCCCTCGGCCTGCCAGGGGATCGTGGGCATTACCGTGCGTACCGATGATGTGAAGCTGCACGAGCTGCTGGCGGCCATAGAGGACCCGGAGGCGAAGGCGGTGGCCACGGCCGAGCGGGCGCTGCTGCTGGCACTCGACGGCTCCTGCCGCACGCCGATTGGTGGCTATGCGCGGCTGATGGAGGATGGGAGTTTGCATCTCACCGGGCTGGTGGCGCGGGCGGATGGTACGTTTTTGCTCCAGCGCAGTGCTTTGGGCCCGGTGGCGGATGCCGCGGCGCTCGGGCGCGAATTGGGGCGCGAGCTGAAGCTGGATTCGCCGGCGGACATCTTCGCGCCGTGAAACTGCTCGTGACCAGGCCGGAGCCGGGGGCAAGTGCCACCGCCAAACGCCTGGAAGCTTGCGGCCATGAGGTTTTGCGCCTCCCCTGCCTTTCCGTAAAAACCACCACGCCGCGTTTGCCGGAGCATCTGGCCGCTCTGGTGGTGACGAGCGGGCAGGCGGTACCGGCACTTCCCGCCCGGCTGCATAATGTGCCGGTGTTCTGCGTGGGCGATGCCACGGCGGCAAGGCTGCGCGAGGCGGGGTTTACCCGGGTGGAAAGTGCGGCGGGGGATGCGCAGGATTTGACCCGGCTGGTGGTGGCGCGGCGGCTGCCGGGGCTGCATGTGCTGGCGGTGGGGGAGCGGCATGGGCTGGCGTTGTTTGCTGGCCTGCGGGCGGCTGGCATCAGCGTGGTCCGGCGCAAGGTTTACACCGTGACGAAATTGCAGAGCCTGCCGGATGAGGTGCGTGATGCGCTGGCTGGGGGGGCGGTGGACGCGGCTTTGTTCTACTCGGCCGAGACGGCGCGGGCGTTTGCGCGGCTGAACCCGCCTGGAACGGCGGGGATGCAGGCCTATGTGCTGAGTGGTAATGTGGCGCAGGGGCTCGAAGGCTTGCCCTGGGCGCGAATCCATGTCGCACTGGCGCCAACGGAGGCGGATTTGATGGCGTTGCTGGTATGAGCGAGACCGAAACAGAGGTTAAGGCACTGCCCGCACCAGCACCGGTGCCGGTGGTGGTGGTGGTGCCGCGCCGCTCGCTCTGGCCGGTGGCGTTTGTGTTGGGGTTTTTGGTCCTGGCCGGGGGCGAGTTGTATTTATGGTACGGCGCCCAGGCGCATCATGCGGATGCGACCGATCTGGCCGTGCTGCGGGCGCAGATGAACGATGTTCAGGCGGCGCAGTCCCGCGCCGCGCCGGCGGCGGATAGCGTGACGGTGCAGGCGGATCTGGGGCAGAAATATCTGGCGCTGGCGGCGCAGGTGAACGCTGTTCAAACACAGGCGGCGAGTGACCATGGCACGCTCTCGGTGCTGCAGGCCAATGCGGCGGATTTGGGGAATTTGACCAAGCGGATGACATTGCTCAACGCGCTGGGCACGGCGCGGCTGGCGCTGGATGCCGGGCAGCCGCTCGGGCAAATCCCCGGCGCGCCGCCGGCTTTGGCGCAGTTTGCTGGGACCGCACCGCCCACCGAGGCGCAGTTGCGGGAGGGGTTTGCCGGTGCCGCGCGGGCAGCGGAGGAAGCCAGCCTGTCCGGTGACGGCAAGGGCGGGTTCTGGGCGCGGGTGCGGCTGCGGCTGGAGGGGATGATTACCGTCAGCAATGGATCGCAGGTGGTGTTTGGGCCCCCAGCGGCGGCGGCTTTGAATACGGCGCAGGCAGCGCTCGCGAATGGTGACCTCGCAGGGGCGGTGGCGGCGTTGCAGGATTTGCCGCAGGGCGCGAAATTGGCGATGGGCGGCTGGCTGGGCCAGGCGCAGCAATTGCTGGCGGCACGCGCCGCACTTGTTGCTCTGGCGCAAGGTAACTGGGCGCAGGGTAGCTGATGCTGAACGCGGCGAAATTTTTACTCCTGCTGGCGCTGCTGCTGGCGCTGGCCTGGTGGATCGGCGGGATGCCGGGTGATGTGACGGCGCATGCCGGGGATTATGTCATCACCACCTCTACGCCGGCGGCAGTTTTGCTGCTGTTTATCATAGCGCTGCTGTTTACGGTGGTGTTGCGGGTGCTGGGCTCGGTTTACCGGGCGCCGAAAAGTGTTGCGGCGTGGCGTGGGGCGAAACGCCAGGCGGCGGGTGAGGTGGCGACGCAGCGCGGGCTGGTGGCGATTGCGGCGGGCGATGCCGCGGCGGCCAGGGCCGAGGCCAAGAGGGCGGGTAAATATCTGGGTGAGAGCCCGTTGGCGGTGCTGCTGCGCGCCGAGGCGGCGAAACTCTCCGGTGATGTGGCGGGCGCGAAAGCCGCGTTTAAGACGCTGGCGGCGCATAAGGAGATGCGGTTTCTCGGCCACCGCGGGTTGCTGGATGCGAGCCTGGGTGAGGCCGACCATGAGGCGGCGCGGCGCCATGCGGCCAATGCCGAGGATGCGTATCCGGGAGCTGCCTGGACCCGGGCGCAGAGGCTGACATTGGCGCTGAAGGCGCGGGATTATAGCACCGCACTGGGGCTGACGCGCGAGAAGAACGAGGTGGCGGCACTGGCCGTGGCGGCGGGGGGGCAGGCCGACAACCCGCGTGATGCGTTGCGCTATGCGAAGATTGCCACGAAGGCCGTGCCGGATTTTGCGCCGGCCGTGGTGGCGGCGGCTGCGGCGTTCCGGGCGCTGGGCAAGAACCGGGCCGCGCGTAAGGCGGTGCTGGGGGCGTGGCGGGGCGCGCCGAATCCGCTGTTGGCGGCGGCCTGGTTTGTGCCGGGGGCGACGCCGCTGGAGCGGGCGCAGGATGCGCTGGAACTGGTGGCGGTGAACCCCGGCCATGTGGAATCCGAGCTGGTGCTGGCGCAGACGGCGCTCGATGCCGGGCTCTCGGCGGAGGCCAGGCGGCATGCCACGGCGGCCATTGCCACCGGGCTGGATGATGGACGGGCGCAGGGGATTCTGGATGCGCTGGAGGGTAAGCCGCGTGGCACAGGGCGAAGCGGGGGGCGCAGCGCCTGGCTGTGCGATGCCTGCCATAATGCTACGGCGCAGTGGGCCGCAATCTGCCCTGCCTGTGAGAAGCCCGGCACGCTGCATTGGCGCGCGCCCGGCACGGCTCTGGTTTAGTTGCTTCGGTTTTTAGCCCTGGCCGGTTTGCTGTTTTGTGCGGCGCCAGCAGTGGCGCAGGATTGCGGGAGTATTGTGATTCCGCCGGGGCTCGGCATTGGGCCGGGGGCGGATGTGACCTCGCTGAACCCGCTGCTGACCAGCTCGCTGTATAACCAGGAGGCGGCGGGGCTGATTTTTGAATCACTGCTCTGGGTAAACCGGTTTCATGAAATTGATTACCAGCGCAGCATTGCCAGTGCCGTGAGCGCCTCGGCGGATGGCAAAACCTATGATGTGACGCTGCGGCC
Organism: bacterium; assembly: GCA_026224825.1. Taxonomy (GTDB): domain Bacteria; phylum Pseudomonadota; class Alphaproteobacteria; order Acetobacterales; family Acetobacteraceae; genus Acidocella. The sequence goes on along the minus strand of JAMFRO010000098.1, from coordinate 17,013 downwards.
TTGGGTCTGGTCCGATGGGGTGCCGGTGACCTCGGCGGATATAGTGTACACGTTTGGGATTATTAAGGCGTTTGGCGAGAGCTATGCCGGTTACGGCGGGGGCGGTATGCCGGATATCGTGGCGAGCCTGACCGCACCGGATGCGGCGCATATTCATGTGGTGCTGAAACGGGCGGTGAATCCGCAATGGTTTATCCTGAATGGGCTGACGCAGCTTACACCGATGCCGGAACATGTTTGGCAACATTATACCACGGATGAGATCTGGCAGGCGCAGAGTGAGCCTGCGTTTTTTAAAGTGGGGGATGGGCCGCTGCTGGTGCGGGAGCTGAACATAGGCATCGATGCGGTGTTTGTGCCGAACCCGCTGTATGGCGGTGCTGCGATGCATTTCTCGCGGTTTGTGCTGAAGTTTGAGAATGCCGAGGGGCAGGAGTTGCAGGCGGTGCAGGCGGGGGATCTCGATATGAGCAATGTCCCGTTTGATTTATATGCCAAGGCGCTGACATTGCCGGGCGATGCGGTGGTGAGTTTGCCGCCGAGCTATAGCTGGCATGAGCTGATCCCGAATATGGCGAATAAGACCACGCTGTTTTTCGGCGATGTGCGGGTGCGCCAGGCGCTGGCGGATGCGATTGACCAGCAGCGGATTGTGGATCTGGCGATGCATGGGCTGGGTGAGCCGGTGTATGGGCCGGTGCCGCCTTATCCAACCACGTTTTTATCGCCGGCGGCCAAAGCGGGGCAGTTTGCTGTGGGGTATGACCCGGCGAAGGCAAGGACGCTGCTGGCGGCTGCGGGGTTTGCGCCGGGGGCGGATGGGGTTTTGCGGAAAAACGGGCAGCAACTGGCGTTTACGTTGCTGATCCCGGCGGGCTCTGGGTTGCGGATTGAGATGGCCGAGAGCATCCAGCAGGATCTGGCGGCGGTGGGTGTTGCCATGCAGGTGCGGCAGATGGAGTTCAACCAGATGCTGGCGGCGATGGTGGGGCAGCCCCAGGAATGGCAGGCGATTCTCATAGGCATGAGTCTGGGGGCTTATCCGAGTGGGGAGGCGTTGTTCGCGCAAGGGGCGGCGCTGAATAATAATGGCTATGCGAATGCCGATATGGACAAGTTCATTACGCAGAGTACGGATGAGCCGGGGATGGGCGGGTTGTTTGCGTATCAGGATTTTGCCAGCACGCAGCAGCCGGTGATCTTTTTGCCGAATGAGCGTTATTCCGTGCTGGTGCGCAAGGGGCTGCATGGGGTGCAGGATTTTTTGAATCCGCTGGGGGCCTGGGCGCCGGAGAAATTGTTTTGCGACGGCAGCGCGCCGTGAGGCTGTTGCGCCGGCTGCTGGGCAGTGCTGTTTCGATTTTGCTGCTGGTGACGTTGGTGTTTTTCCTGGCGCATCTCACACCGGGCGGGCCGGCGTTTTCGATATTGGGGCAGAAGGCGACGCCTGGATCGGTGGCGGCGCTGAATGCCAGGCTGGGGTTGAGCGCGCCGCTGCTGGTGCAATACGGCATATGGTGGGGGCATTTACTGCAAGGGAATCTCGGCTATTCCTATCTGCTCAACCGGCCGGTGGGTGCGCTGTTGTGGAATTATGAGATCAACACGCTGGTGTTTTATACCATTGCGATTTGTTTGAGCACGGGGCTGGCGATTTTACTGGGGCTGGCGCAGGGCGTGTGGCATGGGCGCTGGCCTGCGCGCGTTATCGGCGCGTTCCAACTGGTATTTTATGCCACGCCGCCGTTTTTTACCGCGGCCATTTTGGTGCTGTGTTTTGGCGTATGGCTGCATTGGTTGCCGGCGAGCGGCATTGGCAATCCACGGCTGGCGCATCCTGGTGTTGGTACTTATGCGGCGCATCTGGTGCTGCCGGTTGTTACGGTTATGTTGCTGACGGTGCCGATGCTGTCGCGCTATTTTGGCGAGGCGGTGCATGAGGAATTAGCGAAGGATTATGTGCGCACCGCGCGCGCGAAAGGCGTGGGGTTTGCGGGGATTTTATTCACCCATGTGCTGCGCAATGCGTTGCGGCCGCTGGTGACGATGCTGGGGCTCTCCTTCCCGTATATTTTTACCGGCGGGGTGCTGGTGGAATCCGTGTTCAACTATCCTGGGTTGGGCTGGCTGTTGTGGCGCTCGGCTTTGGGGCGGGATTACCCGGTGCTGATTGCTATTGTGCTGCTGATCGGGTTGCTGACGGTGCTGGGGAATTTGCTGGCGGATGTGGTGAATGGGCTGCTCGACCCGAGGGCGGATTATGAGTGAGCGGCGCGCGAGCCTGATCGCCGGGCTGGGGTTGGGCGGGTTTGTGCTGGCGTTCAGTTTTGCGGGGAGGTTTCTGTACCGGGCTGACCCTTACACCATCCACCCCGCGCATGCGTTGCAGGCACCGGACTGGGCGTTTCCGCTGGGTACGGATGAGTTGGGGCGCGATGGGTTGGCGCTGTTGCTGGCGGGTGGGCAGGCGACGCTGGAGGTGGCACTGCCGGCGGCGGTGCTGGCCTTTGTTACTGGGCTTGCGTACGGGCTGCTGGCGGGGTTGGGGCCGGGCTGGCTGGATAAAATATTGATGCGGCTGCTGGATGTGTTTCTGGCTTTGCCCAGCCTGGTGCTGCTGATTTTTTTCGCGGCACTGGCCAGGAACGGGCTCAGCAATACCATGCTGGTGCTGCTGCTGGGGTTTATTACCTGGCCGGGGTTGGCGCGGCTGGTGCGCAATGAGGTTTTTGCGCAGCGGAGGCGGGATTTTATCCTCGCGGCGCAGCAGGCGGGGGCGGGGCCGTTTTATCTGGCGCGGGTGCATCTGCTGCGGGTGATCGCCCCGGTGCTGGTGGTGAATGGCACATTTTTGGTGGGGGATACGATTTTTGCACTCTCGGCTTTGAGTTTTCTGGGGCTGGGGGTGCAGCCGCCGCAGGTGAGCTGGGGGAGTTTGCTGCAGTCGGCACTGGATATCATTGCGCTGGCGCCGTGGTGGCTGCTGCTGCCGCCGGGGCTGCTGGTGTTTGCCTCGCTGCTGGCGGCCTCCCTGCTGGGGCGCGGGGTGGGGCGCGGGGTGTTGCGGCGATGACGCCCGTGCTGGAGATGCGCGATGTGACCGTGACGCTGCCGCGTGGCGGGCGCGATGTGGCGGTGCTGGAGCATTTTAATCTCACTATAGCGGCGGGGGAGATGCTGGCGCTGGTGGGGGAGAGCGGCTCGGGCAAGAGTGTTGCCGCACTTTCCATCCTGCGGCTGTTGCCGGCGGGGGCCAGGATTACGGGCGAGATTTTGCTGGGTGGCGAGGTGGTGACTGAGGCGCGGCTGCGGCAGTTGCGGGGCGGTGTGGCGGGGATGGTGTTTCAGGACCCGCTGGCGGCATTGAACCCCACACGCACGGTGGGATCGCAGATTGGTGAGGCCTGGCGTGTGCATAAGGGCGGTAGCCGTGCTGCCGCGTGGGCAAAAGCGGTGGCGCTGTTGGCGGAGGTTGGCATTCCTGAGGCTGCGGCGCGGGCGAAAAATTTCCCGCACCAGTTTTCCGGGGGCATGCGCCAGCGGGTGATGATTGCGATGGCGCTGGCGTGCGAGCCGAAACTTCTCATCGCGGATGAGCCGACGACGGGGCTGGATCCGGTGATCGCGCGGCAGATTCTGGGGCTTATCGCGCGGCTGCGGCGGGAGATGAATCTGGCGGTGCTGTTTGTGACGCATGATCTCTCGGTGGTGGCGGAGCAGGCGGATGCGGTGCATGTGCTGTATGCCGGGCGCAGTGTGGAATGGGGGCGGGCTGCGGATTTTTTCGCGCAGCCGCGGCACCCTTATGGCGAGGCTTTGCGGGGTGCGGTGGCCTGGTTGGGGCAGGGCCGGCTGGCGAATATTCCGGGGCAGTTGCCGGAGCCTGAGGCACGGCCGCCCGGGTGCCGGTTTGCGCCGCGTTGCGCTTATGTGCAGGCCGCGTGTGAAAAAGCCTATCCGCCGCCGGTGGAGGCGGGGACGATTGTGGCTTGCCTGTATCCGCTGCGGGATGTGCCGCGTGCGGCGGCTGTGGTGGTGGAGAGTGTCGCAAAAACATTTGCGCCGTTGCTGGAGGTACGGAATTTATCCGTGCGGTATGGCAAGGCGGTGGTGGTGGCGGATGTGTCGCTGCGCATAGGGCAGGGGGAGTGCCTGGGGGTTGTGGGGGAGAGCGGGTCTGGAAAATCCACGCTGGGGCGGGCGATTTTGCAGATGCTGCCTTATGCCGGCGAGGTGGTTTTGCAGGGGCAGGCGCTGACCGCCCGGCACCGGGCGCGGCGGCAGATTCAAGTGGTGTTTCAGGACCCGCGCGAGAGTTTGAATCCGGGGTTGCGGATTGGCGAGGTTATTGCCGAGCCGTTGCGGCTGGCCGGGGTGGCGCGGGGGGCGGCGCTGGCGCAGGCGGAGGCGCTGCTGGGCGATGTGGGGCTGAGTGCGGCGTTGATGGATTTATATCCGGGTGGTGTGTCCGGCGGGCAGGCGCAGCGTGTTGCCATTGCGCGGGCGCTGGCGGGGGGGCCGGCGCTGCTGGTGCTGGATGAGCCGACCTCGGCGCTGGATGTTTCCACCCAGGCGCTGCTGCTGAATTTGTTGCGGGAGCTGGCGCGCAAACGCGGGCTCTCCTGCCTGTTGATCAGCCATGATCTGGCGGTGGTGAGTTTTCTGGCGGACCGGATTGCGGTGCTGCGCGAGGGGCGGATCATTGAGGCGGGGGCGACGGCGGCGCTGCTGGCGGGGCCGCGTGAGGATTATACCAGGCAATTGATAGAGGCGGCGCCTCGGTTGCAATTATAGCCAACTTGCAATTATAGGTTGTGGTGGTGTTAAGTATTGGTGTTAAGTCTGGGGCATGGCATCGCGTGTTTCCCGGATTTGTGCGCAAGGCGCCCTGGTGGCGGCGGGGCTGGTGGGGGCGCTGCTGTTTGCCCTGGGGGTGAAGGCGCAATTTGTGCGGGCCGTGGTTTATGCGGGGCATGGGCTGGGCTTTGCCGACCCCTATTGCACCACGGGATATTGCGATTACGCGATGTTCTGGGTGGCGGGGGTTTTGCTCCGGCATGGGCAGGCGGCGGCGCTGTATGGGCCGCATTACGCCATGCTGGCGGGGCAGATTCTGCCGTATAAAACCGGGTGGTGGAATTTTGTGTATCCGCCGGTGATGTTGCTTCCGGCCTGGGGTTTTTCGCTCCTGCCGCTGGCGGCGGGGTATTATGCCGTTTCGGTGGTGGTGGTTTTGCTTTCCGTGCGGCTGTTGCGGGCGGCGGGGCTGCCGTTTCTATGCGTGGCCGCCGGGCTTTGCTCCTGGTCCGCGATGTGGACGCTGTATCTCGGCCAGTTTGGCATGTTGTGCGGGGCGTTGCTGATTTACGGGCTGGCCTCCGCGCGGGTGCGGGCCGGGGCGGCGCTGGGGCTGCTCGCCATCAAGCCGCAATATGCGTTGCTGGTGCCGGTGGTGGTGGTGGCAACAAGGCGTTGGCGGGTGCTGGTGGCGGGGGTGGTGGTGCTGGCGCTGCTGCTGGCACTCTCCTGGGGGGTGGGCGGTGCGGCGTGCTGGCGCGCCTATATAGGGCCGGGGCGGGCGGCGATGCGGGGGCTGCTGGAGCAGCCATTCCCCGGCCGGTACGAGGCCATGGGCAGTTCGGTGTTCTGGATGCTGCGCAGCCTGCATGCCTCGCTGGCGGCGGCTTACCTGGGGCAAGGTGCGGTTAGCCTGGGCTGTGCGGTGCTGGACTGGCGGTTGTGGCGGGTGGGGGACAAAAACGCGCTGCCCGCCACTGTGATTTTAACCCTGCTCGCCAGCCCCTATGGTTTTACCGGCGATATGGCGATGTATTGCGCCGTGCTGCCGTTGCTGGCCCGCCCTGGGGAAAGCTGGCGCAATGCAGGGCTGGCCTGGCTCTGGGTGGCGCCGGCTTTCGTGCCGGTGTTCGTGGCGCGGTGCGGCGTGCTGCCGACGCCGCTGCTGCTTATGGCCGCGCTGTTGCCGGCTTGGCAAAATAGGCGCTGCCCGGCGGAAAGAACACCAGCCCCAGCGCCACGGCCTGCAATGCAGCCGAGATGACCGGCAGCAGCACCAGAGCGGGGGTGATGGCGTAGAGCAGGTGCAGGCTGGGGGCCAGCACGACGATGCGAAGCACCGTAATGAACAGCAGCCGCGTGCGCACCGCGGCATTGCCGGAATGCAGCCGCAGGATGAGCCGTGCCTGCACGAAAATGAAAATTGCGGCGGAGATGATGAGCGGCGAGGTGGCATTGAACTGGCCGGTGGCCTGGTAGTTGAGCCAGCCATGCACGGCCAGATTCATCACGCCCAGCGCCACGCTCGTCCACAGCAGCATGACCGCGACGTGCACCTGATTATTCGGCATTTTTTTGTTCCTCTTTCTGCTCATAGGCAATTGGGGGTGAGCCTATCAGAACGATCCGGTCTTGCAAGGTGATGCCGGGGCTCAGGCCTTGCGGAGCAGGAACAGGCCCTGCTCGCCGAACAGGTTGGCGAGTTTGCGGGAGCGGCGCCAGGGGGTGCGGGCACCTTGTTCGTCGGCGGCCAGCCAGTTTTCGACGATGTAGCCGTCCTGCTCGCAGAGGGCGAAGAAATCGCTGATGGTGCAGGGGTGGATGTTGGGGGTTTCGAACCACATGCGGTTCCAGCCGGCGGTCATCGGCATGCGGCCTTTGGTGAGGAGTTGCAGGCGCAGGGACCAATGGCCGAAATTGGGAAAGCTGACGATGGCGTGGGTGCCGATGCGCAGCATCTGGCGCAGTACCTCGCGCGGTTTTTCCACCGCCTGCAAGGTGCGTGAGAGGATGATGTAGTCGAAGGCGTTGTCCGGGTAGGTGACCAGCTCGGTATCGGCATCGCCCTGCATCACCGGCAGGCCGTGGGCGACGGCGCGCTGCACCTCCTGCATGTCCAGCTCCACGCCGCGCGCGTCGCATTGTTTTTCGCGGAACAGATGCTCGATGAGCGTGCCGTCGGCGCAGCCGATGTCCAGCACGCGCGAGCCGGGGGCGACGAGTTCGGCGATCAGTTCAAGATCGACGCGGATTTTTTTGGGGAGGGCGTTCATGCCGTTTCAGCCCGCTGTTTGGGGTCGGGACCAAAGCGATTGGGGCTGGGTGTGCCAGCTATGAAACCGAGCATGACGAATATGATCAGATTGCCGATCCAGGGAATGAAGTACAGCAGAAGGAACCAGCCAGACAGGTTGAGGTCATGGCAACGCTTGATGCCGACAAAGACAAACAGCACGTTGAACAACAGAATGATGCCGAGCATGACCTCGGGAAAATATTGCCCGAGAAAAGCCGCGATAGGGTGCTCCTGCGCAAAGGGCGGCGGCAACGGGGCGGGCGGCAGTAAAACCAGCGCCAGGAGCATCACCGCAAAAAATACCAGCACGCAGCGCAGCCAGTAATCCCGGCGCCGCACCCGCCCATACGGCGAGAAGAAAAACTGCCCCCAGGACATTTACACCAGCCCTGCGTGCTCGGCGCAGCCTGCCAGGAACCCGCGCAGGGTGTGATGAAAATCCGGCTCGTCCAGCAGGAAGGCGTCGTGGCCTTTGTCCGACTGCACCTCGACGAAGGAGACGTTGGCGGCGACGTGATTTAACGCGCGGGCGATGGCGCGGGACTGGGCGGTGGGGAACAGCCAGTCCGAGGAAAAACTCACCAGCAGGAAGCGGGTTTTGGTGCCTTTGAACGCGGCGGAGAGCACGCCGTTATGGTCGGCGGCGAGGTCGAACAGATCCATCGCGCGGGTGATGGTGAGGTAGGAATTGGCATCGAAACGCTGCACGAAGGACGAGCCCTGGTATTGCAGGTAGCTCTCCACCGCGAACTGGTCGCCGAGTGCTGATAACCCCTCGGCGTTTTGCAGTTTGCGGCCGAATTTGCGGGCCAGGGCTTCTTCCGAGACATAGGTGATGTGCGCGGTCATGCGCGCCACGGCCAGGCCGCGCTCGGGGCGCACGCCCTCGCTCCAGTACCGCCCGGCGTAGAAATACGGATCGGCGGCGATGGCCTGGCGGCCGATCTCGTGGAAGGCGATGTTCTGCGCGGAATGATAGGAGGCGGTGGCGACCGGCACGGCGGCGAAGACCTGCGCCGGGTACAGGGCCGCCCAGGCCAGCACCTGCATGCCGCCCATGGAACCGCCGATGACGGCGAACAGGCGCGAGATGCCGAGATGGTCGATGAGCAGTTTTTGCGCGCGCACCATGTCCGGGACGGTCACCTGGGGGAATTCCGTGCCCCATGGTTGGCCGGAGTGGGGCTGGCCGGAGCCGTCATCGTTGGGGCTGCGCGGGCCGGTGGTGCCCATGCAGCCGCCCAGCACATTGCTGCAGATGACGAAATAACGCTCCGTATCGATGGGCTTGCCGGGGCCTACCATGATGTCCCACCAGCCGGGCTTGCCCGTGACCGGGTTCTGCTCGGCCGCATACTGGTCCAGGGTGAGGGCGTGGCAGAGCAATATGGCGTTGGATTTTGCCGCGTTCAGCGTGCCGTAGGTGCGATAGGCGACGGTGACTTCCAGCAGGCGCCGGCCGCAATCGAGGGTCAGACCGCCGGGGAAAGTGACGCTCTGGTGCTGAATTTCGGCGAGGGTTGGGCTCTGGTCCATGGCTGCCCCAGGATATGCGCTGGCCGCCCCGGCCGTGCAACCCTTTGGTGCGTTGGCAGCCTCATACAGCCGCTTCGCCATTTAAAGACTGAGCGGCTTGCGCCGCTTGGCTCGGGGGGGGCAATTAGGGTAACAGGACGGGCGATGAACAATGTATCCCCCTCCGCCTCCCCGACCGTAACCCCGGCCAGCCGGCTGGCTGAGCTGCGCACCCAGCTCGATGCGATCGACAACCAGATTCATGACCTGCTGATGCAGCGGGCCAAGGTGGTGGAGGAGGTGGCCACGGACGGGGGCAAGAAGGGGACAAAAATCCGCCCCGGGCGCGAGGCCATTATTCTGCGCCGGTTGTTGGCCCGCCATGCGGGGGCGATGCCGCGCCAGGCCATCGTGCGGTTCTGGCGCGAGATGTTCGGGGCGGCGCTGATCATCGAGGGCGGGCAGACCATGGCGGTGTGCGATGGCGAGGGCGGGGAGACGCGGCTGGCCCTGGCGCGCGAGCATTTTGGGCCGCTGACACCGGTGCGGCGCCACCATAACCCGGCGCAGACGCTGGCGGATTTAACCCGCGATGGCGGGGCGCAATTGGCCGTGCTGCCGCCGTTGGGTGAGGATGAAGACGGCAAGAGCGGCTGGTGGCCGATGCTGACCGGCTCCGGCCATGCGCGGCTGTATGTGATTGCGCGCATACCCTTCTGGACCAAACGCGCCGAGGGGCTGCCGCAGGGCGATGCCTATGTGGTGGCCGCTGTGCCGCCGGATGCGAGCGGGGCGGACCGTGGGCTTATCGCGCTGCAGGCCAGTGCCGAGATGTCGCGCACCAGGCTGGTGACGCAGGTGAAGGAGGCCGGGTTCGAGCCGGGCTCGCTCTGGGTGCGCCGCCTGGCCGGGGATAATCAGATCAGCGCGCTGGTCGAGGTTGAGGGGCTGGTGGCGGAGGATGATCCACGGCTCGCGGCGATTGCCGGGCTGGAGCGGCCGCCCATCGTGATCGGTGGCTATGCGGTGCCGGTGGGAGAGGGGGCGTGAGCGCGCCTGAACCACGCCCGGAGATTTTTTCCGTTGCCTCCTATGTTGGGGGTGAGTCGAAGCTGGCGGGGTTTGAAGAGCCGCTGAAGCTTTCCTCCAATGAGGGGGCTTTGGGCGCACCGCCCGGCGCCATTGCCGCCATGGCTGGGGCGGCCGCCAAAATGCATCTGTACCCGGATGGCGGTGTGGCGGGGCTGCGCGCGGCTTTGGGGCAGAAATTCGGGCTCGATCCGGCGCGGATCGTCTGCGGCAATGGCTCGGGTGAGATTCTCATCCAGCTCATCCAATCCTATGCCGGGCCGGGCGATGAGTTGATCATGAGCGTGCATGGATTCTCGATTTATGAGATCAGCGCGAAGATTTCCGGCTGCGAGGTGCGCAAGGCGGCTGAGAAGAATCTGACCACGGATGTGGACGCGATGCTGGCGCTGGTGACGCCGGCGACGAAGATCGTCTGCGTGGCCAATCCGAACAACCCCACGGGCACATTGCTGAGCCAGAGTGAGATGGAGCGGTTGCGCGCGGGGTTGCCGGAGGATGTGCTGCTGATCATCGATGCGGCTTATGCGGAATATGTGGAAGACCCGGATTACGATCCCGGTGTGAAACTGGTGGATGCGGGTGAGAATACGGTGATGACCCGTACCTTCTCCAAGATTTTCGGCATGGGCGGGGCACGGCTGGGCTGGGGCTACATGCCTGCGGCCGTGGCCGATGTGCTGCACCGTGTGCGGCCGCCGTTTCCGGTGAATGGTTTCGCGGCGGCGGCGGGTGTGGCTGCCTTGGCCGAGCCGGGGTGGATTGAGCGCGGGCGGGCGCATAATGCACAGGCCAAGCGGCGGTTGAGTGAGCGGCTGGCGCAGGCGGGGCTGGATGTGCTTCCGTCCGCCGCGAATTTTGTGCTGGTGAATTTTGTGACGGCTGAGCGCGCCATTGCGGCGGATGGGTTTTTGAAGTCGCGCGGGATTATCGTGCGGCGGGTGGCTTCCTACGGGCTGCCTGCGTTTTTGCGCATCACCATCGGTACGGATGAGGAGTGCGGCCGGGTGGCCGAGGCGCTGACAGATTTCGCTCATGGCTGAGGTTTTGTTTAAGCGGCTGGTGATTATCGGCATCGGGCATATTGGGGCCTCCATTGCGCGGGCGTTGCAGACAGTGCCCGGCACGGTGGAAACGCTGGTGATTGCCGACACCAGCCCGGCGCATCTGGCGCGCGCGAAGGAACTGGAGCTGGGCACGGAATATTTTGCCGACCCGAGCGAGGCGGTGTGGGATGCGGATGGCGTGATCCTCTGCACGCCGGTGGGCAGTTTCGCCACCATTGCCGAGGCCATTGCGCCGTATCTGATGCCAGGCTGCGTTCTCTCCGATGTCGGTTCGACCAAACAATCCGTCTGGCGCGATGTTAGCCCGTTCGTGCCGGAGGGCGTGCAGTTTGTGCCCGCCCATCCGCTGGCGGGCACGGAGTTTTCCGGCCCCGATGCCGGGCTGGCGGATTTGTTCAAGGGCCGCTGGTGTCTGCTGACCCCGGCCGAGAATGCTGACGCGGCGGCGGTACAAAAGATCGAGGCGTTCTGGGCGGCGTTGGGCGCGCGTACAGCGAAAATGACGACGGCGCATCATGATCGTGTCGTCGCCATCGTCAGCCATCTGCCGCATCTGATCGCATTTACGATTTGCGGCACGGCGGATGATCTGGCCGATGAAATGCGCGAGGAGGTGCTGCAATTTGCGGCCTCCGGTTTCCGCGATTTCACACGCATCGCGGCATCGGACCCCGTGATGTGGCGCGACACATTCCTCAACAATAAAGACGCGCTGCTGGAAATGTTCTCGCGCTTCTCCGAGGATGCGCAGGCCATGGCGCGCGCCGTGCGCTGGGGCGATACCGGTTATATCGAAGACAAGATCAACCGCAGCCGGAAAATCCGTAAGAGCTTGATCGATATCAAGCAGGCTTGAGGAGCGAAAACATGCAGAGCTTGGCGGTTATCATCGCGGCGGGGCTGGGCACGCGGATGAAGTCCGCACTTCCCAAGGCGGCGCATAAAATTGCCGGGCGGGAGATGCTGGTGCATCTGATACGTGCCGCTGAGCAGGTGTTTGGGCGGGTGGTGGTGGTGGTGGGGCCGGATATGCCGCTGCTGGAGAAGTTGGCCGCACCGCATGAGGTGGTGGTGCAGCATGAGCGGCTGGGTACGGCGCATGCCGCGCGCCAGGCTGAAGAGAAGTTTGGCGAGGGGCCGGTGGCGGTGTTTTACGCTGATAACCCGCTGGTTTCGGTTGCCACCATGCAGGCGTTGAAGGACCGGCTGGCGGCGCGCGATGCCGGGCTGGTGCTGCTTGGTATGACACCGCCGGAGCCGGGCAAGTATGGGCGGCTGGTGATCGAGGATGGGTTTGTTTCGCGCATCGTGGAATATGCCGATGCGAAGGATGAAGAGCGGGCCATTACTTTCTGCAATGCGGGCGGGTTGATCGCGCTGGGTGCGGATATGGCCGGCTGGCTGGCTGATGTGGGCAATGATAATGTGAAGGGGGAGTTTTATCTCACCGATATCGTTGCGATTGCGCGGGCGGGTGGGATAAATGTGGCGGCACTCGATGCGCCTTATGCGGAATGCCTGGGTGTGAATTCGCGCGCTGAACTGGCGCAGGCGGAGGCTTTGTTTCAGGCTGCCGCGCGCGCGGCGGCGTTGGAAGCCGGTGTGGGGCTGCAGGCGCCGGAGACGGTGTTTTTCTCCGCTGATACGGTGCTGGGCGAGGATGTGTCCGTTGGGCCGTACGTGGTGTTTGGGCCCGGTGTGACTGTGGAAGCTGGGGCGGAGATCAAGGCGTTTTCGCATCTTGAGGGTTGTGTGGTGCATGGGGGTGCGTTGATCGGGCCTTATGCGCGGTTGCGGCCGGGGGCGGATATTGGTGCGGGTGCGCATGTTGGGAATTTTGTCGAGGTGAAGGCCGCGACATTGGGGGCGGGGGTGAAGGCGAATCACCTTACCTATATTGGCGATGCCGAGATTGGGGCCGGCAGCAATATTGGGGCTGGTGCCATTACCGGCAATTACGATGGCAAGAACAAGCACCGCACGAAGATTGGGGCGCGGGCGTTCGTTGGCTCCAATGCCGTGCTGGTGGCGCCGGTTTCGGTTGGGGATGATGCGTTTGTCACCGCCGGTTCGATTATTACCGAGGACGTGCCGGCAAGCATGCGGGCCTTCGGGCGCGGGCGGCAGGTGAATAAGCCGCGGAAGTGATGGGGGGCTTTACCCCCGACTCCCCTCATTATCCAAAGCCGTCATTGCGAGCGCAGCGAAGCAACCCATCTTTCGGGATGTTGCAGACAAGATGGGTTGCTTCGCTGCGCTCGCAATGACGGGGAGTTGAGGAGCCCGTGGCCCAATTTATAAAGTTTTTTTGGGTACTCCCGGATCAAGTCCGGGACAGGCTTTTTTGTTCACAAAAAGGTACTGCTTAAACCCCAACTTTATCCTCAGCGCCGATACCCAATTGCTTGAGCTTACGGTGCAGCGCGGAGCGCTCCATGCCCACAAAATTCGCCGTACGCGAGATGTTGCCGCCGAACCTTAGAAGCTGCGCCTGGAGATACTGCGTCTCGAACACGTCGCGGGCTTCGCGCAAGGGGAGTGCCATGAGATCCGCTTGCGGGTCGATGGAGAGGGCGCGGGGGGCGTGGGCGGCGAGTTCGGTGGGGAGGTGTTCGGCGTGGAACAGCTCGTCGCATTCGCCCGAGCGCATGATCATGAGCCAGTCCATGACGTTGCGGAGCTGGCGGACGTTGCCGGGCCAGTCGTGGGCCTGGAGGGCGGCGATGGCGTCTGAGGCCAGGCCGCGGGCGGGCAGGCCGGAGACCTCTGCCGCGTGTTTCAGGAAGCTTTCGGCGAGGGCGGGGATGTCCTCGCGGCGTTCTTTCAGCGAGGGCACGCGGAGCGGGACCACGGCGAGGCGGTAGTAGAGGTCTTCGCGGAATTTGCCGTCGGTGATGGCGGCGGGCAGGTCTTTGGCGGTGGTGGCGAGCACGCGGATGTCCACTTTGACGCGGGCGGTGCCGCCTACGCGTTCAAAACTTTGGTCCTGGAGGACGCGGGCGATGCGGCCCTGGGTTTCCAACGGGAGTTCGGAGACCTCGTCCAGCAACAAGGTGCCGCCGTGCGCGCGTTCCAGTACGCCGATGCGGCGTGGCGAGCCGGGGCCTTCGGCGCCGGGCTCCACGCCGAAGAGTTCGGTCTCGAATTTTTCCGGGGCGAATAAAGCGCAGTTCATCGCCACGAACGGGCCCTCGGCGCGGCGCGAGCGGGTGTGGATCATGCGCGCCACGGTCTCCTTGCCGGAACCGGGGGCGCCGGAGATGAGCACGCGCGAGCCGGTGGGGGCGACTTTTTCCACCGCACTACGCAGTGAGCAGATGCCGCTGCCGTCGCCGGTCAGCTCCATCTCGGTGCCGACGCGCAGGCGCAGCTCGGCATTCTCGGCCTGGAGCTTGGCGTTTTCCAAAGCGCGTTTGACGACCAGCAACAGACGGTCTGAGTTGAACGGCTTCTCGATGAAATCATACGCGCCGCGCTGGATGGCGGCGACCGCGGTCTCGATGGTGCCGTGGCCGGAGATCATCACCACCGGTACGCGCGGCTGCTCCTGGTGCAAGGCTTCCAATATGCCGATGCCGTCGAGTTTGGAGCCCTGGAGCCAGACATCGAGGATGACCAGGTTGGGGCGGCGCAGGCGGTAGGCGGCCAGAGCCTCGTCGGAGTTGCCGGCGCTGCGGGCCTCGTAGCCTTCATCCTTGAGAATCGCTTCAACGAGCAGGCGGATATCCGGCTCGTCATCGACGATCAATATCTCGGTCATACTTCAGGCAACTCCTTTAACGCGCGCGCTGCTACCTGTGTTAAGGGCAGATGGAGTGAAACCTCGGCACCGGTGCCGCCGGGGGCCGGTTGCAATTCCAGTCTGCCCCCATGGTCCTCCATGATCTTGGCGACAATGGCAAGGCCAAGCCCGGTGCCTTTCGGCTTATGCGTGACATAAGGCTCCATCAGCCGCTCATGGTCGGTGTCCGGCAGGCCGATGCCGTCGTCGGTGACGGTAAGCTGGGCCATGCCATGTTTGCTGGTGAGCTGGAGCGTTACATGTGAGGCACCTTCGCGCATGCCCACTGCATCGGTGGCATTTTGCAGGAGGTTGGTGAGCGCCTGGCCGATGAGCCGGCGGTCGCATACGGCGGTGAGCGGGGCGTCGATGATGACTTCCCATTTGATGGCGGGATGCGCCACGCGTTGCAGCACCATGGCCTCGCGGGCGATCACTTCCAGCGATTCCGGGCGCATCTGCGGGGCGGGCATGCGGGCGAAGGTGGAGAACTCGTCCACCATGCGGCCGATGTCTCCCACATGCCGCACGATGGTGTCCGCGCATTGCGTGAAACCCTCGGGGTCCGAGGTGATCTCCTTGGCGAAGCGGCGCTTCAGCCGCTCGGCGGAGAGCTGGATGGGGGTGAGCGGGTTTTTAATCTCATGCGCGATGCGCCGTGCGACATCCGCCCAGGCGGCCTTGCGCTGGGCTGCCAGTAGCTCCGTCACATCGTCAAACGTCACGATAAACCCATCAGGCACATCCGATTTCATCTCCGCCCCGATCCGCACCAGCAGCATGCGCTTGGCCATGGCCCTGCCATGCTCGATCTGCGCCACCGCCGGCCGCTCAGGGTTGGCCATTACAGCAGCAATATGGGCTGCGAATTCAGGCGCTATCTCGGCCAGATTCTGGCCAATCTGGGGCACGAGGTCGAGCCGGAGCAACTCCGAAGCCGCACGGTTGGGGAGTTCGATGCGGCCCTTGGCGTCCAGCCCGATAACGCCGGCGGACACACCAGCCAGCACGGTTTCCGTAAACCGGCGGCGCTCGTCGAGCTGGTTGTTCACATCCAGCAGCTCGCCGCGCTGGGCGGCCAACTGGGCGGTCATGCGGTTGAAGGCGCGCGATAAGCCCGCCATCTCATCGCCCGTGGCCTTTTCCGGCACACGCGCGGTGAGGTCGCCGCCGCGCACCCGCTCGGCGGCGAGCATCAAATGTCCGATGGGCTTGGCGATCTGGTTGGCGATGACCAGGCCAAAGGCGATGAGCGCCGAGAGGACGATAAGGGCAAGCACCGCGATGATGAGGGCGAAGGAAACCTCCAGCCCGGCGCGGTTTTTGGACAGGCGCTGATACTCGGCCACCGCCTCCTGCGTCTTGTTCACATGGGCGAGAATCCCGGGGTCGATCGGCTTTTCCACCATCAGCATCAACGGCTGGTTGGTATCCAGCTTGATGACCGCCTGCTCCACCGTGCTGCCCGGCGGGCTGTACACCGGCACCTGGCCGGTCTGCGCCTGCGCGAGGGTGCGGGGGTCCTGCGGAATATCCGCCCCCATGCCCGTGAACAACCCGGCCTGGGCCACGATCTCGTCGTTATCCGGGTTCCAGATGATCGCCTGCGTCAGCCCGCGCACCGAGGCCTGGGTGACCAGATAGGAGACGAACTCATTGGGGTTGCCGAAGAATGCCGTGCCGTTCTGCGATAGATCATTCGCCATCGTCAGCGCGTCCAGCCGGATCTCGTTGTTATGCTCCTGCAAATACCCCTGGGCGACCTGGTTGCTCTCATCCAGCGCCGTCTGCACACGCTGGTTGAACCAGGTTTGAATGCCGAAGTTGAAGAACACGATTGCGAAAATCGCCACCAATATGGCCGGCACCGCCGCCACGCCGCCAAACAAAATCATCAGCCGTACATGCAGCCGCGCCCCCGCCGCCCCGCGCCGGCGCTCCAGCAAAACCCGCGTCACACGCCCCGCCAGCACCACCGTCAGCCACAGCAAAGCGGCGGAATCCGCGACAATCATACCAATGGCGGTGCCGGAATGAATCGACAATTTCACCCGCCCGGCAAGCACCGCAAACGAAGCAATCCCCAAAAGCAACGCCGCCGACGCCACCAGCAACGTCGCCACCCGCCCCAGCAGCACATCCGCTACGCGAGAAAACCCCGAGCGGGGCGGTGTGTCATCGGCGGGAGGCATTAGGCTTGGTTCCGGGGGGTGTTAAGGAAAAAGGCCAGGGCTCTGCCCTGGACCCGCTGGGGCCTGAGGCCCCAGACCCCCACTACTTCGGGTCTTGGAAAGGGATGCCCTGCACGGGCTATCCAACTACGTGATCTCGAGGGCATCCATTTCCAAGACCCGGGTGGGATCCAAGGGCCCTTCGGCCCTTGGCGGGTCCAGGGCAGAGCCCTGGCCTTTTTCTCTAACACCCCCCGAACCATACCTAACCCACCCGCCGTTGCACACCGATCCCGT
>JAMFRO010000097.1 GCA_026224825.1 bacterium | reverse complement strand
TGCAGCCTGGTCCAGCGCCGCACGTGCCCGGGCAAGCTTCTTTGGCGCCAATGCGTTGGGCACGATGAAAAAACCTTCCTCATGCAACTGTCTGCGGGCATCTTCGCTTATCACTTCCGTTATCCTTCACTGGTTGGGTGAATAGACCGCAGGCGAAGGCGGCGAACAAATTAAAATGATTGTAAATCGTCCGGGCGATTGTGGCCGGGGCGGCGCACGGTGCCGGGTAGCATTGTTCAGATAAAATGATCATTTCCATCTGCATTCACCCCTGTAAACCGCGGCGCTAAAAAAATTACACTGTATAATTTTTTTCTTGACGACCCGCCGATTTGAGAGGATTAAGCCATTAACAAGTGATTTGGGGGAAAAACGGATGGCCACTGTGCTAGAGCCGAATAAGACCAAAATTGCCAAGCGTGTCTTCGAGATATTCGAATTCTTCTGCGACAATGGGCAGAAGGCGACGGTGATGGATATCGTGCGCCGGTATGGACGGCCCCAATCGAGCACCTCGGAGCTGCTGTCCAGTTTGGTGGAGATGGGGTTGCTGTATAAGGATCCGCGCTCGCGCTCCTATACGCCGACGCCGCGGATCGCGGCACTTGGGACCTCGGCGCAGCCGGAGATTATCCGGGACGGCGGGCTGTTCACCTTGATGGACAGGCTGGCCGAGCAGACGGGCAAAGCTGTGGCCTTGTTCGGCATGGTCGGCACGCATGTGCAGGTATTCCGGCTCTCATCGGGGATTGAGCCGATTGCGCATAAAATTGCCTATGGCGCATCCGAGCGGATATCGGCGAGTACGGCCGGGCTTCTGCTGCTTTCGACATTCGCGCCGGACCAGGCCGCGCGGATGCTGTGGCGTTTGAATGCCGAGGCTGAGGCTGACGATAAATTCGATTTATGCGAGCTGAAGGAGCGCGTTGCTGCGTTTCGCCGGCAAGGGCATGCTGTGGGAAATGCGGGATTTGCGCCGGGCGTGCGGGTGGCGGCGACATTGCTGCCGCGCTCCAGCATAAGGCGGCCGCTGGCGCTTGGTGTGATCTATCCGGAATGCATTGATGCCGATACCGGGGCGCTGATTGCGACGATGAACCTGGGGATTGCCAAATGCGCGGCACCTCAGGCCGGAAATTATTATGTGCCCGCGGCCAAGCCGTATAAAATCGCGGTTTGATATCCGGCGGGTAAATCCATAAGAGTTTTCCAGGCGATGGATACGGATGGGCTGCCGGTGCAGAAGGCTTCGCTAGATATGGTCGGCTCATCGAGCGGCGCGCAGTTGGTGCGCTGGGATGAGCGGGATGTGATGCTGTATGCGATCGGTATTGGTGCCGGGCTGGGCGCGCCGGCGCGGGAGTTGGGTTTCACCACCGAAAATAGCGGCGGTGTGACATTGCGGGTGGTTCCCAGTTTTCTCACCATTCTGGCCGCGCGGCAAAGGCCGCCGGCATTGCAGATGCTCGGTGAAGGCCAGTTTCTGCATGGCGAACAGAGTGTTGAATTATCGCGCCTGCTGCCGCCGTCGGGGCAGGGGTTTTTATGTTGTGAGATTGACGAAGTGCTGGATAAAGGCAATGGCGCGATTGTCTCGATAACGGCGACTTTGCGGGATGATGATGCGGCGCTGATCGGCCGCAGCCGGATGCGGATTTTTGTGCGTGGCGCCGGTGGATTTGGCGGGCCGCGCGGGGGAGCAGAAATTTTTCAGCTGCCGGCGCGGACGGCGGATGTGCGGATTGTGCAGCAAACGCGGCCGGAGCAGGCATTGCTGTATCGGCTTTCGGGTGATCGCAACCCGCTGCACAGCGATCCGGCATTCGCCACGGCGCGTGGTTTTGAGGGGCCGATTCTGCATGGGCTTTGCACATATGGCTTTGCCTGCCGGGCATTGATCGAGACTGTATGCGAGGGCGACCCGGCGCGGCTGCGGGCGATGGGCGGGCGGTTCCGCACGCCGGTATATGCTGGTGATACGTTGACGACCGAAATTTGGAACGAATCTAGTGGTGCCGTGCTATTTCAGACGATTGATGGCCACGGCATTGTGGCCATTGAGCGGGGCAGAGCGGTTATTGCTGGTTAGACCTTGCCCATCGCATCGAGCAGCTTGCCGGGGTTGAGGATATTTTTGGGGTCGATGGCGTTCTTGAGGCTGCGCATCAAAGCGAGCTCCGCGGGTGAACGTGTCCATGATAGAAACGGTGCGCGTGACACGCCGATGCCGTGTTCGGCCGCGATTGAGCCGCCGACATCGCGCACCGCGTTGAAGATCGCCGTATCGAAACCGTGCTGGATCCCGGCGTTCATCTGGCCGGTGCTGACGATGGCGTGCAGATTGCCGTCTCCGGCATGGCCGTAGAATAATATTTTTGCAGCCGGATAGGCCTGCGCCAGATTTTGTTTGGCCTGCGCTGCGAAGACGGGCATGTCACCGATGCCCATGCTGACATCGTAGGAGGCGAAGGGGCGCAAGGGGGTCAGGCCCGGAGTCATGTCTTCGCGAATCGCCCAGATGGCTTCGCGTTCGCGCTCGGATTGGGCGATCACGGCATCTTGCATCACGCCTTCCTCAATCAGACCCATCAGCGTGCGTTCGAATTGGGCGAGATCATATTCCGCATCGCCGCCCATGGCTTCGACGATGACGTAAAAACCATGGCCGAGCGGCATCGGGCGCGGCCGCTGCGGTAGCTGGCCTTCGGTCATCGTGGCGAAGAAATTGGACCACATTAGCTCGAAGGAGGAGAGACGGCCGGAGAGGGCGACTTCCAGGCGGCGCAGCACGGTGATGGCTTGTTCGAATGTTTCGGTGGCGATGAGCGCGGTCTGGCGCGAGCTTGGTAGCGGGCGCAGGCGTAATACCGCGCGGGTGACGATGCCGAGCGTGCCTTCGCTGCCGATGAGCAGATGCTTCCAGTTATAGCCGGCATTATCCTTCAGCATTTTGGTGAGCGAGGAGACGATGGTGCCGTCGGCGAGCACGGCTTCGAGGCCGATCACCATGTCGCGCATCATGCCCCAGCGCAGCACGCGGTTGCCGCCGGCATTGGTGCCGATGACGCCGCCGATGGTGGCCGAGCCGCGCGCGCCCAGATCGAGCGGCAGGAGCGCGCCTTGCGCCTCGGCCGTCTCTTGCGCGATTTGCAGGATGCAGCCGGCCTCGATTGTCATGGTCATAGACAGCTGGTCGATCTCGACGATGTTGTTCATCCGCTCCAGGGATAGAGCCAGCCCGCCGTTTGCCGGCACGGCGCTGCCGACCGTGCCGGTCTGGCCGCCGATGACGGTGATGGGCATGGCCTCCGCCGCCGCGCGTTTTACGATTTCGGAAACCTCAGCGGTGGTCTGCGGTTTGACGAGAATAGCGGGGTGGGATTTGTACTTGCGGGTGATGTCGATACGGTAATGCTCGCCGATGGCATCGCCGGTGAACACATGCCGCGTGCCGATAATCGCTGCAAGCGTTGCTGCCAGCTCCATATCAGCCCTCGTGGACGATTTTGAGCGCGTGCTTGGGGCAGACGCGCACCGCGGCTTCGGCTTTCGCCAGCAGGGCGTCCGGCACGTCTTCGCGCAGCACCACCAGATCGTCATTATCATTGATTTCGAGCAGTTCCGGCGCCTCGATGGTGCAGACGCCGTTGCCGTCGCACAAGGGCCAGTCCACCACCAGTTTGTTTGCCATGTGTTTGCTCCCTCACAATTGCGGCTTGCCGCATGATTCAGTCATTTGGCTATGAGCGGCGGGTAAAAAAATCAATTTGCACGCGGGTTGCATCGCGGGGCCGGTATTGCGGCGGTAATATTAGCGTTTCGATGGCAGGCAAATTAGCGCAGGTGGGTAGATTATGCGATTTGAAGAGGATGCCACGATGTCTGCGAGCACGGTCAGCGCCATGGATTATGACCCGTTTTCTTCCGCGGTGATGAGCGACCCGCTGCCGTATTACAAGGTGCTGCGGCGCGACCATCCGGTGTTCTACAGCGAAAAATACGACGGGTTTTTCGTCTCGCGGTTTGACGACATCCTGGAGATGCTCAGCCATACCGACAACAGCCTGCTGCAGAGCGAGGGCTCGCTGCCCAAACCGGCCGCGTTGCGCGTGCATAATACAGCTGCCCCGGCGATGCCGGGGACCGATCCGTTTCCGATATCGCAACGCCTGGGCATGCCGGTGCACGGTGAAGTGCGCCGCGCGCATGTAAAACCGATGATGCCGCGGCATGTCGTGCAGCTCACCAATTTCGTGCGGGATTTGGCCAGTGCGCGGCTTGAGGAGTTGCTGGGGCAGAAGACATTCGATCTGACCAAGGATTACGGCGGCAGGATTTCCGCGGGTGTCATCATGCATCTGATGGGCATGCCGCTGGAGCTCGCCGATGAGGCGCTGGCCATCGTCAACTCAGGCACGCGCACCGACCCCGAGCTCGGCGGTTTCGATTCCAGTGCCGTGGCGATGCAAGCGATCCAGTGGTATCTGCCGTATGTGCAGGCGCGCTTTGATGCGGGTGCGGATGGCAGCGTGCCGATGGTGGATGGGTTGATCAACTGGCGCTTTGAAGGCAGGGCGTTGAGCCCGATTGAGGTGGCGCAGAATTTGGTTTGCGCTTTTATCGGCGGGACCGAGACGGTGCCGAAGATTGCGGCGCACGGGCTGATGGAACTGGCGGCGCGGCCGGAACAATTGCGGGCGGTGCGGGAAAATATTGAAGCTAATGTGCCTAAGGTGGTGGAGGAGATGATCCGTTTTTGCGCTCCGGCGCAGTGGTTCATGCGCACGGCGCATAAGGATATCACCATCGCCGGCCAGGCCATCCGCCCGGGCCAGCGCGTGTTCTTCATGACGGCCTCGGCGCTTCGTGATGAGCGCGAGTTCCGCAATCCGGATGAGTTTCAATGGGACCGTGAAACCCCGCGCGTGCTGTCGTTTGGGCATGGAATGCATTTCTGCATCGGCGTGCATGTTGCCCGTATGGAGGTGCAGGTGCTGGTGGAGACCTTCCTGCGCCGCGTGCCGGACTTCAACATCGAGATGTTCCGGATGGATCAGGCGGTGCGCCATCCCTCCAGCTTCCAATGGGGTTGGAATAACCTGCCGGTGAAGATCACTTAAAGCTTTTCAAAGGCATAACAGGTTAAGCATCGTCTCCACGAAGTCGGTGCTGGATTTTGGTGCCGCTGCGGCTGCCGGGGTAGCGTTTGTTATAGCATGTAACATACGCAAAATACTTCGGGAGAGTGACCATGAAATTTCGCTTGTTGATCAAGGGCGGCACGGTGGTGGATGGGTCTGGCGCGCCGGCCAGGGCGGCCGATGTGCGGGTGCGCGCCGGCCGCATTACGGAAGTGGCGCCGGGGCTGCAGCCGGCCAAGGGTGAACGCGTGATCGACGCTGCGGGCTGCTATGTCACGCCGGGGTTTATCGAGACGCATAACCATTGGGATGGCGGGGTGTGGTGGGCGCCAAATATGGAGCCGCTGCCGGCTTATGGCGTTACCACCTCGATCAACGGCAATTGCGGGTTTTCCATGGCCCCGGCCTCGCCGCGCGCGGAGGATAAGGCCGACATCATTGATATTTTCAATTTCTTCGAGGATATCCCCCAGGCGCCGATGGAGAGTCTGGTGCCGTGGAATTGGAGCACATGGAGCGAATATAAGGCTTCGATGCAGCGGAGCGTAAAACTGCCGCTGAATTTTGCTTCGTTCTGCGGGCATATTGCTTTGCGGCTGTTCGTGATGGGGCAGGAGGCGTGGAACCGTGTGGCGAGCCCGGCGGAAATTGCGCAGATGTGCGCGTTGCTGGATGATGCGCTGCGGGCCGGGGCGATGGGGCTTTCATCCAACCAGCTGGATTACGACCGGCATGAGCGACCGCTACCCTCGCAGCGCGCCGATGATGCCGAATATAAGGCGCTGTTTGAAGTGGTGGCGCGGCATGAGGGGGCGACGGTGCAGGTGATCGTCGACCATTTTATGCGTATGACGGGGCCGGACCAGACTGAGCGCATGGGGCGGATTGCCAAGGAAACCGGGGTGCGGCTGCAATGGGCCGGCCTGCCGACGCTGAAGTTTCAGGGCAAGGTGGGTGAGCGTTCGGCCGTGCTGCATCAGCAGTTCAAGGATGAGGGGCTGCCTTTCTTCACCGGCTTTCATCATGTCTCGCCGACGTCCG
The DNA here is from genome assembly GCA_026224825.1 of bacterium. GTDB lineage: Bacteria > Pseudomonadota > Alphaproteobacteria > Acetobacterales > Acetobacteraceae > Acidocella. The sequence continues at coordinate 15,276 of JAMFRO010000097.1, read as the reverse complement.
TGATTAATTTCAAACGCTCCCTGGTGTTCGCGCAGAACGGCAATCCGGTGTGGCAGGAAGTCATCGATGCCGATGGCTGGGATAAGAAGGCGGCGATGCTGTCCGACCCGGCCTGGCTGGAGCGGGCCCGGGAGGGGTGGAAGAACCAGTATCCGCATTCCTATCTGCACAAGCCTGAGACGCTGACCTTGAGGGAGAGCGAGACGGGTTACGGGCCGGTTGGCATCACTTTGGCCGATTATGTCGTGCAGAACCGGTTCGATCATCCGTCTGATGCGTTGGCGGAATGGGTACTCAATAATGGGGCTGAATCCGTGGTGCATAAGAAATCATGGGAGCGGGATGATGATCTGCTGGTGCAGCTGCTGAAAGATCCGAATTCAGTCGGCAATATTTCGGATGCCGGGGCGCATGGCAAAATGTTCTGCGGCGCGGGGGATAATGTTTATCTGCTCACGGATTTTGTGCGGGACCGTGGGGTGCTGACGATTGAGGAAGGGGTGCATAACCTTACTGGCAAGCTCGCTGGTTTCTTCGGGCTGCATGACCGTGGGTTGATCGAAATTGGTAAGGTGGCGGATATTACGGTGTTTAACCTTGCCGAGATCGAGCGCCGGCCGGAGGAGAAGATCTGGGATGTGTGGGATGGCGAGGGCGGGCGCACCTATCGCTACACCCGTGCCGCCGCGCCGATGCGGCTCACGCTGGTGAACGGTGTACCGACATTCGATAACGGTGCCTTTACCGGGCGTTTTCCTGGCGGCTTCATTGGTCCGGAGCATACCGTTGCGCAGGCCGCTGCGGCTGAATGAGTGCGTCTTCCAAAACAGCCGGCATGGTGGCGTTTGCGCAAGCGCGTAAACTCGATAGCCGTGAACGGTTGCTGAATGCGGCGGCCATGCTCTTTAGGGAGCATGGCTATTTGCCGGTATCGATTGACGATGTTGCGGCGGCGTCGGGGGTCAGCCGGGTGACCTTCTACCGGCATTTTGCGAACAAGGCGGCTTTGGCGATCGCTCTTTTCAGCCAGGCGGCGGAGACGGCGCTGCCGCGTTATTGGCGCGTGCGGGACGATGATTTTCAGGACCGCGCGGTGATTCATGCCTGGCTGTCGGAGCTGTTTCTGGCCGACCGCGCCGACCGCCGGCTGCTGCAGGTTTTTACCCAGGTGAATGCCGTTGAGTCTGGGTTTACCCAGAGCGCGCATGGTTTTATTGGCGACATCATCAGCGGGCTCGGCTTGCGTATACCGGCCTTTGCTGTGCTGCCGGATGTAGCCGGTGAGCGCCGCCGCTGGCTGCAGGCCTGGCTGTTGATTTATGAAATTCTCGACCAGAGCAACCATGCCGCGCGTGATGTCGAGCCGGCATCGGACCCGTTGCTGATTGACATTCTGGCCGATAAATTCTTTGATTTCGTCAACACGCCGATCTGACTGTTTTATAAAACATGGCGTTGAGCGAGAGGATAAATCCGTTGCCAATCGAACTGAAAATACTGGCGCTCAGTGCCATATTGTTGCTGGTGCATGTTTTTGCCGCGGCGCAGGCCAAAACCAAGCAATACGGGGCGGCATGGAATATGGGTGCGCGCGATGAGGAACTGCTGCCGCTGAACCCGGTGGCGGGGCGGCTGGTGCGTGCGCAGGCTAATTTCCAGGAGACTTTGCCCATCGCCATCATCGCGCTGGCCGGGGTGGTGCTGGCTGAGCGGGCCAGCGGGTGGACGGCGCTTGGCGGCTGGATCTGGCTGGGGGCGCGGGTTGTGTACCTGCCACTGTACAGGTTTGGTGTGCCGAAAATCCGTACCGCGGTGTTTCTGCTGAGCCTGGTTGGTCTCGGCATGGCGATCTGGCCGCTGTTGTTCGGCTAATCCGGGCGCCGGGGTTTGACCGGGCGGTGATAGCTGAGATCGTCCCGCCCGCGGCTGGCGGTGCGCAGCGGGCCATATTGCGGGTTGCCGGCTTCAGCGCTCTGGTCCACTGTTTCCATGATATCGAAGGTTTTCTCGATGACACAGACGCGGTTGGCGATTCTCCACTCGCCGCCGCGGCGCTGGAAATGGTCAATATACCGGCCGATCGAGAATAAATGCGGCGGTGTGCGGTTGGCGCCGATGAAGGTGTAATAGGTTTCCGCATAGGCATCATCGCCATCCAGCTCGCATGTGTGGTTGTTGATGCCGTGATGATGGACGGTGTTGTATTCGCCATGATAGGCGAGCGCCCAGTCCGTGAAATCATCTGCTGTGCCGGCGAAGATATGATGATCATCGACGGCATCGTCATGATAGCAGGAGCGTAGAATGTCGCGGTCGAGCCGGTCGATGCCGCGCGCATAGCGTAATAATACCGACCAGATCTCGTGCCGGTCGACGAGTTCGCGCAGCTTCTTTTCGAGTGCTTCATCCATGGTGGAAATGTCTCCTTGCTTTGGCGGCAATTGCGCCGCCATGCGCCGTTCTTGTCAACGGCTTATATGGTAGGTGCGGGTTTGGGCCTTAAAGGCGGATTGCGCCGCCTTGGCTTTGCGCGGTATTTCAATCTGAGCTAGAAAAAGACGAGGGGTGTCTCCGGCCATACGCCCGTTTTACGGTTTTTTGGATTTTTATGGTGGACGAGACGGGTGTTTTAATTACTGTAGAATGCGATGGTCACGAAACAGCCGAAAGCTCAGAAATCCAAACTCGAGACGCCGCCGGAAGAGAGCTATAATCTTCTCGGGCAGCGCCTCGGTCGCAAGGGGCAGGAGACGCGCGAGCGGATATTGACGACGGCACTGCGATTGATCGAATCATCCGCGGATTCGGTGATCACTCTCTCGGCGGTCGCCCGTGAGGTTTCGGTCCGCATGCCGAATCTCTACCGCTATTTTCCGGATCTTGGAGAACTCGTGCTCGCCTGCCTGAAGCGGGTCATGGACACGGCGGACGAAGCTTACATGGATCGGCTCCGGGTCAGATGGCCTGAGGAGTCGCTTGACGAGGCGGTGCTCGATTTCCTGCATGCGCATCACAAATTCTGGCAGGTTCACACGCGTATTCTGCATATGCGTAACAGTTTGGCCGATGCAGGTGACCAACGCTTTGTCGAATACCGCTATGTGAACTCACGCCCGATTGCGCAATTGCTGATCCGCCAGATGGATGGCGAACCGAGCGATCCGGATGCGCCTTGCGCCGACATAGCGACCGTTGTGCTGACGTCGTTTGAACGTCTTTCGACGGTGATCACGAATCCGCCATTTCGAACGATCGCTGCAATGTCTGGCGTGATCGATGAGCCGGCCTATGTTGACCGTCTTATGAAGGCGGAGGCGACGATGATTGCGTTGGTGATCCGACAGCAGCGTGCTGCGGCATCTCCGGTTGCACAGGCGCCTTGGCGCTGATCCCGTAAGGGCGGGGCGCTTCGCGTAGGCCCATTTAAACGTCGTGGGGGCGATGCATGGGGGCGAAAAATTGCCCGGATGTGGCCTGAGATTATGCTCGACTTGGTTGCCCGCCCCTGGCTCGGGGATGGACCGCCGCCACAAAATCCCGGGTGCCGGGTGTGGCTTTGCTGAAGCATCAGACGAGAGGTCGCAGTTTGCCCATGACGCGTTCCACCCATCATCAGGCGCTGCAGGCCCTGGTCGGCGATACTGCACATCTGCGGGAAGCATTGAAGGGTGCGGATGTCGCACCTCTGCTCATGGTGCTCATCCATCTGGGCGGCGACCCGGCCTGGCTGGAACGGGTCCGGCCGTACATCAAAGGGCCGTGGAGTTTCCATGAGGATGCGCCGGAGACGCTTAAGGCGGAGCTGCGCGAGGCCGTGGTGGCAATTCTCACGGAATACGCGCGCACCGGGCAGGAACTGCCGGTAACCCCGCCGATGCAGCTACTGCCGGAGATGCTGGATGTGTGCACCGGCCAGCATGTGCCGCCGGAATATTATCCGCTGGTGCTGGAGGAGATGGACCTCGCCGAGTGCGACCCGAAGACCGTGCAATGGCGCAAAATGCCGGCGCCGGAGGTGTTCCAGCATTTTCAGACATTGGTGATTGGCGCTGGATTTTCTGGCATCGCCATGGGCATAAAATTGCAGGAAGCGGGCGTTCCGTTCACGATTCTCGAAAAGAATGACGAGGTTGGCGGCACCTGGTATGAGAATAGCTATCCGGGCTGCGGCGTGGATACGGCCAATCATTTTTATTCATACTCCTTCGCGATCAATCATGACTGGGACCATCATTTCGCAAAGCGCGATGAGATTTTCAGTTATATCAAACGCAATGCCGAGGCGTTCAGCCTTCAGAAGAAAATCCGCTTCAACGAGGAGGTGCTGAGCGCGGCCTGGGATGAGGCGGCTGCGCTGTGGCGCCTGCAGACGCGCAAGGCGGATGGTTCGCTGCATGAGCTGACGGCGAATGTGCTGATCAGTGCCGTCGGTCAGCTCAACCGGCCGCAGATGCCGAATATTCCGGGGCTCGCCGATTTCGAGGGGCCGGCGTTTCATACAGCGCGCTGGGACCATAGCGCACAGATTGCCGGCGCGCGTGTGGGGATGATCGGCACCGGGGCGAGCGGCATGCAGGTGGGGCCGGCGATTGCGCCGATTGTGGATCAGCTCAAAATCTTCCAGCGCTCGCCGCATTGGGCGATGAAGAATCCGCTGTATTTTGAGCGCGTGACCGATGACAAGAAATGGGTGCTGAAGAATATCCCGTTCTATGCCAAATGGTTCCGGTTTCAATTGTTCTGGTCGTCTTCCGATGGTTTTCACGCCATGCTGCAGCGCGACCCGGATTGGACGGATCAGGCACGCTCGCTGAATGCCGCCAACGCCCAGGTGCGGGTGCAGCTGGAGGCGCATATTGCCAGCGAGGTGAATGGCGATCCTGAGCTGATTCGCAAGGCGACACCGAAATACCCGCCCTATGGCAAGCGCATGCTGCGCGACAACCATTGGTACCGGATGCTGGTGCTGCCGAATGTTGAGCTGATCACGAATGATATCGACCATATCGAGAAGGATGCGGTGGTGACCACGGACGGCGTGCGCCATGAGCTAGACGTGCTGGTGCTGGCCACGGGCTTTCAGGCGCGCAGAATGCTGACGCCGATGCATATTGAGGGGCGTGGTGGCATCACGATTCGCGATAGCTGGGGCGAGGATGATCCGCGTGCGCATCTCGGCATCACCGTGCCGGGGTTTCCGAATTTCTTCCTCATCTATGGGCCGAATACGAATCTGGCGCATGGCGGCAGTGCGGTGTTCCATTCGGAATGCCAGATCCGCTACATCATGCAGGGCATACGTGAGCTGATTGAAACCGGCAGTGCCTCGCTTGAGGTGAAAACGGAGCCGTTCTGGGATTATCAGCACAAGGTGGATGAGGCGCATAACAAGATGGTGTGGTCGCATCCGGGCGTGGATAACTGGTACAAGAATGCGGCCGGGCGGGTGACGCAGAATTCGCCGTGGCGGCTGGTGGATTATCGCAATTTCACGGCGGTGTTTGAACCGTCGGAATATGATTTCCGGCCTGCCGCGAGCGCGGTGGAGGCCGCGGAATGACGCTTGCGCCACTTCTGAAGCCGCGCTCGATTGCGATCATCGGCGCCTCTTCCAACGCCACGCGTGTGGGCGGGATTCCGATGGATTTGCTGGTGCGGGCCGGGTTTGAGAAATTATACCCGGTGAATCCGAAGAATACCGAGATCCAGGGGCGGCCCTGTTTCGCCGATATCGAAGCCGTGCCGGAAATTGTCGATCTGGTGCTGCTGGCGATCGGCGCGGGCGATGTGCTGGCGTATCTTGAACGCTGCCACGCGCTGGGGATAAAATCCGCGGTCGTGTTTGCGGCGGGGTTTGCCGAGACCAATGAGCCAGAGGGCATCGCGCGGCAGGAGGCGCTGACCGCTTTCGCCAAACGCACGGGCATGCGCGTGGCTGGGCCCAATTGCATGGGCAATGCCAATTTTGGCGATAATGTTTTTACGACGTTCGGCACGAGTTTTCAGCCTGGTGACCCCGCCGGCAGCACGGCGCTGCTGACGCAGAGCGGCAATATGTGCGCGACGGTTTACCGCATGGCGCGGCGGGCCGGGGTGGCGTTCAGCCATGTGATCAATACCGGCAATGAGGCGGATGTCGATTTCGCGGATTATCTGGCGTTTCTGGCGCAGGATACGGCGACCGATGCGGCGCTCTGCTATATTGAAGAGTTGCGCGATGGTGCCGGGTTTTTGCGGGCGGCCGCGGCTTTCCGCGCGGCCGGCAAATTGCTCACCGTGTATAAGGTTGGCGCCAGCGAGAAGGGGGCGGAAGCTGCGCGTTCGCATACGGCGGCGCTGGCGGGCGACACTGCCGCCTATGATGCGGCTTTTGCCGCCACTGGCGTGGCCCGCGCGGCGGAACTCGGCGGGCTTGCCGACCTCGCCTATCTGCATGGGTTTGGCAGCAGGATAGCAGGCTCCGGCTGTGCGATTCTCAGCGTCTCCGGTGCGGCCGGCGCGATTCTCTCCGATGCGTTGTCGTTGAACGGCGGCAGCGTCCCGACCTTTCCTGAAGCCGTGCAGGCGGTGCTGCGCGAAAATATTCCGGCCTTCGGCATGGTGGCGAATCCTGTTGATCTCACCGGCAACCTCGTCAATGCGAATGATTTTCTGTTCGAGGCGGTGCGGCTGGCGTTGAGCCCGGATGATGTGGACGTGCTCATCGTCTTCCTGCCCGGGTATTTTCTTGACCGGGCATTAAGCCAGCTCGAACGCGCCGCCGCGCAGAGTGCAAAGCAGATTATCGTGGTGGATACGTTCGCGCTGGGCGACCGGGGCAAACTGGCCGCTGCCGGCATTGCCTATTTTGATGATTTCGACCGCGCGGCGCGGGCGATCTGCAGCTATGGCGCCTGGAAGACGGGCGGCACGGCGATGCTGAAACCGGCTGCCGCAACGGCGGCCTGGCCGGCATTTCCCGCCGGTGAGCCGGCATTGTCCGAAACCGCGGCGAAGGACGCGCTGGCGGCATTTGGCGTGCCGGTGGTGCATGACGCGCTGGTGCATGGCGCGGCGGAGGCCCGGGCGGCGGCACGGCGCATTGGGTTTCCGCTGGTGGCCAAGCTGGTCAGCCCGGATGTGGCGCATAAGACCGAGCATGGGCTGATCCGGTTGGGCCTGAAGACAGAGGATGATGCCGCCGCCGCCTATGCGCAGATGGTTGCCAAGGCGCAATCCATGGAGGGCGTGCGCATCGAGGGGGTGACGCTGGAGCCGATGCTGGCGGGCGGGGTGGAAATTCTCGCCGGTGTCACGCGGGACCCGGTGTTCGGCTGGATGCTCACCGTTGGGCTCGGCGGGGTATGGACCGAGCTGATGAAGGATGTGCGGCACAGGTTGCTGCCGGTGGATGCGGCGGGTGCCGAAGAGATGCTGCGCGGCTTGAAAGGGTTTGGGCTGCTCGATGGTTACCGGGGTGCGCCGAAGGCGGATGTGGCGGCGGCGGCGCGCGCCATAGCGGCTTTGGGCGATGCCGTGCTGGCTGGAGGCGACAATTTGCGGGAGGTTGAGATCAATCCGCTGCTGGTGTTGCCGGAAGGGCAGGGGGCGGTTGCGGTGGATGCGCTTGTGCTGCTCAATGTGCCGGCTGAGGCAGCTGTGGAGGAAGCGGCATGACCGATCTGACCGATCCCAAGAAAGTCGATATCGTTTATGAGACCGATGAGCCGGTAAAATATGAGGTGGACGGGCCGGTGGCCTGGATCACCATGAACCGGCCGGGCTTTAACAATGCGCAGAATGGCCAGATGACCTATGCGCTGGATGATGCGTTTCAGCGTGCGGTGAATGATGATGCGATCCGCTGCATCGTGCTGGCGGGGGAAGGAAAGCATTTTTCGGCGGGGCATGATATCGGCACGCCAGGGCGCGATCTGCACAAGAGCTTCGAGCGCCGTATGATGTTCGGTGAGCATGTGAACAAGCCGGGCGCGGAGCTGCTGTATACGCGCGAGCAGGAGCAGTATCTGGGCATGTGCCGGCGCTGGCGCGACGCGCCGAAACCGACGGTGGCGATGGTGCAGGGCGCGTGCATCGCCGGCGGGCTGATGCTGGCCTGGGTGTGCGATCTGATTATCGCGTCCAATGATGCGTTTTTTCAGGACCCGGTGGTGCGCATGGGGATTCCCGGCGTGGAATATTTTGCCCATGCGTTTGAATTGCCGCCGCGCATAGCAAAAGAGTTTCTGCTGCTGGGCGAGCGCATGAGCGCGCAGCGGGCCGAACAATTTGGCATGGTCAACCGGATTTTTACGCGCGAAAAACTGCGCGAGGAGACGGCGGCGGTTGCCGCGAAACTGGCGGCACAGCCGCGGCTTGGCGCCTGGCTGACCAAGCAGGCGGTGAACCATGTTGAGGAATTGCGCGGCAAGCGCAGTGCCATGGACGCGGTGTTCCATATGCATCATTTCGCGCATGCGCAGAATGATCTGACGATGGGCAATTCGATCGGCGGGCTGGATGCCAAGGCCATGGCGGCGGAAAACAAGAAACAGGCTGACAAGTGAAACTGGAATATACCGAGGCGCAGCGCGCATTTCGAGCGGAGGTGCGCGGCTGGATGGAGGCCAATGTGCCACCGGCGCCGCTGGAGTCGTTTGACCGGACGCGGGAGGGTTTCGAGGCGCATCGGGCCTGGGAACGCAAGCTGAACGAAGGCCGCTGGGGGATGGTGACCTGGCCGGAGGCTTTGGGCGGGCGTGGGCTCGATCTTATCCGGTGGCTGATTTTCGAGGAAGAATATTACCGTGCAGGGGCGCCCACGAGGGTGAACCAGAACGGTATTTTTCTGCTCGGGCCGACGATGATGGAGTTTGGCACCGAGGAACAGAAGGCGCGGTTTTTGCCGCGCATGGCGGCGGGCGAAGACATCTGGGCACAGGCCTGGTCGGAGCCTGGGGCCGGTAGTGACTTGGCCGGCGTGCGCGCGATGGCGACGCGGGATGGCGATGACTATGTGCTCAACGGCCAGAAAATCTGGTCCAGCCGCGCGGTGTTTGCCGATTGGGCGTTTGGCTTGTTTCGTGCTCCAGGCAGCGAGCGGCACAAGGGCATGGTGCTGGTGCTGTTTCCGCTCACAGCACCTGGCGTTACCCGCCGGCCGATTGCGCGCATGGATGGTGAGCTGGTGTTCGCGGAAATCTTTCTCGATGACGTGCGTGTGCCGGTGGCAAACCGGCTGGGGGATGAAGGCCAGGGCTGGCATGTGTGCATGGCCACGGCGGGTTTTGAGCGCGGACTTTTGCTCCGCTCGCCCGCCCGGTATCAGGTCACGGCGGCGAAACTCGCCGCACTTTACGAGGCGCGCAAGGCGGCGCTGCCCGCGTCCATCGGTGAGCGCGTGGCGCAGGGCTGGATGGATGCGGAGGCCTATGCGCTCGCGATTTACGCCATGTGCTCGCGGCTGAATGCCGGTGGCAAAATCGGGCCCGAATCCTCCACCAATAAAATCTTCTGGTCGGAGATGGATGTTCAGCTGATGCAGACGGCGATGGATATACTCGGAGACCGCGCCGAACTGATGCCGCGGGCGCCGGATGCGGACGGTGCCGGGGACTGGCTGGCGGATTATGTGTTTGCCTTGGCCGGGCCGATCTATGCCGGGTCCAATGAGATTCAGCGCAACATCATCGCCGAGCGCATGCTTGGCCTGCCGAAGGGCTGAGCCCATGGAATTTGCTTTTACCGAAGAGCAGCAGGAGCTTACCGAAGCCGCCCGTAATATGCTGGTGGAGAGCTGCGCCCCGGCGGGGTTGCGCGCGATGCTGGAGACGGGCGTGCCGCTGGATGCGGCGCGCTGGGGGGTTATTACGGAGATGGGCCTGCCCGGCATGCTGGTGCCGGAAGACGCGGGCGGGCTTGGGCTGGGGGTAGGCGATTTTATCGGCATTGCCGAGGCGGCCGGCTATGCCGGGCTGCCGGAGCCGCTGGTGGAGCTGGCCGGGGTCGCGGTGCCGCTGCTGGCAGGGTTTGCGGATGATCGCGGCTGGCTTGAACGGATTGTGGCGGGCGGGATTGTCGCTGTGGGCCATCCGGTAAATCCGTTTGTGGCGGATGCCGATGTGGCGGCGGCGCTGCTGCTGGGGGATGGCGATGACATCCATCTCGTGGAGACCGGCGCGGTGACGCTGACGCGGCAGGAGAGTTTTGATCCGTTCCGGCGGCTGTTTCGCGTGGACTGGACCCCCGGGGCCGCGAGCCTGATTGGCACGGGCTGGGGCCTGGCCGCTGAACGAGGGGCGGTGCTGGCGGCGGCGCAGATGATCGGGCTGGGGCAGCGCTGCATCGATATGGCCGTGGCCTATGCCAAGGAGCGGCACCAGTTTGGAAAACCCATCGGCAGTTATCAGGCGGTAAAACATCTGCTGGCCACGGTGCAGGTGAAAATTGAATTCGCGCGGCCGGTTGTGCATGCCGCCGCGGTGGAGCTGGCGCTCGGCACGTTGCCGGCGCGGGCGCGGGTGGCGCATGCCAAAATTGCGGCGGGGGAGGCGGCGGAGCTGGCCGCGCGCACCGCTGTGCAGGTGTTTGGCGCGATGGGCATGACCTGGGAGGTGGATTTGCATTTCTTCCTCAAACGCGCTCTGGCGCTCAAATTCGCCTGGGGTGGTGCGGCGACCCACCGCGCCACGGTGACCTCGCGAATCGAGAGCCTGCCCATCGGTCCGGCCGCCACTTTCGCCGCCGAGCTGACCGCCCATGCGCCAGACGTGAAATTTCAGGGAATGAAATGAACATGGACGCCGCCCAAAACCATTTTGTGCCGGGGCTGACGGATTTCCAGCCGCCCTCCGCTGCGAGCGACGCTGAGATTGACGCCGCCGTGGCTGACGCCGGGTTGATGCCGCTGCTGATGGCGGTGGTGCATATCACCGGCAGTCTCGGCATTTTGCGCGACGCCGGCCGGACCGCGCGGCCGCAGTACAGCACTGATCTGTCAGGCAGCGTGCCGGCTGAACATGCCGCGGTTTTGCGCGCGCAGGCGGCGGCGGCGATAAAGATCTGGCGTGATGCCGGTTGCCCGCCGCCTTATGAGCCGGGCGGTGCGGAATTGCGGCTGATGATCGATACGCTGGCGGGGCAGGCGCTGGATGAGCGCTATGAGGAGCTGCTGGCGGAAGAGCTTGGGTTTACGGGCGATACGCGCGATTTCCACTGGGGCAAACCGGTGGCGGAGACGCAGAAAGCGCGTATGCCGGTGGTGATTGTGGGGGCGGGGCTTTCCGGGATTGCCATGGCGTACCGGCTCAAACAGGCGGGGCTGCCGTTCGTTATTATCGAAAAGAACAGCGGTCCGGGGGGCACCTGGTTTGAGAATCGATTCCCTGGCGCGCGGGTGGATGTGCCGAGCCATTGCTATTCCTTTTCCTTCATCCGCGACCAGCGCTGGCCGGAGGTTTTTTCGGCCTGGCCGGTGCTGCGGCAGTATTTCGTGGATGTGGTCGAGAAACTCGGGCTGGCGCCGCATATTCGCTATGGCACCGAAGTTGTCTGCGCGGTTTTCGATGAGGAGACGGCTGATTGGCGCGTTACCTTGCGCTCGGCCGCGGGCGAGGAGGTGCAGAAATTCGGCGCCGTGGTGAGCGCTGTCGGCCAGCTCAACCGGCCGCTGGTGCCGCATATTGAGGGTGAGGAGAAGTTTGCCGGGGTGCGGGTGCATACCTCGCGCTGGCCGGAAGATTTGCAATATGCCGGCAAGAAAATCATCGTCATCGGCACGGCGGCCACCTCGTTGCAGATTATGCCGGAGCTGGCGCGCGCGGCCTCGCAGCTGACCGTGTTCCAGCGCTCGCCGACCTGGGTGCTGGTGCATCCGGAATACCGCCGCGCCATTAGCCAGGGCGAGCAATGGGCGATCGACCATCTGCCGGGTTATGCGCGCTGGTACCGGGTGATTTTGTATAATTGGGCGCTGGACGGCACGCCGGCGCATATGATCATCGACCCGGAATGGACGGGCGGCCCGCAGGCGGTGAGTGCAGCGAATGACGCGTCGCGCATCCGCCTGACCGAGGGGATGAAGGCGGCGATCGGTGACAATCCGGCACTGCAGGAAAAGCTGATTCCCAATTATCCGCCTTATGTAAAACGCCCCAATCTTGGCGATGGCGGGTTTTTCAGGGCCTTCTCGCAATCCAATGTGCATCTCTGCACGGATGGTGCGGCGCGGTTTGTGGAAAACGGCATTATCGATGGCGCCGGCGTGCTGCATGAGGCGGATATCGTGGTTTACGCCACGGGGTTCCGGGCGCTGGAATATCTTGCCCCCATGGAGATTGTGGGGCGCGGCGGGCAGCGCATTGAGGAATTTTGGGGCGATGAGCCGCGGGCGTATCTTGGTATTACCGTGCCGCATTTTCCGAATCTGTTTTTGATGTACGGGCCTGGCACCAACCTCGGCTTCAATGGCAATCTGTTTTTTAATGCGGAATGCCAGGCACGCTATATTTCGCGTTGTCTGCAATGGATGGTCGAGGAGGATCTGCGGGCGATTGATGTGAAGCCGGAGGTCTATGCTGATTGGGCCGGGCGCATGGACGAAGAACTCTCGCGCTTCACTTGGTCGCATGGCGGGGCGGGAAGCTGGTATAAGAATAAATCCGGCAAAGTGATTGCCAACTCGCCTTGGCCGCTGCTGCAATATTGGGAATGGACGAAGGCGCCGGATAAGGCCGAATTTGATGTGACGCCGCTGTAGCATGCATCGCGCGCTTTCGATCAACAGTCTGTCCCTCGGACCGGGCACGTTGGCGGCGCATGTGAGGCAGGTGGCAGGGCTCGGGGCCGGGGCGATTGGCCTGACCTTGGAAGAGGTGGTTGCGTGCGGCGCCCCGGCGGCGGCGAGACTATTGCGCGAAACGGGGCTGGTTGCGGCGACGCTGACGCATCGCGCGTTTGGTTTTGCGAGCGCGGCAGAGGCGGCCGTGGGGCGTGAGCACCTGAATAAAACCATCGCGCTGGCCGGGGAGATCGGTGCGCAGACGATTACCATGACCACGGGCGGGCGCGGTGATTTACCCTGGGCGGAGGCCGCTGCGCGGTTCGCCGAAGAGATAGCCCCCTGTGCCGCGCGGGCGCGTGCGGTGGGCACAAAAATATCGCTGGAGCCGACGTCGCATCTTTATGCCGATGCCTCGATTGCGCATCGGCTGGCTGATACTGTGGATATTGCCGTGCGCGCGGGCATTGGTGTCGGCATTGATCTTTTTGCCTGCTGGGTTGATGCCGATATTGAGGATGCCATTGCGGCGGCGGGGCCGCATATCGCCTTGGTGCAGGTGAGCGATTACGTATGTGGCGACCGTGGCCTGCCGTGCCGGGCCGTGCCGGGGGATGGCGCCGTGCCGCTCGGCCGGCTGATGCCGCGGATCGTGAAGACGGGGTTTCGCGGGTATTTTGATGTTGAGGTGATTGGCCCGCGGCTGGAAGCGGAGGGGGCCGAGGCTGGGTTGCGCCGGGCCGGGGCAGTGATGACCCGGCTGCTTGAAGCCGCCGGATACTGAGAACTTCGCAGGGGGAACTTCGCCGGGACGATGCATGACGAGGCGCGCTCGCCTAGGCACGCGGACCGGCGGAAGATGCCGAAAATGACAATAGCCAGCCAGCGGCTGGAAATTTATGCGTGCCTGAGCTGCCGAGGAGAGTTAGAATGGATGCGAGCAATACGGCAAGGCTGGAAACAGTTCCCCTGCGGATCACCAATAAGGAGCTGATCCCGGCGAAACGTTATTATGACCCAGCGTTTTTTGAGCTGGAGCGCGAGCAGCTATGGCCGCATACGTGGCAGATGGCCTGCCGGCTGGAGGAGATCGCCGAAGTTGGCGATTATACGGAATATCGTATTCTCGATAAATCCGTGATCATCGTGCATGGGAAGACCGGGATTAAAGCGTTTCATAACGCGTGCCGGCATCGCGGCGTGCAGCTTGTATCTGAGCCGGGCAATTGCAAGACCAAGGGGTTTATCTGCCCCTTCCATGGCTGGCGCTGGAATGTGGAGGGTGAGAACACGTTTGTATTCGGCAAGAGTATTTTTTCTGAAGATGTGATGGCGAAGGCCGAACTTGATCTGGTGCCCTGCCGTATCGAGCTGTGGGGCGGCAATGCGTTCATTAATTTTGATGACGCCGCACCTTCGCTGCTGGAATGCCTTGGGCCGGTTGCGAAGAAACTTACCGACCGCAATGTTGATAAACTGCGAGCTGAATGGTGGTACGGGACCGTGCTGCCGACCAATTGGAAGCTGGCCATGGAAGCCTTCATGGAAGGCTATCATGTGATGCGCACGCATCCGCAATTGCATACGCATATGGTGGCCGAACTCAGCCCCTACGGGCCTGATGGCAGTACGGCCCCGGCGGCGAGCACGACGACGGTGCGCGAGTTCGTTGAGAAAACCGTGAAATTCTTCAACTCCAACAGCGAGGGCATGGCGGGGATGACGCTGCAGAGCGAAGTCGCCATCGCTGACAAGGCGGCGAAAGAAATGGAACTGCCCGAAAGCATCTATGAGGCGGCAGGCGCTTTTTACGCGCGGGTGAAAGACGATATTTACAAGGATGGTCTGGCCAAAGGCCTGCCGGTGTTCGACATGAATAAGGCGGATGCCGAGAATGGCTTTACCTTTGTCGAATTCATGTTTCCGCATTTCTTTCTGCTGCCGTTTTTCTCGGCCATGGCCTCCTACCGAATCCGCCCGCTCACGCCGGAGACCTGCTATTTCGAAATCTGGTCGCTGATTCCGATGGCCGAGGACGATCCGCGGCCGCGTGTGACCAAGCCCACGATACTGCCGCATGACAGCCAGGAATTTCCGGAAATCCCGCGCCAGGATTATTCCAATCTGCCGCTGCAGCAGCTCGGGCTGCATGCGCAGGGGTTTGAATATATGCGACTGTCGCATCAGAAGGAAGGGATGATCAGCAATTACCAGCGGTTGATCGACGGTTATCTTGCCGGGCTGGATCAGAAGACGCTGGCGAAGGCCTCGCAGGTGGTGAACAGCGGGTTTGAGGCGCCGATACTTGATATCGGCTTCTGAGATGGATTTCGACGAAATATTCGATTTCGTCGTGGTGGGTAATGGCGGCGGCTCGATGTGCGCCGCCCTCATGATGCGCATGCTGGGCAAGAGCGTTGTCATTCTCGAAAAAACTGATTTGCTCGGCGGCACCACGGCGCGCTCCGGCGGGGTGATGTGGATACCCAACAACCGCTTTATGGCGGAGGCGGGTGTTA
>JAMFRO010000013.1 GCA_026224825.1 bacterium | reverse complement strand
TGATATAATGCGGCGCCTGGGCGCGGGCCAGCTCCTCATACCAGATCACCTGCTGCAGGCCGGAGAGCCCGAGCCCGCCATATTCCTTGGGCCAGGCCACGCCGGCCCAGCCATGCTCATACATCTTGCGCTGCCAGTCGCGGTCAAACGCTGCGGCTTGCAGTCCGTGCGCGGGGCGGGTCCGTTTTGGCACGCTGGTAGAAAGCCAGGCGCGAGCGCGGGCGCGAAACTCTTCGTCGGCGGGGGAATAGTGCAGGTCCATCTCAACCCATCGTTTCTGCGTTAACCAGCCGGCCGAGCAGGCCGCGCTTGGTGCCGAATAATTTACCAAGCAGCAACGCCTGTTTCAGCAGCAGATGGGCATTATGCTCGTCCGTCACGCCGATGCCCCCGTGCAGCTGGATATTGGTGTCGGCATTCGCCAGCGCCGCCTGGTTGCACAGATGCTTGGCGGCATCGAGATGCATCGTCGCATCCTCACGCCCCTCCCGCATCGCCGCGGCGGCAAACCATAGCTGGCAGCGCGCGGCTTCGGCCCGCAACGCCATATCCGCGCAAGGATGGCGCACCGCCTGATAGGCGCCGATCTTGCGGCCAAAGGTTTCGCGGATTTTGGCGTAATCCACGATCAGATCCAGCGCCGCCTCCGCCAGTCCGAGCAGCATGGCGGCAGAGCCAAGTTCGCCCATGTGCCACACCTGGGCACCGGCAGTGGCCACAACCGTCTCCAACGGGCTTTCCAGCATCCGCATCGACGAAGCCGGGGCAAGTGCCGGACACTCTCTCGTTGTGGCACCTTCCAGGGAGAAGAGTTTTGCAGTATCCCGCGACACGTCGAGCGCGTAAGCCGCATCCGGCGCGCCCAGCAGGCGTTCGCCCGTCATCAGGGCCACCCCGGCCTCGCCCGCCGCCAAAGTAGCGCGCAGCCCGGTATCCGCAACCGTCATCGTGGCCAGGGCCTGGGTCAGCACATCCACCGGGGCGGATTGCCGCCCGACCTCGCGAAAGAACAGCGCATGCTCCACGGCCCCGAGCCCGCTGCCCTCCTTCTCTTCCGGCAACGTCAGGGCAAACCAGCCCAACGCAGCCAGGGACTGGCGTTGCGCCGCGTTCATATCCGCCGAGCCCGCCGCATGCAGCCGCGCGATCGGCATGGCATTTGCCATGAAATCCGCCGCGGCGTTGGTGATTACAATCTCGTCGCCGTCAGGAGCGAGGAACATGGATCTTCTCTAGCAATAACAGATTACCGGTGTTCATGAGTGCAACCAACACCTATGGCAAAACTTTCTCCGCACAGGTCGTGGGGGCGATATGTCAGCCCGCACGCAGCGGTACCTCGGCCACGCCGGTCTCGCCCGGTGTGAGTGCGAACAGCCCCCCGTTCGCATCAAAACCCGGCATTTCCGGGTTGATCTTCATTTTCGTCGAGGTGACATAAAGCGTCTTCAAATCCGCGCCGCCAAAGGCGGGCTTGGTGGGGTTCGAAAACGGCAGTTTTATCCTGCGCTCAAGCGTGCCATCCGGCAAATAACGGCGCAACTCACCCACGCCGACAACCGCGAGCCAGTAACCGCCCGCCGCGTCCACAGTCGCGCCGTCGATATGGCCCTTGTCATCCGCGGCGAGGGTCAGGAACGTCCGGCGGTTGGAAATCTCGCCCGTCTCCGAGGCGAGGTCAAAAACCTCCACCTTGCGGCTGGGCGAGCTTGCCGCATACATGCGGCGCCCATCCGGGCTGAAGGCCAGCCCGTTCGCAACCGCGATGCCGCCGATCACCGGCGTCAACGTGGCAGCATCGAGCCGGTAGAACGAGCCGCCGGCGGCATTGCGGTCCGCCGGAAAATGATGGTCATAGGCGCCGACCCAGAAACGCCCCTGACGGTCGCAATGGCACTCATGCAGTTTTATATGCGGCGGCAATGTGGATTTTACGCGCAATGTGAGCGCGCCATCCGCAAAATCGTAAAGCCCATCAGCTAGCACCACCAGAAGGCCGCCATCCGCCTTGGTCACAAACCCGCCAATGCGGCTCGGCATCGGCCAGACTTTATGCGCACCCGTCTCCGGCGACCAGCGGTGCAGCTCAGCTTCCTGCTCGCAATTCACCCACCACAGCGCCTGCTCCGCCACCGACCAGATCGGCGTTTCACCAAGATAATTATCGGCATCGAATACCCGGGTTACTGCGGTCATTTTCTCAACCTTTGAAATTGCTACCGCCATCGACATTCACATTGGCCCCGGTCATATAGCTGTTGGCCTTGCAGCCGAGCCAGGCGATCGCCGCGCCATATTCATCGACATAGCCGATGCGCTTGGTCCAAACAGCCTCACCTGCGCCGTCACCGAACATCTGGCTCTGCATCTTAAGCGCATCGTAAGGGCTGTTCGGATCCAGACCGGTCTTGGCAAAATAGGAGTTGATAACCTCCCCCCAATTGCCGCCCTCCACCATGATGCTGCCGGGCGAGAGCACATTGACCAGAATGCCGAGCGGCGCAAACTCCTTGGCATTGGCATAGCTCATGGAAACCAGCGCCGCCTTGGTCATGTTGTACACATGCAGCATCGGGCTTGCGCTCGCCGTGGAGGTGGTGGAGACATTGACGATGCGCCCCCACTTAGCCTTTTTCATATGGGGCAAAGCCGCGCGCGTGGTGCGCACATAGCCGAGCGCGATGCGGTCATAAGCTTCGGTATACACCGCCTCATCGGTAAATTTTTCAAACGCGCCGTGCGTGCCAACGGAATTGGCGGCGTTGTTGATGAGCACATTGATGCTGCCCCAGGCCTCACCAATGGCAGTAAAAGCCGCATCGATCGCAGCCGTTGAAACCATATCCGCCGCAAAGCAAAGAACCTCGGGGCTGCCCAGTTCGCGGCACTGCGCCGCGGTCTTCTCCAACCCCTTCAAATTACGCGCGATCAGTGCCAGCTTCGCCCCGTCCGCGGCGAATTTACGCGCGGCCGCACGGCCAATACCGCGCGATGCGCCGACCAGAACCACATGCGCATCCTTGAGACCTAAATCCACGTCAACCTCCGTTTATTATTTACCAAATAAGGTCCAGCCGTCCGCATCGTTGCGAATCCATCCGCTCGACGCCCAGGTCCCGCCATCAACATTAAGCGTCGTACCGGTGATGTAGCCGGACATGGAAGACGCCAGAAACACGGCGGCGCCAGCGCAATCATCGAAATTACCCGGCCGGCCAAGCGGCACATAGCGAGTCTGTGCCGCCCTGCCCTCCTCCGTAAACAATGCCGGAATATAGCGGGCCATCGTCTCGGTCAGCACGATATCCGGCGCAATGGCGTTGACGCGAATGCCGTGTTCGGCAAGCTCCAACGCGGTGGTCCGTGTGAAATTCACAATGCCCGCCTTGCACCCCGCATACACGGCATAACCAGGTGCGGCGCGCAGGCCCTCGATGCTGGTGATATTGATGATGGACCCGCCCGCCCCGGCAGCAATCATGAGCTTTGCGGCCGTTTGCGTACCCACGGCGATGCTTTTCAAATTGAGGTCGATCTGCCTGTCCATCTGCCGGTCGGTCATCTCGACCAATTTGATCGGCCTAGTGCCGCCGACATTATTGACGAGAACATCAAGCCGGCCCAGCTCGGCCGCCGCATGTTCGATACCGGCACGCAACGCATCCCGGTCCGTGACATCGGCCACAACAACCTGCGCCCGCCGGCCTTTTTCCCGCACCAAAACGGCAACGGTTTCAGCCGCCTCAGCATTCATGTCGAGTATGACGATATCGGCGCCAAACTCCGCCAGACCAAGTGCAATGCCGCGGCCAATGCCAGCCCCTCCTCCGGTAACAATTGCCACCTTACCAGTCAGCAGCACCGCATCACGGCTGAGCGATGTACAAGAAACGTCCTTGGTCATGTCACGCCTTCAGCGGTGTGGATTGAAAAGCCGCCAGGCGCCAGGCGTCCCCCTCCAGCACCCAGGCCGCGAGCACGCGGTTGTCGAGCCGTTTTTCCACATTTTCGACCGTCACCTTCGAGACCATCCGACCCGCATGCAGTGCCGCGCCGGGCGCAAGCTCAATCACCCGCTCCTCACTCCAGTCGATCGATAAATACACGATGCGTCCGGCGGAGATTTTTGCCAGATAGGTGGCCTTGTCATCAACCTGGCCGGTGGCATGGCTGAAGCACAGCCGCTCATCCAGCAGCGCCTCCAGCGCCACCGCATCATTCGCCAGCATCGCCGCACAGCGTCTTTGCTCCGCCCTACGCAAATCCGTTTCCAGCTGGCTCATGCGCCGTCCTCATTATTTTTTACCGTCTCGTCCGCTAGGTCGCGGGCCTGCATATGGTCAACGAAAAGCCGCCCAATAACGGTCCGGCGATACATGCGCCCGGCGCTGATGACGCGCCCGCGGCCTCTGCCTAACTCGCTTGCAAAACGGGCCGGAGAAAACCATGACAGAGCCAACCCCGCATCCCTATTACCAGGCCATTCTCGACGCCTATGCCGCGGCGGGCCGGCCGTATTTTCACCAGGTGACGCCGCCAGAGGCCCGCGCCATGCTGCGCGCCTCGCTCGCCGCCGCCCCGCCGCCCGTGGGATTGCCGGCGCTGGCCGAGGTGGTGAATGAGACCATCCCAGGCCCCGGCGGCCCTATCCCCATCCGCCGCTATGTTCCGGCCGGCGGAATTCCGGGCACGATCGTCTATTTCCATGCAGGCGGCTGGGTCATCGGCGATCTCGATTTTTCCGACGCCATCTGCCGCCGCCTGGCAGGGCTGACGCAAGCCGAAATCATCAGCGTCGACTACCGGCTCGCCCCGGAACACCCGTTTCCCGCCCCGCTGGATGACGCCTTTGCCGCCTTAGAATGGGCGGCAGCGCAAAAACCGGGCCCGCTGCTGGTGATGGGCGAAAGTGCCGGCGCCAATCTCGCCGCCGCCTGCGCCATACGCGCCCGCACACAAGGTCCGAAGCTGGCGGGCCAATGCCTCGCCTATCCGGTCACCGACCATGATTTCGAAACCGCCTCCTACCGCGAGATCGGTACGAAAAGCTGGCTGCTGTCCACCGCGGACATGCGCTGGTTCTGGGATCATTTCGCGCCGCCGGGCATAGACCGCACCAACCCGCTGCTCTCTCCCCTGCGGCTGGAAAACGCCGCCGGCCTGCCGCCCGCCATCATCGTCACCGGCGCGCTGGACCCTTTGCGCGACGAAGCCCTGGCCTATGCCGCAAAACTCCAGGCCGCCGGCGTGCCAACCGTCACCCGCTGCGATGCAGCCATGCTGCACGGCTATCTGAGTGCGACCGGCACGGTACCCCTGGCCGCTGAAGCGTTGCGTCAAATCGCCGGCTGGATCCACGAACAGTTGCAGAACGCCGCGCAGAACAGCTGATCGCGGGAACGGTATTGCGTTCTTCAGCCCGCAAAATTGTCGGCATTGGCCGCATGTTTGGCGGCAACAAAACCCCAGGTGAATGACGGTCCGAGACTCGCCCCCGCCCCCGGGTAATACCGACCCATCACGGATGCGGTGGTGGTGCCCGTGGCATACAGCCCCTCAATCGGCGTGCCATCCTCGCGCAACACACGCGCGTTCGTATCCGTCACCACGCCGCCATAAGTGCCGACATCGCCCGGCACCATCGGCACGGCATAGAACGGCGCTGTCTCGATCGTCCCCAATGTCGCGGAGGGGCGGTGGAACGGATCGCCAAGCCAGCGGTCATAGGCGCGGTCACCGCGATGAAATTCCTTGTCCCGGCCCGCCCGCACATCAGCATTAAAGCCGTCAACAGTGGCCTTCACCACCGCGGGATCAAGCGCGCAAAGCCCCGCCAGATCCTCGATCGTGCCGGCTTTTTTCAGCCAACCAGAGTCATACCATTCCTGCGGCTTTTTCGAACCAGGCAGCGTGCCACAGAACATATAGGTTTTCATGAACCGCGCATCCATGATCCACCAGCTCGGAATGGCCGGTACGGTCAGGTGCCGACGGCGCATGGTCATGCAGAACTCCATATAGGAGCCGCCCTCATTCATATAGCGCACGCCGCTCTGGTCCACGAGTATGGCATGCGGCTTGGCCAGATCCATCTGCCCGCCGATGGCGGAAAGTTCCACGCCATTGCCGCTGGTGTTCTCAGCCCCCGGCGGCAGCGCCATCTGGTTGCCGACCATCTCATCCATCTGCCCAACGGCCGCCCCCAAAGCCATCAGTTCGCAGATCATCTCGCCCGTGTCCCCGGGCGTAGTCGCGGTCCATTTTGTGGAGGTGTTGGGCAAATATTTGCCGCGCATCTCCTGGTTCTGCGCAAAGCCCCCGGCATTCACCAGCACCCCAAGCCGCGCCCCTATGCGCTTTCCTGCGGTGGTGACGACACCTTTAACAGCACCGCCTTCGGTAATGAATGATCTAACGCCGGCATTGGTGCGAATATCGACATCAGCCTTAATCGCCGCCTGCAGCATGCGCCCCTGCAGCGCCGCACCGGCCGTCACCCAATGCTTGCTGGTCAGTTTCGCCAGCAAACCGCGGAGTAGAATCCTGGCCAACATACGTTTGCCCTTCCAGGAACGCTTGAACGTGCCCACCCAGAAAAATTCATCGAGCGCACCCGGCATCTGCAGAAAATTAGGCCGCAATTTCCGCCGCCATTCGCGAGGCAGCTCATTCACATTAAACAATTCGGCAACCACCGTCCGCCCGGCTTCGGAGCCGCCCGCCCGGTCGTCATAATAATCCGGATAATACGGTATGCGCCGCAATTTTATCCCCTGGCGCAGCAGAAACTCCACCATTTTCGGCGCCTCGCGCAAATAGGCCGCGCGGCGCTCCGGCGTGCTGCCCGGCGCATCCACCGATTGTCCCGAGGTCGCATCCATAT
>JAMFRO010000096.1 GCA_026224825.1 bacterium | reverse complement strand
GGGCTCTGCCCTGGACCCGCCAAGGGCCGAAAGGCCCTTGGATCCCACCCGGGTCTTGGAAAGGGATGCCCTCGAGATCACGTAGTTGGACAGCCCGTGCAGGGCATCCCTTTCCAAGACCCGAAGTAGTGGGGTCTGGGGCCTGCGGCCCCAGCGGGGTCAGGGGCGGAGCCCCAGCCTTTTTTTCCGTGGAAACACCCCACCCTCAAAAATGGTCGTAGGCCGCGTCGGTCAGTTGGTCTTGGTGTTGGAACAGGCGGCCGTTTTCGGCGAATAGGATTACGGCCAGGGCGCTTAGGCCCAGGGTTACGAAGCCTAGTTCTAGGGGGATGTCGGTGCCGTTGAAGCTTTGGCCGACGAGGAAGCCGATGAGTGCGGCGGCGACGGTGGAGATGAAGCCTTGGATGGAGGCGGCGGCACCCGCTACATGGCCGAGGGGTTCCATGGCGATGGCGCCGAAATTGCCCATCATTAGCCCCAGGCAGAGCATCATGCCGCTCTGCAGGATGGCGAAGGTCCAGAGCGTGTCGTGCCCGCTGAGCGCCAGGGTGGCGTGAATCATGGCGATTGTGATGAAGGCCAGCAGCGCGCCGTGCGAGAGTTTGCGCATGCCGATTTTATCCACCAGCCGTGCGTTCAAGAGTGACGATATAGCAATGAATGTGGCGATCAGGGCGAAGATGATGGGGAAGATCCGGCCGGCGTGGAAGACGTCGGTGAATAATTGCTGGGCGGAATTGATGAAGCCGAGCATGGCGCCGAAGATCATGGTGGAGGCCACGGTATAGCCCATGGAGAGTCGGTTGCTGAGGATGATACCGAAGGTCTCAGTGATGGTACGCAATGCGATCGGTTTGCGGTCCTCTTCATGCAGCGTCTCGGGCAGGCGCAGCCATACCCAGAGCAGCACGGTGAAGCCGAAAGCCCCCAGCGCCAGGAATATACCCTGCCAGGGTGCGATAAGCAGAATAAGCTGCCCGGCGGAGGGCGCGAATACGGGTACGCCGATGAACACGATCATGGCGAGCGACATGACCCGCGCCATGAGCCGCCCGGCATAGCAATCCCTGACGATGGACACCGAGACCACCCTGGTGCTGGCCGCGGCAACGCCCTGCAGCACGCGCCCGCCGAGCAGCGCCTCAAAACTATGCGAGGCGGCGATGCCCAGGGTAAAAATCGTATAGCCGGCCAGCCCCCAGAGCAGAATGGGCTTGCGGCCGAAGCGGTCGGTAAGTGTGCCGTAGATGATCTGGGTGCCGCCGAAGCCCAGCATATAGGCGGTGATGATCCATTGCCGTTCATTGGCATTGGCCACCCCCAGAGCATTGCCGATCTGTCCCAAAGCGGGGAGCATCGAATCGATGGCGATGGCGTTGATCGCCATCAATGCCGCAACCAGCCCGACAAATTCCTTGAAGCCCATGCCCTGGTGGGGCGCCGTCGACGTCATATTGGTACCTTGGTTTCGCGAGCCCCTTCGTTAAGCATACTATGCAACGGAATTCGAGGGCGGGACTGCCATGCGCATGCAAGCGTGCCGGTTGGCTAGCTTGCGGCAGTCCCCGTCTCCGGGTTAGGCTTCCCCACACACGCCGGAGTTGGTCATGCCCGAAACGCTTTCCGCTGCACCGCTCGATCTGTCGATCTTCGATGATCCCACCCTGCTGCCGGCACCCACCCAGGCGGTGGCGGTGCTGCCAGCCGGGACGAATGCCGAGCTTGCGCCGCAACCGCGCCCGGAGCGCCTGGTGGAGGTCGCCAACCTGCCGCCGGCGGACCTCACCGCCGCCCAGGCTTCCGCCGCGAAGGTCAATTTTGCCGACACCGCCACGTTGCTGTCACATGGCGACGGCGTGCTCTCCGCCATCGCCGCCGCCTCCCGCCAGTTGCTCGCCGATGTGCGGCTGGGCGATGCCGGCGAGGCAGGGCGCATCGCCGCCGCGGTCATCGACGGCGTGAAAATCCTGCGCATCCAGGATTTGCAGAAGGAAGCGCAAGGTGCCACGGAAGCCCGCAAAGGCATCATCGGCCGGCTGCTGGGCGTTGCGGCGGATGCACATACCGCTTTCAAAGGCTTTGCCGAAAACCGCAAACAATTTCTCACCCTCATGGACCAGGAGCAGGCCAAGGCCCGCAAGACCAAAGCGGACCTCGCCGTCACCATTTCGCTGCTGGACACCCAGGCCCTGGCCATCCGCCAATCCCTGCATGACCTGAAAATCGACATCGCCGCCGGCCAGATCGCGCTCGACCGCGCCGAGGACGAGCTGGAGCAAAAACGCCAGCACGCCATCGCCACGAATGATGCGGCCGATGCCGCCGATGTGCTGGATTTCCGCGGCGCCATCGCCAACTTCCGGGGCAAGATCGCGGATATGCGCGAGGCGCTGGTGGGCTCGGCCATGCTCATCCCCATCATCGGCCAGAACCGCTCGGCGGCGGAAACAAGGCTGATGAAAATCTCCAACGGCATGCTGGTCGTCATCCCCCGTCTCATGGCCGTCGCCTCCCAGGCCGTGGTGCAGGTGGAAATCCAGAAGGCCGCCGACGCCGCCGCCAAACTGGACGAAGCCAATCGTCAGATCACCCTGCTCGCCGCCAAGGGCGCGCATGACGCGGCCACCACCGCCGCCCGCTCCCTCGGCGGCGACCAGCGCAATATCGACGTACTGGCGCAGGTGGCCGATGAGACGATCAAGACCATGAACGAGGTGCTGGACATTGAGCGCGAAGTCGCGGCCGGCGATGCCGCGCGTGAGGCGAAGTTGGCGGAAATTCGCAACAAGCTGGTTACTGGAATGCAGGGCGTGAATGCGCGCGCGTTAGAGAAGTAAGATGGACTTTGATATGCAGGCCGCTTGGCTGCGGCGCTTCTCGGCGGATGCACAATCCAATCTTGGTGCGTTCGCACTGCGCCTTAAGGAAGCACTCCCGAACCAGGTTACAATACAAGAACAAAAATCATTCTTCGCCAAAACCGGCAAAATCATCGGCGTCGCCGTCGAGCTTGGCGAGCAGCATTACAAACTCGAACTCGTCAACAACCGGCTCACCGCCAGCATCGGCATGGTCGTGCGCGGCATTACCCTCAACACCAAAACCCTCGACCCCGCCGAATGGTTCGCCAAACTCCAGGCGGAGACCCAGAAAGCCTCAGCCCACGCGCAATCTCTCAGCGCCTCGCTGCAACAATTCATGGAGGGCTGATGAGCATCTTCGATCGTTTCAGGAAAAGCCCGGAGGCCAAGGCGGCGGAACAGGAATCGCTGCACCGCCAGGCTGATATTCTGATGAACCTGCGCGCCGGCCGCGTGCCCAGCGGCGTGCTGGAACGCCTGCAAGGGGCGGCCAGCGGGACAAAGCCATGGATAGCGACGCTCACCCCGGCCGAGCTGGGCATCGCCCGCTCGCATGGGCTGAAACCCATCGCCGCCGTATCCGCCACATGCTGGCTGCATTACGGCTGGTCCTGGACCTTGGGCCATGCCCAGGGCTGGGAGACGGCATTAGAGCGGCTGGCGCAGGAGGCCCGCGCCTGCGGTGCCAATGCGGTGCTGGATGTGAAAATGCGCACCATCCCGTTAGCTGTGGAAAACAGCATGGATTTCACCCTCATCGGCACGGCAGTGAAGGTGGAGGGTTTCGCGCCCTCGGATTTCCCCGTCATCGCCACAGTGCCGGCGCTTGAATTCGTCAAGCTACTCGAAGCCGATGTCGTGCCCACCGGCATTTCCATCGGCGCGCATTACGAATGGCTGACGGATTGGCGCAACTCCGCCAACCAGGCCTGGATGGGCAATACCGAATCCTGGCAGCTTTCCAAACTATGGGAGACTGTGCGCCAGCGCGCGCACGCGCAATTGCGCCAATCCTCGCAGGGGCGCGGCAACGGCGTGCTGGCACATCTCAATTTCAGCCAGATGTTCGAGGTCGAGCGCGAACAGAACGAGCGCAAATTCAAGGAATATCTGGCGCGCCACATCGTCATCGCCACCACGGTCGATGCCAGGCGCGGCACACCTCTGCCGCATGATTTTAAAATGGCCGTGGACATGCATGCGGGCAAAACCCCGCTCACCGGCACCACAAATCATCATCAATCCTACGCCACCAACTCCTCAGAAGGCGCCATATGACCCTGAACCTCCCCGCCCACGCGCAAGAGCGCCTCAAAGGCCTGCGCTCTTCCGCGCATTCCACCGGCGTTTTCACCTCGGATTTTTCGGTCAACGAGTTCCTGCTGGTGCGCAAGGCCGGCTTCGAGCCCATCGGCATCTGCGTCGGCAGTTGCGTGTATCATGTCGGCATCCAATACGGCTCCTGGGGCAAGAGCCAGGAGATGGATGTGCTCTCCAAAGCCATGTACCACGCCCGCGAGCTGGCCATGACCCGCATGCGCGCGGAAGCCTCGGCCATGGGGGCGGATGGTATCGTTGGTGTGAAACTCACCATCAAACGCATGGAATGGGATGAGAACCTGCTGGAGTTCATCGCCATCGGCACCGGTGTTGTGCATGGCGAAGGCCATAAAGGCTTCCGCGCGCATGACGGCGGGCCGTTCACCTCCGACCTTTCAGGCCAGGATTTCTGGTCCCTGCTGCACGCCGGCTACCGCCCGGTGGAAATGGTCATGGGCTCCTGCGTCTATCACGTCGCACATCGCGGCATGCTTGCCGGCCTCGGCTCCGCCGGGCGCAATGTGGAGCTGGAGAATTTTACGGCTGCCATGTACGAGGCACGGGAAATCGCCGTCGAGCGCATGCAGTTCGAGGCCTCCGCGGCCAAGGCCGAAGGCGTCGTCGGTGTTGATATCCACGAGGGCAGCCACGGCTGGCAGACCCATGTCATCGAGTTCTTCGCCATCGGCACGGCAGTGTTGCCGCTGGAGCAGGAAATTGCCCCAGAGAAAATCGCCGATCCCATCATGGTGCTCTCCGTCAACGACTGAGAGCTACCAACCGTGCCGTTTGGTGAGAAAGGCGAACCAGCCCCAGCTCGCACCGACATGCCGGAACAACTGAAAACTGAACGGCTCGACGATGGCCGCCAGAATGGCCAGACCGAAATTCACCTTGGTCTGGCCGCCGACCCATTTACGGTAGAGAAAAATCGACCAGGCGTGAAAGCCGAGGTCGATTACGATCTTGCCGATGATCAGCCCGCCCACCGGAATCAGCAACGCCAGCCGCCCGGTCACGAGGTACCAGAGCAGCAAAACAAAGGCGCTCAACCCATAGATCGGCTGCATCGTATCCGCGGCCTTTACCGGCAGCATCCACAGGCCGACATCGCCGTAACGCCCGGCCCCCACCATGTCCCTGTACCAGTTTTGCGTCTGTAGAAACCCGCCGAACCAGCGGCGGCGCTGCTTCAAAAACCGCGTCAGTGTCGCAGGTGCGGCGGTGTTTCCCAACGCTCCGCCAAGCACGCTCGTATGCCAGTCCAGACGCTGGTCATAACCGTAGCGCCGCAGCCGGTGGATCATCTCATAATCCTCGACCAGGCAGTTTGCATCGAACCCGCCAACCGTCAGTACGGCATCCAGGCGAAACCCGGCGAAGGCGCCAGAAATCAGCAGCAGTCCATTCATCCGCATCCAGGCATAGCGCGAGAGAAAATTCCGCACATATTCGTAACTCTGAAACCACTCCAGCACCCGCCCGCTGGTGGTGTTGCCACACACTGGCGCGAGCACACCCGTCGCGGATACGAGCCTCTCATCCGCCGCAAATGCATCGCGCATGGCGCTGATGGCATCGGGGCGCAAAATCGTATCTGCGTCTACCGTAATGAACAGCTCGGTATCCACATGCGTCAAAGCCGCATTCAACGTGCTGGCCTTGCCGGCGTGCGGCATGCGCAGCCAGCGTAATTGCGCCCCTTCAGCCATCTCCCCCAATGCGGGCACCGGCAGTTTGCAATATGCCTCCAACACAGCGCTTGTGGCATCGGTCGAGCCATCATCCGCGATCAAAATCCGCTCCGGCGGTTCGCTCTGCCTCACCAACGCATCGATTGTCGCGGTCAGCGCGGCGGCCTCGTTATAAGCCGTGATGATAACGGTAACCGTTGGCCGCTTTCCCGTGGCGGGCGGCGGCGCAATGGCATGCCGCAGCGGCCAGGTCTGCACAAAGGTAAACAGCAGCAGCGCGGTATCGTAGAGAATATACACGATGCCGACCGACCAGGCGAAGATACCGCGCCCGAGGAACGCATTGCCCAGCAATATAATCCAGGCAATGAAAACAAAGCCGTGGATCAGCACGCTCGGCAACGGCACCGCCGGCCTGGTCCAGCGCGGTGAGATGGAGCGCAGCCGGCGTTGCAGTTCAGTCGTCGAGATGCTCACTTTAGAGCCACATCCGCTGGATCTCGCGCTCTTTATCGATGAACTGATGTTTGAGCGCGCCGATGACATGCAGCGCGAAAACGCCATAGAGCACATAGCCCAGATAGGTATGGATCGCCCCGAACAGGCTGTGCATATGCTCCTTCGCCGCAGGGTCGAGGCTGGTGATGAAGCCCAGCCGGAACCAGGGGATGATGCCGAATAATATCAGCGGGTGCTGCGCCGCCTGGGCGAAGGCGGAATCATGAATCCAGCCGGTGATCGGGATCGCAAGTATCAGCACATAAAGCGAAGCATGCACGCCATGCGCCAGCAGCCGCTCCAGCCGTTTGTAGCCCTCCGGCAAAGGTGGCGGCCTATGCAAAATCCGCCAGGCGACCCGCGCCAGCACCAGCCCCAGCACGGTGATGCCGATTGATTTGTGGAGATTGATGATTGGCCTGACCCATGCGTCCGGCGCGTAATTGGCGCCGATGCCCAGAATGACATTGCACAGGATGCAAAGAGCGATGAGCCAGTGCAGCACCACGGCCGTCGAAGCGTATTTTTGTGGATGGTCCGTCATATTGCCCATTCGTTAGCAGACTCACGCCCATAGACGCATGTGCGCGCGATTTTATTCCGTGATTTCTCAAAAATCATGGGGCGATGTGGATTGCAAAATCATGCATTGTCAAATGCGCTGCGCGGCACCTTCTATATGGCCATAATTGTGGAGGTCGGTTCATGAAAATTCGTATTCTTGGGATGCTGGGTCTGGCAATGGGATCAACGGCAGGTGCTGCCTGGGCGCAAACGCCTAAATTCGATGTCATTCGCGGCACCATTGCCGCGGTGAACGCCAACAGCCTGGACATTACCGCGCGTGACGGCAGCAAGGTTGAGGTTGCGTTGACCCCCAACGCAACCGTCACCGATATT
Source organism: bacterium (assembly GCA_026224825.1). Classification (GTDB taxonomy): domain Bacteria; phylum Pseudomonadota; class Alphaproteobacteria; order Acetobacterales; family Acetobacteraceae; genus Acidocella. Next base: position 25,481 of record JAMFRO010000096.1, on the reverse strand, counting down.
CTGCCCACCCAGCTTTCCGAGGTTAAAGCTGGCAGTTACATTGGCACGGCCGCTGTGCAGGAGCCGAACGGCCAGTACCGCGCGCTGGAATTGCAGGTGTTTCCGGAGAGCATGCGCGGCATTGGGCTGGGCACGCGGCCCTGGACCCTGACCAAGGGGTCGAGCATGACCAACGGCACAGTCGGCAGCCTGTCCCAGACCAACGGCACCGTTGGCAATGTGGGTGGCGATGGCGCCACCACACTGACGGTGAACGACGGCACGGGCACCAAAACCGTGCTGGTACCCTCAACCGTGCCCGTGGTGACATACGCGCCCGGCACCATCGCCGAACTCAAACCCGGCGCGCATGTGATTCTGTTCGCGCAGAAAGGCAGTGACGGGGCTTTGACCACCGGCCGTGTGCAAGTGGGCAAGGACGGTCTCACCCCGCCGATGTAATTTCGGACAATATGGCGGCGTAGAGCGCGGGATCGACATTGGCACCTGATACGACCACGGCTGTTGCCAGCGTGGTCGCGGGGGCCAAACCGTGTAACACCGCAGCCAAGGCAACAGCCCCACCCGGTTCGATGACAAGTTTGAGCGTCTCGAAGGCGAAGCGCATCGCCGCCTTCACCTGTTCGTCGCTCACCGCCAGCCCGCCGGAGAGCAGCGCCTGGTTGATGGGAAATGTCAGCTCGCCCGGCGTGGGTGTCAGCAATGCATCGCAGATGGAAGAGGCCCCCTTCGCGACGATTTCGCGCTGGCCGCTGCGCAAGGACCGCGCGGTGTCGTCAAAGGCCGAGGGCTCGACGCTGTAAACATCGATGGATGGATTTACGTCCTTCACCAATGTCGCCACACCGGCGGTAAGTCCGCCACCACCGCAACAGACGAGCACCTGCCCGAGCGCCGCTTTGGCATCCTCCGCCTGTTGCAAAATCTCCAACCCGACGGTCCCTTGCCCGGCGATAATAAAGGGATCGTTGAAGGGCGGCACCTGTATCGCGCCCCGCTCCGCCGCCAGCGCCGCTGCGATCTCCTCGCGGGATTCGCTCAGCCGGTCATACAGCACAATCTCAGCGCCCAGCGCCTTGGTGTTTGCCTTCTTTATGGCGGGCGCATCCGCCGGCATCACGATGAGCGCCGGCATACCCAGCAACCTGGCCGCCGCGGCCACGCCCTGCGCATGATTGCCCGATGACCAGGCGACAACCCCCGCTGCCTTGGCCGCTCCCTCAATCCGCGCCAGCCGGTTATACGCACCCCGGAATTTGAACGAGCCGGTATGCTGCGCGCCTTCGAATTTTACCAGCACGCGCCGGCCGGCAATCTCGTTCAGTGCGGCGTATTCCAGCAACGGCGTCCGCACGGCGACACCGGCAAGCATCGTCGCGGCATACCGCACGTCATCAGCATCTATGGCAAACATGCCGCCATATTACAGATGGCGCTACCGCCGCACCAGCCCGCGCGGCTGCACCACACCCAGGTTGAGATGCGAGATCACGCCTGCCGGGGCGTCGCATATCTGCGGCACCACAGTGCAGCCCACCAGCCCGGTCCAGGGCAGGCCGAGGAAGGGGTGGCGGCCATCCGCATCCTTGCCGCCCATCAGATGGCATTCCAGCGGCGGGTCGCCCTTGATGACGACGCGATATTTCGCTTCGCCTTCTTCCCAGAGCGGGTCGAGGTCGGTGCCGAGCTGCCAGTAGAAATGATATACGATCAGCGGCGCACCCTCGACCCAGGCGGTCCATTCATAATGCTGCCCGCCGACCATGCCTTTCTTCACCACGCCATGCGGATGCACGATATCGTTTTTGGCCTTGGCCACTTCGAGCCGCACCGTGACCTTCTCGATCTCCTTGCCCAGACCCGTCGCGATCATCTCCATCGAGGAATAAAAATATTTATACGTCTCAGGCGAGCGGCGCGGGTTGGCCAGCAGCTCTTCCGGGTCGGCGCCAAAACCCATGATCTCGGTATAGATCATCGGATTGCGCAATTTATCGATGATCTCCGTCACCTCGATGCAGTCGATCCGGTTCATCAACCGGGCCAGGGTCAGCGGTAACAGGTCGCCCGAGAAGCCCGGATGGATGCCGCAGCCATGGAAGGAGCTATTGCCGGCACGGCAAGCCGCCTCGATCTTTTCCGCATCCGCCGCGAACCATTTGTTCGGCAAAAATGGACCTGCCGTGGAGACGACATTCTTGCCCGAGGCCAGCAGCCGGCAAATCGGGTCAAGTATAGCGGGGCCGGAGGTTGCCGCGAAGAGCACGCAATCGGCATCCAGGGCGATGAGCGCCTCGGCATCATTCGTGGCCAGAATGCCGGTTTTCGGCAGGCCGACGAGATCGCCCGCATCCACGCCGAATTTATCAGGGTTAGTGACATACACGCCAACCAGCTCGATGACCGGATTCTCGATGAAATATTTGAGAGACGCCTTGCCCACGGTGCCGGTGGCCCATTGGATGACGCGATAGCTGTTCTTGGACATTTCGGCTCCTTTCAGTTGAGGCTGCGAACCTGCCCGCCATCGACGCGGTAGTTTGCGCCGGTGACGAAGCCGGAGCGCGGGCTCGCCAGCGTGCAGACGACCACGGCGAGATCCTCAGGTGTGCCCAACCTGCCGGCCGGCGGCAGGTCGAACACTTTCGCGGCCACCAGCCGGGCGGTGATGTCCTCGATGCTCATATTCGGATCACCAAACTTCGTACGCGCGAAGCGGATCAGCCCATCCACCATGATAATGCCGGGCGAGACCGTATTGACCGTAATACCCTGCCCCCTCAGCGAGCCGGCCAGGCTGACCGTAAAATTATTCAGCGCCGATTTCGCCGCCGAATAATCCGAACCCAGATTATTGGGCTGCACCGCCACGGCGCTGGACACGTTGATGATCCGCCCGAAGCGCGCGGCGGCCATATCCGGTATGGCCAACTGCGCCAGCCGCACCGAGGACAGCGCATTGGCGTTATAATTAGAGAGCCAATCCGCAATGGCAATCTCAGCCGGGCTCTTGGTGGTATTGCCGGTCGAGCTGCCACCGGCATTATTGATGAGAATCTCGACATTGCCGCCCAGCGCGCTCACCGCCGCCGCATGCACGCTGGCCGCCCCTTCATCGGTCGAGAGATCGCCCAGCGCGATACCGGCGGCGCCGATCTCGGCGGCCACCTTTTCAGCGCGGGCGCGGTCCCGCCCATGCACCACCACGGCCGCACCCTCCTGCGCCAGCATGCGGGCAATGGCCTCGCCAATCCCGCTGCTGCTGCCCGTTACAAGCGCGCGCCGTCCCTTGAACTGCAAATCCATCCGTTCCTGCCCTTTGATGTGCCTCTTACCAGGCAACATCACCCAGGCGAACTTCCGGGTATATTCCCAGATGGGAGTATGCCCGGTCTGGCGCAGGCGTATCAGGCAGCCTTGTGGCGCATCGCCGCATGGCAGGCGCTGGTCAGGCTCAGCGCCGTCCCATCGGGTGCGACGACCTGCAAACGCATCAGCTCCCCGGCGGATAAAGCCTGCGGCGGCGCGAAGCTGAAGGCACAACGCCCACGGCCCATCCCTGCCTCCGCCAGATCGCCCCGGTAGTCACAGGCCAGCACATTGGCCAGCACGCGGTCACCGAGCCGGATTTCCAGCACCAGTGGCAGTGCCGGATGCGCATGGTCTATGGCCCAGCCGGCGATCTCACCCGGGGTGATGATGTCGATATACCCGCGGATCTCGCCTATTTCCAACCCGGCCGCGGTGCGCGCCGCCACGGGGCGCAGCGCCGCACCCAGAGCCGCGCCATATTCCGGCCGCGCGGCGCAGAGCACGAGCTGCTCGGCTGGCTCGTCATCCGGATAGAGTGCCGCAAATTCCGCGGCATTATGGAATTGCGCACGCTGACCGGGCGCATCGGCATAGCTCTCCGCCCAGATGCCTTCGGCCAGCACGCAATCATGCGTTCCGAAGTCGATATTAAAATACGCAACCAGCCCGGCAGGCTGCGGCTGGGTTATGGTAATGCCATTGACCAGCGTATGCGCCAGAACCAGCACCTCGCCCAGCAACACGGAATGGCCGGGCGAGACATACAGGCCGCGCGCCGGCAAACCGTCGCCCAGCGCACCGGCGGCAATCAAAACCGGGATCTTCTCGGGATTTTTCAGGATAAACCGGGAGTCGTAGGATTGCCGCCCGATCCATTTCACCGGCTGAATACCGCCAAAGCGCGTCACCAGCAGATCCCCGATGGCCAGATCCTCCACCGGCTTTTCGCCATCCATGGTGAGAATGCGCGTACCGGCCAGAAAGCATAAAGCCTGCTCGGTGGTGATATAGCTGCCCAGGGAACCATCCGTACCGAAGCTGAACGGATTGCCGGTAACACCCTCGCTGGCGAAGGTCAGCTCGATATTCCCGGCCGCATCATCCAATGTCAGCACGCCATCCGCAAAACGATCGCCGGTAATCGCGCCTGGGGCGATATTCGTAAGGTCGATGATATCCCCCGGCTGGAACCCGGCGATGATGCCCTGGAACTGGGTCACATCCTGCAGCACCAGCGTACCGCCCGCACCGGTGATGCTGACCGTCTGGCCCGCGGCCACAGCACCTGTGAAGGTAATGGCGGAGGGATCGTCGATGATCACACCCGTGCCTGCGATGCTGCCGAAGATGATGCTGCCGCCGGCCTCCTCCAACACCGTGCCGTTGTTCACCAGCGTGCCAAGAATGTCGATGGTACCAGGGTCGTTCAATATCGTTCCGGTATTGATGAACATGCCGGAAGCGATGCTGGTAACGCCGAGTGCGCCGGTTTTCTCGATCAGCCCGGCATTGTCGATGGTCAGATTATCATAGATACCGACCGTGCCGATGAAGCCATCCACCGCCAGGTTCAGCGTGCCGGTGGAACCGATATCGAGCTGCGCCCCGGCGCCGCTGGCATTGGTGGAGCCGGCATAGAGCGGCCCGGTAAGCTCCAGACTGCCGGTGACATCGAGCGTGGTATTCGCCGCCCAAAGCTCGGTGGAGGTGGCATACAGCGCGCCTGCGACGGTGACGGCACCGCCGCCCAGAATATAGCCCGCCAGCGTGCCGTCACCGGTCAGATCCAGATCGAAACCATTGGTGTTCAGCGTCGGGTTGAAATCGATGAGATCGCCGGCATAGGTGATATTGCCGTCAAGCTGCACCACACCCTCTGTCAAGGCGAGGGAACCCACATCAAGCGTGACCCCGGCGGCAAAAGTAAGCGTGCCCAGGCTGTCGACATAAAATTCGCCCGCACCGGTTACCAACCCGCCGATGACGGCCGAGGAATCCTCCACCAGCAGCTCGCCGTAAACCGCATCGATGGTGCCGGTGCTGATGAAGGTGGAGACGTCGATCTGTGCCAGAGCTGTCGCTGAATCCGCCAGCAGCCCGGCATTGAGCAGCAGTCCGGTACCGGCAATATTGCCGGCCGCAACAAAATCGGCCTCGGCCCCGGAGGTGATGGTGGCGGAGGTGGTATCGGTGCTGGCGAGGCCAATCTGCAGCCCGCCACTGCCGATCTGGATATAATGCTCATCGACCAGCGATGTGCCTGCGCCGGTAAGCGTCAGGCCTGAGATGAAATAACCGCCGTCCAACTGCAGCTCGCCGCCGCCGCTGACATTGCCCTCCAACGCGCCTTCGCCCACGAATCCGTTTTTATTTTCTTCGCCGCCGGTCTCCACGCCCAGTGCCAGCGTATCGCCATTGGTATCGATATCGCCGAAGGAGAAATCGAATGTGCCGGCATAGGTCTGAGACCCCTCCAGCGTGATTGTGGTGCTGGAGAGCACGACATTGTCAACGTCAAGCGTGGCCGCTGCGAACAAGGTTGCGGTCTCATCGGAGAGTTCGAACGTGCCCGCCCCTTCTATCAGCCCCTCCAGCACGGCCGAGCCGAGGTAGAACACCATATTGCCGGCTTCGATATTCAGCGTGCCAGTCGCGTTGTTGATGAAGAGGCCGAGCTGCTCCTGTTGCCCGATCTCGTCATAGGGCGTCTCCGGGCTGGTCTGGGCGATATAGCCATTGTTCACCAGCGTGCCGGACCATCCTCCGGTCGGCTCGATGAAGGCCGGGTTGAAATACGTGCCGCCCTGCGCCACGACGATGGAGGAGGTGATATCACTGCTGGCCAGCAGTGTGCCGAGCTCAACCGCAGCATAGCCGGTTTGCGCCGTGCCGGTGATGAGGATCTCCGTGCCATTGCCGGTAATCAGCCCGCCGAGATCGGCCGAGCCCGCCACGGTGATTGTCCCGCCGCCGAAAACCGTACCAGCGGTGAGCGCAAGCAGCGAAGCCTCGGGCAGCAGCAGATCAAAGCCATTGAGGTCGAACTGGGCGGTGTTGATCAGCTCCTGGCCATGGAAAATCTGATTGCCTTCGAGGAGGAGGGAATTCGCCCCGGCCGCCAGCGTCGCCACCGCCAGATCCGCCGATGCCGCGATGGCATAGGTGCCGCCGATCAGGTTGATCTGACCTTCACCGGACAAAGTGCCGGCGATGGTGTTGGTGGTGTCATAGAAACTAGAGCCATTGGCGGAAAGATCCAGCGTCCCGTCATCCACCTGCAGATCACCGGCGGCTCCCAGATCGAGCGTGCCGATGAAAGCATAATCACCGCCGCTGATATTATCCAGCGTGCCGCCGGTCAGATCAACCAGCCCGCTATCGTAAAACCCGTAGCTTACCGCCAGCGTGCCGCCGGTCATGTCAAATATCGAGCCCTGTGCGCCTTCAAAATTGGTCGCGGTGAATTCACCCGTCGATGTCGAGGTGGCGCTGTAAGTCAGCGTCAGCGCCGCCGGCAGGACGATGTCATAGCCCTGGAACGGCACGACATTTTCATACTGCGGATTGACCGATGAACCGGCATCGTAATATTGCGTGTCCCAATCCGCCGGAACATTCCAATCGTTACCGGCCGCCCCGGTCCAGGTGGAATTATAGACATCGCCATCGAACACCGGCGCATCGCCGATGGCAGGGTTGGATAATTCTATATCCGTCCCGCCATTCACATTGTTCCAGAACAATTGCAGATCGGCCGGGTCGATATCCGGCAGCGCCAGCGTGCCCACGGCCAAGGTCTCGTAGTTGCCCACGCTGATCTCAGTGACGGAGAGCAGTGTCAGAACATTATCGCCATAGCTGAACGTATTGGGCGCCCCGGTGGAATCCGGCACTACGCCGACATTGATAATGTCGCCCGCGGCAAAACCTTCGATGGTCCCGGCAAACAGCGCCGGATTTTCGATGCTCAGCTCACCCGTGCTACCAGCAAAACTGATGATCTGGCTCGCCGCGACCAGGCTGGCCGGCACCGGATTGGTGAGGATGGCGCCGGTAAAGCCGAGCGTGGCGCCATCGCCGATCACGAATGTCCCGGTGCTGCCGGCATCGGCGTTGACATTGCCGCTGATCTGTAATTGCTGCGACACATCGATCAGCCCGTCATTCACCAGGCTGGTGACGAATTCGAGCGCGCCCGTGCTGTCGAAAATCGTCCCCAGATTATCGAACGTGCCGGCCGTAACCACAACAGCCGGCCCCAGCGGATAGATGCTGGCCAGTTGAAACGTACCGTCGTTGACGATGCTGCTGTTGGTGCCGGCTTGCGAGCCGATGCCCGCGGTATCCGAAATGATATATTGCGCATCGCTGGTGATGCTGAGTGTGGCGCTGTCCGTGGCTGTCTCGCCCAGCACCAGCCCGCCGGCATTCGCGTTGAAAATGGATTCGTCGAGCAAAGTGGTGCCGCTACCTTCGAGCACGATCGCGCCGCCATTATAGCCGCTGGCACCGCCGTTCACCTCCCCTGCGATTACCACCGTGCCGCCGCCCGTCACCACAGCATCCAGCGCGCCCGCCACAACGGAGAATGTATGGCCCTCGGTGTTGATGGTGGTGCTGGTGGCCGCCAGCAGCGTACCGCCATAGAACAGATCAGCCGCCAAAGTAATATGCGCGCCGTTCCAGGTCAGATAGGCGGGGTCGAGCTCCAACCCGGCGAGCATTGTCACCGTATCGCCATCCAGCCACAACGTGCCGGAGCCATCGATTGTTCCGCCCAGCGTGGCGCTGCCGAGGTATAATTCCAGCTCCCCGAGCTTGATATCCAGCGTGCCGCTATTGGTGAAATTCACCTCGTAGAATGCCGGCGCGCTGTAAGGCGCGCCGTCGGATAGCTCAATCAGCCCGGCATTATCGATGATGCCCGCACCGGTCGTTTCATCATACACGCCGTTCGAATTGCCGAGCTCATACGTGCCGGTGCTGCCGATGCTGATCTCGCTCGTTTTCCCCGCCGTGCCGAGATAGACATAGCCTGGGCTGGCATAGGCCAGGCCGGTCACCAGCAGTTCAGCCCCGCTGATGCTCGCCCCGCTCAGCTCCAGCGCGCCCGTCAGCAGCAGCGTGCCGCCGCCATCCACGATATTGGCCAGCGTGCCGGTGGTGCCCCGGCCCAGCGTGAAGACAAAGCCATTGGTGTCGATCGTGCCGCTGCCATCGACCAACTGGCCTTCATAATCCAGCGCCGCGGTCAGCAGGATTTCACCCGGCTGGGCGCCAAAGGAGCCGATCAGCAGATGCGCCACATCCAGCGACGAACCGCCGACGCTGAGATCCTCATTGTTGCCGATCTGCAGTGTGCCGCTGCCGCCGACACTGCCCAGCAGCAGCCCGCCAGCACCGGTGCCTTCCCCTTCTATATCAAGATTCGCATTGCCCAGGGCCAGCAGCGTGCCGGTGGCGCCCAGGGTAAAATACTCAACATCGATGGAGGTGGTGGCGGCCGGCGCGTTGGCGATGAAAACCCCTTCCACATCCACAGCACTCAGGCTGTTGCCGGTAATCGAGCTTTCACCAACATTGTCATAAGTGGCACCCTGGGCGATCTCCAGCAGGTCATTATCGGTAGCACCCACCCCGAGTGTGACATTGCTGCTGTCCTGCAACGCCTTGCCCAGGATGATGACCTCGCCACCAGCGCCCGTCACCGCCAGCCCGCCGAGATCGTACAACCCGGCCACATCCAGAATTCCACCGCCGCTGAACGTGCCGGCAAAAGTCCCGCTGCCGCTCGCCCCGAGGCTGAATGTCTGCCCGGCGCTGTTCAGCGTGGAATCCAGCCCGGCGAAGAAATTGCCGTCATAGATATAGTTCTGTGTGCCGCTTGTGCCGGGGGTGAGCGTCACAGCGGCTTCGCTGCCCAGCGACACCTCCTGCACGTTCAGCGCGATTTGGGTGCCGAATGTGGCACTGGCGCTGGAGACGATGTCCAGCACCCCGGCGCCGGTAAAACTGCCGTCCAGCAGGGAGGACGAGCCCTCCACATCCAGTGTGCCCGCGGTAATATCGATGGTGCCGCCGCTCTGCGTCAGCCCCACCTCAAAAATGGCGGGGTAGCCGCTGCCGGAGCCGACGATCAGCTCGCCGCCGCTGAAGGAGGCAGAACCGCTCCATACCGGGTAGATGCCGGTAATATCCAGCGTGCCGCCGGAAAGATCGAACGCCCCGGCCCAGTCCCAACGTCCGGTTTGCAGATCCCCGCCTGTAACCGCAAAGGTTGCGGTGCTGACATAGCCGTCCACGGTGTCGATCTGATCGGTACTGTCAAACGTGACGGTAAAGCTGCTGCCGGTGTTGAAAATCGCATCGTCGCCGGGGCCTGGAATGCCGCCGGTCCATTGCGTGCCGTCATTCCAATTACCCGTGTTGCCGTTCCAGTTGCTTGAAGACATGGGCTTTTCCTAAAAGGAGAGGCTCGCGATCACCGGCAAGCGAGCAACATTACAGTAACGTTCGCAAGAAGCTTCCTCCGAAACGGCTTTCGGTGCAAGAACGCATGAACAAGCAGCCACCGGAAATTAAGCTGGATTCCATTCCGCATGGCAGCAGCAGCGTGACTTTCGTATTTTCCGGATGTTTTGTAACAGAATTAATTGATTGAATGCGCAAACGGCTTCCGTGCGGACCAGCCATTAAACGCTTCGGTACGCAGCCGCCCATGCCGGCACCTCTACCGGGACAGGTCTGAACCAGGCCCACAACTAAACCTGTGGTTGCCACCCGGCACGGGGGCAGGATTGCCATCCCCCCAGGACAATGGCATTGGCTGTTGGGAAACGGGCGCCCCTGAACCATGACAAGCAGGAGGCGCTCCGCGACCTAGAGCGGCAGCAAGACCAACCCAGCAGTGGAGTGCAACAGCGTGAGTGCAGTCAAAATCGGTGATAAAACCATTGGGGGGCGCAACCAATGTTATGTGATCGCCGAAATCGGCATCAACCATAACGGTGATCTGGACATCGCCAAGCAACTCATCGATGTCGCGGTCTCCGCGGGTGCCGACGCCGTAAAATTCCAGAAGCGCACGGTCGATGTCGTCTACACGGCCGAAGAGCTTGCCCGCCCGCGGGAAAACCCGTTTGGCCCGACCAATGGTGACCTCAAGCGCGGGCTCGAGTTCGGCTATGAGCAATATGCCGAGATCGACGCCTATTGCGCGGCCAAGAACATCGCCTGGTTCGTCTCCTGCTGGGACGAGGCCTCCGTCGATCTCATCGACCGCTTCAACCCGCCCGCCTATAAAATCGCCTCCGCCAGCCTGACGGATGACGACCTGCTGGTGCACACCCGTTCCAAGGGCAAGCCCATCATCCTCTCCACCGGCATGAGCAGCCTGGAGCAGATCGACCATGCCGTAAAAATCCTCGGCAAGCAGGATCTCATCATCCTGCATTCCAGCAGCACCTATCCGGCACATTATGAGGAGCTGAACCTGCGCGTCATCCCCGTGCTGGCCCAACAGTTCGACGTACCCGTCGGCTATTCCGGGCATGAGACCGGCATCCCCTCCAGCATTGCTGCCGTAGCACTCGGCGCCTGCGTCGTGGAGCGTCATCTCACGCTGGACCGCGCCCTCTGGGGCAGCGACCACGCCGCCTCGCTGGAGCCCAACGGCCTCACCCGGCTGGTACGCGACATCCGCCTCATCGAAACCGCCATGGGCGACGGGGTGAAGCGCGTGCTCGAGCGCGAAAAACCGATCATCGAAAAGCTCCGCCGCGTACACGGACCGCGCATCCAGGCGCTGTAACCCATGCCTCTGGTGGACGCAGTGGTGCTGGATGTCGAGCTGGTACTGGCGGAGACCTTATGATGAAAACAATTTGCGTCGTCCTGCCCTGCTATAACGAGTCCGGCAATATTTTGCCTTTGTACCAGCGCATCACCGCCGCCTTCGCCACCATACCGGACCAGCCCTACAGCCTGCTGTTCTGCGACAATGCCTCGACCGACAGCACCGTCGCGGAGATCAAGACCATCGCCGCCACGGATGCGCGTGTGCAACTCATCGTCAACGTCCGGAATTTCGGCATACTGCGTTCCGGATTGCACGGCTTTCTCTCCGCCCAGGGCGATGCCCTCATCACTATGGTCTCGGATTTGCAGGATCCGCCCGAGATGATCCCGGAATTTGTGAGCCGCTGGCACCAGGGTTTCAAAATCGTCATCGGTATAAAGCCGGAGAGCCGGGAACACAGGCTGATGTCTCTCGTCCGCCGCGCCTATTACAAACTCATCGGCCGGCTGTCGGAAGTGCCGCTCATCGAGAATTTTACGGGGTTTGGTCTCTACGACCGCGAAGTCGTCGAACAGGTGCGTGCCACCGGAGACCGTCATCTGTATTTCCGAGGACTGATCGCCGATCTCGGCTACCCCCGTGCGGAAATCCCCTTCGTGCAACCGCGGCGCGAGCGTGGTGTCAGCAGCAATAATTTCTACTCGCTCTACGACCTCGCCATGCTGGGCATCACCAGCCACTCCAAAGTGCCCCTGCGCCTGGCCACCATGGCGGGCTTCTGCCTCTCTGGGCTAAGCCTGCTGGTGGCACTTTTTTATCTGGTGGCCAAACTGCTGTTCTGGAACCGCTTCCCGGCCAACACCGCGCCAATCCTCATCGCTCTGTTCTTCTTCGCCTCGGTGCAATTATTCTTTATCGGCATTTTGGGCGAATACATTGGGGTGATTCTCACGCATGTCACCAGGCGTCCGCTGGTAATTGAGAAGGAGCGAATGGGTTTTGAGAAAACGTGAATATGCAACGCGTCAAATTCAATACGCTTAATAACATCACAGATATTCCGATGAAGCAATTTTTGTCTTGCGGGAGCCCAGAAGATACAACGCGGTTTTCCGCGCGGGTAGTTCGAAGGAGAGGTGCACCATTAAAGAGAGCACAACAGCCGCAACCAGATACAACACCGTCAGTGCTATTTCACGGGACAGTGAAGAGTAAAAATAGTTTCTAAAATAGCTTGTAATCAACCGTGCATAAAGCCCCAATAAAAGCGCATGGGTTATATAAAGAGCAAATGACGCGTCACCGAGCCGCACGAAGAAGTGTCGACGGAGCGATGACTTCATACCGTCATAATCCCGCCCCGCCGTCGAGAGGATGAGCAGAAAGGCGCCTGGGACAAACAAAAGATTCATCAGCGCGGGGCATTCGGATGCCTCAGCTACACAAGCACAATAAATCAGTACGGGTAGGATCATGAGCAGTAGACTTGCCATGACCGATTGAAACCTAAATCCTGCTTTTATCCACCGCGCACCCAGGGCCCCCAAAAAAAATTCGGGGGCGCGCGGCAATGGATGATAAAGATAAAAATCAAGGGCGGCATTCCAGTGTTTCGCTTGTGCGGCGACGCTAAATGCAACCAAAGCAAGCCAAGTAAAAACAACCAATCCAAGATATTTGAAGCGGTCAATTTTAAGAAAAAACGGAAAACAGAAGGGCGCCAGCAAGTAGAAGAAAAATTCACAGGATAATGTCCAGGAGACGCCATTCCAAGCCTGCCGTATGTTGGGATGCCCTGGAATCCAGTCGTGGATGAGCAAGAAATTTGCGGCCGTTCCTGGGCCAGTGCCGACATATCCGCCCAGAGCGCTTCCCGTGTAAATAAAATATGCCAACGAAGCACAAAGACAGATAAAGTGAAGCGGATAAATACGCGCCAAGCGCCGCAGAACATATGTGGCCGGAGCAATGGTCTCATCAAAAGTCCACATGAGAACGAAGCCCGATAAAATAAAGAAAAACGAGACGCCCAGCCAACCTAAGCGTTCCATTAAACCGACCAGAGCCAGGTTCCCACCGATAGTTGCGGCATGATGGAGAACGACACAGAGCGCTGCAAAAAAACGCAATGAGGTAAGGGATGTGAGAAGAGTTTTCCTCTTGTGCATTTTTGTGAAAGAGAAATTTCTATAATGTGGCTGTTGGCTCGACGGGCCATAGATCTTCGGGTCCTCGTAGCGAGTCGATATTATCCGGTTGGGTGTAGGGGTATGTGCATCCCTTGCATGCGGCGTTTTCATGTGCCCGACGTTCAAGGTGCATGGTTTGAAATGCCCGGAGTTTTTGTCCCTGCCACACCTCGGTTAAAGTCTCATGCCTAAGATCTCCTACGATTGTTTGTTTTGACCAATCAACACAGCAGATACCAACCGCTCCGTCCGAGTGAACGACGAGGGTATAAAAGGGAAGTGGGCAAACCTCTTTCCGAAGCGGAAAGAGGGCTTCGCGGTTGACCGGTTTGTCATAAGAAGCCGAAATGAAATCGGTTCCATTCTCATCATTCCAGTTCATCGGCTGCTCAATCATCACTTCATCGGCAAGCTCCGTATAGGTAGCGCGAAATGCGGTTTCCTCTTCCGTATCGAACGGGTTGATCATTTTGGCATAAATGAACGGGCCCACCCCACCATTTTGCTCTCTAGCGCGACGGACAGCTTCGACGCCCCGCCGTACTTTCTCGGGAGTTATCTCCGCACCGGTGATCCGCCGATGCCGCTCTGGGTTCATGGCATAAACGCTCACGCGCAAGTAATCGAGGCCGCTTGTCACCAAAGCTTTGGCAACAGAGTCGGTAATGGCTGTGCCGTTGGTGGTCAGTTCAGTACGGTCGGCGACTCCGAGCCGAATTGCGTGCGCAATCATCGCAGGAGCGCGTTTATGCAAGAGTGGCTCTCCCAGCATATGGAAGCGTAACACCCGCAAACGGCCCAGGTCGAGTATTTCGTCGCACAGACGATGGAAGAGCGCCTCGCTCATGACGTGCGTGCCGACCTTATCCGTGTAGTCATCAAGTGATTCCGGGCAAAATGTGCACCGAAAATTGCACCGGTTGGTGAATTCGACAAACATCGCATAAGGAGCCGATAGCGGTAATTTGCTCGCGAGATCCGTCCGCGCCATGGCTTTAACACGAAACTGTGAGAATGCTGGCTTATTTTCCATGTTTGGGGCTTTCAAGCGTAGACACTCACGGCGAAGTTGGGGTTAACCGGCTTGGCAGTACAGCACCAAGTCATAGCTGCTATGGCTATGTCCGCGCAAATACATTTTATATCCAAGGCCGAGATTGGCAAGCCAAAGCGGAATTTCCCACAGATGTTCTGGCCGATGATAGATAGAAATTGCCAATTCTGGGGCGTACCGCCGAATTATACGTTCCGCTCCCTGCAGAGCAGCCGGTTCATACCCCTCGACATCCATTTTAATCAGTGTCGGGGCAAATGAGGGGAATGCCTCATCTATGGAGACACATTGGATGGATGCTGTTCCGTTTTCACCTGCTCGGGATGCGACTCCTAGGCCGGCATCGAAATGGATGACCTCCGCGCTCGTAGACACCCCACACGGCAAGAAAACGGCATTCAGACCATCAAAACGGGATATGAGCTTGGTGTAGTTAGCCATGTCCGGTTCAAATGCTACAACGGCCTCTATATTGTAGTCGCTTGCCCGGAAAACTTCGATGCTATCCCCGTCATAGGCTCCACAGTCGATCAATCGCATCGGCTGTTTCCAGCGAGGCAGGTCTGGCGGGACATATTGTTCGAACGGATAGGGGGTGGGCAGATATCGATAATTTGCTTCCATACGTAATTTTAGTGTCGCATCGAACCATTGCAGGCTGGAAGCATCGGACAGCAGCTCTCTTGCAGCGGCAATTTTCTCCTGTTTGCCGGCATAAAAAGCTGAGGGAGCCAGCCAGTATCTATCGGTGAGGTCATCTGGAAATAAATTGGCGTAGTCCACCATGGTCAGGACGCGCGAAAACCCCGCGGCAGACAAAGTTTCAATAATAGGGGCAACCGGGATCGCGTGGCTATGGACGCTGATCAAGACGTCGAAGTCTTGCTCTCGTTTCGGACTGGTCCAATCGTCCAGGGTAAAGAGAGGGATGCCTTCGAACATCTGCCCTGGAGCAGCTTTGGCATCCAAAAATGCGGAGATATTGATTCCGTTACTTCTCAATGTCCGCATCACACTGCGTCCCGCCCATCCGGCCCCGTACAGAACAAGGGGCTGGCCAGACACCCAACTCTCGCGGATGTTTCGGTAATTATCCTGCATAGAGATGCTCCCGATGTTTCTTTCTCACACCACCACCCTCTCCGACTCTTCCGTCAACGGCACCAGCATCTGCGCCCGCAATTCCTCGCGTGGCAGCAGCGGTGTCATATCCTCCAGCGGCATCGAGAGCAGTGTCCCATCCGCCTGCGGCACGGCAATGGCTTTTGGCCAGAGCGATTCATTCGGTGTCACATGAATATCGCATAAAATCGGCCCCTCATGCGCCAGTGCCGCGGCAATCCCCGCCTTCAGCCCACTGGCATCGGCAATGCTCATCGCCGCCAGCCCCATCGCCTGTGCCACAGCCACAAAATCCGGAATGAATAAATCAGATTCCGGCCCGGTGCCCACATAGCGTCCGTTAAAATAATTACGCTGCGTATTGCGGATGGAGGCATAGCCGCCGTTATTGATGATGAAGAGTTTGACCGGCAGGTTCAGCCCTTTCAGCGTCGCCAGCTCCTGCAGATTCATCATCAAACTGCCATCGCTCTCAACACCAATACACGGTTTCCGCCCGTTGCCAACGCATGCGCCGATCATCGCCGGCACACCATAGCCCATCGAGCCCAGGCCGGATGTGGTGAAAACCCGCTGCCCGGCTTTATTCTCAAACGCCACCCAGAAGGCCTCTACCGCCAGGCCGGAGCCGCCCGTCACGATCAGCGCATTCTCAGGAAAGGCGCGTGAAAATGCATCGACCAGATGGTAATGGCTGATCTCACCCTGCGCCGGATATTTTCGTCCGTCATTCAGTGCATAGCGCTGCTTCCATCCGGCATAGCGCGCGAGCCATGCGGCGCGGTCCCTGGCCTGTATGGCAGCCCGTTTGGCGAGCAGCGCGATTAAAAAATCCTTTGCATCAGCCTGCAATTTTAGATCGATCTCATGGGTGAACTTGCCCAGCTCCACCGGGTCCACATCCACCACCACCTTGCGCGCCGCGCGGCCGAAACGCGCCGGGTTGAAGGCCGTGACGGAATTATCCAGCCGCACGCCGATGGCAATCAGCAGATCGCAATTCTGCACCGCGAAATTGGCCGCCCGCAAAGCCACACCGCCGGGCTTGCCAAAGTTCAAGGGATTTGCAGCGGAAATCATATCCATAGCGTTCCATGTCGTCGCCACCGGAACGCCAAAACTCTCGTAAAGCTGCACCAGCTCCGCCGCCGCCCCGGCTAGGCGCACACCATGGCCGATGACGAATAACGGCCGTTCCGCCTGATTGATCAGCTCAACCACCCGCTCTGCCGCGGCATCAATCTCCGCAGCACTGGTCGTGACCTCAACCTCAGGCTCAAAACCGCGCAGACTGGCAACATCTACCGGCCCGGCCTGAATATCCAACGGCACATCAATCCAAACCGGCCCGCGCCGCCCGGTGGTGGCGAGATAAAATGCCTTCTCAAGATGATAGCGGAGATCAGAAGATTCCATCACCGTGGCGGCATATTTCGTAATGCCCTGCACCATGGAAACGATATCAACCTCCTGCGGCCCCTTCTGCCGCAGCCCGCTATCGCCCTTCAAATCCGCGCGCTTTACCTGGCCGGAAATAATCAGCAGCGGTGCGGATTCCGTCCACGCCTCGCCCACACCGGTAATGGCATTGGTCGCCCCGGGCCCGGATGTCACAAGAGCGACGCCAATGCCGCCGGTCACCCGCGCATAGCCTTCCGCCGCCATCGCACTCGCCTGCTCATGATGGTTGGGAATCACCTCCAGCCCATCGGCTTGCCCCACCGCATCCACGAGAAACATGTTGCCGCCGCCAGGCACCAGGAAGATCGACTTGATCCCCCGTTCCACCAGAAACCCGGCAATATAATCAGCACCACGCATCGTAAAAATCCAAAATTAGAGGATACTCCTGCCGCCATCGATAACCAGATTTTGCCCGGTCATATAACTGGAAGCAGGAGAGCATAAAAACTGCACGGCGGCACGGTATTCGGAGAGTTCCGCCATGCGCCCCATGGGTATGAGTGCCGCAAGACGCTCGACAAATTCCGCAGGATGGTTGTTGAACACACCGCCCGGCGAAATGGCATTGGCGCGGACCCCTTGCTCCGCCCAATAGCTTGCCAGATAGCGCGTCAGTCCCAGCAGTGCGGTTTTGATAACGGAATAGGTCACGGGTTTGACCGGCTGTTCCTGCGCCGGCAGGCCGGGTTTGCGGTATAGCCGCTGGTCCGGTGCGATCACGGCAAGGTCGGAGGCGATATTCAAAATCACCCCGCCACCGCGTTCCGCCATGCCGCTGCCAAAAACCCGCGCACATAAAAAAGCCCCGGACAGACCAACGGAAATCTGCCGATTCCATTCCTCCAGCGGAAAATGCTCCAGCCGGCTGAGTTCAAGCCCGCCACCGTCAGCCGTCACTTTAGGGTCAATCGCGGCGTTATTCACCAGCACATCAACCGGGCCGATTTGCGCTGCTATCTGAAGAATGGAAGCTTCACTCGTCACATCCATAACCGCCGTACGGATGCGCTCACCATAAAACGGCGCAAGCGCTTTCTGCGCCGTCTGCAGTGCCTTCGCGCTGATATCCGTTAAAATCACTTCCGCACCAATCTGCGCGAGGGCGGCGGCATGTTCGCGCCCCAGTAGCCCGGCAGCACCTGTCACCAAAGCGCGTTTACCGGTCAGGTCGAACGCGGTAATGCCGGTTGCGGTCATGTTCTGTTCCTAAATGCCACGCGTCTGCCCGCCATCGACAACAAGATTTGCACCAGTAATGAATTGCGCCCTGGCGGATGCCAGAAAACACACGGCATCGGCAATCTCTTCCGGTTTTCCTAAGCGCTGCAACGGCACGTCACGCCGCAGTATCTCCGCCATGGCCTGGTGGTCCTCCCGTAATTTGCGGTCCCATGTGCCACCAGGTGTAAAAACATTACCGGGCGAGACGGCATTTATACGGATGCCCCGTTTCGCCAGCGGCCGGGAGAGGCCTTTAACGGTTGCATCAAGCGCCGATTTGGCCGCGGAATAGGTAACAGGCGCACCGAGAACCTCGCGACCGCAAATGGATGAAATACAAACGATATTGGCTGGTGCTGATCTTTCAAGAAGCAGTGTGGCGGCGCTGACCAAATTGGTCGCGGCAAACAGATTGCCGGAAATCACGCGCTGCCACTCCTGCGCCGTCTCCGCACCAGGCGTCACGGAGGCGCCGGAGCCAGCACATGTCACGAGCACATCAAGTCGCCCCATGCGCTTCTCAACATAGGCAATAAGTGCGGCACAAGCCGAGGTATCCGTCGCATCAGCCTCATAAATGGCGCAAGCCTCACCAATAACGCCTCGCGCCGCCTCCAGGTCCGGGAGGTGGCGTGCCGTAATGATAACGGAACAACCCTCCACCGCAAACTGCCTGGCGATGGCAAGCCCAATACCCCGGCTACCGCCGGACACCAGCACAATTTTGCCGGCAAGCTCAAGCTCCATGCGTGCCGCCAATCTGCCCGGCCACGAATTGCCGGTATCTATCTATGGTTTCCACATGCGCGCCATCGGCCGCCCGTGCCGTTTGCAGGATAAAATTGCCGCCATATCGCGCGGAACACAGCAGGCCGAACACTTTTTGAAAATCCGCGGCACCCGTGCCCAAAGGCACCGTAGTGCCACCCAGCACACGATCCTTGACATGAACATTGATAATGCGGGGGCTAAGGCGCGCAATCTCCTCCACCGGGTCCCAGCCCAGGCTGGCGCTATTGCCGATATCATAATTAATCCCGAACAGCTCAGCCGGAAATCCATCGATGAATGCCGCCAATTCCACGGGCGGCAGATCAGACTCAAAAGCAAT
Organism: bacterium; assembly: GCA_026224825.1. Taxonomy (GTDB): domain Bacteria; phylum Pseudomonadota; class Alphaproteobacteria; order Acetobacterales; family Acetobacteraceae; genus Acidocella. Next base: position 6,210 of record JAMFRO010000096.1, on the reverse strand, counting down.
CCTCAGTCCATACTGGCGCAGCAAAGGCTGGAATGCGAAAAGCCGCTGCTCCAGCACCTCCCGTGCGGCAGCACTGTCCAATGCCCCATGATCCACCAGCGGCACCACAAGCAGCCCAATTCCCGCCGCGGCGCAACCGAGCAGAACTTTCTCGAATATGCCAACAAGCTCCTGCTGTTCCCGTCCGTTAGCCTTCCAGAACGGTGCCTGCATGCAAAAATCCCCGGTCAGCGACGGAATCCCAACGCCGTGCTCCTCGGAAAGCGCGGCGATCTGCGCGCGGCCAGTTACGGTCATCAGTGGATTTTCAAAAATCCGATCATGGTCCAGCGTCCATTCCATACAATCCACGCCGATACCGGCAGCAAGCGCAAATTCCGCTTCCCAAAAATCCCATGGAAATGCCTGGATCTTTCCATCTATGAGTGGCGAAAGCCGTCCCTGCATGAAGCCAATATTGCCGGTCACACCAGCCCCTTGGCGGTCCAGCCGCCATCCACGAGCAGATCGTGCCCGGTGATATAGGACGATGCGTTAGACGCCAGAAATATCGCGGCGCCGAGCAAATCATCAACTGTGCCCCAGCGCCCGAGGCACGTATGTGCGCGGCGCTGCTCATGTAAAACGGGGTCAGAAAAACTTTTCGCCGTCATATCCGTATGGATATAGCCAGGTGCCAGCGCATTCACACGAATACCCGAGCTACCGTAATCCACGGCCAGCCCCTTCGTGAGCATACGCAACCCACCCTTGGCAGCGGCGTAGCCAGGGTTATCCGGTAGCCCGACAATGCTGCCGATGCTGGTGACATTGATGATGGACGAGCCAGGCGGCATATGCGGCCGTGCCGCCAGGCAGCAGGCAAAAGGCGCGGTAAGATTAACCTGCAAACTCCGCTCGAAATTCGCCAGCGCCGCCTCGTCCTGCGCGCCCGGCAGAGTGATGCCGGCGGCATTGACCAGAATATCGATACGCCCATGCGCCTGCGCCACGCCGGCAAACACCTCACCGATGGCCCCGCTCACATCCGCGCTGATATACTGCACCGGATGGCTGAACGGCACACGCGGCTGGGCGGAGCGCGCAATGGCAACCACATGGGCACCGGCCGCCGCCAAGCCATCGGCCAGGGCAAACCCGATCCCGCGCGACGCGCCGGTAACAATGGCGATTTTACCTGTCAGGGAAAACAAAGAACCTCGCCTTCAGTTGTGCAGCAAGTTAAAATAGTCACCCAGCCGGCGCAATAGCGCCCCGTATATACGCCGCCGTATCACCTATTTGCACCTCCAGCGGCCGCAAATTCACCCCCGCAACATGCGCCGCCGCGGCATAGGATTGCATATCCCCAACATACCGGTCCACCGCTCCCGCCTGCCAGTCCGGCCGGCGCACCTCCAGCGCCTTGCCCGCTATCACCCGCGCGGCCAATAACGCCAGCTCACCAATCTCCAACGCCGGCTCCCCCGCGCTGTCGAACACCGCCAGCTCGTGGCGCCCCAGCAGCAGGCTGAGCGCAATATCCAGCACATCGCCAATATGCGCATAGCCGCGCAACACCGGATGCGCCGCCCGCAGCTCCACCGGCCCACCGCGTAGAATATCGGTGATGATGCAGGCGAGCGCATAGCCGGTGAGATTATTCATGCACGGCCCGGCGAGATTGAAAATCCGGATGATCACGGCCGGGAAACCATGTTGCCGGGCGAGTGCGCCAAACACCAGCTCGTCCTCATATTTCAGCGCCCCATACGGATCGCCCGCCAAATTCTGGTGCGGCACCCGGTCTGGCCCATACACCGCACCGGATGAGGGCACGAACATACCAAACGCGCCGTTACGCGCGATGTATTTCTGCATGGTGCCGGTGATGCGGCGGTTGGTCTCGACATAGCCGGGCTCCCGCGCAAACCCGCGTGTACGGAAGGCAAAATGCAGGATCAGGGCAGGGTCCATCACCAGCGCACCCAGAGTGTCGTAAGCCTGCACGGCAACACGCCGGCCGGAGCGCAAAACAATCTCCTTGCCCGTACTCGCAAACGCAATCACCCGCTCAGTCATCGTCTCGCCCAGCGCCCCATCCAGCGCCTCCAAAGCCGCCTGGCCAAGCCAGCCGCCCGCCCCGGTCACAATAATGGGCACGGAATTCCCCCGCAGCCCCTCCGTCACAGCAGGCGCAAAAGCATTACGCACCCGGCTGTTCCCAAACCTGCGGTGCCGCCGGCAGTTGCGCCACCAGCGCGGACAGCCCCTCGCTATAACCCTGCCGCAAATTCCGCCAATACGCGTTATGATCCTCCAGCGTCGCAAAATTCGCCGTGGAAAAACTGTTGGTCTCATAACGGAAAATATCAATCGGCAGACCAACGGAGAGATTACTGCGGATCGTCGCATCGAACGACAGCAGCGCCAGTTTCGCCGCATCATCCAGCGGCGTCTGCGCCGTCAAAGCCCGGTCGAGAATCGGCTTGCCATACTTCGTCTCGCCAATCTGCAAAAAATTAGACCGCTCCGAAGCCTCAACAAAATTCCCCGCCGAATAAATCTCAAACAGCCTTGGCGCCTCGCCAAAAATCTGCCCGCCCACCAGAAAACTCGCACTCGGATCGCCATAAGGCTGCACGAAACCACCGTCATGCGCGATCACCTCGCGCAGTTTATTCCCCACCATATCCGCCACCTCGAACATCGAGCGCGCGGTGTACAGATCATGCGTCAAATCCCCCGAGCCAGTCGCCTCCTTCAGCCTGGTCACCACCGATTGCGTCGTGGCCAGATTACCGGCCGAGAGAATAGCAATCACCCTACTGCCAGGCTGCTCGATCAGCGCCATCTTATGCACCCGTGCAATCTGGTCCACCCCCGCATTGGAGCGTGAGTCAGAGGCCATCACCAGGCCGGATGGCAGCAAAATTCCAAGGCAATAGGTCACAACGCGCCCCCTCTGATGATGACTTTGCCCGCAAGATGGGCCAGTGATGGAAAAAATGCCAGGAGCGACCCGCATGGACCTCACCGACATACTGGCCACAGTCCACAGGGACATGCAGGCCCATCTAGGTCGCGGTCGCGTCGCCGACTACATCCCGGCTCTGGCGCGGGTCGACCCAAAGCATTTCGGCATCGCCCTCATCACCTGCCACGGGCAACACGCCGCCGCCGGTGATTCCGCCATCCCCTTCTCCATCCAAAGCGTCTCGAAACTCTTCACCCTCACCTTGGCGCTGGAAAAACACGGCGGCAAATTATGGAAGCGCGTCGGCCACGAGTCCTCGGGCTCCAGCTTCAACTCCATCGTCCAACTGGAGCAGGAACAAGGCATCCCCCGCAACCCGCTCATCAACGCCGGCGCGCTGGTGGTCACGGACGCTTTGCTGGAAAGCGGCGCCCCCGCCAACCTCATCACCCATATCACCGCATTCATGCAACAACTTGCCGATGACCCTTCAATATCGGTCGACCCCGAAGTTGCCACATCAGAAGGCGAAACCGGTTTCCGCAACGCCAGCCTCGCCAATTTCCTGCGCGCCTATAACAATCTGCACAGCCCCGTCGCGGATGTACTGCAAGTCTACTTCAACCAATGCGCCCTGCGCATGAACTGCCGCCAGCTCGCCCGCGCCGGCCTGTTCCTCGCCAACGCCGGCATAGACCCCCTAAACCACACCCACATAACCACCCCCATGCGCGCCCGCCGCCTCAACGCCCTCATGATGACCTGCGGCCATTACGACGCCTCAGGAGACGTCGCCTTCCGCGTCGGCCTGCCCGGCAAAAGCGGCGTCGGCGGCGGCATCCTCGCCATCGCCCCCGGCCGCGCCAGCATCGCCGTCTGGTCCCCAGGCCTGAACCCCGCCGGCAACTCCCTCGTCGGCCAAATGGCCCTGGAACGCCTGGCTGCACTCACCGGCTGGTCGGTGTTTTAGGGCGGGGGTGTTCTACGGAAAAAAGGCCAGGACTCTGCCCTGGACCCGCCAAGGGCCGAAAGGCCCTTGGATCCCATCCGGGTCTTTGAAGAGGATGCCCTCCACAGCATACGCGTGGAAAGCCCGTGCAGGGCATCCTCTTCAAAGACCCGAAGTAATGGGGTCTGGGGCCTGCGGCCCCAGCGGGGTCAGGGGCGGAGCCCCAGCCTTTTTCCGTAGAACACCCCGCCCTCAGAACACCGTCTCAGACGGCGGTGAAGCAGTTGTCCACGCGCAGTTCGGTGCCGCTTACGAAGGAGCTTTCGGGGCTGGCCAGGTAGAGTGCGGCTTGCGCTACTTCTTCGGGTTCGCACATGCGTCCCTGTTGCAGCGCGATGGCTTCGGCTGAGGCATCTACGCCCAGGGCCTGGAGTTGTTTCACCTCGTTCAGCCCATGCGGTGTGGCGATAAACCCTGGCGAGACGGCATTGCAGCGGATCCCTCTGTCGCGGAATTCCACGGCGATGCTGCGTGCGAACATCAGGCACGCCGCCTTGGTGGTGTTATAGATCACCTCCAGCGGTGTCGCCGCACTGGCGGATATCGAGGCGGTGCAGACAATCGACCCACCACCGGAGGCGATCATCCCCGGCAGCACGGCTTTGGTCACCAGGAACATGCTTTTCACATTCACCGCCATCAGCCAGTCCCATTCCTCTTCGGTACATTCCAAAAAGGGTTTGATGATGATGGTACCTGCATGGTTGAACAGCACATTGGCCGGGCCGTTCAGCGCGTTGAGCTTAGCCACCGCCGCATTCACCTGCGCGCCATCCGCCACATCGGCGGCGGCAAAACCCGCACCCAGTTCATCGGCCAGAGCCTGGCCGCGCACCGGGTCGCGGTCGATAATCCCGAGTTTCGCCCCTTCCTGCACGAACAACCGCGCCGCCGCCGCCCCGCAGCCCCCGGCTCCACCGGTAATAATCGCCGTTTTGCCCGCCAGCCTGCCCGCCATATCCGCCTCCTCATTAACAGGCCCGATCATCCCGCGCGCCGCCTTGCATTGCAACGCCGGCCCCCGTCATGCCATGTTCGCGCCAGGAGTAAGCGATGACCAACACGCTTGAAACTTTTATCGCGGCCCTGCCCAAGGCCGAACTGCATCTGCACATAGAAGGCTCGCTCGAACCCGAGCTGATGTTCGCTCTCGCCCGCCGCAACCGGCTGGCATTGCCATATAAATCCGTCGAAGACCTACGCTCTGCCTACAATTTTTCAAACCTCCAGGATTTTCTGGACATCTACTACGCCGGCGCGCAGGTGCTCCGCACGGAAGAGGATTTCCACGACCTCACGCTCGCCTATTTCACCCGCGCCGCGGCGGATGGCGTGCTGCACGCGGAAATTTTCTTCGATCCGCAGACCCATACCGACCGCGGCATCCCCTTCGCCACCGCCGTGCAAGGCATCCTATCCGGCATGGCAGCGGCGCAATCGCGCTACGCCATCACATCAAAACTCATCATGTGCTTCCTGCGCCATCTCGACGAAGCCGCCGCCTTCACAACCCTCCACCAGGCCGAACCCTGGTTCGATAAAATCGCCGGAATCGGCCTGGACTCCTCCGAACGCGGCCACCCGCCCAGCAAATTCGCCCGCGTCTTCGCCGCCGCCGGCAGCGCCGGGCTCAAACGCGTCGCCCATGCCGGCGAAGAAGGCCCGGCCGCCAACGTATGGGAAGCCCTGAACGAATTGCACATAGACCGGCTGGACCACGGCAATAACGCGCTTGACGACCCAACCCTCATCGCCCACCTCGCCGCAACCCAGATGACCCTAACAGTCTGCCCGCTTTCCAACCTCCGCCTCCGCGTGGTGCCAAACCTGCAAGCCCACCCCATCGACAAAATGCTGGCCCAAAACCTGCGCGCCACCATCAACTCCGACGACCCGGCCTATTTCGGCGGCTACATAGCGGAAAATTTCAAAGCCGTAGCCCAAGCCCGCAACCTAACCCGCGCCCAACTAACCACACTCGCCCGCAACAGCTTCCTAGGCGCCTTCCTCGACGACACCACGCGACAGCACTACCTGAGCAGGCTCGACGATTTCGCTTAGAGGCCGTTTCGGGAGCTGGGTTCTGGGGCGGGGTGTTTCCACGGAAAAGGCCAGGGCTCTGCCCTGGACCCGCCAAGGGCCGAAGGGCCCTTGGATCCCACCCGGGTCTTGGAAAGGGATGCCCTCGAGATCACGCTTGTGGAAAGCCCGTGCAGGGCATCCCTTTCCAAGACCCGAAGTAGTG
>JAMFRO010000095.1 GCA_026224825.1 bacterium | reverse complement strand
TCTCCGCTACGCGCCGTGCGGCTCACACCGCGGATCGATCAACAGGGGCGGCCATGCCCTTTTTAATCAACCCGACTGGTACACTATTGCGCCGCCATCTGGCACATTTTTCCGCCGCCGTTGACAGCTCTGTCAGGCCTGGATCGGGATTACCGCGTCATATATCTGGGCAGTTTCTCCAAATCTCTAGGCGCCGGGCTGCGCCTGGGCTATGTGGTGCTTCCTCCTGAGTTGATCGGGCCAGCCATTGCCGCAAAAAGCCTTGCCAGCTATGGGCAGTCCTGGCTGGATCAAGCCGTAACCGCCGACTTCTTCAAGACCGGAGCGCATCGTCAGCATCTGCGCCGCATGCTCAAAACGTATCGAATTCGTCGCGATCTTTTAGTGAAGTCACTGCAGGACGCATTTGGTATGGCTGTTCAGTTAACCGGTTCCGACGCCGGTATGCATCTGATGTGGACCTTGCCGGAAAATCTGCCGGATGCCGATACCATTGCCGCGGCTGCAGCGCGCCATGATGTAGGTATCTACCCGCTGCCCGCTATTGGGGGGCGTAGCTTTTGTCAGAGCAAGTTTGCCGGACGTCAGCTTATTCTCGGTTATTCGTCGCTCAGCTCAAAAGAAATCGTGACGGGCATAGAAAGGCTGGCACAAGCAGTTGCTCGGATATAGGGGTCACGTTGCGCGGTGTAATCGGCAAAAAATGGCTGCTTTCTGTCGGATTTGTTGCGGGACCGTCCCCACACATCTTGGGGTACAAAACACTGGCCGAATTTGCTTCATCGGTCGGGCTTACTCCAGGCCGATGAAGGCCCAGAAGCCGCATTCTGAGTGGTAAAATTTTCGGGACAGGCTCAAAGTCCAGGCCGCCCTAGAGTCGATGTAGTCTCGCCCGCGCTTCACTGACGTTCATACCAATGTCGATCGGAATATTCTATTAATGTGGAAGATTCGGTGATGATATTGTGCGGTGCGCTAGAGTAACGTTAGCGAAGTCAAAATGCTGCCGTTAATCCGGCATTGAAGGAGAAGTTTTCGGCATTAGACCCCGGGAATATCTCAACTGCATCGATCGTTGCTGATTCCGAGGGAAGCCGCCCACCGATTCCGGGATGATGGCGTCCGGCTGTTCCGAAATATCCTCGCCCACTGATTCCGAGAAATTCTCGCCCATCGATTCCGGGATATAGTCGCCCGGCATTGAAGGGGTGACGGGGCTTTCCGCCGGCTGTGTTTAGGGTCTGCTTTTTGGCTTTTGCCGGGGAGCGGATTGATGCCAGCAGGGAGAGTTTGCATGCGCCATGTGCGCGAGATTGTACGTTTGGAGTGCGAGGGGGTGTCGCGGCGGCAGATCGCCTGGCGAACCGGGGTCGTGCCCTCGACGGTGCGAGAGACGCTGAAGCGATTTGCGGCTTCTGGTTTGAGCTGGCCGCTGGGCGATGACCCCAGGCCATTGCCCGAGGCTGACGTCGCGGCCGGGGCAATTGCTGATATCTCCGACACCTTTATTGCCACGCTCGGCGACACGCGCCTCGAACCCGATCTCGAGGAGTTGCTCTGGTCGACGGTCAACCTCTTCCACCGCGCTGCTGACCGGATCGAGCGCGATCTCGACAAGCATGAGCAGGCGCAGAAACTTAGCCAGAAGGAGCAGGACGGCTCGGAAATTCGCTCAGTTGAACTTGAGCGCCTCACGGCGGAGGGACAGACGCTGATCGAGCGACGTGATGCGATGGAATTCTTCCGTGACCATTCTGCCGATCACTTCCAGCGCCATATCGGCTCGGCTTGGCGGCCGCGCTCTGGCTCAATGGCCAATCGCCGGGCACTGACCGCAGCGGTGATCGACAGCCGCGATTTTCTTGCCGCGCGGCGTCGGGCCGATACCGAGGTGTTGATGCCGGCCGGCATCAAGATCGCATTCACCGGCGGGCTCGACTTCAATGATCACGTTGCAGTCTGGGGGCGGCTCGATAAAGCCCACGCCAAGCATCCCGACATGGTTTTGCTGCACGGCGGAAGCCCCAGCGGAGCTGAACGTATTGCCGCCGCCTGGGCGGACAGCCGCCAAGTCAAGCAAATCGCCTTTAAGCCGGACTGGAGCCACCACGGCAAGGCGGCCCCATTCAAACGTAATGACGCAAAGTTGGATGTTTTACCCGTAGGCGTTATCGTCTTTCCAGGCACAGGTATCCAAGAGAATTTGGCCGATAAGGCCAAAAAACTCGGCATTCGGGTTTGGCATTTTAGTGTTGGCAGCGCGCGGTGAGAGGTACAAATCTCATGTCGAGGCCACCGGGTATTAAATCGGCTATCGCCCTCAACCTTGCCAAGATCGATGCCGTTGAAATTGACTTGGCCCGCAAGGGCGCCTCGGCCGACCCCCGGGCCAATGCCGCCGTCGCCTTTGCGCTCAAGATCAACGAGGAGCGCGGCAAAGTCAGCGATGCCGATGTGCAGACGGTCAAAGCAGCCGGGTTCACCGACGCCCAGATCGTCGAAATCATCGCTGTTGTGGCCGAGAATATTTTCACCAACCTGCTCAACATCGTCGCCGGCACCGAGATCGACTTTCCGATCGTGCTTGCCGCCGAAGCCGCGTAATCGCTCAGGCGTTGGCGGCGCGTGCCGCCGCCAACTGGCGTCTCTTGGCGTGGCGCACACCATCATGGCCTATGGATTTCTCGACATAGACCAACCACAAGCCAAAGTTCAAGCCAGATCTAGCCACGGCCGCTAGAATCCCAGCCAAGGGCTCTTTCGACGACGCCACGAACAAAAGCGTCATTAAGCTCTTGCCGCGAAAACCACCGGCGATAAAAGAGCGGCCCGGCGATCGCCACCGTAAGATCGGATACATCGAAATTCGGACCCAGCTCGCCACGCTCTTGCGCCCGCGCCGCAATCGCGCTGAAGGCTGGGCCTTTGAGAGCGCCAGTCCACTGCGCGGCAGGATCGATCGGCGAAATAAATTTGGGCGTTACCTCGGATGCTGCTCCAAACGCGGCATCATCGAGCCTGGCTATATATTTCTGGACGGCACGCCCCGCTTCACCTTTTGCAGCACGAGCATCGTAATGATCACCAGAGACCGAGCGTTGAGTGAGGACATGGAGATACGCCGTTTCTCGCGGAAGAGAGACCCCTTCAATTTTCTATGCGCTGCCGGGTTCGGTATGCTCTTGTCTTCTCTCGATTACCGCACAAAGCCGACGAACACCACCGGCGCGTGGCGGGCTTGGACCGGTCGTAAAACACCCACTGACACTCCTCTGAATCGCATATTTTCAGGCGGTCCAGGCTGCCGACTTCAGCCGCATGATGCAGGTCGGCAAGAATCCTTCCGAGACCGCTCGCCGCATCGTGGCGGTTAGGCTGGAGCTGCGGACCATGGCCTTCGGTGAACGCCACAATGAGAGGAAACTGCGCCGCCACGGCGTTCAGCCGTGCAGCGTCAACTCCAGCGCGGCGATCCGATGGCGCCAGGCGGAGAAAGCCTCGCAGTGCGCCGCGCAGCGCCAGCGCCTTCTCATGGTCGCCGCGGCTGAGCCCAGCGCCGATTTCGAGTAGCCCGTGGCCAGCCATCCACACCTCAAGCGCCCCAGCGCTCGCGAGCGCATCGCCGGCCATATGTGGCACGCCGCCCTGAACAAACCGGCGCATATCGAGCGAATTAAGGAACTCGTAGAGCCGTGCGAGCTCCCGGGGAACCGGCAAAGGTTTTTTTAGGTCAGCCATGTGACACCAATATAATGTCTTTACTGGTTGACGCAATCGACACCAGCAAATATGTTATATTGGTGTTTAATAACGGAGTACCGCCATGAATAACGTCGCAAGCAGCGGACGGGCGCCGCCACGGTCGCGCATTTTCTACGGCTGGTTCGTTGTCGCTGCGGCCTTTGCGATCACTTTCGTGGGCTTCGGCAGCGCCTACACCTTCAGCGCCTTTGTCGTGTCATTGCAGCGGGAGTTTGGCGCCTCGCGCGGCTGGGTTTCGTTGGTATTCTCATTGGCTGGCTTTCTGTATTTCGGCGTTGGGATAATATCGGGCCCCCTGGCCGACCGTTGGGGGGCCAAGCGGCTCGCCATCGCCGGTATGCTTCTTGTCGGCCTTGGCCTGATCCTGGCCGGACGCGCAAGAACGCTTATCGAAGTCTATGCGGCCTATGGGTTGGGAATCGGCCTGGGCGTCGGCTGCGCCTATGTTCCCGTCCTCGGGGCGGTGCAGCGCTGGTTCATCATACGCCGCGGGCTTGCATCCGGGCTCGCGGTCAGCGGAATCGGCGTGGGAACCCTGGTGATGCCGCCGCTGGCGACCGCACTCATTGCCGGCTTTGGATGGCGGGACGCCTATCTTGTTCTGGGCATCCTCGCGGCGATCGTCGGCGTCGGCGCGGCCAACCTGATCGAAGACGACCCCCGGCGGCGCGGGCTTGAGCCGGATGGCAGCGCGCCGCCAACGGCTCTGTCTTCGCGGCCGGTGCAAGGGTTGTCGGTCGGGGAAGCCATTCGGACCAGGCGGTTTCTCGGACTTTATGCGGGCTGCCTCGCAGGATCGCTGGGGGTGTTCGTGCCGTTCGTGCATCTTGTGCCTTACGCCATCGATCATAAGATCGAACCGGCAACGGCCGTGCTGCTGCTCGGCGCCATCGGCGTGGGCAGTACCATCGGCAGGTTTTTCCTCGGCGGCGTCGCCGATCGCCTGGGTCGGGATAATTTTCTGACCGCCATGTATGCCGGCATGGCGGCATCTCTGGCGATCTGGGAAATGGCCGGGGGCTTCCCGGCACTCATCCTGTTCGCCCTGGCATTCGGACTTTTCTACGGCGGTTGGGTTGCCATCCTGCCGGCCATTGTGGCGGATCATTTCGGGGCGCGCCGCGTCAGCGGTATCATCGGTGTTCTGTACACCAGCGTTGCGATCGGAACGCTCATCGGGCCGAGTGCGGCAGGCTTCATGTTCGACGTCAGCCACAGCTACTTCGTGCCGATTGCGGCAAGCGCGATCGCCAATGCCGTGGCAGCCGTGCTCACGATCATGACGGCCAAGAGCGCATCGCCAATGGCCGTGGTGGAGCTGCGATGAAGCGCGCCATAAATTCCGTCCGTGCCGCCGAAGTTTTTGGCCGTACGCGCCTGTCCCATTCGTTCTTCATGAGGGATTTCCTGCATAGCGAGATCGCGGCGATAGCGGGCATGGCCAACCTGCCCGATGACCCGGAACTTGCGATTGCTGCCGGACGCGGGCTTTGCGAGAACCTGCTGGAACCATTACAGGACACATTCGGCCGGCTGCATATTCGATCTTCCTATCGTTCGCCGGAGGTCAACGCATTCGGATGCAAAAACCGCCTGAGCTGTTCGTCCAACGAGAAGAATCTTGCGCGGCATATCTGGGACCGGCGAGACCGGCGCGGCATCGGCGCGGTCACGTGTATGGTCGTGCCCTGGCTCGTTGACCGGCTGGACAGAGACGTCACCTGGAAGGCGATGGCATGGTGGATCCATGACAAGCTACCCTATAGCGAGTTGCAATTCTTCCCGAAGCTGGCGGCGTTCAACATCGGCTGGCATGAGTCGCCGAAACGGACGATCTACAGCTTCATTCCCCCGAAGGGCTTTCTGACAAAGCCTGGTTTTCCGAACCACGCCGGCGATCACAGCCACCTGTACCGGGGATTTCCCGAGCTTCGATCCGCGCCAATGCCTCGATAGAGGCAAAGACGAGGTGCTTCGAACCAATAGGCAAGCGCAACCGTAATCAAACTGATTTCTGGGATAGGTCCGCTTTCGGGGAGTGGAATAGGACGCCCGGATGGCTGCGCTGGGCGCGTTGGTGTCAGCACCGGGCGACGCTGATCGTCCGCTCCCGAAATCACCTCTCGGGCCGGTCCACGCCCGGCTTGGGTCGTGATCAGAATGTAAACTGAGCCACTACCAAGTCCTGGCTTATGCAGGTGCGTCTTGGACCTTCGGCTTGCGCTTGCTGATGCGTGGAGCCGCAGAACGGCCGGTCCGTGCACGCGTGCGGTACCAGGATATTGATTGCGTCCCGACCACAGAAGAGGCGGATGGGTTGCTTGCCGTCTGCCTGCAGCATGAGACCGACCAACTAGACGGCATTTTCTGGATCCATCGCCTGTCACGCCTGAAGCGCGATAGGCTGGTAAGGAAATGGGAGAAACAGCGACATCGCTGAGTGCCCACACGAGCTGGCGGCGGCTGAGCTAGTCTCCACTCTTCGCATTTTTAAGCAGCAAGGAGGTCGGCAGCCCTCAACTGCCCCAAAATAATATTGCTCCGGGCGGTGGCCACCGAGGTGTTGATGCGGGGTGGCTTCAGCCTGCAGCAGTTGCAGGCTAGCGTAAGACAGTGCCCATCCGCGACATACTAGCCGGCCAGATCCTTATAACCTTCAAGCTGGGCGCTCTTGATCTGGTAGGCGGTCGCACCCACGCCGGGTCAGTTCTCAGTGGAAATCAACACCCTGCATCAATCACCCCGGCTCACGCAGCTGTTGTGTGATTTTTTTCCGCAGACTAAACTGCTCCGTAGCATTTGCCCAGATTTTGCACAGGAGCCCCCCATCGTCCCGCCCGACAACGTCGTTCCGCCGGACTCGGGCGCGCTGATCAAGCCGCTGAAGCGGTTACTACGGCCGCTTGTGCGCTTGGCGCTTATGAGTGGGATTACGTTTCCAGTCCTGGCTGACCTCCTCCGGAGCCTGTTCGTGGACGTCGCCCTGAACGACATGCTGCAGGATCCGGCCGCCAAGACGGACAGCCGCATCAGTTTGCTGACCGGTATTTACCGCAAGGAAATTCACCGGCTCCGGCAGGAGGAGAGCTTTGAGGAGAGCGTGCCGGAGGTTGTCACCACCGGTAGCCAAGTCATAGGGCGTTGGCTCGGCAGTCCGGCCTATACCAACAAGGCAGGCAGACCGCGTGACCTCCCGCGGCAGCGCCCGGCAGGCGGCGGCATATCGTTTGAAACACTCGTGGAATCGGTCACAACCGACATCCGCCCGCGGGCAGTTCTGGACGATTTCGTCTCCCATGGCCTGGTAACACTGGAATCCGGCGGCTTGGTGCGGTTGAACCGTGCCGCATTCATTCCCGCGCAAGGGCGCGCGGAACAGCTTTATTTCTTCGCCCGCAATTTGCACGATCATGCGGCCGCGGGGGTCGCCAATATCATTACCAGAGACGGGCGCGTGTTTCTCGATAGCAGCGTGCATTATGATCAGCTGGATACGCAAACCGCGGCCCGGCTGGAGGCGCTCGCGCTGGAAGTGGGCACGCGGGTGCTGCTCGAAATCAACCGCGCCGCGCTCGATATGACGGGATCTGAGCAGACGGGGGCCGCGCAGGAGCCGGTCGCTGGTCAGCAGCTAAGGCGCGTGAATTTCGGTGTTTATTTATATTCTTGCGACGACAAGCCTGCGGGAGAAGACGAGGTATGAGACGCTGGCTTTTACTTGCCGCCGTATTGTTGGCGGCGAGCTGCGCCGCCGCACCCGATGCAAACCCCCAGCTTGAGGCGCCTAACTCGGCGCTTTTGGTGCCGCCGGTCGCGGCGAGCGCATGCCAGGTCGGACCCAATGGCGGCCCGGTACTGGCTGAGCGCGGCATAGGCGGCACCGGCATGCCGGGCGCTGCAGTGCCGGCCTCTACGGCGGTTAAGACAGTCCCACCTGCCGGGAGTGATCGCGGTGTTGGCGGGACTGGCCTTACCGCCGGCACAGCTCTGGCGTCCGCCGGCATTGCCGGCGAGATCACCGGCTTTGCCAGCATCTGCGTCAATGGGGTCGAGGTTCAGTACAATGCGGCCACGCCGGTTGCGGCGGATGGGGCACCCGTGCCGCACGATGCATTGCGCGCCGGACAGATCGTTGCGATTGCCGCCACACGTGATCAGGATCGGCTGTCCGCAGAGCGCGTGGAGATTCGCCATGAAGTCGTGGGGCCGATTTGGGCCGTGACGAGGCAAGGGCTCATCGTTGCGGGCCAAAATATTGTGCTGACGCGCAAAACACTAGGCAGCATGGACCAGAAACCGGGTGGTTGGTTTGCCGTAAGCGGGTTACGAAATATGGACGGCGTCATCATGGCCACCAGAGTTGATGCTGTACCGGTTGGACAAGTGACCGTACACGGGGCGCTTGCGGGACGCCCGGGCAGCTACCGGATCGGGGCGCTGGTTTTACATGTTTCGCCGGATGTTGCGGGGCTCGGCATGGGCGAAAGCGTGACGGTGACGGGGATTCTCGTGGGTGGCGTGTTGCAGGTTTCGAGCATCACGCCGGACCTGCTCTATCAGGATCCAACGGCATATTTTGGCCCTGGAGCGGACTGGTTTCTTTTGGAAGCCTACAGTACTCATACCGATGGCACGCTCGAACTTGCGGGCGGGTTGCGTGCCCCGGCTGCCGCGCCGGCGACGCAGGGGCCCACCATATTCTCCTTCACGCGCGGTGAGGCCGGCGGGCTGCAGGTGCAAGGAGACTGGGCGCCGCACAATGTGCCTGCCGCACCCGGATTGGCGCCGGCGGGCGCCGATGTTGGCGCATTTCCAGGCCCAGGGAATATGGGGCCGATGTTGGGACAAGGGCCTGGCATGCCGGGCATGCCGGGAATCCCAGGCATGCCCGGCATGGGCCCCGTCCCAGGCGTCGGATTTGGCGGGGGCGGCATGGGAGGCGTACCGCATTAGTTGACGTGTGAAATTTTCACATATAAACTATCCGTGATATATACTAGTACGATCACTTTGGCCGTGCGGCAGGTTCCGAAACCGTAAGAATCCGGCCGTTGGGCGAGATCAGGAGTCATGCGTGCATCTTCAGCATAATGAGACCGCGTTCAGGCAGCTTCGCCACAGCACGAGAAACACGCTGCAACGGATCATCTGCCTGATTTATGAGGCACCGGAATTTGCCGCTCTCCCCGGCGGGCCGGCGCTTGCCGAGGAGTTGGTCGGGCGCATCCGGATGTCGGCTGAATTAGCTGACTCCCTGCACGCCGTCACCCGTCCTCATGGTGGCATCGCCGGGCGGCTGCAAGCGATGGGCCGCAGCATCGTACAGCTATGCGGCGCCAAGAGGCAATCGATCGATGTCCAGGTTAAGGTGACCCTAGATTGTCAGGGCAACTTCGCTGACATGCTGATGCAGGTTGCCCATGAGTTGGTCAGCAACGCCATGAAGCATGGGTTGCGAGGATTGAGAACCGGGGAAATCGAGATCGGCCTTGGCAAGGATCGCGACGGTATCGTCACGCTCGCCATCACCGATAATGGCCGCGGCTTTGCATCGAATGCCCCTACGGGCGAAGGGTTGCGGCTGGTGGCGGATATGGCCGAGGCTTATGGCGGGCATATAGTGCTGCCTGCGGCCGGTCAGCGGGCGGAAGTGCGGGTCAGTTTTCCAACGGCCGCCATGAAGGTGCCGGGAAACGATTGAAGGTTCAGGCCGGTTGTGGCATGGCCGCTGGCACGGGGAACGGCAGCATCGCCGGCAGCGGAATGGATGCAATGGGCAGGGCCGTCTGTGGGAGTGCCGCCCGAAACAGCTCTGATAGATCCGTTCTGGCGCTCGCCGCCGCCATTTCGCGGCGTAAAGCGGGCGATTCCGCCAAACGCCGGAACCACGAGGCCGCTTCGTCAATATTCGGCTCAGCCCAGTGCAAATCCTGTGCATAAAAACCTTGCGGGTCGCTTACCGGTACCAGCGCCGCCGGTACCAAAGCTGCTTGCCCAGGCAAAGTGAAATCCAGATTGCCGGACCAGGCGGTGGCAATGACGGGCACGCCAAGTGCCATGGCCTCTGCCATGGTCAGCCCGAATCCTTCGCTGCGATGCAAGGAGACCAGCACGTCGGCACTGGCGATCAGCGTGTCACGCGTCGCTTGTTCCAGCGTACCCGTAACAAAACGTACCGGGCAGGGGCACACGGTGGCCAAGCGGCGCAGTTCAGCGGCCATGGCCGGCGCCACATCCTCACCATCAAGTTTGATCATGAGCAGAACATCGAGGCGCTGGATTGGAAACGCGCATGCATAGGCTTGCAGCGCCGCCAATGGATTTTTGCGGGCCAGATTGGAATGAAGATTCGCAAAGCACAAAAAAATGCAGGTATCTTCGGGTAGCCCAAGCTGAGTCCGATTCGCTGCGATCTGGCGTGGTACGACAGGATGTGGCACGACACGTACCGCCACCTGCACGGTCCGCCGCAGCGCGGCCGCGGAAAACCGGCTGGGTGTCCAGATTTCCTGCACGCCGGAAGTGGCATCGCGCCAATGGTCGGGAACGCTTTCCAACTCCCAGGCCCAATAGCCGATGACCATGCGGCGGCGCCGCCGATGCTTGATCATCGCAAGTGCATTTCGGAATAATGGCGGATTCAGATGCAGGATGATCGGGCCCCGCGCCAACGGCGGATCAGGCGGGCGCCGCAGCGCCGGTACGTCCTGTCCCAGGGCTGGTGCCAGGTCCAGCCGTTCGACACGCAAACCAAGCTGTTCAAGTGCATCTGCGCAAAGCCGCGCCCCTTCGCCAATGCCTGTGGGGCTGCTGAACAGACCAGCAACAGTAACGCCCTCACCAGATGGCGCCGGCAAAGCCGCAGCTTTCTCGGGCCGGACCAGCAGCTGCAACATCAATCCTGCGAATGGGATGAGGCCGTAGCGCAATCTCGATGGTAACGCATGATAAACGCGCCGGGCGATACGGAGCAAAAGTGGAGTTTGCCACATCATCAAGCCTCCGTTAGCGCACTGGGAAGAGCGGCGTAGGGCAGAAAGGCCCCGCGTTCCACCAGGATACGGCCGTAGAGATTTTGGACCCGCTGTGTAAATTGTGCACGTGAGAAGACCGTACGGGCGCGAAGCCGGCCGGCCTCGCCCAGCTCCCGGGCCAGCGCTGGCTCGTCCAGTAATCGTTTCAGTGTCATACCAAGAGCCGGGGCATCGCCAGGCGGTACGGTCAGCGCCTCCTTGTGATGGCGCGCAACCCAGGGCACACCTGTCGGCAGATCGGTATTCACCACCGGCAGACCGCAGGCCATGGCTTCGAGCTGGGCAATACCAAATGTCTCGCTGGGCAGCACAGAAGGCAGGGCAAATATATCGGCACTACGCAAGATCGTTCGCAACTCCGCAGATGGCACCTTACCGCAAAGCACCACCCGGCCCGACAGTCCTGATTCAAGAATTTTCTGCTCCAGCTTGGGACGTTGCGGCCCTTCTCCGACGATCATCAACTGGGCGTCGACTCCGTGCATCGCTTCGATAAGCGTGGAAAATCCTTTATACGGCACAAGTCTGCCAACGGCTGCAATCAACCGTGGAAAGCGGGCGCGCAGCAATGCCCGCTTTGCGGTCTGTTCATTATCTAGTGGCGCACCCCAGCTCGCGACATCGACGCCGAACGGGATGATGGTTAGTTTTTCGCGATGGCCGGCCAGCGCGGCACTCTGCACCAGCGACGGGTTGGAAACGACAATCGCATCTGCGCGGTCGAGCAGCATCTTGGTAAATGGGGCGAGCAAAGCACCCAGGCGACGTTGCGAGACAATGTCCGAATGCCAGTGCACGACGAGTCCGACATGTTCGGGAAATTGCAGAGCCACAGCAGCATCGGCGATGGGAAAAGGCGCGTGGACGACGACAATATCTGCCTGCGGCGCCGCATGCCAAAAATGGAATGGCCAGGATGGCGACAGAGGCAGAGAAAAGAGCTGGCCATAAGCGCGCGCACGAACCACCCATGCGCCATCGACCTCCTCTGCCCCCCCCCTGCCGCAGGTCAAAACTGTGGAGTCCACGGCAGGGCAGGCCGCGCACAAGGCTGCGATGGCAGTCGGAATGCCGCCCTGAGTCTCGGGATGGTAGGTTTTATAGGCATGAAGAATTTGCGGTCTACCGGAAGAGGCTTGGTTCAGCATGGGAACTCCATACACAGGTGGGGATTATTCCCACATCAATTTTTGATATGAGGGAAAATATCACACGTCAAGTAACTTATTTAAACCAAAATATTTGACATGGAAAATTTTCACACATAAATACGTCCGGAACCCGGCGCATCCTCGCAAGGGAACGTGCCGCACCTAAAGGAACGGAATTTGTATTGGCTGATCGACAAAGCTTTCCTCTCTCAATGAATATGATCGCCCCTCACCATGAGGACATTGCAGCGGCCGTGCCGACGCCGACGCCCGCCGTCCTCAACGTCTCCGGCGCACAGCGCTGGGGCGATGCCGCCGCGCTTGCTGCCGCCGATCTCGGCAGTTCCCTGCGCTTATGGAGGCTGATTTGGACGCTGAGCCTGTTCGACATCAAATTGCGCTATCGCGGCTCAGTGCTCGGCCCGTTCTGGCTGACCCTCTCAACGACAATCATGATCGCCGCCATCGGTTTTCTGTATGCGCGCCTGTTCAACCAGCGGATCGATCACTATCTACCCTTCCTGACCGTTTCGTTGATCCTGTGGAACTTCATCAGCACGGTGACAGCGGATGGTTCGACATGCCTCGTCCAGGCCGAGGGGATGATCCGGGCGGTGCGCATGCCGCACTCGCTACACGCCGCGCGCGTGGTGATGCGGAACATTTTGGTATTCGCCCATAACCTTATTGTCATTGCTGGCGTGCTGGTGATCTTCCGGATATGGCCTGCGGCCAGCGCTGTCACGATCATCCCTGCAGCCTTGTTGTGGTGCATGGATGGTTTTGCTCTGAGCCTGTTGCTTGGCATGCTCGGTGCGCGGTTCCGGGATACACCGCCGATCGTCGCCAGTCTCATGCAGATCGCGTTTTATCTCACACCGGTCATTTGGAATCCGGCCATGCTGATGCATCGCGGTATCGCTACCGTCCTGGTCCAGCTCAACCCATTTTATAGCATGCTGGAAATCATGCGCGGACCGCTTCTGGGCGCGCAAATGGAGCCGGTCGCCTGGCTCGTTGCCTGCGGCTATTCGGCAGGCTTGATCTTATTGGCTGGGGTGGTGTTCGCGCGTGCCCGCAGCCGCATTCCATACTGGGTGTAGTCATGGTTGGACTGTCCGCGGATTCCGTCGCCGTTACCTTCCCACTTTACCATGGCGAAAGCCGGAGCCTTAAAAAATCCGTGCTCGCCACCGCGGCAAGCAGGTTCGGTGAACCGGGCCGGCGCCGGCTCTCCGTCGAGGCGCTGCGGGATATATCTCTGTCTCTTCATACGGGTGACAGGCTTGGGCTTGTGGGCGCGAATGGCGCCGGCAAAACCACTTTGTTACGCCTGATGGCTGGAATTTACGAACCTGCCGCCGGCCGCGTGACCACAACGGGGAAGGTGACGGCGCTGCTCGATCCCGGCCAAGGGCTGAATATGGATTTAACGGGCCGGGAGAACATCCGTCTACGCGCTTTATTCAACGGCTGCCGGGAGGCACAGATCAGACAACTGCAAGAAGATGTCGCCGCCTTCACCAACCTTGGGCCATTTCTCGACTTGCCCGTACGTTCCTATAGCGCGGGAATGATCGTGCGGCTCGGTTTTGCCATTGCCACCGCGGTCAAACCACAGATTCTTCTGATGGATGAATGGCTCCTCGCCGGCGACGCCGCCTTTTTGGGTCAGGCGCAGCAACGCTTGGAGACCGTGGTACGCACCGCGGATATTCTCGTTCTTTCCTCACACGATACTGACATCATTCGGCGCTGGTGCAATCGCGTCATCTGGATGGACGCCGGCAAGATCAGGGCGGACGGCCCGCCGGACGAAACACTCACAGCCTATCTGACGGCTGTATAGGTGGCGCTGAAAATGCTGATTTAGGAAAGAAAGGCCAGGGCAGAGCCCTGGTCTTCCTACCTGAACCGGCATTTTTAAGGGCGCTCTCAGTGCGCCGGTTCGCTGCTTTCCCGGACATTCGCCGGCTGGTGCGTGAAGGGGTTGTATTCGCCATCGACAATACCGAAGAGCTGGCCGACAACCAGCACCGAGGTGCCGGGCAATTCCACCAGTTTCAAAAGTGCCAGCCCAGGGCGATTATAGAGCGTGACTCCCTTCAATATGCCAAGACTGCCACCCAGGGCCACGTGCACGGCGCTCCCCAGCGTGTAGACATAGGATTGCATCAGTATCCGTTTGACCGAGGGGCCGAAATAGGCCTGCGGATCGCTGTAGAGCACATCGGGCGTAACGGCACTGGCGTCGAGCGTCACGCCGTTGAGTGTACCGGTCGCGGTGACGGCCTCGCCATTACGCACGGGGAAAGCATCTGGCGGCAGGTTGAGGTGCAAGCCGCCAATCCGGATGTCGCGGCCCTTTCGCACAAGCTTGCCGTGCACAATAACGGTGCCGGCGGGCCAGTGGTCGATGCGCGTGGCGGCGATGATGCCGGCATTGTTGCGATGCCCGCTCACGGCCACCCAGGTGCCGGGGGAAATCGGCTGTAAGCCGCGTGTCTCCGCATCGCGCGTAACCGGCTGACCTGCAACCGTCAGCATGCCAGAGCCCACGGCGGTGACGGGGCCTGTCACCTCGTAACGGATGGCCACCTTGACGGCGAGCAGACCGTCTTTCGTGCCGGCCTCGGTACCGGCCGTAATGGCGGCAATTTGACCGGCCCGCAGTGCCGCGGGCGTTTCACCCTGGCCCTCGACGTCGATGGTGGTTGCCGGGTCATAGGCGACCTCGACACCATTGAGACAGACCGAGGCAAAGCCGGTGATTTGGCCGACAATGCCAGTATCCCCCGCGACGGCTTTCGGGCTCGCCGGTGCCATGCCCGTGCCGCCAATACCCCGGTTCTGCCCGGCAGGCGATGCTGCCGGGGTTGCCGCGGCAGCAGGCGTGGACGTGAATAGCGGCACGCCGGTGCCGCCGATGCCGCGTTCAGCCAGCACCGGGCCGTCATTCGGCCCGATGCGGCATACATCAGGGGCCGACGTTGTGGCCATGGCTGCGGTTTTGGGTGGCGTGCCGGTCTGCCCGATGCCGCAGGCGGTACAGACGAGAAGACAAAGCAGAGCAATCCGGCGTATCAATTGTCAGTCTCCGGCGCCGTGGCGTCATCATAGGTGTAGATGTAAATGGCAAAACTTACCAGGAGAGTCACGCCGATCATTCTTCTCAAACTGTTCGCGGCCGGGCGACCGGCTTTCAGCACAGGAACTTAATACACAACCGCGCGGGACCCCAGCCAAGAAAAGGTGGGGGGATCTGCAAGGTCATTCCGATTGCCATGGGTCAGTTCTCCGAAGCACTGCAGAAGTACGAGATTTCGCGACGTGATCGGGAGGCGTGTTATAGGGTACCCGGCATTATCGTTAACGGTGATCCACGCGGAGGAACGCGGGAGCCCGAAGCATCGGAAGAAAATCCATTGGAAGTTGATCACGGATTTGCCTGTGCAGCCCCGCAAGGATGCCATCGAAAAACTCCAATGGTATGCAATGCGCTGGAAAATTGAGGTGTTCCATTAAATCCTCAAATCCGGGTGCAAAGCGGAGGAGTCAAAACTCCGGACGGCGCAGCGGCTGACAAATTTGATCGCGGTCTTTTGCATCATCGGCTGGCGGATCTTCTGGATCACAATGCTAAACCGCTCTACCCCGCAGGCGCCGCCGGCACTCGCATTGGACGAAACAGAAATCGGCCTACTGGACCACCTTGTGAAAGATAAAATCCGACCTCGCCGGAGGACACTCGGGCAATATCTGTCCAAAATCGCCTAGCTTGGCGGCTATCTCGCGCGCGCGACTGATCCTCCTCCCGGCAACACCGTCATGTGGCGGGGGCTCTCACGGCTGACGGATATCAAACTCGGCGTAATGATCGGCACGCAATTTGTGAGTAATTGAAAGATTCACCGGATGGATACGACGAGCCGTGCCAATAGACATAATCATCAATGCGCCAGTGATTGATTGGCGTAACATAGGGCATGCCGTCAATGAAAAACTAACCTGGCAGACGATGCCGGCATCAATGATCGCGCCGATCGTGTCGCGGTCATATTTGCCTAACCAGTATACCAGCGCAGTCGTGTTTTGTCGCTTGGAGGTGCGGAGGATAGGTGACACTCATCGCGAGCGCCGTATGGGCCACGTCATGGCGGTCGATCGAGCCGAAGGATTTGCTTGAGATGGACGAATAGCATCTCGACCTTCTTACCCTCACGTCGTAGGGTGAGCCGCTCGTCTTTTTGCGTAGGGCACGGGCGACGTAACGAGCCTCTTCGTTGATGGAAGCGGGGATAATTCGCATCCCCTACGTGTCGTGTGTGGCACGGTATTTGTGCGGTGGAGGTTTAGGTTCTCCGTAATTTTTGTCGGATTTGCTGGTAGTGAGCCAGACGAGATATTGGTTATGTAAGATTATCGAAATGAGCTTCTCGACAGATGTGCTGCTGCCGCCTGCAACTCTGGTAGGGCAGTATTCGTCAGCCAGTCAAGCTGGCGTTGGTTGGATTGGGTAGCAAGATTGATGGCGGCGGCCACGCTGCCCGAGGCATCGCACACTGGCACAGCGATTGAGCGAAGTCCGGCTTCGAATTCGCCATCGGTGAGGGCCCAGCCTTGCGTCTGGATGCGGACAAGTTCGGCGCGCAGCGCGTGCGCGCTGGTCAGCGTCTTGGATGTGTAGGCGGGGAAGGGGGCCATGGCCAGAAAGGCATTGAGCGCCACATCGTTGAGCCCGGACAGTAGCACGCGGCCGTTGGAGGTGCTGTAGCTTGGCAGCGTGCTACCGGAAAAGAGCGGTACTGAGATAATGCGTGCGGTTTCGGCACGGCAGACATAGACGACCTGACTGTGTCCGCTGCGTGAATCGAACATGGCCAGCGAACAGGACTCACCCAGCCGATCGCGCACGGCATCGACCACGCGTTGGCCATCGCGTGCCAGGGGATTGCCGACGGCAAAAGCTCGCGCCAGAGGCAGCATTGCCGGGCGTAGGCTATAAGTCGTGCCCGTTGCCGCGACATAGCCGAGCTGCTCGAGGGTAAACAAACAGCGCGCCACGGCCGACCGAGGCAAACCAGCCATCTTCGCGGCTTGACTGACCGTGAGCGTGGTTCGGTTTTCAAAGGTGCGGAGAACCTCCAACCCGCGCGCGAGCGATGTCATGAAGCGTGGATCGGCGCCAGACAGATTTTCCTTGACCTTCTCGAGCATTCGGGCAACATCTCCGATAAACAGCTTATTTGACCGATAATCGGACTTTTAGGGCAGGCTTGCAAGAGGAAAAATGCAGAAAATCTTTTCGAGCCCGGAGGCTGCGCTAGAGGGGACGTTATTTGACGGAATGACGATCATGTCCGGCGGTTTCGGGCTGTCCGGCAATCCCGAGAGTCTGATCCATGCCCTGGAGCAATCCGGAGTGCAGGATCTGACCGTCATCTCCAATAATTGCGGCGCGGATGGTTTTGGCCTTTGGACGCTGCTGAACAAGCGGCAGATCAGGAAAATGATCTCCTCGTACATTGGCGAAAACAAATTATTCGAGCGGCTCTACCTTGCGGGCGAGTTGGAGCTGGAGCTGAGCCCGCAGGGTACGCTGGCTGAGCGCATTCGCGCGGGTGGGGCCGGCATCCCGGCTTTTTACACCCGCACCGGTGTGGGCACCGTAGTGGCGGAGGGCAAGCCGGTGGAGGAATTCGAGGGCCAGCTTTATGTGCGCGAGACCTGGCTGCGCGCCGATCTTGCCGTGATAAAGGCTTGGCGCGGCGACCCGGCGGGGAATCTGATGTTCCGCAAGACGGCGCGTAATTTCAATCCGAACATGGCGACAGCAGCGAAAATCACGGTCGCCGAGGTTGAGGAGATCGTGCCTGCCGGGACGTTCGATCCGGATTGCATCCACACGCCGGGGATTTATGTAAACCGTGTCGTGCAATGCACGATCAATGAGAAACGCATCGAGAAACGCACTGTGCGTCAGCGCGAGGAGACGTAGGGTGTGATGAGCGCGGCTTTCATTTGCGATGCCATCCGTACGCCGATCGGCCGCTTCGGTGGCGGGCTGGCCTCTGTGCGTGCGGATGATCTGGCGGCCTTGCCGATCGCCGCACTTCTGGCACGTAACTCCGCTCTGGATCCGGCGGTGATTGAGGAGGTTTATCTGGGCTGCGCCAACCAGGCGGGGGAGGATAATCGCAATGTCGCACGTATGGCGGCACTGCTCGCGGGGCTGCCGGTGGGCGTACCGGGTGTGACACTGAACCGGTTGTGCGCCAGCGGGGCCGAGGCGGTGGGAACGGCGGCGCGCGCCGTCATGGCGGGTGAGATCGAATTGGCCATTGCCGGCGGCGTGGAGAGCATGAGCCGTGCGCCATACGTTATGGCAAAGGCGGATAAAGCTTTCGCATGCGATATGCGGATGGAAGATACGGTCATTGGCTGGCGGCTGATCAATCCGAAAATGCAGGCGCTGTATGGCACGGTCTCGATGCCCGAGACCGGAGAAAATGTGGCGCGGCGCTATCAGGTGAGCCGCGTGGATCAGGATGAATGCGCTCTGCGTAGCCAGCAGCGCGCGGCAGCGGCGCAGGCATCATATTATTTCAAAGCGGAAATCATCCCGGTAACCGTTCCGGGGAAACAGGGGCGCATCACTGTCGGTACCGATGAGCATCCGCGCCCTGATACGACGCTGGAGGCCCTGGCCAGGCTCAACCCCGTGGTGCGCGAAAATGGCAGTGTCACGGCCGGGAATGCCGCGGGCGTGAATGACGGGGCGGCGGCGATGTTTATCGCATCTGAAGCGGCAGCATCACGGCATGGGTTGACACCGCGCGCCCGCATTCTCGGCATGGCTTCGGCCGGGGTGGCGCCGGATGTGATGGGCATTGGTCCCGTGCCCGCCAGCCGGAAGCTAATGGCGCGGCTGGGACTCGGCATTGGAGATTTCGATCTGGTCGAGCTGAACGAGGCGTTTGCGTCGCAGGTTATTGCTTCGGCGCGCGAACTGGGTATCGATCCGGCGGCGGCGCATCTCAACCCGCATGGCGGTGCCATCGCGCTGGGTCACCCGCTTGGTGCCTCGGGGGCACGGCTGGTGCTTACCGCTGTGCATGGGCTGGAGGTGAGGGGGGGCAGGCGGGCACTGGTGACTATGTGCATTGGTGTCGGCCAGGGGCTGGCGCTGGCGCTGGAACGGGTTTGAGAGGGCAAGCAGCATGGCGTTTACGAAGTTAAATAATCTGCGCATGCATTGGCGGGAGACAGGCCAGCGGGATAGGCCGGCGGTCATCTTCATCAACGCGCTGGGCACGGATTGCCGCCTATGGGACGAGCTGGCCGGGATTCTCGACGGAGAGTGGCGCATCGTGCTCTACGACAAGCGCGGGCATGGGCTGAGCGAGGTGCCGCCCGGCCCTTATAGCATCGCGGGACTGGCGGATGACGTGCTGGCGCTGGCCGATCATCTGCAACTGGGCCAGTTCGCGCTGGTGGGATTGTCCATCGGCGGCTTGATCGCGCAGCAGGTGGCGCTGGAGGCACCCGGGCGGCTCAGCGCTTTGGTCCTGGCCGATACGGCGGCGCGGATAGGTACGGTGGAGGACTGGAATGCGCGCATCGCGGCGGTGGAGAGCGGGGGGCTTGAGAGCATTGCTGATGCGGTGATGCAGCGCTGGTTCACGCCCGGCTTTCATGCCGGCCGTGCATATGAGCTGGCCGGGTGGCGCGCGATGCTGTGTGGCACGTCCGCCATCGGCTATGCCGCTGCGTGCGCAGCTCTGCGCGATGCCGATCTGACCGAGCGCGTCGGCGCGATCACCGCGCCGGCGCTTGTTGTGGCCAGCGATGGTGATCAATCAACCCCGCCCGCGCAGGTGCGCGCTACCGCCGCGCGGATTCCGGGCGCGCGTTTCGAACTGATTGCCCATTGCGGCCATATTCCGCCAGCCGAGCAGCCCGCGTCTCTCGCGGCGCTGATCGGACAGCATTTAACGGAGCATGTTCATGTCTGATCCATCATCGAGATTTACCCAAGGCATGGCGGTGCGCCGGAAAGTGCTGGGGGAGATACACGTCGATGCGGCCATCGCCGGCACGACGCCTTTCACAGCGGATTTTCAAAACCTGATCACCGAAGGCGCCTGGGGTTCGGTCTGGGCGCGCCCGGCGATTTCGTTGCGTGAACGCTCGATGATCACCATCGCATTGCTGGCGGCGTTGGGGCATGATGATGAGGTGGCGATGCATGTGCGCGCGACCGGCAATACCGGCGCCAGTATGGAGGATGTGCGGGAAGCGCTGCTGCATGTCGCTATTTATGCCGGCGTGCCGGCCGCCAACCATGCGTTCAGGATTGCCGCGCAAACCTATAAAGACATGCAGACAGCCGGGAGCGGCCAGGAGGATGAACATGCGTAACAGCGCGGCACCGAACCACGAAGGAGCATTCTATCAGCGTGATCGTAGCTGGCATCCGCCCGCCTTTACGCCGGATTACAAAACCTCCTTGTTACGCTCGCCGAGGCAGGCGCTGCTCGCGCTCGGCAATACGCTCTCCGAAATGACCGCGCCGGTGTTTGGCCATGATGCGATTGGTGCTTTGGACAATGATCTGATCCGCAATTTTGCCACCAGCGGCGATCCGGTCGGACCGCGCATCATCGTGCATGGCCGTGTGCTGGATGAAGATGCGCGGCCCGTGCCGGGTACGCTGCTGGAATTCTGGCAGGCCAATGCCGGGGGGCGTTACCGCCACCAGAAGGAAAGCTATCTCGCAGCACTGGACCCGAATTTTGGCGGCTGTGGCAGGACCCTGACCGATGAACAGGGAAGCTACTGGTTCCGCACCATCAAGCCCGGCCCCTACCCCTGGCCTAACGGTGTGAATGACTGGCGCCCCGCACATATTCATGTCTCGGTATTCGGCCATGCTTTCGCGCAACGCCTGATCACGCAGATGTATTTCGAAGGTGACACGATGATCTGGCAATGCCCGATCGTGCGGGGCATTCCGCGCCGTGCCGCGGTGGAGCAGCTCATCGCGCCGCTCGACCGCGCCGCTTCTCTGCCGATGGATGCGCTGGCGTATAAATTCGACATCGTGCTGCGCGGCCGCCGCTCGACCATGTTCGAGAACCGGATGGAAGGAAACTGACCATGGCGCAACCTTTGTCCAGACTCAAGGAAACCCCGTCGCAGACTGCCGGTCCTTACGTGCATATCGGTGCCACGCCGAATTTTGCTGGTATCGGCGCCGTCTATCCGTCCGATCTCGGGTCGCTCCCTGTGTCGCCCAAAACGCAGGGGGAGCGAATCATCCTCACCGGCCAGGTGTTCGATGGGGCAGGGGTACCGCTTAGGGATGCGCTGATCGAGATCTGGCAGGCCGATGCCAATGGGCTCCATGCGGGCCATGGTGAGCATCGCGGTGTCGCCGATGAATATTTCAACGGCTGGATGCGCCAGCCCGTGGACGGGACCACCGGGTTGTACCGTTTCGAGACAATTAAGCCGGGGCAAGTGCCGTTCGCCGATGGTCGCATGATGGCGCCGCATGTCAGTTTCTGGATCGTCGCGCGAGGTATCAATGTCGGTCTGCACACCAGGCTATATTTTGGCGATGAGGAGCCCGCGAATGCGGCCGATCCGCTGCTCGCCCGTATCGAGCTGCGGCACCGTGTTGCCACCCTCATCGCCGCTCGCGGGGAACAGGGTGACGTGCCCTGTTATCGTTTCGATATTCATTTGCAAGGTGACAACGAGACGGTTTTCCTGGATATCTGAACTGTGAGCCCCCCCTTTACCGCCGCTTTTGTGGCCGATCCCGAGATCGAGGCCTGGTTTGCGCCGGAAGCGGAAATCAAAGCCATGCTGGCGTTTGAAACGGCGCTGGCGGCGGCCGAGGCTGAAGCTGGGTTGATCCCGGCGGCGGCGGCGGTGGCGATTGATGCAGCCTGTGCCGCTTTCGTGCCGGACATAGCAACACTGACAGAAGGTTTGATCAGGGATGGGGTGCTTGGCCCCGCTTTTGTTGCGGCGCTGCGCCAGAAGGTTGTGGAACCCTATAGCCGCTATCTGCATTTTGGAGCGACCAGCCAAGATGTAGCGGATAGCGCGCTGACGCTGCGGCTGAAGCCGGTATTGGCATTGCTCGATGCACGTCTTGCCGCCTTGATCGCGGTCCTGCACGAGATGAGCGTGGCGCAGGGTAGTATAAAATTGATGGCGCATACACGCATGCAGGCCGCCCTACCGTTTACCGCCGCGGATAAACTGACGAACTGGCAACAGCCCTTGCTGCGGCACCGGGCGCGGCTCGCGGCGCTCGGCCCTCGGCTGTTGGCTGTGCAGCTTGGCGGTCCGGTTGGTACACGGGCGGAATTCGCCGGCAAGGGCGATGCGATAGCGGCAGACCTAGCCCGACGGCTTGGCCTGAGCGATGCCCCGTGCTGGCATACGGCGCGTGATAATATCGTCGAATTCGGTCAGACACTCGGGCTGATTGCCGGGGCGCTCGGCAAGCTTGGTGCCGATACGGCGCTGATGGCGCAGAGCGAAATTGGCGCGGTGCGGATGGAAGGCGCCGGCGGGTCGTCTGCCATGGCACATAAGGCTAATCCCGTTACGGCAGAGCTACTGGTGTCTTTGGCACATTATACGAGCGGACTTTCCGGCACGTTGTGTCAGGCCCTGGTCCATGAAAATGAACGATCCGGCACCGCCTGGGCGGTAGAATTATTGACGCTTCCACCATTGATTTTTGCCACGGGAGCGGCGTTGATGCATGCGTTGAACGTCGCGAAACGTATCTGTTTTATCGCGCAATAAATGAGGTGTCATTGTACATTCAGAGCATTGGCATGAATAAATGAAACCTCGAGGATCGAAACCATGTGACGAAGACGGTTGCTGAAAATTGGCTCGTTCGTTACACGAGCCGTGTTCGCGGGTTTAGATGTCCAGCGGTGTCTTGTGTCCCGACTATCCTAGTGTTTAAACCTGATATTCGAAGAACGGCCGGAACGGATATCGATACTCACCGGCTCGGTTCACTTCGCGGTAATGAGAGTCGTTGATTTCTGGAGTAAAAATCGTGGGCAAAAGTACATCATCATTGATCAATCTCAAGAACTGTCAGGTAGTTTAAAGCCATGGCGGATGTCGGCGTTCTGCGATGGTTAACCGGTAAGGCGATAGGCTTGCCGCCGCGCATGCACCGCCAGTTGTTGATCGAGTATGCCATGCCGATGGCGATGCGCGACGGTGTGGTGCTGCTAGCCGATCATATCGCGCCGGTTGGCGTTTCCAATGCGCCGGTGGTGTTGATGCGCAGCCCCTATGGGCGAGGCGCGGTATTCGGATTGATGGCCAAATTGCTTGCCGAACGAGGTTTCCGGCTCATTGTCCAGAGCGTCAGAGGTACTGCCGGTTCGGGCGGCACATTCAATCCGATGCGTCAGGAAAAGAATGATGGCGCCGACACGGTGGACTGGATCCGCAGGCAGCCCTGGTTTGCGGGCAAACTTTATACATTCGGCGGCAGCTATCTTGGGAATGTACAATGGGCCATGGCCAGCATTGTCCCGGAAAAATTGGACGGTCTTGCCATGAACGTGACGCTCTCCAACTTCCGCGACGAACTACTGGGATTTGGCGGCTATACCCAGGCCGGTACGTTGGCATGGACGAAATCAATGCAACGTCTTACCCAGCCTGCGGGAGCCAAGATCACGGCGTCGGCCAAAGCGTCAAAACGTGTAGATCTTCATTCTCATTTGCCCGTGGGGACTTTGGATCATACCGCTCTCGGTACGGATGTGAGCTGGTGGCGGGATTGGACGAGCCATCCCGATCCGCAGGACCCGTGGTGGGAGCCGATGGATTATTCACCATCGGTACCCTTGCTTGATGCGCCGGTTTCGATGGTGGCAGGTTGGAATGATATTTTTCTGCCCTTCCAATTGCGCGATTTCGCGGCGCGCCAGACTGCTGGCAAGCCGAGCTGGTTGACCATTGGCCCCTGGTCCCATGCCTCGCCAGGCGTTATGATTGGCGGTCTAAAGGACGCGATTAGCTTCCTATCTGCCTTGCGCCAGGGGAAGCAGCCCTATCCTAACCGGGATAAGGTTCGGCTTTATCTGCAGCAGGCAAAACAATGGCTCGAATTTCCGTCCTGGCCGCCGCCTGGCGCTCGGGTTGAAGCAATGTATTTGCGGAGTGGTGGTGGACTCGGTGTGTCGCCTCCTGCCGATAAGGAAGGTATGACCAGCTATATTTATGATCCGGCAGATCCCACGCCGGCCATTCATGGTCCACAATTATTGCCCGCTAGGGGGCAGTCCGACATGTCGTTGCTGGCGAGGCGCCAGGACACGATCACCTTCATCTCTACGCCCCTTGAAGGGACGATGGATCTAATCGGACCGGTCTCAGTAGAACTGGTCGTGCGCTCGGACCGCGCACATACCGATTTTTTTGCCTGTCTTTGCGCGGTAGACCGACGTGGCGTGCCATTACGCATTACCGATGGCTACCTCAGGCTTCGCCCGGGAGTGCCGGCAGCTAATGCTGATGGCATTTGCCGGATCACGATCGAATGTTGGCCCACGGCCTACCGTATTACGTCCGGTCATCGCTTGCAGTTGATTGTGGCGAGCGGGGCGCATCCGCGTTTTGCCCGTAATCTTGGCACTGGTGAGCCGCCTTCCACGGCCACCGAGATGGTGACCGCGCGGCAGGAGATTTTCCACTCTGCGTCTCAGCTGTCCATGATCAAGCTGACAGTGGTGTCCACCGTCTGAACTCGATGCCAACAGAATCTCGGCCAGGCTTTAAAGAAAGAAGAGTTAAGTAGCCTGGAGACATTTCTCTTCACGGAATAACCGTCGGAGGAACTGGCCCATTCGAGATGTTGGAATTTTGAGCGATCGGCCCTGCCGTGGTCACCCTGCCTGACCCCAGATGAAACTGTGCGCACCTTTACGGCGCAGATTTTAAAGGCAGGGTAGCCACCTACGCGCTCCGGGCATGTCATGAGGTGCACCTTGCCGTTACATGCCAGCGTTAGGCCATGGTAGCCGCAGACCGGCTTATCGTCTCCTACAAAACCAAGTGAGAGCGGCGCCGCGGCAGAAAACGATCCTTTTCCCCGCAAATCGAGCGACCGAGCGGTTTGTCGACTATTTTAGCCGGGGTACAGGCGACATATCAGGCTTTTCAGAAAAGTGGCTTATACTCTAAGTATTTTCGCTAAACGTTATGGATACGACGAGGGTTGGAAGACTTACCTCACGATCGATGCAGCCGTTCTGTTTGGGTCAGAACGGCTTCATGGGGGCTTCGGCCTGCACGGTCATCCATTGCCACATGGAGAACTCCTCCCAGCTTGCCGGGCCGCCGATGGCAGTGCCGTTGCCCGAGGCGCCGCGCCCGCCGAACGGGTTGACGATGTCGTCGGCGACACTCTGGTCATTGATATGCACATGTCCGGTCTTCAGTTGCCGTCCGATATTCATGGCGCGGCCAACATCCCGGCTGATGATGCCTGCGGAGAGGCCGTATTCGGTGTCGTTGGCCAGGGCGATGGCTTCCGCAGTCGTGTCGAAAGGGATGATGTTGACGACTGGTCCAAAGATTTCTTCGTCAAAGCAAGGCATGCCGGGGCGAACTCCCTCCAGAACGGTCGGCTTGTAGAAGAGCTTGTCGAATGTTCCCCCGGCGGCGAGTCGGGCGCCTGCCGCTATTGTCTCTGTCACCAGCCGATGCACACGGTCGCGCTGGCGTTCATTGATGAGGGGGCCAAGCGCCACTTGGCCGGATGTGGGATCGCCCACAGGTAACCGGTTGGCTTTCTCCACCAAAGCGGCGGTAAGCGCCGGCGCAAGCGACCGTTCGACCAGGATGCGCCCAGATGCCATGCATATTTGTCCCTGGTGGAACCAGGCCCCGAAAGCGACATTGGAGGCTGCCGAAGCGATATCCGCATCTCCCAGCACAATGACGGAATTCTTGCCGCCTAGTTCCAGGGAGACTTTCTTGAGGTTCTTGCCACACAGCTCGCCCACACGCCGTCCGGCGGTCGTGGAGCCGGTAAAGGCCACCATCTGAATGTTGGGGTCGGTACAAACGGCCTCACCCACGTCCACCCGGCCAGGCAACATATGCAACACGCCTTTCGGCAGTTCCGCAAGTTCGAAGATGCGGGCAATGATAACGCCGCCGGTTACGGGCGTCTGCGGGTCGGGTTTCAACACCACGGCATTGCCTATGGCGAGCGCTGGGGCGACGGCACGCAGGCCGAGAATAAGCGGAAAATTGAAAGGCGAGATGACGCCGACCACGCCGAGCGGTACGCGCCGCGCGATGGACAGGCGCTCCGGTGCGGAGGCCAGGATACGGGACGGAATATCGTGCAGCATGGCGGCCGCGCCGCGGCAGATTTCCACCGCAGCGTGCACCTCACGCAGGCCTTTGGGAATGATGCCGCCGGTTTCGCGAGCGATCCATAGCGCCAGCTCTTCGGCATTTGCCTCGAACAGATCGGCCGCCTTTAGCAAGATTGCTGCGCGTTGTTGCTCCGATATGGCATACCAGCCCGGCTGCGCCGCCGCCGCGGTTTGCGCCGCGCTGGCGATGTCCGCGGGGCCGGCAATGCCAGTACGGGCTAGCACTGTGCCGGTGGCAGGTTCGATGACATCTGCTGTGGCTCCTGCATCCGTCCAGACGCCGTTGAATATTTTCCCCTCCCAGGCTGTGCCTAGGGTCGAGGTTTGTGCTGCTGTATCCATCGTTTTCTCCTCCCGGAGCATGTCCTAGACGCTTGATTCCGGATTATATCTGTTTGATTCTGGCGCCAGCCGGTTCGGCGGTGGTCAACTGCTGGCGCAAAATGATCTTCTGAATCTTTCCGGTGCTGGTGCGTGGCAATGTCTCGACGAAACTGATGTATTTTGGAATTTTGTAGCGGGCCAACCGGCTATCGAGAAATGCTAGGATGCCCGCCTCGTCTGGTCCCCCTTTGGCGATGACAACAGCAAGATGACCGACCTCACCCCAGCGCGTATCCGGTACCCCTAGCACGGCGGCCTCGCGAATACCGGGCAAAGCCGCCAGTACGGCTTCGATCTCGACAGGATAGACATTCTCACCGCCGGAAATGAACATATCCTTCTTACGGTCAATCAGAAATAGAAAACCATCTTCGTCTTGGCGGGCGATGTCACCGGTGCGGAACCAGCCATCTTCTGTGAAAGCTTTCCTGGTTTCCTCGGGTGCGTTCCAGTAGGAGGAAAAGACGTTGTCGCCCTTGAGCAGCAGTTCGCCCGGTACACCCGACGGCAGGTCATGCTCGTTTGCGTCCACGATACGAAGGCTGATGGAAGGGGGGACGATGCCGGTGGCGCCGGCTTTGGTGTCGATCAACGGAATGTATGGCGGCATGCAGGAGATTGTACCAACCTCGCTCATACCGAAGCCATCGGCGATCGCGATGCCATCGCGCAGCCACAAGCGGATATCCTCGGCAGCATGAGGGGCACCGCCGGAGAATATAGCGGTGAGGGGGCGCAGCTTCACCGGGTCAAAGTCGGGAGATTCACGGAGCATTTTCGCCATTTGCGGTACACAGAAATAATGCGTCACGCCGAGGCCGGGATCGGAAAGCCGGGCAAGGGTACGGGCGGGGTCGAACCCATCCGAAATCAGAATCGTGCCGCCATGCATGAAGGGCGGACGTAGATTGGTAACGATACCGATGATATGGAACATCGGCGTTTCGGCCAGCACGACACTCCCAGGGGTCGTGCGCGCGAGCATGCCGAAATTGATTGCGGTTTGGCCGATGTTACGCTCGCTTAGCAGTACGCCTTTCGGCCGGCCGGAGGTGCCGGAAGTGTAGAGAATAAGACTAGGACGATTGCGATCGAAGGGTCGGCTGGCCAGTGGTGTGGCAGTTTCAATGGTATGGCGCAGAGTGGAGATGTCCACGGTCGGCCAACTTGCTTGTACCGGTGCGAGGAAGCTGACGTCCCCGACAAGCAACGAGGGCCCGGCATTTTCCAGCAAAGGAAAAAGTTCTGCCGGCGTAAGGCGCCAGTTCAGCGGCACGAATATGGAACCAATGCGTGCACAAGCCAGATGCAGCAGGACCAACTCGGCGCAATTGCGCGCCAGCGCTGCTACGCGCTGCCCCACTTCAATGTCATAGTTCTGAACCAGCACGGCAGCCGTACGAGCGATTGCCTTATCCCAGGCCGCATAGGTCCAGTTTCGATTCGAGGCGATGTCCAGCACTGCCGGCGCATCTGGCTGTAAACGGGCCTGCAGGCCGGGATCATCGACGATTGATACCATCTCCCCAGTCCTTTGTTTGAGCCCGTGACTCAGCTCTGCACTTTGTATGCACCAAGGCCCGGTTTATAACTCTTGTCGTCGAGAAATTGCCGGATACCGTCCTTGCGCCCGTCATTATCGAAGAAATTGGCGGCCTCCTGGGCACGAATTAAATAGTCCTCGGCATTATCGTACGTCATCTCGCCGACACGGCGGATAGCGTCCTTGGCTGCCTTCAGCGCCACTGGGTTTTTCTTGAGTAGTACATCGGCGACCTCGGTCACACGGACTTGAAGCTGTGCGAGAGGCACCGCTTCATTCACTAGCCCCCAGTCGGCGGCCTTCTTGCCGTCGATATTTTCACCCATCATGGCGTGGTACATGGCGTTGCGGAAACCGAGCAATTCCACGGCCACCTTCGTGGCACCACCGCCAGGCAGGATGCCCCAGTTGATCTCCGAGAGACCGAATTGCGCCTCCTCGGCGGCAAAAGCGAGGTCGCAGGCAAAAAGTGGACCATAGCCGCCGCCGAAGCACCAGCCATTGACCATAGCGATCGTCGGTTTTTGAAACCAACGTAACCTCCGCCACCAACCATAAGACTCGCGTTGAGCCTGACGTGTTGCGCCCAGACCTTTCGCTTCGGTCTCACGGAAATATTCCTTCAGATCCATGCCTGCTGACCAAGCTGTACCCTCGCCGCTCAAGACCAGCACGCCGGTATCCGGATGATGCTCCACTTCGTCGAGAATCTCCATCATACGCTGGTTTAGCGCCGGACTCATGCAGTTGCGCTTCTCGGGACGGTTGAATTTTACCCAGGCGATGCGATTCTCGACCGTATACGTGGCCGTGTTGTTTTCAGACATGCCGTCTCCTTCGATAAACATTGGGTCAAACGATTGCGGAACTGACAGCACCGCTATCGATGAGCTTGCCTATATCCGACACGAAATCCCTTGGTGGATCTATATGATATGTTTTATAACATAATATCATTGTCTGCGACAAGAGGATCATGTATAGTATTCGCATGGTACAAAATGTCGCTTTACAGGCGCGGACTGAGCTGGATGACCGTATTTCCGTCAATCCATTGGATGGGCTGTTGGGATATCAGCTACGCCGGGCCTCGGTTGCAATGCTTGCGGATCTCGCAGAGAGTCTTGCAGAGATTGGCTTGCGTGTTACCGAGATGTCAGTGCTGCTGGTAATCGCGACAAATCCAGGCATCACGCAAAGCGAGATTGGTCGAGTGCTCGGTATCCAGCGCGCAAATATGGTGCCGTTGGCCTCCCAACTGGAGCAGAATTCGTTGATCCGGCGTATCGCCAGTAATGGCCGTGCTCAGGCGCTGAAGCTTACCCCGG
Organism: bacterium; assembly: GCA_026224825.1. GTDB lineage: Bacteria > Pseudomonadota > Alphaproteobacteria > Acetobacterales > Acetobacteraceae > Acidocella. The sequence goes on along the minus strand of JAMFRO010000095.1, from coordinate 26,673 downwards.
CCGGTGCCGCGCTGGCTCGCGATTGCCGTGCCCGTATCGCCGCGCACGAAGCCCGCTTCCTGACTGGACTGGATGCAGCGCAGCGCACCATGCTTATTGAGCAAATTCGCTTGATCTGGGATCGGTAGGTACGTGTCTTGGGAGGTTAGAACCGCGGGCCATTATAGTGCTTGGCGATACTCGCGATACAGTTTTGTGCGATTTGACCTGGCCAGCAGCGTGCGCATGTTGGCGGAAAGAGCCTTGTGTAGGGAAGCGGCGGGTGTACCCGCCGCTTCCCTGTCGGTGTGAACACGCGTGAGGTGAAGGAGGATTATGAAATTGACAGCATGCTTCTGGGGCGGTGACCTTTATTACCACGCCGCAGAGACTTAGCGCTTTCGATGAAAGCGAATATCTAGATTATCTGGCCGTATGATATTGATCGCAACGCCGGTGGCAATTCGGCCTTCGGTCACGGCACACCTCGTTGCATGGATCATTCCTGGCTAAAATCGGCTCTGGCCCATTCTGGGGGAGTGGGTGACGCGTATCCGGGACTTTGAGTTTGGGCCACGCGCGAAGATCACCATCCATTCTGGAATTGGCTTGACCGTTCCCAAGATTCCACTTTGCCAGCAGTCACATACCTGAAGGAGTCCGGTATGTGACTATCATCTACATGACCACGGATGATGGATGGATATATCCCAAACGAACCGATAAAGCAGGTATTGAGCAGTGAAGTTGAGCTCATCGACAGCTGAGTCCCGGTAAGCTCATCGGTTCGCCATGGCTGGTTACAAAATCGGTTTAAATTTTGGAATAATCAGTACTATACCGATGAAACGATATGCATGAATATCGAAATAAATAGCAATGTCAGTCGACCGACTGCATCGCGAATTGGCAAGTTCTCGGTAGAACGACACAGAGTTCTACTGCGTTGCCATGCTGATCCTTGGTGTAGGTTGTAAACTAAATGTGAGTTGAAACCGGGACTTTCATTTGCGGAAATGAATTTGTCTACAACTCTGCGGTTTTTGTCGAAACTTTGACTGAGCGAGGCGCCAATATCTTAGTCATCTAACGTTGACTCGCGAGATGTTGGCGGTGGTGGGAATGCGGCTAAAATTATGATTACTACAACGTTCCCATTTCCTGGGGTGAATTTCATCATCGGGATGGGTTTCGGGGTGGGGGGCAGATCAACAGAGCTAATTCGCAGATCACCTTCCCGGCGCGGTGCGTAAGAAACAAAGGCTGGGACGCTTGGGTGAGGAAATAAAAAATAACTGGAGGCTACTAAATGTCCAAGAAGAAGACAGGGGCCGCTCACGGGGCCAAGGGTCGCAAAATTTCTCCTTTGCGCCGAGTATGCGGGCGTGAGCTTGGTTTAACCGCGGCGGGCGGGCTGATGTTGGCGATGACGCCGGCGGCGCATGCGTTACAGCTTTATAATGGCGCTGCCAGTGGCAATAATCTTAGAATCAGCCTCGACATCACCGCCTCATATACTGGCCTATACCGTGTGGGGCAGCCTTCGGCGATTTTGGTCTCGGGCGCCAGTAACCCCAATGCCAACGATGGCGATGCAAATCTGCGCCATGGTATTGTCGGCAACACTTTTGATGTTCTGCCCGTCCTGGACATCAAAGACGGTACGTTCGGCATGCATTTCTCTGGCGAGTATTTTATCAATACCGTGTATCTGCAGGGCAACCAGAACAACCAGGCCGATACGGTGAACCCGATTGTGGCCAAGAATACGGATTTTGCTTCCGAGACACGCAACTCAAACGGCATGAACGGGCGTATGCTCGATGCCTTTATGTACGACAGTTGGAAATTCGACGGTGGCCAAGAGTTTATCTTAAAAGCCGGCCAGCAAACATTGTTTTGGGGTCAAAGTCTGTTTTCCGGTGATGGTATCTCTGGAGGCCAGGCGCCGATTGACACGATTCAGGCGCAGAACCTTGTAAATCCGGAAGCTCAACAGATTTTCCTGCCGGTAGGACAGATCGTGGCGACCTATCAGCCGAATTCGACCTACACTTTCCAAGGCTATTATCAATACCAATGGGAGCCTGATACCTTTCAGGGTGTCGGTTCGTATTTCAGTGAATCCGACGTTACGGGGCCTGGTGGCTATCGTCTGATCCTTGGGCCCGGCCTGTATTTGAACCGGACAAAAGATCTGGCGCCTGAATCGCAGAATGGCCAGTTCGGGCTCTCGGTGCAGGCGCAGTACGGTAATTACGACGTCGGTCTGTACACGTTACGTTATGATGCGAAGACGCCGGGGTTGGCAACCAACATCACAGTGGGGCCATCTGGTGTGGGCGGCACTTATACTGTGATTTACCCACGTGACATCTGGCTATACGGTGCCAGCGTGTCGACCACGGTCGGTGCCACAAATATCGCCGGCGAGCTGAGCTTGCGTACGCATGACCCGCTGGTCGGCACCGCCCCGCCCCAGATCAACACCAGCTATTTTGGCAATGCCAATTCCGACCCGTATTATCCAGTCGGCAATGTGGTGACAGGGCTCGCCAACTTCATCTACGGCTCGCCGTCGCTGAAATACGTTCCGGGTGGTATCACGCTGCTGGGTGAAGTTGAGTGGGAGAACGTGATTCGTGTAACGGCGAATAAGGCCCAGCTGGCGCCAGGCCGTAGTTCGCAGGCGGCTAGTTTCAATGTTGAGATTGAACCGTCGTATTTTGAAGTGCTGCCAAATCTCGAACTGCAATTCCCGGTTTCGTTGAGCTATAATTTTGCCGGCAACTCGCAGGCGCAGGTGGCGATGAACCATGGCACGGGTTCATACACGATGAGTATTGTTGCAACCTATCGTGAGAATTGGAGTGCCTCACTCAACTATGTCGGTTATTTTGGCAGGCCTGGCACGAACCCGCTGGCCCCCCAAACCGCGGTACTGCCTGTGGACCGTAGCTATCTCTCCTTGAACCTGCAGCACACGTTCTAAGTGCCGGGCCAGCATCACAAGTTAAGTAAGAATCCGATTAAGGAAACGAAACAATGAAACGACGCGACTTTGGCCTTCTCGCGGGTACAAGCCTCGCAACCGCTGCCACACTGCGCCGGGCACAGGCGCAGTCGGCAGCGCTCGACCCGACTCTGCTCACCACCACGCTGACGCCGTTTGGCGCCGAACGCGCTGGAAATGCGGACGGCTCTATCCCAGCATGGACGGGAGGGTTGGTTTCGTCGCCATTGCCCGTTACCACGCCGGTGGCTGTGCCTCTCTTCGAGGACGAAGCACCCCTCTATACGGTCGATGCAAGCAACATGACTCAGTATCAGCATTTGCTGAGCGAGGGCTTGCAGCTACAAATGACGAAGTTTGGCGTCAAAATTAAGGTATACCCGACCCACCGCACCGCCGCCGCGCCGCAATATGTATATGATAATACCGCGAAGAATGCCGTGAACGCGCAGCTCGACCCCCGTGGAGGGCGTTTTGGCTTCACCGGAGCTTATGGTGGTATCCCCTTCCCGATCGTCGACACTTCTGATCCGCTTGTCGGTGGTGCACAACTGATCTGGAACCATCTCACTTCCTGGGGGGGTTATTCAACTATGACATTGTTCAATCCAGGCGTTGTTTTGATCAGCGGCGAGTTGATTCTTGTAGCCGGCACGCTGAGTCGTACAATCTATCCGTATTACGACCCGAACGGTTCGCTGGCGACGTTCGAAGGATATTACAGTAAAGGGCATTACTACTATCAAGCGCCGGGTTCAGTTGTTGGCCAGGAGGCTCTGATTTGGCATACCACCAATGTTAACAAGAATCCCGATATAACTTGGGCATTGATAAATGGCCAGGGCCGGGTGCGCAAAACACCAAATGAGGCATTTGATGCGCCGAACCCCTCCTCCAATGGTATCGCAAACCTTGACGAGAGCACCGGCTTCTTAGGTAATCCATCGCAATATGACTGGACCTATGTAGGGAAACAGGAGATGCTGGTTCCCTATAACTGCAACAAAATGCTCTTTCATACTGTTCCGGAAATACTTGGGGCGCACTTCCCGAATCCGGAGTTCCTGCGCTTTGAAAAACATCGTGTCTGGGTTTTAGAAGCTAATCTGCATCCGGGCCAGAGCAATACGAATAAGCGCCGGCGCTTTTATATCGACGAGGATACTTGGTTTATCATGTTGGGTGAGGGGTACGACGCCCAGGGCGACATGGTGAAAGCCTATGCCAATTTTCTTGAATGTATTCCATCAATGCCGGGTACGGTCTTGATGGGTACATCGACATTTAGTCTATTGACTGGAAACTATACCTATAATGGCAACAATAATTATCCACCAAATAATGCTGCCGAATTTCTGCTCCCGCAGGATGACACCTTCTTTGAGCCCCAAGTAATGGCAGCGAGTGCCAGCTTCTAATCCTATAACCGTTACGGGATATCCCGTCGCGCTTATCCAATAAGGGTTTTATTGCTTTCGCAAAAAAAATCCGTTGGACATGGGGCCTGTCAAGCTGTGGGCAGGCCCCATGTATGCGCCGAAGATGTTTACTGGCAGCACTTCGTCGCTCGCTGGTGTCAGGCGCTGTCGACTTTCAATTGGGTGGGCAAATAGCGGGGAGTTAGAACCCGGCCACGGCAAGTCTCCGATGCTATGTGACTTGGCCCTATTTAATAGCGTTGTAGACAGTTTTGCGGCTTCGTGCCGAAACTTCAGTCTCATTAAGCGGTGATACGGTAGCTGTACACCCGCTGAGCTGGGGCTTTTCGGCAGAGCGCCTATTCGTACCTGCGAACGCCGGAGGGTTAATGGCGGGAGCACATTCTGGGCTGGCGCCGGCGATGCCGGTCGTCGGCGCTGGGCAGGTCTGGATAAAAAGAGCTTAAAGTATGGATTTCAATTGGACGAATGAGCAATGCGAGTTCCGGCAACGGGTTAGAAGCTTCATTGATAAGCATCTTCCTACCGATTGGGAGACATTGACAAATGGCCTGGACGTTGGGTCCGATTATACTGTTGCCTTCTCGCGAACCTTTTGCCTGGCGCTAGCTAAGGAGCGCTTGCTCATTCCTCATTGGCCCGCGGAATATGGCGGAAACGATGCTGACGCCTGGCACCATTGGATCCTGAATGAGGAGATGATCCGCTCCGGTGAGCCGCGCAGCTACCAATATATGAGCGTGAATTGGGCTGGGCGGGCGATCATGCGTTTTGGGACGCAAGCGCAAAAGGTAAGTTTTCTTCCCCGAATTGCGGCGGGTACGCTGGTCTTCTGCCAAGGCAAGGGGAACCTTTACGAACATTGTACTGGACGGTGATTCTGCGGGTGGTGGCCTCGGTCTGGTGTTGATGGCGAAGGCGATTCGGGACAAATCACTGCCCCGGCCGGCCGGGGCGATGGTCGTATCCCCCAGGGCCGAGCTCGCACTCACGGGCGGCTGCATGAGGGGCGCGCCAAGGGCGATCCAATGATCACGTGGATAGGTCAAACCACCCCGACCCCATTGCCATGAGGCTGCTCAATGGCGAGGCGATGCTCTTGTGCACTGGGCCATAGCTTCAGCCGGAGTTCCGGCGGTTCGGTGGCGGGTTCGAAACGCAGCCACGCCAACGGGGCGCTTGAGATAGCGTACTTGGCTGCTTGGTTATGAGCCTAGATGCGTCGCGGCTGACTCGTAATAATCCGGACTAACATCAGCTCCTGGAATTATAGCAAGTTTTTGGTGCTTTGCTTGCCGATGGCGAGCGGCTTGGGTAACGCTCGCGAAGTCAAAATGCCGCCGCCAATCCGGCATTGACGGAGAAGTTTTCGGAATCACGCCCCGGGAAGGTATCAACTGCATCAATCGTAGCTGTGACGCGCGGGGAGAGCGATACCGCCAATCCGGTTGCCACTTTTCCGTATGTGCTGTTTGGTATGCCCGCTGTCGTAATGACAGGCAGTAACGGGGTCGAGGTCTGCGTGGTGACGATCGTACGATCAGGTTGCCCCCACTCATGAACCGCGGTTACGTCTAGGTACGGAGACATTGCGCCGATAGATGTTTTGATCGGCGTGAGAATTTCAAAACCGGCTTCGCCGTTCACGGAGCGCAGGTTTTGGCCGGCAACGTGGTTGGTAATAAGGTAGTCGCCAGATTCCGTGTACTGTGCGATATCCGCCATCGTCAGCGTCAATGCTGCGATCGGACCAACAAGGATTGGCCCGGCAACATTTGTCAGATAGCCCCCTCGGCCCGCAGCGGTTAAATTATCGGCATGAGTGTCCCCCTGAATCTCGCTGATCACGCCTTGCCTTTCCAGGCTCAGAGTCTGGTGTCCATAGCCAAGGATTCCGTCGGCAAACCATGCTGGCCCAGTATAAGAGGCGTAGCCCGCGAATTGGTATGAATTCGCGCTATAACGGGCATCCTGGACAGCAAGATTCGCCCGGGGACGGGTATAACCGAACTGAAAGCCGACGTGAATCTGTGGATTAACTATGTGTTCGAGCCCTATATAACCGCCGTTGGCGTCATTATTATAGGCCGAAGAAAAGTCCTGTGCGCTACCTGCGCCAAAATTATGGCTTGCATTGCCAAAAATGATCCACTTCTGCTCCGTTTGACTCTGATCCGCCGTTGTATCTTCTTGTACCGACAGACGTGCGCTTCCCCGTTCGGCAGTCAGTCGACCGAAGATGCCATCGGTAAATGTCTCCGCTGCCGCCAAGACCAACTGACCCTGTGGCGCGACGGTAAGCGGCGCATTGACCTGATTGGTCATGTAGCTTGCCAGCAAGTCGTAGCCCGGGGTCGTCAAATGAATGCCATCCCAGTAGAAATGACTGTCTTGGACAGCGGTGCTTTGCGCAACACAGGCTGGAGCGCTCGCAAGGTCGAATAGGTAAAAGCATTCGCCTGTATCGACGAAGCCGTAACGGCCTGGATCAGCGGCGACGCTTGTCTGCAGCCAAGCGAAATCGAACAAGAAGATGCGTACACCAGCCCGTGCCTGCGGCGCCAGCAACTGCTGCGTCTGCTGGAAAAATGTCTGGGTCCACAGTGTATACTGCGCATCCGTAATGCCGGGACTAAAACCATTGGGCATGAATGTGCTATTGCCTGGCGCATTCCAGATAATATTGCGAGCCCCAGCATTGATCAGCCTTTGTAGATTGTTAACGGCAGTGTTCGCCGAAGCCATGGCCTCCGCCTGAACCTGCGCCGGTGTATCGGTGATCTGAAGGCTCGACTGGTCGTTACCACCGATCGACAATGTCAGGAGATCGCGTGGTCCGAACTTCCCGCCTGCCGACACGAACGCGTTCACTTGCTGGGTAAAGCCGGGCGCACCGGCTTGAAAGAGATTCCCTGTGCCCGTCTGAGCGCCACCAAAAGCATAGTTGTTTCCTTGGAGATGGAAGGTCGCGTTCAACGCGTCGACGAAGTTGGTTCCATTGCTGAAGCGGCAGTCCGGATACTCGGCCGGACAATTGGGAGCCATGCCCAGCAGTGTGATGTCGGCATAGCTGTCGCCGAAGACTGTATTGCTTGTGAATTGCGAGACTTGCTGGGCAGTACCAGCCCTTGGAGCAAAGGCCAGGAGCAGAGCGGCAACCCCGGATATCACCATCCTGACCTGCAACGCAGTGGCCAATTGACGAAGACGATGCATGAGTTTCCCCCATTTTTAACGGCTGTTATATTTTACTAGGGGCAAATATATTCATTTACTGAGCGATTCAAGCGATAATATATTGCGAAGGAGGAGTGACGTTGGCGGCAGAGCAGAAGAAGGCGGCAGCAGGGCGGAGAAAGGCGGGTATTACCCTTGCCAATGACGACGGGGAGGGAAGCATTGGCCGGTCACTGGTGAGCGCAAACGAGGCTGTTTCGTTTCGAATCGGCTGCCTCGGACAGCAGGTTGGCTTTTTGCTGCACCGCTCCGCGCAATTGAGTACCAGTGACGTGACGTTGATTTTGGCAGAGTTGGACCTAAGTCCGTCACAATATACGACCTTGGCAATGGTTGGCGACAATCCGGGCTTGCCCCAGCAGGCTTTGTCTCGGGAGCGTGGCGGTGTGCAATCCGGCGTCGTGCCATTGCTCGATTCTCTGGAAATGCGCGGGCTGCTCAAACGTGTTCCGCAGGAGAGAGATCGTCGCAGCAACCTTCTATATATAACGGATAAAGGAATTAATCTCCTACAGCAGGCGGACGAACTGGTTCACGGTTATGAGTAGCATCTTAGGACAAAGTTGAGCCCGGAGAGCTATGATTTCCTGAGCCAAATCCTGTGGACACTATTGCTCCCTGGGGACTGATAACTCAGCTGATCGTCGAGGGCTCGCCGTTTCAAGACCGAAGATGCGAGCCCAATGAAGTCGTTTTGTAACGTCTTCAAGCGGCTAGTCTAGAAAGTCGTCAAATCCGCTGTCAAACGGCGTGCGATAGCGGTTATCGCCGCCGATTGAAGTTCCGTTTGAGCTACTCACTTCGGCCTAATTTTTCCTTGAGTACGGGCGGCTCAGACCAGCTGTCATCGTTATCTCCTGCTTCGGCCCATACCTCGCGGCACGAGCGGCCAGACAAAACTGCCGCCGCAACTCGCTCCGCTGCAGGTGGCTTCGATCATCCAGGCGACGAAACTATCGAGTGAGACGCCGTCATCATGCGGGTTGGCGAGATTATAGGAGTGGAAACCCGATTTATTGGCGAGGCCGATGGCGGTGATTGACTCCGCAAGGAAATCGATGGCGATGCCTTCATAGCGGGAGACTGGCTGGCCGGCCGACAGATCCTCGGCGTAGAAGGTCGCGGGTGCAACCCCCGTCACCGCGAGACTGTAGAGCAAGCGAGTGAACATGTCGGGCACGTTGAGTTGTTCGGCATAGTGACTATGAGCGAGAATCATGCCCGGGCGGAACACGCTGACCGGCAAAGCGCATAGATCATGCGCCTCGTGCAGGAGCACCTCGCCCGCCCATTTTCTGAGGTTATAGCCATTGGCATAGCCATCGTTGATTTCGCCCGAGAGGACTGCTGTCCGGATGTCGCAATCCTCTGCCACGGTGCCCCGGCCAGGGCCATCACGCCCAGGGTGGAGACGTAATTGAAATGCTTTAGCCGACTCGTCAACGCCAGGCGGATCAGTTCCGCCGTGCCCGCCACATTGGCAGTGAAGAGCTGGGTGTACGGCAGCACATGGTTCACATGCGCGGCGGTGTGAACAATGAGATCGACGCTTCTTGCAAGGCGCGCCCGGTTCGCCACATCGAGGCCCAGATTGGGCAGGCCGAGATCACCCGCACGACTTCAAGGTGACCGTCGGCCAGTTTCCGGAAGTGTGCCAGAAGGGCTGCGTCTCTTTGCGGGCCTTCTTCGACGCGCAGGCGCGCCTGTTCAGTATTGGCGCCGCGGGCGATTAGGATCAGCCTGCCGCCGGTTGCCGCCAGGCACTCCAGCCAGGCCAGAGCCTGGAACCGGCCGAGGAAGCCCATGGAACCGGTCAACAGTACCGTGTTGATCGTATCCACTGGTTTGGGTAAGCTGGGTGCTGAAGCCAGTATGTCCGCGTGGATGAATTTTCCAGCTTGAAGTCGCTCGCATGCACAGTCGTGCTGTCACTTCTTATTTTCTCGAAATATCTTAGGCGGCATGCCCACGCGCCGCGAAAAAAACCTTGAGAAATAAGCCGCATCACCGAAGCCAAGGGAATAGGCGACTTCGGCAACGGAAAACTCCGAATACAGAAGGGCACGCCTTGCCTCAAGCAACGTTCTTTCGTCAAGAATTTGGGCCGGCGGGATACCGGCGATCCGCGAACATGCGGCGCGCAACGTTGTGTTGCTGACACCCAGCGCTTTGGCATACCGGCTGATGTCCTCCCTAAAACGAAAGCGTGCATCCACCCTTTCTCTAAAACGCGCGACGATACCAGCGTAATGGCCCAACTCATGTTTGCCTTCGGTACGCCGCGACCTGGCAGTCCTTAAGGCTAGCACGATGATCGGTAGGAGAGCAGCATCCACCGCGGTGCGATGGCCAATTGCGGCCCAACCAAACTCCCGCGTGAGTTCCACAAGCCGGGCTTGGACGAAAGAAGCCTCCGCGATCGTGAGCAGTAATGAGGTTGGCAGTCGGAATAGCACCTCGACATCCGAATCCCTCCGGCTCAACTCGGCAAGATAGCTGTTGGCCAGCGTTACGACGGAGCCCGACGATTCCGTCTGCCATTGAAATCCATGCACAACGGCAGACGGAATAACGAGAAAGCTAGGCGCAGAAAATCTAATGTCGTGCTCTTCCACCCGCATGACGCCGCCCCCCTCAGCGATGAAAAATATGTGATTCAGCTCCCTGTGCGAATGGGCACTGATGCTCCACTCGCTCGGGCGCGAGCGATCGTCGAGCATCTCAACATGCACAAATCCCTCGGCCGCAACCCTGTGGGGCTCTCCGTATAAGTAGAAGCTCGGTATCGAAGTTGTCCGTATCATCGCGTGACAAATAATAGATCCGTTGAATTATCCAAGTAATACGTTCACCTGGACATAGGCAACCCTCCTTAAACGCCTCATCTTTATTGCCGCATAAGATGGCCCCGAGAAGGGCGAGGAGGGAGATTATCCATGCGCACACAGGTAGCAATCATTGGGGCAGGCCCGGCTGGCATGTTCCTCGCGCATCTGCTGCGCCGCGAGGGGATTGAGGCTGTTGTTATCGAAAGGCATGACCGCCCCTATGTGGAAGGCCGCGTCCGGGCAGGCGTTCTGGAGCAGATTACGGTCGACCTGATGCGCAAGCTCGATATAGCCGCACGGCTGGATAAGGAAGGGCTGGTCCATACGGGAACAAATCTCTCGCTGGACGGCGAGTTGTTTCACATTGACATCGCGGGCCTCACCGGCGGCGCATCGGTTACGGTCTACGGCCAGCAAGAGGTGATGAAGGATCTGTTTGCTGCTTCGTCGCAGCGCAGCATTTCCATCGTCTGGAATGTAAAGGACGTCATACTGCACGACGTCAGTAGCAGCGCGCCTTACGTGACCTGGACAGCTGGCGGTGCCGAACAGCGGCTGGCGTGCGATTATATCGCCGGGTGTGACGGGTATCACGGCGTCAGCCGCGCCAGCATTCCCGCGAACGTGTTGCGCAATTTTGAACGTGTCTATCCGTTCGGATGGCTCGGCATTCTGGCGGACGTCCCTCCTGCGGAGCAGGAACTGGTTTACGCGAATCATGCCCGCGGTTTCGCACTCGCGTCGATGCGCTCGCCCACGCGGAGCCGCTATTATATCCAATGTTCGCTGGACGAAAAAATCGAAGATTGGCCCGACGACCGGTTTTGGGACGAGGTCTGTATCAGATTGGGCCCCGCAGTCACTGCCAAAGTGGTGCGCGGCCCTTCCTTCGAAAAGTCGATTGCACCACTAAGGTCCTTCGTATCCGAACCGATGCGATGGGGTTGTTTGTTTTTGGCCGGTGACGCGGCTCATATCGTGCCACCGACTGGCGCCAAGGGAATGAATTTAGCGGTCTCGGATGTGATGATGCTCACCGAGGCGCTGGTCCACTACTACCGTTCTGGCTCCACGGTGGGTATCGACGGCTATTCCGCGCGCGCGTTAGCGCGCATTTGGAAGGCCGAGCGTTTCTCCTGGTGGTTCACGTCGATCACCCACCGCTTCCCCGACATGGACGGCTTTGCCCGCAGGCTGCAGATGGCGGAGCTAGACTACATTAGGAACTCGGAAGCCGCGCAAAGAACGCTGGCTGAAAATTACGTCGGACTACCCATGCAGACGGCAGGCCATGAATAAGATTTTCAGCAGCTCGGAGGCTGCTCCGCATGATCTGTTGTTTGACAGTAAGCGTCAGCTGAGTACCGCGGCTGTTTGATTTGGGGTGTTTTCCTCCCGCGTCCAGTTCCACGGGAGCAGTTCTTTGAGCCTGCTTGCTGGATGTCCTTTTGCCATGCGGTCGATGATATTGGTTAGGTAGGCTTCCGGGTCGAGCCCGTTGAGCTTGGCGGTTTCCAGCATGGTATAGATGATGGCGGCGCGATCGCCGCCAGCTTCGGCGCCAAGGAACAGATAGTTTTTGCGGGTGATGGCGATGCCGCGCAGGGCGCGTTCAGCGGGGTTGTTGTCGATGCCTATGCGGCCGTCTGTGGTGTAGAGGATCAAATCTTCCCAGCGGCCGAGCGCATAGTTGATAGCCTTGGCGAGATTGGTCTTGGCGGAGAGGCGCCGGCGCTGTTCCTGGAGGTAGCGTTTGAGCTCGGCCAGCAGTGGGCCGGCTTGTTCCTGACGAATCGCAGCCCGGCGTTCGGTGTTCTCGCCATTGATCTGGGCCTCGATGGCATAGAGTTCGCCAATCCGGCGCAGTGCTTCTTGAGCGATGGGGGATTTGGTGCGCTCGAATTCGTCGAAGAGTTTGCGGCGCGCGTGCGCCTTATGTGGAGCTCCACATAAGGCCCATGGGCGGCGGAAATTCTTCGAGCTGGCCGATATCGCCCGCAACGCCAAGCGCAAGGCGCAGGGCCGCACACCCGCCTTCGTCGCGCCGATGGCGTTGGCCGCGGTGCAGCGGATCGACGCGATCTTCGAGATCGAGCGCGCGATCAATGGCAAGCCCGCCGCCGAACGGCTGGCCGTACGCCAGGAGCACAGCGCCCCGCTGGTCGCCGATCTCGAGATATGGATGCGCACCGAGCGCGCAAAACTCTCGCGCCATAACGATGTCGCCAAGGCCATGGATTACATGCTCGCGCGCTGGGCGTCTTTCTCGCGGTTCCTGAGCGACGGGCGGATTTGCGTGTCAAACAATGCGGCGGAGCGGGCCATTCGAAGCCTGGCCCTGGGGCGCCGTAACTGGCTGTTCGCCGGCTCTGACCGCGGCGGTCAGCGCGCCGCGATGGTGTACAGCCTGATCACAACGGCAAAAATGAACGGCATCGACCCGCAGGCATGGCTCGCCGATGTCCTCGACCGCATCGCCAATCATCCAGCACACAGGCTCGATGAATTGATGCCGTGGAATTGGACCGCCCGTCCGGCTGCAACGGTGCCTTGCGCGGCATGACCACGCAGCTGAACAAGATTTACGCAATCAAGACCATTGCTCTCGTCGCCCAAGAGATCGGTGAGGACGAGGACTGGCTAAACGAAATCATCGAAGAAATGGAACCGGAAGACGGGCTGATCTGGGTTTATGGACCAGATGGCGAAGCCGCCGCAGCCTTCTCCGACTTTGGCGTCGAAAACCTGGAGGATATCATCAGAGAACGACGACATCTGAAAAAGTAAGGCCCGCGTCATCCACCGGATGGATACGACGCTTCGAAACACCAGGGAGAACCTCGTAACCCAACTCCGGAGCCCTCCGGAGTATAGTCTCAACTTCAACACCATCCACCAACGCAAACCCTCCGCCAATAAGCAGAAGATCAGAGGCAGAGTGTACAAAACCCTACAAGGCGGGAGTCAGCTGACGCTTACGTTTGACAGTATGACAATCATGTTCAGTTAGGCCGCTCGCGCGAGTTCTGCGGGCACATTCAGTCGGCCGCCCAATACGGCAGCACGGACGACGGATATTCGATGTGCACCTACGGCGACCATCTCATCCGCCGCTTCTTGGCCATACGGGTGTTAGCTATCTCGTCCACGCATCCTTCTGCCCGCGAGGTTGAAATAGGGAGCATGGATCTATGGCGCGCGGCATAGTCGACAAGCGACGTGGTGTTGTTCGCGAGATAACGGCGCAGATCGTCACAGTTCCAGAGCAACGTGGCTACCTTCGGACGGAACTTTTCTCCGTTCAAATGCGCCGGCCGAATCAAACGTTAAAGCGTACCTCAATTGCGGTTGGTAATATCGAGGTCGCGGTATGCCCGGGGCGCAATCCCAAACGTTGTCTTGAATTTCCGGCTAAAATGCGCGCTACTCTTGAAGCCGACAAGGTAACCGATCTCAGAAACGTGATGTGTCCGCATTGCCGGATTCTTTAGCAACAATGCGGCCATCTGCATGCGTTTCTCCCAAACAAGATCCGAGAATTGCAGATTACATTTTTTAAGAACGTGACAGAGATATCGTAGGGATATATCGCATTGGCTGGCCACCATCCGAGCATTAAGATCGGGATTTGCAATATGCCGATTAACGCAGGCCATTATATCAGCGACGCGTTGTTCGGCGATGGAGCTGGGAGGCGGGCGGTTGCCGCCAACCTTCGCGATCGACTTGCCAAGCCCGTCCAAAAGTGTCCCAACCAGTTGCTCCGCAATATCGAAGTCAATTTCGTCGTCTTCATCGAAGAGGATCTCAACGATCCGCTCGGCCAGCGCGAAATTTCCACTCGAGGTTGGAAATGGCCGGCCCACCTCTAGTCGATCGCTGATAATTGCATGTAGCTCGTGTGACGGCACGACAATATGCATGGCCTCTAGTATACCGCTATTATCCGGAAGGAGCTCCATGTTGAATGGACGGGAGGAGCGCGTGACGGCGCATTCCTGTGCGCTGACCTTATGTTTAATGCCCGGATAAGAGATCGTAATCGTGCCGTGCCGCACAAACCAAATAACTGTGACGTCAGTTTTGTCTTCACGGATGTGCTGCCAGGACCGCCGAAATAACAAGCCTGAGCGGGAGGTCAACTTATAGATCGCATATTTACCCGCGATGCTCTTCTCAATTTGCATATTGACGGCATGAGAGAGGATCGGGCGCAATTCGCCATCATAATAATCCGCCTTATTTTTACCTCTGAACTCAAATCGCCGAGACTCGTGATTTGTGGCTGTCATTGCAAACGCCAGTGACGGCATTGCTCTCTCTCCTTGCATGCGCTGTGTGGGGTTTCAACTTGTCAATGTACGACATTTGCCTAATGTTGGCCAGCCAATTAAACGGGTTTAGTCAAGAAAAATGGGCCTTTACCGGGCCAAATTAACCATCTCATTCCAGAGAAGCTGTGACTGAGATCGGTTCACGGCGACTATAAAGAACGGTAAACCAAACCGTTCAGGCTTCCTTTCGCGTTTCAAACTTCCCTGGCGAAAACATGGATGTTCATTCTACTTAGAATTGCTGACTGCTCCCGAAAACAGCTGTTTCAGTCCGACCGGGCCGCCCTTTTGTTCGGCGCGCTTGTAGGTTGCCCGCCGGCGCATGGTGGTGAGGTGACGCTGCATATTGGGATAGGCATCGATTCTACCGACGCCCTCAAGGAGTTCCTCGAAGAATGTCAGCTGGATATCAGCCGCAGTAAATTGTCCGACGGTGATGGTTTCCCGGCCTTCAAGACCTTCCTCGATGAGGCTCAGGACGGTGTGCGCAGAAGCCTCGCATATCTTACGATGCCCATCCTCGGACGGTAGGCGGAGGGCATGAAACATTTGCAGCAACGGGCCTTTGGCGGAGCCCTCAATGAAGGTCAGCCATTGGAAGAACTGCATCGCCTCGGCTGAGCTTGGTGACGGACGCAAACGGCTCTCGCCATAGGATTCGAGGATGTATAGGATAATCCCGGCGGATTCGACCATCGCAATCCCATGATCCACGATCGTGGGAGCTTTTGCCGCCGGATGAATCGCACGCAATGACGCCGGCGAGCGTCCGGTCAACGGGTCTCGCTGATGGCGCGCGATCTCGTATGGCACGCCCAACTCTTCCAACAGCCAGAGAACGACATGCGAGTGAGAGTTGCTGAGATGGTGAACGGTGAGCATCGAGAAGATCCTTTCCGTGTTTTAGAGACGTTCTACGAACGCCAGCAATTCGCCCTGGTTGCTGAACCCGCAGAACTGGAACAAGTTGTCGTCGCGTTTTAGTGCGATAAGGCTATAACCAATCAAGATGCTTCAGATCTGCCACATATTTGTGAATCAACGCAGCTGAAAGTCCGGGAATTGGGTGGCCAGCGGCCTCGGCTGCCGAGCGAAAGCGCTCGACCGGCAGGAAGGATTTCGCCACTGCCGCTTGCGGCTGCCGGTAGGGCCCCATGATGGCCAGCAAGGATTTCTGGCGCTTCTTCTCGGGTAGCGCATGCATCGCGGTTTCGAAATGGGTCAGCCACTTGCTGTAGCTATCCACTCGCTCAATATTGCAGCCGGCCTCGATCATCCAATCGACGAAGCTGTCGAGTGAGACCCCGTCATCATGCGGATTGGCGAGATTATAGGAGTGGAAACCCGATTTGTTGGCTAGGCCGATGGCGGTAATAGAATCGGCGAGGAAATCAACCGCGATGCCTTCATAACGCGCGACCGGCCGGCCGTGCGAAAGGTCTTCGGCATAGAAGGTCGCGGGTGCGACCCCCGTCACCGCCAAGCTGTACAGCAGCCGGGTGAACATATCGGGCACGTTGAGCTGCCCGGCATAGCGGCTATGGGCAAGAATCATGCCCGGGCGGAACACGCTGACCGGCAAGGCGCATAGATCATGCGCCTCATGCAGGAGCACCTCGCCCGCCCATTTGCTGAGGTTATAGCCATTGGCATAGCCATCATTGATTTCGCCCGAGGGGATTGTTGTCCGGATGTTGCAATCCTCCGCCACGGTGCCCCCGGCCAGGGCCATCACGCCCATGGTGGACACGTAATTGAAATGTTTTAGCCGACTCGTCAGCGCGAGGCGCACAAGCTCCGCCGTGCCCGCGACATTGGCAGTGAAGAGCTGCGTATATGGCAGAACATGGTTCACATGCGCGGCGGTGTGGACGATGAGATCAACGTGTTCCGCGAGGCGAGTCCAGGTTGTCTCATCGAGGCCGAGATTGGGCAGACCGAGATCACCGGGTAGGACTTCGAGGTGGCCGGCGGCCAGCGTCCGGAAGTGGGCCAGCAGCGCGGGATCGCTTTGCAGCGCCTCCTCGACACGCTGGCGCGCCTGCTCAGGGTTGGCACCGCGCGCGATGAGGATGAGCTTGCCGCCAGTTGCCGCCATGCGCTCCAGCCAGGCCAGCGCCTGGAATCGGCCGAGGAAGCCGGTCGATCCGGTCAACAGCACGGTGTTGATCGCCTCTGCCGGTTTGGGCAGGCTGGGGGCTGCCGCCAGTATGTCCGTGGGGATGAATTTTTCCAGCTTGAAGTCGCTCGCATAGACGATCATACCATCCGCCGCATGCACGGAGGAAAAGCTGGGGCGCCGGTTGCCGGAACGCTGCGTCTCGACATAATCGGCGATCAGGCCGAGATCGCCCGCCGGGTTGATGATGACGCCGACCGGAACCTCCACGCCGAATATCTCTTCGAGCAGCATTGAGAACGACAGAGCCGAAAGCGAATCGCCGCCCAGATCACCGAAACGCGACGCCGGCGTAACATCCGATGCCGCAACGCCCAGTGTGGCCTGCACCGCGCGGGTCACCGTTTCGATGACCGGCCGGTCGGCCCCGCCGAGGCGCAGCGCGCGCAGCTCGGAGACCTGATCCTGCGCGAGCTGGGCGTAGAGCTGCTCCAGTCTCTCACCATAGCGGGCCTTGAAGTTCGGGCGGCTGAATTTGCCAATTCCTGTCAGCAGGCCGTTTTCGGGGCTAAAAGGCTCGGTCTCGATGATGAATTCGCGCGGGATCTCATAGCTGTTGAGGGCGTGTTCCTCCGCAATGCCGTTGAGGCTGCGGCGGATGGCAGCCTTGACCTGGCCCTCATCCAGGCCGGCAAGCTCCTCCCCGGGCACCACCACGGCGAGCAGGAAGGCGCGGTCGCTGCTGCCGTAGACATAGATCTGCCGTATCGCCGGGCTCTGCGTGAAGAGGGCCTCGAGCCGGGCGATGGCGACGAATTCACCCTGGCTGAGTTTCTGCACATTGTTGGTGCGGTCGAGATAGATGAGCTGGTCCTCGCCCACCAGCGCCATCACGTCGCCGGAACGGTAGAAGCCGTCCCCGGTGAATTTTTCCGCGGTGAGTTCCGGACGCTTGTAATACCCGGCCATGAACTTGGGAATCTTCACCAGGAATTCGCCGCGCGGGTACGGCTTGTCCGTGGTGAAATAGCCGAGTTCCGGCACATCGGCGAGGCGATAATCAATCACCGTCGGGCGTTGGATTTTGCCGTCAACCAGCACGGTTGCGGTGGCCATTTCGGTAGAGGAATAGCCGATGGCCATATGCACGCCCAACATGGAGAGCATAAACTGGTGCACTTCCGGCGACAACACTGCCGAGCCGCAGCCGACGGACAGCAGACGGCCGCCGAGCAATCTCTCGCGCATATCCAGTTTCACCTCGGCCTGCGCGGTGTCCTCCGGCGCGCCAGAGGCGATGCGGCGGTCCACCTCACCCAGATAATGCTGGTAAAGCATTTCGCACACACGCGGCACAAGCGAGGACATTGTCGGGCGCACCAGCGCCAGATCCTCAAACAACGTGGAAAGGTCGCTTCGGGGCGAACAATAGCTCGTACCGCCGTTCGCCAGTGCCAGGAACATATAGCCATAGCCGACCATATGACTCATTGGCATGAAGCTCAGAGTAATCGAGGGTTTTTCAGCCGCGTAAAGCCAGGTGTTGCGGATAGTCTGCTCGGTGATCATCGCCCCTTTGGGCGTGCCGGTGGTGCCGGAGGTATAGAACAGCCACGCCAGCGGGTCCGGATCAGAGGACACATGCGGTGCCTGCACGGGCAGGCTCTGGCCGCGCGCAATGACATCCTGCAAGGTCTCGACCAGAATCGGACAGCCGGCGGCCGAGAGTTTTTGCCGCGCCGCCTCAAGCCTCTCGCGCTGGGCGTCGTCACGCGGCTCATAGTCGAATACGACGAGGCGCGGCGGCGCGGTGCCGGCCAGCACGGAGTCCACGGCCAGATCGATATATTCAATGCTGCTAGCGAGCACGCGTGGCGCCGTCTCGGCGATGATGGCGGCGTGCTGGCTGGCGGGGGCGGTGGCCTGCAAAGGCACGTTGACCGCGCCCATATACAGAGCCGCGAGCGCCATGGCTGCATAATCCGGACTGGCGAAACCCAGCACCGCGATAAAATCGCCCGGCTGCGCCGGATGCTCCGCATGGTGCTGCCAATCGGCCGCGGTGGCGCGGATTTGCGCCCATAAATTGCCGAAGCTGCGGCTCTCGAAGCGGTTGAGCAGCCGGGAGGTGGTGCGGCCGGTGGCGGGATCGGTCACCAGCTCGCGGGCACGTGCGCCGAGGGCTGGGCGGTCCGCATAGCCCTCCATAACAATCTGCAGAACCTCAGCCAGGCGCAGGCCGGGACGTTGCTTGGCCTGGGTAACTTCCGCGCGGGGGAACGAAGCTTTGAATTCCGTATCCTCGGCTTTTAACTGCTCCAGCCGTGACTTGGCCCAATCAGTGGGGGCGCCGCCGGTGAAGAGTGCCGCCTTCTGCGGTGCCGGTGCAGTGTTGGTATCCATGGTTTCCTCCATCGCGGCGCCAGTTATGTCCGGGTCTGAATCGCCGTTTGCGACGGAATTATAACAAGGCGCCTAAAAATGCAAGCAACTGATTACTTGTTTCGTCGGGCCAGTACTGCTAGCAGAGCATCTATGACCGCACCCTCCGGCACCGCTGATACCGCTCTTGCCCGCCCCCGCCGTGCCTACCGGCCCGGCATTGAGCGCCGTGCCGAGATTATTGCCGCAGCGCAGGTGGAATTCATCCGTGCGAATTTCTCCGGCGCGCGGACGCGGGATATTGCCGATGCGGCCGGCGTAAACCAGGCGACCTTATTCAAGCATTTCCCGACCAAGGAGGCGCTGTTCGAAGAGGCGGTGATGCGCCCTCTGATTGGAGCGATGCGCGGCATGCATGAGCGCGTTGAAGTCTATGAAACCGCCCAGACGCCAGAGGCGATGGGCGCGTTGGCGGTAGCCTCGACGATGCGCCATCTGGAGGACATGCAACGTATTCTGCCGCTGTTGGCCACTGCTTTGTTTTCCGATCTCGCCCTCGGCCGCAGGCTCTTTCAGGAGCAGCTGGAACCGTTGATCCGTGCGCGCGGCGATGTGTTGCGGCCGCTGGTAAAGGAGGGCATCGATCCTGAATTTGTCGGGCTGGCGAGCTTCGGAATGATGTTCGCAGTGGCGATGCAGCGCTGGCTCGGCGCGTCGCAGGACGATCCGTCGGCCACAGCGGCGCAGTTCAATCGGCTTTCGACCGGCGGCTTCGCGCGTGACAAGGCAATAATCAAAACACGGGAGAAACAAGATGAGTCTTGACCAGTATCGCCTGTTGGGCCGTTCCGGTCTTCGCGTTTCGCCCTTGTCGCTTGGCACGATGACATTTGGTGCGGGCTCTGGCTGGGGCAGTACTGATGAGGAAGCCGCCCAAATCATCGACACCTACCTGGATCGCGGCGGGAATTTTATCGATACCGCTAATTTCTACGGGCAGATGGGCGGCTCTGAAACGCTGCTTGGGCGGCTGTTAGCCGAGCGCCGCGAGAGGCTGGTGCTTGCCACCAAATATACGCTGACCACGCGCCCTGGCGATGCCAATGCCAGCGGCAACCAGCGCAAGAACATGGTGCGTTCGGTAGAGGCAAGTCTGAAACGCCTCAACACCGAATATATCGACCTGCTCTATTTGCATATGTGGGATTTCCGTACGCCCGTGGAGGAAATCCTGCGCGCCTTTGACGATCTCGTGCGTCAGGGCAAGGTTCTTTACGCTGGCTTGTCCGATACACCAGCATGGCAATGTTCGCGCATGCAGGCAATTGCCGATCTGCGTGGCTGGTCGCCCTTCGTGGCACTGCAGATTTCCTACTCGTTGGTCGAGCGCACTGTCGAGCGCGATCTGACACCCATGGCACAAGAGATGGGTATGGGGGTGATCCCTTGGTCGCCGCTGGGCGGCGGGGTACTCTCGGGCAAGTACACGCTGGAAGATCTGCGCGGCGGCAAACCGGGTGAGGTGGTATCACGAAAGGCCATAAATGCCGCGACCGGTCGGCTGTCCGAGCGCAACCTAGGCATCGCCACGGTGGTGACCACGATTGCCCAGGAGATCGGCCGCACGCCGGCCCAGGTCGCGCTGGCCTGGACGCTGCTTAACCCGGCCGTGACCTCACCGATCATCGGTGCGCGTACCCTAGCCCAGTTCGAGGATAATCTTGGTGCACTCGATGTCAGCCTTGCCGATGAGCAGATCGCGCGGCTCGATGCCGCCAGCCGGGTTGATCTTGGCTTTCCGCATGACATGTTGAGCGCGCCGACAACGGCGATGGCCTTCGGCGGGGTGAAAGTGGCACCGCCAAGCCATAAAAGTTAGGACGCGCCGGTGATGGAAACGGACTGGGGTAGTCAGGATCTCCCCCAGACCCGGTGCGCGCTCCTCGCCCTCGAATACGCTCCAGGCCAATGTTTATAGCACCGCAGCCTTAAACCGACGGCACAAAATGCAGACCTCCGCGGCGATGCACAGTAATTATCAACCTGTCCCGTCCACTATGGACTGGAGTAAGGCGGAGAACTTGTATTTCGTTCGATCTCCGATATCGCCGACGGGTAGCTGCTGCGTGTAGATTAGAAAGCCTGTGGCGAGCATTGTGATCTCAACGGCACGTTCGCGCGCGTCGTCGCCCCCTAGCCGCTGCGCCAATTGGGTGAGGATTTTCTCGCGCAAAATTCTTGTCGTGATGTCCTGGGACACCGGATCACCAATCGACAAAATCACCATGGCCGGTAGGCGGTTATTACCTTCGCCTAAAACGTAATCGATCATTGCGCAACCCAGCTCACTTCTGGGCGCGTCCATGGCAGAATTGGTCCGCATGGCTTCGACGAGCGCCATTTCGAAAAGCTCGGCCTTTGAACCGAAATGCTGTGGAATGAGCGAAACCGCGGTGCCGGCCTGAGCGGCAATCTCGCGCAGCTGGGCCTGCGCATATCCTTTGACGGAAAAAACCTGCTGCGCAGCCTCGACGATTTTTGCCTTGGTCTCCGCGGCGTTCCGGCGCCGGGGGGCGGCAATTTTGGGTCCTGTGTCCGATGGCATGATCCGTCGCATAAGCCGGGGTAGCATTGACAAGCAAGCCACGCCAGGATTATCTGAACAATGGTTCAGTTAAAGCGTCCGTTTGGCCGGACGCCAAGAAAAATGGTTTGGGGGATTAAACGATGAAAGCTGTAGGTACCTGGCGCGTAACCATGTCCACCCCGATGGGCCCGCAGGATATGCATCTCAGCATCGACCACCAGGACGAAGCGTTCATCGGCAAAATTGCAAGCCCCATGGGAAATTTCGATATCACTGGCACTGTCTCAGGTGACCGTCTACGCTGGGAAATGAAGGCCAAGAAGCCAATGCCGATTACCGTCACCTTCGATGTGAAAATTGAGGGCGACAGCATGACCGGTAGCGCGAAACTGGGGATGCTGGGCAAGTCGGAGATCAAGGGCGAGCGCATCAGCGGGAGCGCGCAAGTGGCCGGGCCGGCAGTACCTGATCTGGATGATACCGGGCCGGTTACCGGTGAATCCGTCGATCCCCGTTTCGCCGAGCCTTATATCAAATTGGACGAGTGGCGCGATGCGCCGGTGCGGCACCGCTACGTCAATGGCGGCTTTGCCGGTACGGATGCGAAATTCTCACTCTATTTTCCCCCGGCTGAACAATATCAAGGCCGGTTCTTCCATAATACCTATCCGTTGATTACGAATCCGGACATCGGCCCCTTCCCCATCCAGTTCGATGTCGCGGTGGGCGACCTGGGCTACACACTGGATAGCGGCGCCTATTATGTCCAAACAAACCTCGGCGGCGCAGATCGCGCGCCGCCGGCTGATCCGGCCATTGCCGCCTACCGAGTGAATGCGGCGGCGGCAAAATATTCGCGGCAACTGGCCAAGGAAATGTATGGCGATCCACAGGCTTATGGCTATTTGTTTGGCGGCAGCGGCGGCTCCTATCAGGTGATGGGTGCTGCGGAGATGACGCAGGGTGTCTGGGACGGGTTTCTCCCCTATGTGCTGGGTACACCCTATGCGATCCCGAGCATGTTCACCATCCGCCAGCATGCGTTGCGCGTGCTGCGCAAGCGCAACAAACTTCCTGAAATCAACGATGCGATCGAGCCCGGCGGCAGCGGTGATCCTTTCGCGACACTGAATGAGGAGGAAACTGCGGCGCTACGTGAGGCAACACAACTAGGCTACCCGCTGCGCGGTTTTTGGGACCATGAGCGGCTCACCAGCGGGTATTATTCCAGCGTTGCGCCGATCACGCCAATGATCGATCCGGGATATGTCGATGATTTCTGGAGCAAGCCAGGATATCTTGGCACCGATCTGGCGGCGGGGCTCGCTGCCGAACGATTTACATTTGATACGGAAGTGGCGAGCGTCAGTGAAGTCGCCCCGAGCGGCAGCTTTCCCCGCGAGATCATTCTTGCGACGATTCCTGCGCGCGATTTCGTCAATGCGCATCTTGTCGTGCTCGAAGGAGATCTGGCCGGCAAAAGTGTTCCCATTGCCAGCATCAACGGCCACAAATTGGGCTTCTCGATGGCGGCGAACGCGGCTTTGATCACCGGGCTGAAACCGGGCGATAAGGTGCGCATCGACAACAGCTGGGCGCTGGCGATGCAGACCTACCATCGCCATCAAGTGCCGCCCGGCGACGGGTTTTACGCATGGAACCAATATCGTGACGGCAAAGGTGAACCCATCTATCCGCAGCGTGGTGTCGCGATCGGCCCGGTTGGCGCGTCCAATACCGCTGGATGCATCCCGACCGGGCGCGTCAACGGCAAGGTTCTGGTTCTGGAGTGCATGATGGATATCGACGCTCTGCCTTGGCAGGCGGACTGGTACCGCTCCATGGTTAAAGCCGAGCTTGGGGCCCGCTTCGAGGATAATTTCGCGATCTGGTTCATTGACAATGCCAATCACGAAAACCCGCTTTGGCAAGGCGCCAATGCGCATATCGTCAGCTTCTCTGGCGCTCTGCAACAGGGACTGCGAGATCTGGCGAGTTGGGTAGAAAAGGGCGTGAAACCCGCGGAGACGCGCTACGATGTTGTGGATACACAGATCGTATTGCCGAAATCCGCGGTCGAACGCGGCGGGATTCAAGCCATTATCGACCTCAAAGCAAATGGCACCACCCGCGCGGAGGTCACCATTAACCAGCCAGTCGCTTTCACCGCGACGATTACCGTGCCGCCAGATGCCGGCGAAGTGGTTTCCGCGGAATGGGATTTTGAGGGCGTTGGCGATTTCCCGCATCAGGCCAATATCGTCAAATCCGCGAATGAGGTGAACGTGTCGACCACACACACCTATAATGAGCCGGGCACCTATTTCGCGATGCTGCGTATCGCCTCGCACAGGCAAGGCGATAGGACAACAAAATATGCCCGCGTCCAGAACCTCGGCCGCGTGCGAGTGGTGGTCAGCTGATAGGCTGAATAGGGGATGCGCATCCCTATGCATGCGGTCTCACCTGATCAAAACCTGCGCATTCTATGAACGGCCGTTTATTCGAGTGGAATGGGGCGCCATGGTGCACACCAAAACCGCCGTAGCGAATGGCTGCTGGTCGCGCATCGGCTCCAGTAATTCCATTCTCGCAACACCCGATTCTTGCGATTGGCCGAGAGAGCCACTCCCCGCTTGGCTGCATAGATCGACCGTTCCGAAGCCGAAGGTCACAGGTTCGAATCCTGTCGGACGCGCCATCTCCTATCTCGCGTCGAATTTAGACTGCGCTCTCCTGACCTGCTCCCAGTTTTCCTTGGCCCAATCGACGAGGCCTTGCGTAGGGCGCAGAAGGCTCCTGCCCAAATCCGTAATCTCATACTCGACGCGGGGCGGCACTTCTGGAAATAGCTCCCGGATAACAAGCCCGTCACGTTCGAGATTCTTCAGGGTTGCGGACAGCATTCGCTGGGAGATCCCGGGAATCGAACGTTCGAGTTCGGAAAATCGGGCCCGACCGCCAAGGAGCTCGAGCGAAAGGACGAGGAAGATCGTCCACTTGTCACCGATTTTCGTAAGCAGCTCCCGGACTGCCATCGGGTCGGAGCTTCTGCAGATTGCTGCCGGGTCAAGGAGGCCGGGTTTGCTCGGCTTTTTCATAACTTACCTCCGTGTTAGCTACTGATGTGACAGTGCCTTCTTTTTTGAGGACAGCTTCCGATATATATGTAGCTCTCGTACGGTAAGCAACCGCGTGAGTGCAAGGAGGCTCGAGATGCCAGAGCAGAAAAACGCTGCCCACAAGCCCGACACAAAGGCAGCTACACAGCGGACAGCGCTTGTGCTCGGCGGGACGGGACGAACAGGAGCGCTCGTGGCGCGACAACTCACCGAGCGAGGACTGGATGTGCGCACGGCCTCGCGCCGTGGCGCCAATGTAGCGTTCGACTGGGACGATCCAGGCACATATGCCGAGACACTGAACGGCGTCGACCGCGTCTACCTCGTCACGCCAGTCGGGCGAATCAAGTTCGTCGATCAAGTTGCTAACTTCCTCGATCTTGCCGCGGGAGCCGGCATCCGGCACGTGACCTATCTCAGCACATACGCCAGCGATCGGTCGCCGGCGGAGGTCGACATTCGTGCGGTTGAGCTCGAGCTTGCGCGTCGGGGCGCCTTTACCCACTCCATACTGCGTCCGGCATGGGTTATGCAGAACTTCAGTGACGAGCATCTGCCCCTCATCAACGATACGCTCACGGTGCCGACCGGCGGCGGTAGGGAAGCATTCGTCGATGCCGTAGACATCGCCGCTGTCGCGGTCGAGACCCTGATCAATCCCGATGCGCATGCTGGCGCGGAATACGCGCCGACTGGCCCTCATGCGCTTACGGTCAGCGAGGTCGTCGGTATCATTGCGAGCGTAATCGGACGCCCCGTCGGCTACAATGACATTGACCCGGACGTGTGGATCAATGGTGCGGTCGACGCTGGCTTCGTGCGTGCTGACTATGCAATTATGCTCCGTTGGCTGACCGGGACCATCATCTCGGGCACCAGTTCACGCCCGAACGGCGACATTGAAAAGGTTACGGGCAGGTCTCCAACCAGCTTCCAGGAATTCGCCAGGCGAAGCGCGGCCGCATGGACCCTGGCGCCGGCCGCCTGACGTCGCGTCGATAATCTAGATGCTTTAGCCACGCCGCCCATTACTCATGGAGAAATCGAATGCCAAGCAAGAAATACCCTGACTATGAAGGAGCCGAGCCGTATTTCGCACTGGTGCGGTCGGCACTGGGGGATCTCGTCGATGGCGAGCACTTTTTCGACATCGTCGCCGACGACATAGTTTATGAGGTCCGCTACGATCTAGGTTGGCCCCGAGTGATCAGAGGGCGCACTGATCTGATGGCTCAGTTCCGGGGATATGTCGGCAGCATCAAGTTATCATCGGCGGACAATTTAATCGCGAACAAGGCGGACAACGGCCGCGTCGTCGCCATCGAATACGAGGTCCATGGGACGATTCTCATGACAGGCGCGAAGTACGAAAATCGGTTCTGTTCAATTCTAAAGCTTGAGCACCGGAAGATCACGCACTGGAGAGACTACATGGATTCTCATGCCGCCTGGAGTGCGTTGACTGCGAGCGCCAAGTTATCATGACTGTTGAGTGCCACTGAGAACTGTTGGGGTGGAACGGCCCACGGCATCGAATGTGCCAAGATGAGGTCGCGCAACTGACCATCATGAAAGGGCCGTCCCAATGGAATTTAAACGTATATCGATCGATACGTCGAAGCATATTTTCACG
>JAMFRO010000094.1 GCA_026224825.1 bacterium | reverse complement strand
TCTTGCCGAATCTCTCACCTGATCCTTCAGGCTTACCCTTCAGGGCAGACCCTCTGTAAGCGAACCTCTCACAGCGTATCCTTCTCATGTACGTCCACGTAAACCCGTGTACGGAAATACATCTACGTGAAGACGTAGGCGTGAAGCGGGGCGCGCTTGGCCTAATGGGGAATCCGTGCCTGTTTATATGAAGGGGGGTCCGCCCATATTTGGGAGGAGAGTTCTTTGCGAACTCTTTAACTCTTTAACTCTTTAACTCTTTTTTGTGTATGTGGCGATGGTGATGGAGCGCGTATCGGATGCGATATATATGGATGCGGTACGGGAAGATTTTCGGTTGACTGCTCACTCTTTTTTGGCGGAGTGGGTGAGTTTTGGAGGGCGTCAGCGTGGATTGGATGCGTTGAGGAACGAGGTGGAGGAGGAGCTGGAGAAACGACGGGTTCTGTTAAGCCGGGAGGACGACCGTGACGGGTTTGGGTTTTACGGAGTTTTGTACCGCGCCGAGTCGAGGACGTATTTGTTATTGTGGGTTCAGTTGACGGTAGGATTGTTGATGAAGGATTTGTATTTGTTAAGGAAGAAGCTTGATTTGTCAGGAGCTGGATTTAAGTTGGTGAGGGTGGAGCGGAAGAGGAAGTCGGTGTTGCGGGACGCTGTCGAGAGTTATTGGAAGTCGGTGGTCGAGAAGGTATTGGGTGATGGAGAGGTGGAATCCGTGATGGTAGGGGATGCGAGAATGTCGCAGCGGGTGAGCGACGATGTGGGTGGTGATGTGGTTCGGAAGCGGGAGTTGATGGTTGGGAGTACGCCATCGGTAGATGAAGTGAGTGGTGATGGAGGGTTGTATTCGGTGGGGATGGATGTGATTCGGAAGCGGCGAAGGAAGGAGCTGCGTATGGCGGAGATGGCGGTCGAGTTGAGGGAGTTGGAGATTGAAGAGAAGAGGGCGGAGGTGAGGAGGTTGGAGCAGCAGTTGGAGGCCGAGAGGGCGGAGGTTGAGAAGATGAAGGTAGAGATGTTTTTGTTTTGGAAGGGGTTGGAAGCAGGTTAAGTGAGGAAGAGTTAGAGTTTTTGGTGAGTGGAGGGAGTGATTTGAAGAATATTTATGTAGGATAAGGAGAGGGTTGGTTTTAGTGTATTAGGAAGATATGAATTGTAAGTGATTTTGAACATTGTGTCAAGGGAGTGAGGTGTTTATTTGTTAAAAGGGTAATTTATGTGAGTAAAGTTGTGTGTGTTTGATTTTGGAAAAGGATTTTGAGTTGGATACACAAAAAAATGAGGATATATTCTAGCGAGGATGAGATTGTGGAATACTAGGGGACCCATCGAAGATGGGGGGCGGTACTCGCCCATTAAACAGGGAGCGTGAGCGACCGTCACGACAAAGGGGGGCGGCAGCCTGGAATACGGGGCAGACAATAGGGACGATGGGCGACCGAAGGGAGCGCAGAGGACAAGCGAGTCCAATGAGACGGGGTGGGACATCAACTACATTATAATTTCCTTGTAGTTGATGTCCCAGTTTCTTTAGCCCTACGAGCTACTTGCGACCCCCATACAAACTGTATACGTTTCGTTTGTACTGGACCGGTGGTCCATCATGTTGATGGACCACTTTCTGATTCG
>JAMFRO010000093.1 GCA_026224825.1 bacterium | reverse complement strand
GTACGCATCTCGCAGGGCAAAGTGAACGACTTCCATCACAAATGGGCCGATGCAGAGTGCGACGCGGAAATCATTTTCGGCAGTCTTGCACAGGCCGGCGCGGATTTCATCCATGTGACCGAGTATGCCGCGTGGCAACCAGCATTTGCGCCGGGAGGTCCATCATTAATGCGCCTCGCCAACACCACTGGACCGTTGCACGCCGATCTCATAACGCAAAATGGGCAATCGGCACGAACGGCAGCTTATCGCCGCGCCCCCTCCAGAGCTGCCCTGCCGGTTTCGTGGAGAGTTTTGGGCGCCTCTTCGAGCAGAATGACGGGTCGCCTGTCACGCCAGTTGCGCTATAGGCTGGTAAAGAAATGGGAGAAACAGCGGCGTCTCTGATTGCTCCCACGAGTCGGTGGCGGAGGAGGCCAACGCCCATCCGGAGTTACGACGACAGTTCACCTATAGCCGCAGACATTCGCCCCTAAAATGTGGGCCGCAGTGTGGGTACGTCAATCAACAATTCATTAAGCTGTTTAACTTCAAAGATAAATTTTCCGAATCGGAGGACGCCCGGACCTCCAGCCCCCGCCCGGCAGCCCCCAAACTCACCGAAAGTTTATCGCTTTGGCGGCAAATCAGGTTGCCCTGCATCTTGACCACTAAAACGTGAAGTATCCAACGCTTGACCTCGTTCGCCCGCAGGTTCTATCGATGGATTGTTAACAATCCTAGGGTTAAGGCGCCCCAGACGTACTGTATGCACGCCATCGGACGCCCAGGCTGGAGTTTCGAGATCATGTTCGCCCGGATCAGACCCACCTTACTGGCCCTGTCCAACGACCGTCGCGCCGTCACGGCCATCGAATACGCGTTCATCGCCTCACTGGTCGCAGTCGTCATCTTCAGCGCCGTCTCCCAGATCGGCTCCCATCTCGTGACCATCTTCAACACAATCGCCAGCTGCTTCTGAGAGATTGTTTCGGAAGTTAGGTTCTCGGGGGCGTTTCCACGGAAAAAGGGCAGGGCTCCGCCCCAGGACCTAACGTCCGAAACAGCCTCTGGCTTGCCACTCGGGCGGGGCGCGTTTAGGAGAGCGGCAGATTAACCTGGAACTTTAGACATGACCGATACTTCGACATTTGGCTTTCCTGCCGCTGCGGCCCAGCTTGGGGTTTCGCTGCGCGTTTTGCGCCATGCCATTCGCACCGGCAAGATTGCGGCACCGGCGCAGAATACCGCCACTGCCAGCCTGTCCGGCGCCTGGGTGGCCGAGGCCCAGAAGGCCGCGCCCTTTAGCCACGCCCTCAAGCCGCGCCGCGTGCAGCCTTTCGCGCATTATGAGGGCACCTCCGCCTGGCGCAAATACAAGGACCGCGTGCGCGACTATAACAACTACCACGCTGCGGCGAAGTAATCGGCGGCGAAGTAGTTTGCTCCTCCCCCCGCTCCGGCGGGGGGTTTTGATTCAGGCGGCGCGCAGCACAAAGCTGGCGGATTCAATCTCGAAGCTGCCGTCCGGCTCTATGGCGAGGTGGGTTTTTACCCCTTCTGGCGCATTCTGCTGCAGGTGCCGTATGGCTGCCACCAGCGCGGGCGGGGTTCTGGTCCGCGCGGTCCAGGACGAAAAATCCAGATGCAACCGGCGCAGTGTAAAACACTCCAGCACGAATCCGGCCTGGGCAAGTGCTGCCACCCATTCCGCCACCGCATAATTGCGTACATGCGAGGCATCGCGCAGCAGCTCGATGGCCTGCAGATGCGTGTCCAGCACGGGCGAGGCCGGCGCCACGGTATCGATGAACACCGCCAGCCCGCCGGGCTTCAGCACCCGGCGCGCCTCGCGCAGCCCGGCATGCAGGTCGTGCCAATGATGGGCTGAAAAGCGGCACAGCACGATATCGAACGCGCCATCCGCGAAGGGCAGCGCCTCGGCCGCCGCCTGGCGGGTGGTGATGTTTTTGATCCCCCGCCCGGCCGCAGTTACGCGCACCTGTTCCAGCATGGCTTCGGTTACATCCACCGCCACCACGCGGCCCACATGCGGTGCCGCGCGGTAGCTCACATGCCCGCCGCCGCAGCCCAGATCCAGTACAACGGCATCCGCAAACCCGGCCAGCAGCGCCTCCATCTGGTCCAGATCCGGCCCGGCGGCATGCACGGCGCTGGTCACGTAATCTGCCGCACGCGGGGCGTAGGTTTGCGCGGCGAACTCCTGCTGGGTCTGGGTCATGGTCTGCTCCTCTGATTGAACCGCAAACCTACCGCCTCAATAAACTGGTATAAGGACCAAAAATATCCTGGTATAAAACACCACCATGGAACCGGATAAAAACCAGCGCCACGAACTCGGTGCCTTTCTACGCGCCCGTCGCGAGGCGTTGCCCGCCCCCAGCACGGGCCGCCGCCGCACGCCGGGGCTACGGCGTGAAGAAGTCGCCTCCGCCGCCAATGTCAGCACCACCTGGTACATCTGGGCCGAGCAGGGGCGTGATATTTCCCTCTCCCCCCAGGCCCTCACCCGCCTCGCCCGCGCCCTAACCCTCACCCCAGCCGAACGCGCCTATCTATTCGCTCTGGCAGCAAGGCTGGACCCCGACCCGCCGGCCGAGCAAACCCACGACCTGCCGCCGGATCTGGCAACCCTGCCCGACGCCATCGCCACCCCGGCCTATCTGCTGGACGCCAGCTACAACGGCCGCGCCTGGAACCCCCCTGCCCGCGACCTTTTTGCCCCCTGGCTGGCAAGCGGCGAGCCCAACCTGCTGCGCTATGTCTTCCTGCACGAGAGCGCCAGCACCTTCATCCAGGACTGGCCGGAGCGTGCCCAGCGCCTGGTGGCCGAATTCCACGCCGAAACCGGCAAAACCCCTGCCCGCCGCAGCTTGGCCGAAACGCTATCACGCGAAAGCCCCGCCTTCGCCCATTATTGGAACAGCCACATCGTGCTGGCGCGCGAAGGCGGGGAGCGCCGCTTCAACCACCCGCAGCACGGCGCGCTGCACTACATCCAACACAATCTCACCCCGTCCAACCACCCCGCCTACCGGCTGGTGATTCTCACCCGGGCTTCGTTGGAAACTCCTCAAATTGCGGCAGGTCATCGGTAATCTCATGCCATTTTGCCTTTGACCCGACAAAAATATGCATCGAAGGACGGATCGATGGTTCGTCCACCAGCGTTCCCATGGCGACATGGGCATATTTCCCCTCACGCACCACCGAATAGAGGAGTGAGCCGCAAGCGGCGCAGTGCACGTCATGCGCCGCCGCGATGTCGCCATAGACCAGCGCCCTGTCCTTACCCTCCACCAGTTGCAACCGTTCACGTTTAATCCCCGCAAGCGGTTTAAACGCCGCGCCGGTGGTACGCCGGCATGCCGAGCAATGGCAGTTCATGGCGTACTCAAACGCGTCGGCAACCCTGTAGGCCACGGCGCCGCAGCGGCATCCACCGGTGAGCATGGCGCGCGGTTCAGACATGGCTGGGCATGAACCGCGAAGCCGCTTTGTGCACCGCCTCGGCGATGAAATCCCCCGTCACCCGTATCCGCGCCAGATCCCGCATATCGGAATGCACGATCATCCAGAAGCTGCGCGTCAGGTTCACCAGCTCCGGCAGCACCCGCACCAACCGCGCATCCGTATCCGCCAGGAAGCACGGCAATATGCACAACCCCGCCCCAGCCGCGCAGGCCGCATGCTGCGCCACCACGGTGGAGGAGCGTAGCCGCGGCTCCACACTCCGCAAGGCCGGCGGCGCGTAATCCAGCTCCGGCGTGTACAGCAGATCGTCGATATAGGAGATAAACGGCAGCCCCGCCGCCGCCTCGAGGCTCGCAACCGAAGGCCACACCCCCGCCGCCGCATACAGCCCCAGCCGGTAATCGGTGAGCTTGCGCACATGCACCCGCCCCTCCGCCGGGCGCGACAGGCTGATGGCGATATCCGCCTCACGCTTGCTTAAGGAGAACCCGAAAGGTGTGGCCACCAGATCAACCTGCAACCCCGGCTGCGCCTCTGTCAGCCCATGGATCACCGGGGCCAGAAATGCCGTGCCGAACCCATCCGGTGTGCCGATCCGCACCGTGCCGGACACCCGCGCCCGCTCCTGCCCCACGTCCGATTGTATCGCCAGCGCGGTGCTTTCCATCGCCTCGGCCCGCGCCAGCAGGTCCTCACCCTGATGCGTCAGGCTATAGCCCGACAGCGCCCGCTCGAAGAGTTTGGCCCCGAGCGAGGCCTCCAGCGTGGCCAGCCGGCGGCTCAGAGTGGAATGATCCACCCCCAGCCGTTTGGCCGCCAATGTCAGCCGCCCGGTGCGCGCCACGGCCAGGAAGGACTGCAGCAGATCCCAGTCAAAAATTTTACTCATGCGAATTTCTGCACACCCGAATTGGTAAATAGAGCCTATGAGTGCGCGCAAAATCGTGCAACACGGGCGCCATAGTTGCAAAGAGGACCCTTAGCATGCGTGAGATTGGACATTTTATCGGCGGCAAGCGCGTGGCTGGCACGTCCGGCCGGTTTTCCGACGTTTTCAACCCCTCCACCGGCGCCGTGCAGGCCAAAGTGGCCCTGGCCAGCCCGGAAGAGCTGCGCGCCGCGGTGGAAAACGCCAAGGCTGCCCAGGTGAAATGGGGTGCGACCAACCCGCAGCGCCGCGCCCGCGTGCTGATGAAGTTCCTGGAGCTGCTGCACAAGGAATATGACTCCCTGGCCGAGCTGCTCTCCTCCGAACACGGCAAGACCGTGCCTGACGCCAAGGGCGACATTCAGCGCGGCCTGGAAGTGGTGGAATTCGCCATCGGTATCCCGCACCTGTTGAAGGGCGAGTATTCCGACAATGCCGGCACCGGCATCGACGTGTATTCCATGCGCCAGCCGCTTGGTGTGGTTGCGGGTATCACCCCGTTCAACTTCCCGGCGATGATCCCGCTGTGGAAGCTCGCCCCGGCCCTGGCTTGCGGCAATGCGATGATCCTGAAACCGTCCGAGCGTGACCCGTCGGTGCCGATGCGCATCGCCGAATTGTTCATCGAAGCCGGGCTGCCGCCTGGCGTGCTGAACGTGGTGAATGGCGACAAGGTTTCCGTGGACGCCATTCTGGACGATCCGGACATCAAAGCCGTTGGCTTCGTCGGCTCCACCCCGATTGCCCAGTATATTTACAGCCGCGCCACCGCCACCGGAAAACGCTGCCAGTGCTTCGGCGGGGCCAAGAACCATGCCGTCATCATGCCGGATGCGGATCTGGACCAGGCTGTGGACGGCATCATCGGCGCCGCCTACGGCTCCGCCGGCGAGCGCTGCATGGCGCTCTCGGTTGCCGTGCCGGTTGGCAAGGACACCGCCGACCGCCTGATGACGAAACTGGTTGCGCGCGTGGAAAACCTGAAAATCGGACCCTCCACCGATGCCGCCGCTGATTACGGCCCGCTCGTCACCCGTGACGCCGTCAACCGCGTGTCGGGCTATATCGACATTGGCGTGGCAGAGGGCGCGACGCTGGTGGTCGATGGCCGCGGCTTCAAGCTGCAGGGCTATGAGGACGGCTTCTATGTCGGCGGCACATTGTTCGACAATGTTACGCCGGACATGCGCATCTATAAGGAAGAGATCTTTGGGCCCGTGCTCGCGGTTGTGCGCGCCGAGCATTACGAGGATGCAGTCAAACTGGTGAACGACCACGAATACGGCAACGGCGTTGCCATATTCACCCAATCCGGCGATGCGGCGCGCGATTTTGCCGCCCGCATCCAGATCGGCATGGTCGGCGTCAACGTCCCCATCCCCGTGCCCATCGCGTATTACACGTTTGGCGGCTGGAAGGCTTCGGGCTTTGGCGATTTGAACCAGCATGGCCCGGATTCCATCCGCTTCTACACCAAGACCAAGACCGTGACCTCGCGCTGGCCCTCGACCAATAAGGATGGTGCCAGCTTTGTCATCCCCACGATGGCGTAAATCCATCCGGAATTTGGTATGATACAAAAGCGGCCTCTCCTTTGGGGAGGCCGCTTTTTC
The DNA here is from genome assembly GCA_026224825.1 of bacterium. GTDB lineage: Bacteria > Pseudomonadota > Alphaproteobacteria > Acetobacterales > Acetobacteraceae > Acidocella. The sequence goes on along the minus strand of JAMFRO010000093.1, from coordinate 104,126 downwards.
ATGAGCTTTGGGAGCAGAACATGAGCGAAGACATCATCACCGGCGTCACAGGCAGCCTGGGCCGCATCCGCCTCAACCGCCCCAAAGCCATCAACGCCCTCACTTTGCCAATGATCCAGCATTTCCAGACCGCCCTCACCCAGTACGAGGCCGACCCCAGCGTGGCCGCCGTGCTGATCAGCGGCGAGGGCGAACGCGGCCTGTGCGCCGGCGGCGACATCCGCGCGTTATACGACCATGGCCGTTCCGGCTTCGGCGCGGAATTCTTCGCGCGTGAATACCGCCTCAACGCCCACATCGCTTCCTACACCAAACCCTATATCGCCATCATGGACGGCATCACCATGGGCGGCGGCGTCGGCATCTCCTCGCACGGCGCCATCCGCATCGTCACCGAGCGCACCAAGCTGGCCATGCCCGAAACCGGCATCGGCTTCTTCCCCGATGTCGGCGGCACCTGGCTGCTGGGCCATGCCCCCGGCGAGATCGGCACCTTCCTCGGCCTCACCGGCGAGAGTTTCGGCGGCGCCGATGCCATCTACGCCGGCCTCGCCGATCTCTACATCGAGAGCGCCAACCTCCCCGCCCTCATCGCCAAGCTCGAAGCCTTGCCCTTGAAACCCGATGCCGAAAACGTCCGCAGCATCGTGCAGGGCTACAGCATCAAGGTAACCCCGCCGCTCGCCGCCCACCGCACCGATATCGACCTCGCCTTCGCCCATGACAGCGTGGAAGACATCATCGCCGCCCTGGACGCCGCCGGCACCGAATTCGCCCGCCACACCCTCGCCATCCTGGCCCGCAAATCCCCCACCAGCATGAAGGTCACACTCCGCCTGCTGCGCGCCGGCCGGGCTTCCGCAAGCTTGAAAGAATGCCTGCAACGCGAATACGACGCCAGCCACGCCGTCCTCGCCTCCGCCGAATTCTACGAAGGTGTCCGCGCCGCCGTGGTCGATAAGGACCGTAACCCGAAATGGAATCCGGCGACCGTGCAGGAGGTTACACCGGAGTTGGTGGAGTCGTACTTCCAGCATAGCGGGCCGGATTTGTTTTAAGAAAAAGCAGCAGCTTTTTGAAAAAAGCTGCACCAAAAACTTTGGTAATAATATACTTGGCTAAGTCGTTCGGAGGCACTTAGACATGCCGAACCGGGTGGGGTCTTAGACGCCCCCTATCATCTAAGACCTTGGTTCTCTGTCCATCGTAGCCACCATAGTCTGTCTCAGTTCGCCGCCCCATCGTATCTGCAACAGTGACCACAAAGCGCCCGCCCTGCGGTGTAACCCAATATTTGGCAAGCATCTCACTTATGCCCGCCATTTGAACCCCATGCCTTTCGCAAAGTGCCTTGGTTGCTTTGGGAAACATTGCGACGACCTCGGCAAGCCGCGAGTTTGATTGAACACCGGACACTGTGCCGCGCAAAAAATCGACGACGATCTCATTGTGAGGAGATTGGCTCGCTTCCCCAAACACATCGAGATCGTAAACGCCTATCAAATCGCTCCAACCGCTGGCGAGCGACGCTGCTGCGTTATGCGCGATAGACCGTAACTCGTCGTGTTTCATGGATTAATCTGGGCACCATCACACTTTGTCGTCAAGGCGTTTCATAAGGCGAGAAAGCCGAACGACTGCGACCATTTCGATCCGAAATTCGCCACTTCATTGTCTGCGTCCACTTAGCCAAGTATATTATTACCAAAACTTTTGCTCCTGGGGGCTAATGCCCCCAGCCCCACCGTTATGCGTTGCCCAATGCATACATTACTTGGTTTTCTTACCGAAACCATGAAACTCTGCCATCCGCCCTCTTTCGTGGCGCCGCAATGCCGTTACGAATATCCGCAGCGGCCGGGAAACACCCGAAGTATCCGGCCCACAACCTCATCTTTCCACCCTTGCCGCCTCCTCCGTAAGCCGCTACCCCTCGCTCCCAAGCAAACCACTCGTACAGGGTTGATCCAACCTTGGAACAGTTCAAAACTTTTCAGGATGTGCACGCCTATCTGCTGACCCTGGAAAAATGGTTCGCCAGGCCCATCGCCGCCGGCGAACACCCCACGCTGCATCTGGGCCGCGGCAGCGACCATGTCATCTGCGGCATCCGCCGCGAGGACTATCTGTTCACCATCTGCGGCGACTGGGTCCTCGCCTCAAGGGAGCACGACCTGTCCTTTTCAGCCGATTGGCAGCATCTCAAGGGCATCTACGCCCTCAAGAGCAAGCGCAACCCCGGCAAACCCGTCAGCGTCTATTAGGTGCTTGAAAAGGCGGACATCCTTTCCGGGCTGGAATTCGTCCCCGACCAGCGCAAAAAAGGGCATTGTCTCCTCTGCGCCACCACCGGCATGCGCGTTCAGGAGCTGCGCGCCAAGCTGGAATGGATCGCGGACAGAATGTCGGTCATCCGCAACGCCGAGGTCGCCCTGTGATTAAATACCGGTACCTGCGCGAGAAGGAGCTGATGCTGGAATATGCGGACCATCTGCACGACCCGGAAACAGCAGCCATCCTCAACAAGGGTGCCGTCGAAACCGCCGGGCAGGCGCGCCACCTGGCGAAATTCTACTGGCGCATGGTCGATGCCAGCCTGGATGACGATATCGAATCCTGGCTGGAACGTATCAACACCACGCTATACATCGCCCTGGACGACGCCGGCTTCGGCACCATCTGGGACGAGGAAATCCCCGTCTCGTAACCTCACCCCCCAGCGTAAATCTCCCTCTCCCTTCCAATCAGCACCTCCGCCAAAAACCAGTAAGCCTGCCCCCAGGCCTCCAGCACCTCCGGTGTTGCCGCCTCGCCCAGCACATCCGCAATCGCCGGCAGCAGTGCTGCCGCCACAGCCGGGTAGTGCTCCGGCTTTATCCTCGCCGCCACATGCCGCGCCGCGATGCCCTCGATCGCCCCGGACAGCACGGCCAAATTATCCACGTTCCGCGCAAACGCCAGAATCGCCCCGGCCAGGCGTTTGGGCTGCTCGCCGGAACTCTGCGCGGCCTGGTCGAACAACACTTTCATCGCCGGATCCTCGAACAGCCGCGCATACATGCGGGTGGTGATCGCCAGCCCGTGCTGCTGCAGCGCGGGGGCTGTGGCCTTGATGATGGCAATGGTCTCCGGCGCAAGCGGCTGCGGCATGGTGGCCTCCTCATAGATGTATGTGATATACATGGATGTATTCCACCGGATTAAACCGGTCAAGCCAATACATGTATGCGGAACGCCTCAATGCGCCTCACCCTCTACACCGACTACGCCCTGCGCGTGCTGCTCTACCTCGGCGCCCGCGAGGGCCAGCTCTGCGCCATCTCGGAAATCGCCAAGGCCTACGGCATCTCCCAGAACCATCTGATGAAAGTGGTGCATGACCTCGGCAAAACCGGCTATGTGCGCAGCGTGCGCGGCCGCTTCGGTGGCGTTGCCCTGGCGCGCCCGGCGGCGGACATCCGCATCGGCGCGGTGGTGCGCCAGACCGAGGACGGCTTCGAGCTGGTGGATTGCGCCTCCTGCGTCATCGCCCCCGCCTGCGGCCTCACCGGCGCCCTGGCCGAGGCGCTCAGCGCCTTCATGGCCGTGCTCGATGGTTATAGTTTAGCCGACCTGCTCGCCAAACGCTCGGAAATGCGGCTGCTGCTGGGCGTCACCGTCTAATTTCGCAGCAACAGCTTGTCGCATATTTCCGTAACCCCTAACATGTTACTAAGCGTGATATTACGGAGCATGAACATGCGGGCTTTACATATAGGTTTGGTTACCACCCTCTGCGCCTTGTCCGCCTGCGCGCCCTCCGGCAGTCCTCCACCGCCCAGCAACCACATCGTACTGGTCGGCAACCAGCAGACCAGCGACCTCTACACCAATTACGTCGTGCCCGGCGTCGCCGCCCGTAAAAAGGGCGATCTGAATGCGGACATCGCCGACCAGAACGCGGCCCTCGGCCAGATGCCGGGCCTGCCCGCCGCACTTTTCGAGCGTGGCCAGGCCTATATCGACAAGAGCGAGTGGGACAATGCCATCGCCGACCTCACCTTGGTCATCCAGCAGGACAATTCCCCCCAGCGCCCGCCCGCTATGCTCCAGGGCGCCTATCAGTTGCGCGGCGTCGCTTACGGCTTCAAGGGGCTGGAGCCGGAGGCCATCGCCGACAGCACCCAGGCCATCGCCCTGAACCCCAAGGACCCCGCCCCCTGGAAGGACCGCTGCCTGTGGCGCAACACCTCCGGCGACCTCACCAACGCGCTGGCGGACTGCACCCAGTCGCTGGTGCTCGAGCCCGGCCAATCCGCCGTGCTCGCCACGCGCGGCCTGATCAATCTGAAGCTGAAACATTATGACGCCTCGATCGCCGACAACAAGGCGGCGCTGAAACTGAAACCAAAACTGGCGATGTCCCTCTACGGGCTTGGCCTCGCCCAGCAGGCCAAGGGCGAAGCCGGGGCCAAAAAGAATATCGCCGCGGCAAAAGCCATAGACCCGAATGTCTCGGCGCTGTTCAGCCAGAACTGAGCCGGCTGGGGATAAATACGTGAATCTTTCGCGTGAGGGCGCCTCCCGCTGGCTGAGCAGCCGCTGGCTCCGCACATGGGCGCCGCTGGTCTTCTACCTCATCCTCTCGCTTGCCTTCTTCGGCCGCGACGTTAGCTGGTCAAAATATTATTTCGGCTACTCCACGGATTCTCTGCTCTTCATCTGGTACCTCAACTGGTGGCCCTTCGCGCTCTCGCACGGGCTCAACCCGTTCATCACCCATTACGCCTGGGCCCCTGCCGGCTATAATGTCACCTGGGCCACCTCAATCGGGTTTTTCGCCCTACTGGCATGGCCCATAACCGCGCTCGGCGGCCCGGTCCTCTCCTATAACATCCTCATGCTCTCGGCCCCGGCCCTGGCCGGCTGGGCGGCCTTTCTCCTGGCCCGCGAATTAACAAAAGGCGAATTGACGCAAGACTGGGCCGCCGCGCTGGTCTGCGGCGTCCTCTTCGCATTTTCCGCGCCTGAAATGTTTCAACTCGCCATCGAGCTAAATCTCGACAGCGTTTTTCTCATCCCGCTCTCATTCCTGCTCTGCATCCGCCGCCTGCGCGGTAAATTGCGCCGCCTGCCCTTCGTCCTTCTGCTCAGCCTGCTGCTGCTGGCCCAGCTCGGCATCTCCACCGAGGTGCTCACCACTTTATGCCTCACAGGCGCCTTGAGCTGGCTCATATTCCTGCTCTTCACCCCCGCCGGGGCGCGCGGGCCATTCTGGCGTCTCGCGGCGGACATCGCCCTCACCGCCCCGCTGGTCATGGTTCTGGCCGCTCCGTTCCTGTATTATCTGGTCAAGGGCCTGCCCGATGTCCCCGCCTATATGCATCCGGCATTCATGCAGGAAACCGAGCTGCTGCAATTCATCGTCCCCACCCTGCCCATCACGTCAGCCGGGGCATTGCTGCATTCCATCATCCAGCAAGGCGCCGGTTTTGCCCCGGACCATTACACCTTTCTCAACCTCCCGCTCCTGCTCATTCTGGCCCTGTATTTTTACCGTCACATCGGCAAAACCTATGTAAAGGCCTTGGGTGTTCTGCTTTGCATCATTGCCGTGTTCAGCCTGGGGCTCAAGCTGCTCGTCAACGGCCATCTCACCGGCATCCCCCTGCCATGGACGCTGCTCTCGCATGTCCCGCTCATCCGCTCCGTCGTTCCATCGCGGTGCTTAATCTACCTCACCCTTGGCACCGCCATCGCCACGGCGTTCTACCTGGCCGAGGCAAAAACCACCCGCGCGCGCTGGTCCCGCTTCGCTTTGGCGGCCTTCGCCTGCCTGCTTCTACCGCCGGCCAAAGTGCTGATCCTGCCGGAGCCATGGCTGACCCAGCCCATATTCCAAGACCAGAACGCCTTTAAATGGACCCTCTGGCCCACCCAGCCCTTCTTCACCCCCGCACACATCCGCGCCGCCCTCGGGCCCAACCCCAACGTCCTGCTCCTGCCAGACCCCGTGGTCGGCCCCGGCATGGCCTGGCAGGTCGATGCCGGCATGGGTTTCACCCAGGCCGAGGGCTATGTTGGCTACGTGCTCAACCCCGAGCTGAAATGGGGCTTCCTCGATGAACTCATCTGGAATGACGACCCTGGCTTTGGCGCCAAATTCCAGGCCTTCTGCGCCGCCCATAAAGTGGATTACGTCCTCATCGGCCCCGGCACCCCGCCCGGTATCACCGCCGCCATCGAGGCGCTGGGCTGGCCGCATCACATGGACAGCGGCATTGAAATCGTCAAAATCCCGGCCAGTTCACCCGCGTTAACACCCCATTAAACCGCCCCTTCTAGAGCCAATGCAATGCATAGGCTCAAGGGCTTTCCGGCGGGAACCAGGATCAACGAGGAATTCTTTCTAGGACGGCAACCCATAGTGGGGCGCAATGGCGAGCTCCTGGCCTATGAAATCCTCTTCCGCTCCGGCAATACCAACCACGCCGTCATCACGGACGACGTTGCCGCCAGCGCCGCCGTCATCCAGCACGTGTTTCTGGATTTCGGCATGGACGCTGCCTTGGGCCAGAACCTCGGCTTCATCAACATCTCCGAAACCCTGCTCATGAGCGATGTCATCGAGATGCTGCCGCGCCGGCGCGTGGTGCTGGAGCTGCTGGAGAGCGTGCGCTTCACCCCGGAGGTCATCGCCCGCTGCCACGCTCTGCGCGCCGCCGGCTACCGCCTGGCGCTGGACGATGTCACCAGGCTTGACCCAGCCCAGGCCCAGGCATTCGATCTGGTCGAAATCATCAAGATCGACATCCGCGGCATGGAGCTGGCCCATCTACGCGGCCTGGTCGAAGCATTACGGCCTTACGGGAAAATCCTGCTCGCCGAAAAGGTCGAGACCACCGAACAGCATCAATTCTGTCGTGAATTGGGCTTCGAACTGTTCCAGGGCTATTTCTTCGCCAAGGCGGTGACGTTGCGGGGGCGGACGATTCATACCTCGGAATTGTCCCTGCTCAAACTCATCAAAATGGTCGCGGCGGACGCTGATATCGCCCCGCTGGAAGACGAGCTGAAACGCGCCCCCGAACTCACCATGCGGCTGCTGCGCCTGGTCAACTCCGCCGCCTTCGCTCTGCCGAAAAAAATCTCCACTCTGCGCAACGCCATCATCGTGCTGGGCCGCACCCAGCTCAACCATCTGCTGCACATCATGCTGTTCGCCAAAACCAATAACGGCGTGCCCGGCACCAACCCGCTCATGCAAACCGCCGTCATCCGCGGCCGGCTGATGGAAGGCGCCGCTTTGGCCATGGACAAGCCCGCTCTCATCAAAAACGCCTTCATGACCGGCATGCTCAGCCTGGTGGATATTCTGTTCGATCACGATGTGCACCACATCATCCAGATGCTCGACCTCGACATTCCAACCCAGGCCGCATTACTGCGCCGCGAAGGCACGCTGGGGCTGCTGCTGCAGCTCACCGAAGCCGCCGAGGCATTGGACCAGCAACGGGTGCAGGAACTGCTGCGGGACCTCAAGTTGGAGGGGCATTGCGATTTTAATAAACTGCAGGTGGAGGCTCTGAAGTGGGCGAATAGTTTGTAAAAAGAAGCAGTCGCTTTTTGAAAAAATCGACGCCAAAAACTTTTATGACTTTGGGCCTTAGCCCCCACCCTCACCACACCGTCATGCCCGCGAAGGCGGGCATCTCTCGCTCCCATGCCCTCTAAAAACCGTTTGAGAAGGCACTCTGGTGAGTCGTATAGTGGTGATTTTCGAGCGCAGGAGCAGAGCGTACGTAAGTACGTGAGCACCGGCGCGCAGAAAAGCGCCGCTAGACGGCCGCCAGAGTGCCTTCTCAAATGGTCTTTCGGTTCCCACGCCTTATCTCCGCGTAAATCACCTCATACTGCGCCGTGAACCCGGACGAAAATCTTGCCAGCAGCGCCCGGAACCGCCCCGGCCCCAGCGGCCGGTGCGCCGGCGGCGATAATGCCGCCCCCAGCTCCTTCATCCCCCGGATAAACCCGCGCCCATCCGCATGCATCTCCTCGATGAACTCCGCCTCGAACCGGCAGGCATATCCCACCGGCCAGGGGAAACTTTCGCTCGCCGCATAATCGCGCAGGCCGCAATGCAACCCCATCTCTTCATGCGCCCGCCGCCACGCCGCAAAACTTTTACTCCCCAGCGTGGCGAAGGCCAGAACCCCGCCAGGTGCGAGCATCGCCCCCAGCCGCTCCAGCGCGCCGGACAGGTCATCAAACCATTGGAACGCCAGGCTGGAGGCAATCAGGTCGAACTCACCCAAGGCGACATCCGGCCATTGGCCGTCCATAAACCCGTACGTCGCCCGCGCGCCCAGCCGCCGCTCGGCCTGCGCCAGCATCTGTGCCGAGATATCGGTAAGCACCAGCTCCGCTTGCGGGAACCGCGCCGCCAGTTGCGCGCTCAACAGCCCCGTACCGCAGCCGATTTCCAATATCCGCTTCGGGCAGCCCGCCAGCCGCCCCGCCAGCCGTGCCACCACCTGCGCCTGCACATGCGCCACCGAATCATAGACCGCGGCCTGTTCGTCAAACCCCTTCATCGCGCCAGCCGGATGGCGGCCGCCGCAAGTGCCGCGACCTGCTCGAAGCTATGCGCGGCCGAAAGCGTAAACCGTATCCGGCTCGTGCCCGCCGGCACGGTGGGCGGGCGGATGGCGGTGGCCAGATACCCTTCTTCCCCCAGCGCCGCCGCTACGGCCAGAGCCCGTGCCTCATCGCCCAGAATCATCGGTACGATCTGCGTGGTGGAACCGCCGATATCGAAACCAGCCGCTTGCAACCGCGCCCGCAAATCCGCCGCCAGCGCCTGCACATGCACCCGCTCTGCCTCCAGGCTGGGGATAAGGTCCAGTGCCGCCTCCATCGCCCCCAGCACGGCGGGCGGCAAAGCCGTGGCGTAGATTACCCCGCCGCAGCGGTTAACCAGATAGTCGCGCAAAACCCCGGAGCAGGCGGCATAGGCGCCAAACCCGCCTAGACCTTTGCTGAATGTGCCCATCACCAGCGCGTTTTGCAGCCCATGCGCCAGGCCAAACCCGTTGGCGCCGAGTACGCCGGTGGCATGAGCCTCATCGATGTACAGAAACGCCCCGTATTTTTCGGCAAGCGTGGAAAGTGCGGCAATATCGGCGCAATCGCCGTCCATGCTGAATACGGATTCGGTGATGATGAAACGCGGCCGGTTGAGGGTTTTATCCCGTTCCAGCAGCTCTGCGAGATGGGAAAAATCATTATGCCGGAACCGGTTCTGCCGCACGCCCGCAGCAACGCAGCCCTGGATCAGGCTCGCATGGTTTAACCTGTCCGCATAAACCAGCGGCTCGGCGCCGAGCACCTTGGCATCCAGCAGCGCCGGCAACAGCGTCAAATTCGCCTGCACCCCGGAGACAAACACCAGCGCCGCCGCCGCCCCCTTACCCTGGGCAATTTTTTTTTCGATGGCGGAAAACGCCGCCAAATTGCCCGCCACCAAACGCGAGGCTCCGGCGCCCGTGCCATGGGCGCCGGCAGATTCACAAGTTTTATTTATGAGTTCCGGCCTGAATGATAGGCCCAAGTAATCATTCGACGAAAAGTCCAGCAGCACCGGACCATCGCCGATTTTGATTTTTGCTCCCGGCAGCCGCGTCACATCGCGCAACACCCGGCGGCGGTTTGCCGCCTCCAGGCTGTTGAGGGTGGCTGACCAGAATTCGTCGAAATTCGGCATAGGCCCAGTGTTTAGAGCACCGGCATGGCTTGGGATAGCCGCCCGCCGAGGCGCACCGGCTCAATGCGGCGGGCGAGGCCCGTGGAATCGTCGGTTTCGATGAAGGCGCCGCAGAGTGTGGCGGGGCCTTCGGCCGGGGTGAGCTTGTCGCCGGGCATTTTGCGGATGAAGCGGCCAGTGGCCGGCTCCTTTTGCATGCCGATGACGGAATCATAATCGCCGCACATGCCCAGATCCGCCTGGAAAGCGGTGCCGCCGGGCAAAATCTGCTGGTCGGCTGTGGGTACATGGGTGTGCGTGCCGGTGACGCCCGAGACGCGGCCATCGAACGCATGGGCATAGGCCATTTTCTCGGAGGTAGCCTCGGCGTGGATGTCCAGGAGGATGGCGTGGGTGGTGACGCCGAGCTTGTGGCGGGAGAGAACCTCCTCCGTGGCGCGGAAGGGGCAGTCCAGCGGCTCCATGTAGAGGCGGCCCATGGCCTGGGCCAGCAGCACTTTGCGGCCGTCCGCCAAAGTGACCAGCGCGGCACCCTGGCCCGGCGTGCCGGCGGGGTAGTTCAACGGGCGGAGCAGGCGTTTTTCACGGGCGATGTAGGGGATGATCTCGCGCCGGTCCCAGCTATGGTTGCCGAGGGTGATGACATCGGTGCCGGCGGCGAAGAGGGCGTCGGCCATGTCTGGGCCTAGGCCGAAGCCGTGTGACGCGTTCTCGGCATTCACCCCGACGAAATCGAGTTTCAGCTTCACCCGCAGCTCGGGGATATTTTTTATCGCGGCTTCACGGCCGGCGCGGCCCATTAAGTCGCCGAGGACAAGGATTCTCATGCGGGCTCTATAGAGAAATCCTTGATGCTGTAACAGGCGGCATCCAAGGGGCTGAATTGCTCTACGTCCGTGCCGGTGATCCAGGCTGTGTAATTTGCGGCATTCAGAGCGGCAAAGAGTGCGTCGCGGCGGGTGGCGTCGAGATGCACCAAAGGCTCATCGAGGAGCAGGATGGGGGCCTGGCCGCGCACGGCTTCTATCATCGCGGCGTGGCCGAGCACGATGCCGAGCAGCATGGCTTTCTGCTGGCCGGTGGAGGAGAGGCCGGCGGGGCGGGCGGAGGCTGCGTCGGCGATGAGGAAATCGGCTTTGTGCGGGCCGATTGTGGTGGATTTTGCGCCCGCGTCCTGGGCGCGGGCGGCGGCGTAGGCGGTGCGGAGGCTGTCTTCCACCTCCACCGCCGGAGCGGTGGTGAGGCGGGTGGCGATGTTGCAGGCCAGGGCCAGGGCCACGCGGGGGAAAGGGTCGGCGGCACCGGCCGCGATGGCGGCGTTCAGGCGGAGCAGGAGGGCGGCGCGGGCGGCTGTGCTGGCGACGGCGTGGCGGGCCATGGAGTCTTCCAGTGCCGCCAGCCAGCCGGGCTCGCCACCTTCGGCCAGCAGGCGGTTGCGCTGGGCGGAGGCGGCTTCGAAGGCGGCGATCTCGCGGGCGTGGCTGGGTTCCAGGGCCAGCACCAGGCGGTCCAGGAATTTGCGGCGGCCGGAGGCGGTGTCGGTGAACAGCCGGTCCATTTGCGGGGTGAGCCAGACGGCGGCCAGGATTTCGCCGATTTCGGCCTGGGCGCGGGGTTTTGTGCCGTTGAGGCGGAATTCGCGGCGCTCAGGGGAGGTTTGGGCGCCGCCTGTGCCGATCTCTAAGCCGCCTTCGAATTGCGCGGCGACGGCCCAATCGCCTGAGGCTTCACGCCGGGCCAGCTCCGAGAATTTGGCGCCGCGTAGGCCCCGGCCGGGGACCAATAGCGAGATGGCTTCCAGCAGGTTGGTTTTGCCGGTGCCGTTGGGGCCGGCGAATATGTTGACGCGGCGCTCCGGGGTGAAGCGCAGGGTGGGGTAGGAGCGGAAATCGGTGAGGGTGAGGCGGGTGAGCATGATGGTGGGCCATTCTCGCCCGGCCTGAGGTGCTGGGCAAGCTGGTGTATTAAGGCGGGATTAAAACACCGCTGGATTGGCGGCATGTTGCCGGCTGGTTCTTATATTTGGTGCTCACAACCGGAAAGAACCCCATGCGTATTCGTGTCGGCTATGAAATCATCGTCTCGCACCCGCAACCTACGCCGATGCTGGCGCATTTGAACGTGCATCATTCGCGGGCGGGGCATTTGCTGAGCCCGGATAAGTTCAGCACCAGCCCGGCTGTGCCTTTTACCCAATATCATGACAGTTTCGGCAATTTTGTGACGCGGCTGGTGGCGCCTGCGGGGCAGTTGATTCTGACCACTGATGCGCTGATTTCTGATCCTGGCACTGCGGATTTGTTTTTTCCCGATGCGATACAGCATGAGATTTCCGATTTGCCTGATGAGGCACTGCATTTTCTGTTGGGCTCGCGCTATTGCGAGACGGATAAATTGATGCAGATTGCCTGGGATAATTTTGGGGCCGTGGTGGGCGGCGGCAACCGGGTGCGGGCGATTTGTAATTTCGCGCATGAGCGGATCACCTTTGGCTATCAGTTTGCGCGCAATACGCGGACGGCGTTTGAGGGGTATGAGGAGCGGATTGGGGTGTGCCGGGATTTTGCGCACCTGGCTGTGACCTTGTGCCGCTGCATGAATATTCCGGCGCGGTATTGCACGGGGTATCTGGGCGATATCGGCGTGCCGAAAGATCCGGCGCCGATGGATTTTTCGGCCTGGTTCGAGGCGTATATCGGCGGGCAGTGGCTGACGTTTGATGCGCGGCATAATGTGCCGCGGATTGGGCGCGTGCTGATCGCGCGCGGGATGGATGCGGCGGATACGGCGATTACGAGCCATTTTGGGCCGAGCACGCTGGAGAGGTTTCGGGTTTGGACGGATGAGGTGGCGGGGTAGGGTTTTTTGGGGGGAAGTTGCACATGGCGCGGGGATTAAAGTTGAGTTGACAATCGGGGCGGCCATGTGCTCGGTATCCGGAAACAACTCGAAATGGATCGAGACCCCTCATGCCCAACGCCACCACCGCCAAAACAATATTCGAGGAAACCCGCCGCTTTTATGAGGCCGGCGGAAAATCCGCCAATAAGCGATATGACACGGTGAATGCCTCCTGGTGGAAACGCATTTCCGGCAAGGCCGTGCAGCGCAACGTGGGGCAACTGGCCGCGGCAGCCGCATTGCCAATTCAGCGTGGACAAACCCAGGGCATGGGCATTCTGCAGACTGGCGCCTATGTGTTGAACGCCGGGGTGCCGGTTGCCAATTGCGGCGAACTTGCGTGCCTCGCGGCCTATCTGGCCACGGCCGCCGGGGTGCATAGCACCGAGCTGGCGCTGGCCTCGGTTGTTACCCCCAATCCCGGTCCGGCCGGGAGAAGTGCGGACCATGTTTTCGCTCTCTATGGCACGCCGCAACGGTTGACCTTGCTGGAGAACAGCAATGGTCTGCCAGCAGCGGCGTTGACGAATATCTCACGCGGCGCGCCGATTTTTCATGATCAGGTTTATGCCCTCGATGCCTGGGCGAATGTCTGGTGTTCATTGGAACAATATGCGGCGAAAGTCGCCTCCAAGATGCAGTCCTGGCAAGGCCAGGGCAAGCGTGTTTTCTGGGTTTATGGCGGCGGCCCGAATGACTATGAATGGACCCCGCCGGGGGGGCAGTACTCCCAGGTTTTTGCCGCGGCTTCGTTACAGATTATTCGCTGCTGAGGGGGGGCTTGCGGGGCGGGGCACGGGGGCGGATGGGGGGTTCGCTTATCCGCCCTACGTTTGTTGCACTTTCTATTTATTGAATATGGAGGCGATTTTCGGGTCGATCTTTTCTGCTGCGGTGATTTTTGCGCCGGCGGATGGATCGTTCTTGGCGCGTAGTGCCAGGCCAAGCCCGTAGAATGAGCTTGCTTGTTACGGGGCGATGGCCAGGGCGGCGTTATAATCTGTGATGGATGCATCGTAGTTTTGCATTTTCAGATAGACGTAGCCGCGTGAATCAATGATTTCGGGGTTCTTGAGGGCCAATGCCAGGGCGTGGTTGCAATCCTGCAAAGCGTTGGCGAGATCGCCTTGTTTGGCACGGGCCCAGCAGCGGCCGTTATACAAGCCGGGGTGAGACGGGTTCAGTGCTATCGCCTCGTTAAAATCTGCAATCGCCAGGGCGTATTGCCCTGTCTTGCCATAGGCGTCGCCCCTGTTCGCGCAGGCGGGAAATATAACGACCGGCCTGGTGTGGGGGCCGTAGTGTACGTCCTCACTGGCCGTATCTGAATAGCCGCCGCTGCTATATTTGGCGGCAGTTTCTATGGCCTGGGTCTGGTCGACAATGTCGGCCTGGAAATTGCCTTGCTCGCCATAGGCAATGCCGCGATCGATATAGGCCGGGTAAAGACGCGAGTTGCGTTCGATCGCTTTCGTTTCGTATGCGATCGCCAGCGCCCATACTTTCTGATCGAGATCGCCAGTACCGACATTGAAATCATTGTCCTAAACGCTGTCAGACTAGAGATTTATCGAAACTTTGTTGTTTGGCCCCGGATTACCGGTTCCGTTACTGCTTGTTGACGCACAACTGCTCAGTGTGAGCGCCAGAACCGCGAATGCCGAAAGGCGCATGTTGAGAGTCGCCGAAATCGTTACAAAATCATTCTATATGCTTTCGGCTGTGGAAGGGAAGCCGTGGATGCCCGTGTTCGCGGGCATGACGGTTGGAGGGCTACGAAATTGAGCCCTGGAAGAAGATGCGCTGCGGGGCTGGCGCATATCGGCTTGGAACAGCAGGCTTGAACTTGATATTGTAATGTTGTGATTAGGTTTTTGTATCTCTCCAATATTGATTATACGCGCGAAGATGGGTAACTAGATGTCACCCCTAACGTGGAAGTTGCACGGACACACGTTTTAACGAATGTAAATCAAGAGGGAGTGCCAGAACATGCCGCTCATCGCGTATCAGTCGTTCAATGCGAATTCGAGCAAGGAGCACGGGCTGGCCGCGACCAGCTTGCAGCAGTTTACGAAGCAGACCAACACGCATGTAACGCAGAAGAAGCATAAGGCGCTGGTGTTGCCGAGTGATGCGCGTAATCTTGCAACGCCGATCGAGGGACCGGCGAATCTGGTGCCGGTGAAGCCGCTGCCGGACAAGAAACGCAAGCGCGGTGATGACAATGATGGCAAGCCGGCGGCCAAGAGGGTCAAGTCCGATGAGCCCCTGGAGCAGACGGGGCCAGTGTTCGGCTCGCATATATCGTCCATGTTTCAGCATTTCTTCCGGCAATTCGGCAAGATGCCTAGTATATTGGTGTGCGGGGAGTTCGATACATCCCACCCGGATTTTTCTGATGTGGTGGGCAGCAATGAGATGGAGGTCGAAGCCCATCCGTCGCAGAAGGCTTGCCAATCTTTCTCGTCGTTCAGCCCGTCGGCGAATGGGAACAAATGTGTGGCTGAGGGCAACGGGTATGTGGTCTATTCAGTGTCCAATATGAATATCGTGTTCGTGCATGTTCCCAATGCCATTGCGAAAAAAAAAGAAGCCACCAAGAAATTCTACAAGGACATCGCGCAGGAATTGCTGAGCAATGGAAAGATCATTCATCTGGTGATTGGCGATACGAACCAGGGCAGTGCCGATTATACTAAGCAGGCGCTGAATGATGCATTTGCGACGACAGCCTATACGAATGCGTTGCAGGGCAAAACCGTCACCAAAATCGACAATTACAATGTGAAGGAAGGCGGCACGAACGCCAAGGGAACGCAATTATATGATGTGGCGGTTTACCGCTCGGATGTTGTCGAGCTGAAGACGCCTGTTGCTTATATCTCGCAATCCTCGAATGCCGTGACGGTGACGGACCATTGCGGGCTGGCTGTTTCTATCGAGGTGAAAAAGGCGGTTTAGGGTTGTGGGGCGAATGAACAACCCATCTTTCTGTGGTTAGAAAGATGGGTTGCTTCCCCTCGCTTTCGCGAGGGTCGCAATGACGGTGATGGCGGGTGGTTAGACCCGCATGGGCATGAGGACGTAGACGGCGGAGCTGTCGTCCTGGTCGCGGACGAGGGTGGGGGCGGCGCCGTCGGCGAAGACGAATTCTACTTTGCCTTTTACTTGCTCGGTCACGTCCGAGAGGTAGCGGGCTTGGAAGCCGATTTCCAGGGGGCCGGATTGGTAGTCTATCAGGTCGCCGCCTAGTTCTTCCGACGCGCTGCCTTGTTCGGCGGAGGCTGCGGAGATGACGAGGAGGTCTTTGGCCAGGGACAACTTAACTGGCCGGTGTTTCTCGGCGGAGATGGCGGAGACGCGGCCGACGGCGTCGTTGAAGTCTTTTTTGTCGACGCGCAGGATTTTGTCGTTGCCGCGGGGGATGACGCGGTCGTAGTCGGGGAAGGTGCCGTCGATTAGTTTCGACGTTAAGCGCATTGTGCCGATGGCGAATTGGATGCGAGTCTCGGAGAGGGCGATTTCGATTTCGCCGGAAACCTCGTCCAGCAGTTTGCGGAGTTCGGTGACGGTTTTGCGCGGGATGATGATGCCAGGCATGCCTGCGGCACCTTCGGGCAAAGGTTCTTCGACGCGGGCCAGGCGGTGGCCGTCTGTTGCGACGGCGCGCAGGACGGGGCCGTTATCGCCCTCGGCGGCGTGGAGGAAGATGCCGTTGAGGTAGTAGCGGGTTTCCTCGGTGGAGATGGCGAATTTGGTGCGGTCTATCAGGCCGCGCAGTTCTTGCGCCGAGACGGCGAAGTTGTGGCTGAGCTTGCCGGCGTCCAGCTTGGGGAATTCGTCCACCGAGATGGCGACCAGGCTGGTGGAGTAGCGGCCGGCGCGCAGGGCGAGCTGGGCGTCGCCGCCCGGATGGTCGAGCTCGATGACCGCGTTTTCGGGCTGGCGGCGGACGATTTCGTACAGCGTGGCCGCGGGAACGGTGATGGCGCCGTTACGCGCTGTTTCCGCCGCGACTTCCTCGATCAGGGAGATTTCCAGATCGGTGGCGGCCAGGCTGAGCTTGCCGTCGCGCACCGCGAGCAGCACGTTTGCCAGTATGGGTATGGTGTTCCGCTTCTCCACCACGTTTTGCACGTGGGCCAGAGACTTTATCAGCGTGGCGCGATCGGCCTTGAATTTCATGATACCCTTCCAGACAGACACGAATTTTTGGTTTTTTGACCGATTCGTGGCCCAGCCTAGCAAGGGTGCTTGCAATAGAAAAGGGACCGCCGGTTTACGGCGGGCGCGGGGGCATGTCAGGGTGGGGATAAAGCAAAATATGGGGCCTTGAGCATGAGTAGTGCGCATCTGGTGGATCCGGAGCTGGTGGCGGGGCTGGCGATGCTGCCCGTGCTGGATTTTTCCGTGGTGGATATTGTGGCGGTGCGGGCCGGGCTGGCGGCGATGCGCGGGGCGGCACCTGTGGTGGACGTGCCGGGGGTGGTGACCGAGGAAATTACCGTGCCGGGGCCGGAAGGGGCGCCGGATGTGCGGGTGGTGGTGCATCGGCCGCGCGAGGTGGCTGAGCCCGTGCCGGCGATATTACATATTCATGGCGGCGGTTATGTGATCGGCGAGCCGGGTGTGGGGGATGTGGCCAATAGGGAGGTTGTGCGGGAGCTGGGATGTGCTGTGTTCTCGGTGGATTACCGGCTGGCGCCGGAGACTGTGCATCCGGGGCCGGTGGAGGATTGCTATGCGGCGCTGCGTTATGTGGCGGAGAATGCGGTGGCGCTGGGGGTGGATGCTGCGCGGATTGGGGTGATGGGGGAGAGTGCTGGCGGTGGGCTGGCGGCTGGGCTGGCGCTGCTGGCGCGGGACCGGGGCGGGCCGGGGATTGCGTTTCAGCATTTGATTTATCCGATGATTGATGACCGGACGGGGGTGGGTGGTGAGCCGCATCCGTATACGGGGGATTTTGTTTGGACGGCTGAGCTGAACCGTTACGGTTGGGGGGCGTTGCTGGGGGCAGCACCTGGTGGGACGGATGTGAGCCCTTATGCTGCCGCCGCAAGGGCGGCGGATTTAGCTGGGTTGCCGCCTGCGTTTATTGCTGTGGGGACGCTGGATTTGTTCGTGGAGGAGGATGTTGAGTATGCGCGGCGGTTGATGCGGGCTGGCGTGCCGGTGGAGCTGCATGTGTATCCGGGGGCTTACCATGGGTTTCAGTTGGTGGGGGCTGCCAGGGTTACATTGGCGGCTAATCGGGATGGTTTGGAGGCGCTGCGGCGGGCTATGTTTGGGTGAGAGGCCTTGGGAGTGAGAGATGCCCGCCTTCGTGGGCATGACGGTGGTGAGAGGTGTGGGGGCTGAGGAAGGACGGGGCTTTGCCTGGAGCTGTTGGGGGCTGAGGCCTGGCCTTCCTTACGTTTCCAGCATGCGCCGCAGCAGGTCCACATCTTCGGCGAAGGCGGCGTCGGTGCCGATGAGTTCGGTGACGCGGGAGACGGCGTGCATGACGGTGGTGTGGTCGCGGTCGCCGAAGTGGCGGCCTATGTCTGGCAGGGATTTGCTGGTGAGTTGTTTGGCCAGGTACATGGCGACCTGGCGGGGGCGGGCGATGTTGCGGGCGCGGCGGGCGGAGGACATTTCAGCGATGCGGATGTTGAAATGTTCGCAGACGCGCTTTTGGATTTCCTGGATGGAGACTTTGCGGTCGTGGGCCTTCAGCACGTCGTGCAGGACTTCGTGCGCGGTTTCCATGGTGAGGTGGCGGTTGAAGAGGTTGGCGTGGGCGACGAGGCGGTTGAGCGCACCTTCCAGCTCGCGGTTGTTGCTGGTGATCTTGCGGGCGAGGAACTCGATGACCTTGGGCGGGACTTCGACGCCGGCGCGTTGTGCTTTCGCTTCCAGAATGGAGTAGCGCAGCTCGAAGGTGGTGGCGTGGAGGTCTGCCACCATGCCGCAGCCGAGGCGGGTGCGCAGGCGGTCTTCCAGGCCCGAGAGGTCGGAGGGGGACTTATCCGCCGAGATAACGATCTGTTTGCCGGCATCGACCAGGGCGTTGAAGGTGTGGAAGAATTCTTCCTGGGTGTTGTCCTTGCCGATGAGGAATTGGAGATCGTCGATCATCAAAACGTCGACGCTGCGCAGCTCGTTTTTGAATTCGAGCGTGGATTGCGAGCGGAGTGCGTTGATGAAGCGGTACATGAATTTTTCCGCCGACATATAGGCGACGGAAACCGGCTTGCCGCCGCGTGTGCGCGACGAAATTTCCCAGGCGATGGCGTGCATGAGATGGGTTTTGCCGAGGCCGACGCCGCCATAGAGGAACAGCGGGTTGAAGCCGGCGGTGTTGGGGGCCTCGGCCACGCGGCGGGCGCAGGCATAGGCGAATTCGTTCGGCTTGCCGACGACGAAGGTCTCGAAGGTGAAGCGCTGGTCGAGCGGGGCGGCGGAATCCGGGCGCGCGATGGCGGCGACCGCGGCCGGGGCGGTGGCGGGTTCTGCCAGATTGGGGGCTGCGGCGCGCGAGGCGGCGGCGGTGCGGAACTCCACGCGCCGGATGGCGGGGTTCTCGGTCTGCCAGAGGGCGGTGATCAGCTCGCCATATTCCTTGTTCACCCAATCGCGCAGGAAGCGCGTGGGCAGGATGACGGTGACCTCATCGCCGGTGACACCGGAGAAGATGAGCTGCTTGAGCCAGGTGCGGTATTCCACATCGCCGACCTCGGCCTGCAGACGGGCGCGGACACGTGACCATTGCTCAGCCATGCCTGGCTCCTCTGTCCGCAACGCGTGAGATTTCGGCAGGGCGTCGCCCACGCGCGGGGAACTGATCTCCAGGCTCATACTATCCACCCCGCATCCCCCTTACCGTACCACCGACGCCTAACTTCGACACAAAGCTCCCCGATCGAGAAAAAGCCTTACTCCAGCTTTAACTCTCTCATAAAAGAGACGATGGTCAATGGTAACTTGAGGCTCGGACAGTAAGGCTAAACGGCTGCCTTGCGCAAGCGTAGAAATAGTTTGGTGTTGGGGGGCAAGTGGCTGTATCACGGAGATAAAGAAGCAAATTCAATGGTTTAATGAATTTTGTCTTCGTGAATAGAAAATTTACATTACAGGGCGGCAACATCGCCGAACGCAACAAAAAGCGCCGCTGTCATATCTGTGTTACGACAGAATGACAGCGGCGCGAATATTGTCTCGTTTTTAGTACTGGGCGTTGCAACGTCCAGTGGGCGCAATGTTACAGCGCCATGGTGGCAGCGTGTTAGGCTGCCAGCCAGACAGCGTGTTACGCTGCGGGGGCGACAGCTTTGACGCTGGCCGAGAGGCGCGACAACTTGCGCGATACGGTGTTGAGCTTCAGCACGCCCTTACCGACAGCGCGCTGCAGCTCCGGCTGGGCAGCGGTGAGGGCTGCCAGAGCGGCGGGCTTGTTGCCGGCGGCGACGGCTTCCTCAACCTTGCGGATGGCGGAGTGGACGCGCGATTTGCGCGCTTTGTTGCGCGCCGTGCGCTTGACGGTCTGACGGATGCGTTTTTCAGCGGATGCAATATTGGCCATGGTGTCCAAAAACAAAGGAGTTCGAAGAAGGGCGCGGTCTAGCCGGGCCGGGGCGGAACGTCAAGCGGAATAGGGGGGGAGCTGCTATTCGCGGATGACCCAGGATTTGCGCATGTGCTCCAGGACCTCCCAGGTTCCGGTGAAACCGGGCTCTATGACGAATTTTTGCCCTGGGCCGGCCTCGATTCTGGTGCCGTCATCGCCCTGCAGGATGCAGGTGCCGGAAATGACCTGGACGTATTCCCATTCGGTGTAGGCGATGCGCCATTTGCCGGCAGTGGCTTCCCATTCGCCGGCATAGAGTTTTTGCGCCCCAGAATCGTAGGCAGACTCGTAGAGGGTGACGGTGCGGGTGCGCGGGGTGCCGGACAGTAGCCTATCGGCGGGGATGTCCTCCCACGGGGCCTCGGCGGAGGCGGGGAGCAGGTGCAAGGCGGTCATGGCGCGGTGGGGGCGCCGGGGTAGCCGGGCGGGATGAGATTGCCGGTGGCGGGCATGGCGCCGGCAGGCGCGGGTGCTAGGGGCACGGGCGCGCCGGGCGTGGTCGTTGTGGTCGTCGTGGTGGTGGTAGTGCCCGTGCTGCCTATAGGTAAGGTGGCCGCTGCGCTGCCTACAGGTAAAGAAGCGGCTGCGCCGCCGGGTGCCGAGAGCGGCGTGGCCTGGATGCCGCCGGAGGCTGCACCGGCGGCGGGCTGGGCCGCGGCACCAGGCGTGGTCCAGGCGACCCAGCTCGGGATGTTATGCGCGATCTGATAGGGGAGCTGGACGTTGATCGCGTCCATCAGCTTGCCGGTCATCTGATAGAGAGCGGCCGGGGTGTCGGCATCGGAATCAGGCGCGGTCTGGCTGGCGGAGACGGAGGCTTCGGCGAAGCCGGTGCTGCGGCCGTCGGCGCTGGTGAGGTTGATGTCCACCGTCATCTGGCCGTTGAGCATGCCGCCGGATTGCGTGATGCTGGCCACCTGCACGGTGATGGTGGCGTTGCCGGGCTGGCCGGAGGGCTGCATGCGCTGGTTCAGCATGGTCAGCAGCGTGGCGGCGGGCGGGGCCGGGTTGTTGGCGTTGAGCTGGGTCTCATCCGGGCCGGGGGTGTAATTGTTCACCACGTTGAGGTTGGCGACCTTGAAGCTGATCGGCCGCAGGTAGGAATAATCGAGCGGTTTGAACACCGCCTGGGGTGAGGGGGTGGAGGCACAGGCGGTGAGGGCGAGCACGGAGAGAAGTGCCAAAACCTTGTTCATAGGTATCTTGTTCATATATCTCATGCCTTGGTTTCGGGGCGGCCGGCGATGGTGTCGCGCGGGAAGTGGAAGTCGAAATTGCAGAATTCGCAGGTCATCACGATGTCGCCCTCGACCGCCATGTGGTCGAGATCGTCGGACGGGAAACCTTCGAGGATGCCGGAGAGGCGGGAGCGGGAGCAGCGGCAGCCGAAGCTTAAGGGGCGCGGCTTGGCGACGGCGACACCCTCGCCATGGAACAGGCGGTAGAGCAGGCGTTCGGGCGTGAGGGAATCGTCCAGCAGCTCGTCCGCCGTGATGGTCTCGGCCAGGATGGTGGCGGTGCGCCAGGCCTCCTCCTGCATCTCCTCGGGCATGTCCGGGTCGATGCCCCCTGCCCCGGCCACGCGCTCCAGCACCAGAGCGGAGGCGCGCCAGCCTTGTGGGGTTTCCGCCGCCGCCAGGAACACGCGGGCGGGCAATTGCTCGGATTGGGTGAAATAATGCTCGGCCATGGCGGCGAGCGTACCGCCCTCCAGCGAGACGATGCCCTGCTGCGGGTCGTGCTCCAGGCCTAAGTCGACGGTGAAGGCGAGGTAGCCCGAGCCCAGCATGGCGCTGGCGGTGCTCTCCGGGGTGATGGCGGTCTCGTCATCCACCCGGGCGTAGCCGCGCAGGGCCCCGCTATCCGTGCAATCGGCCAGGAGCATGGGCACGGGGCCGTTGCCGCGCGCCTGGACGGAGAAGGAGCCTTTGAATTTAAGCGCGGTGGCGAGGGCCGCCGCCAGAGCCAGGGCCTGGCCGAGCAAGGCTTTTACGGGCGGGCTGTGGTTGTGGCGCGAGAGCAGCGTGGCGGCCAGGGGCCCGAGGCGGACGAGGCGGCCGCGTACGGGCTGGTCGGGCAGATAGAAGGGTGTGATGCCGCGCGGAACCGCGAGATCGGGCACCTGCGGGCGGGTTGAATCGAGGAAGGCGGGGATTTCGGTCATGGCAGCCACAGATAAGCATGTTTTGGTCCTGTTGCCAGAAGCCGCGGCTTGCGCTGCCGTTGCCAGAAGCAGCACGGCAGGTTAGCGGTTTCCTCCATGACTGCAGATGCTCAGCACGATCTCGCCCATTATGTGAAAAGATTTAACCGCGCCAGCGTGCTGGTGGTGGGCGATGCGATGCTCGACCGCTATGTTTACGGTACGGTCACCCGCGTGAGCCCGGAGGCGCCGGTGCCGATATTGACCGTGACGCGCGAGGTGGCGATGCCGGGCGGGGCGGGGAATGTGGTGCGCAATCTCATTGCCCTGGATGCGGCGGCGGCGTTTGTTTCGGTGGTAGGGGATGACCAGGCGGGCTCGGATCTGACCGGGCTGGTGGGCGGGCAGGAGCGCGTGGAGCCCTGGCTGCTGGTGCATAGCGGGCGGACCACGACGTTGAAGACGCGGTATATCGCGCAGGGGCAGCATCTTATACGGGCCGATAGGGAAGAGACGGTGGAGCTGCCGCCGAAGCTGGCGGATAGGCTGGTACGGATCGCCCTGGATGCGATGGCGGCGACGACGGTGACCGTGCTCTCGGATTACCGGAAGGGTGTTTTGAGCGAGGCGGTGTGCCGCGCGCTGATCGCGGGTGCGAAGCAGTTGGGGCGCAAGATTATCGTGGACCCTAAGGGGCGGGATTGGGAACGCTATCGGGGTGCCGATGTGGTGAAGCCGAACCGCAAGGAGCTGCATGAGGCGACCGGGTTGAATGTGGATAGCGAGGCCGGGATTGTGGCGGCGGCGCAGGTTCTTATTGCGCGCTATGAGTTTGGCGCGGTGCTGGTGACGCGGGCCGAGGATGGGATGAGCCTGATTACGCCGCATGAGATCCGGCATTATCCGGCTGAGGCGAAAGAGGTGTTTGACGTGTCCGGCTGCGGCGATACGGCGGCGGCGACGTTGGCGGCGGCACTTGCGGCTGAGGTGCCGTTGGCGGAGGCGGCGCGGCTGGCGAATATCGCGAGTGGGATTGTGGTGGGCAAGGTGGGGACGGCTGTGGCACGGCCCAGCGATATTCTGGAGGCGATCGCACCGGCGACGGGGGCGTTGCAGAAGGTGGTGACACCGGCGGCGGCGGCGGAGCATGCGGAGCGCTGGCGCATGCGCGGCTACAAGGTGGGGTTCACCAATGGCTGCTTTGATTTGCTGCATCCGGGGCATGTGCATCTGCTGGAGCAATGCCGGGCGATGTGCGACCGGCTGATTGTGGGGATTAACGCCGATAGCTCGGTGCAGCGGCTTAAAGGGCCGACGCGCCCGGCGCAGGGGGAAGCGGCGCGGGCGGCGGTGCTGGCCTCGCTGGCGAGTGTGGATATGGTGTGCCTGTTTGAGGAGGACACGCCGATTGAACTGATAAAGCAGATTAAGCCGGATGTGCTGATCAAGGGTGCTGATTATACGCGTGAGACGGTGGTGGGCGCGGAGCTGGTGGAGAGCTGGGGTGGGGCTGTGGCTTTGGCGCAGTTGCTGCCAGGGCATAGCACCACGGCGACGCTGGCGCGGTTGCGTGGGTAGGGCGGGCGCATGAACCTCGGCCCCGAAGTTGATGCATGGCCGCGCCCTTTGCCTGCGCGGGAAAAGATATTGGGTAAGCGCGTGTCGCTGGAGCCGTTGCAGCGGCGGCATGGGGCGGAGCTGTTTGAGGCGGCGCAGCATACGGGCGAGAGTTTCGCCTATATGTCCTACGGCCCGTTCACGCGGCGGGCGGAGGTGGACGGGTTTATCGCCGGGCATTGCGCGCTGCCTGAGGCTGCTTTCTGGGCGGTGCGGCCGGTGACGATCGGGCGGGCGGTGGGCTGGTTGAGCCTGATGAATATCGAGCCGGGGAATGCCGCGATCGAACTGGGGAACATATGGTTTGGGGCGGAGCTGCAGCGTACGCGGGCGGCGACGGAGGCGATGTTTTTGCTGCTGCGCCATGCCGCTGATGAATTGGGCTACCGGCGGTTGGTTTGGAAGTGCAACGCTCTGAATGAGGCTTCGCGCCGGGCGGCCGACCGGCTGGGGTTCAGCTATGAGGGTACGCTGCGGGCGCATATGGTGGTGAAGGGGCGTGAGAGGGATACCGCGATGTATTCCATTACACAGGCGGAATGGCCATCGCGCCGGGATGCCATGCTGGCGTGGCTCGCGCCGGAGAATTTTGATGCGGATGGCAATGCCTTGCGCGGGTTGGCCTCGTTGCGGGGGTAACCGTGCCGTGTCTCGCGCGCCACAGTTGGGTGATAGTTGCGGTTTACGGCATACCCCTCTTGCTTGCGCGGTGGAACCGGGTAGGGAGATGTTGGCTTCACCGTAACAATAATCCTTGAGGGACATCATGACACTGCGTACTCTGCTTGCCGCCGCGACCTGCCTTGCCTTGCCGCTTGCCGCCCATGCGGCGACGCCGGTGAGCGGCCCCTATATCTCTGCCGGTTTCGGCACCAGCATTCAGCAGGATACGAGCGTATCGTCCGGCCCGGTCACCTCGCTGAATCCGTCGACCTTCGTCCTTGCCGGTGCCTCTGTTCAAGGCAAGATCACCTACAAACCCGCTTTTGCCGGCGTGGGCGACGTTGGTTACGGCTTCGGCAACGGTTTTCGCGTGCAGGTCGGCGGTAATTTCTATCATAATGGCGGGAATAATTCCGATGGCTCCGCGAGCACCTATGGTGTGTTCCTCAACGGGCTGTATGATTTCCCGGTGAACTTCCCGGTTGTCCCCTATCTCGGCGCCGGTGCCGGTTATCAGTGGCAGAAGCTGAGCCTGCATAGCAACGACCAGAATATTTCCGGCTCGGCCGGCAGCGTTGCTTATGATGTGATCGCGGGTATCTCCTATGATGTGCCCAACGTGCCGGGCCTGGCCATCACTGGTGAATATCGCTTCACGCAGTTGGTGCAGACGCGCCATTATCAGTACAGCGACGACTTTGTGTCGGCCAGGCTGGATGCCGGCAAGACCATCAGCCATACGATCCTCGTTGGGCTGCGCTACCAGTTGTTCCAGCCGCAGCCGCCGGCCCCGCCGATTGCTCAGGCGCCGTATGCGGTTGCACCGCCGGCGGCCCCGCTGCCGGCCCGCACGTTCCTGGTGTTCTTTGATTGGGATAAGGCGGATGTGAGCGCGCGCGCGGCGCAGATTATTGCGGAAGCGGCGTCCGACAGCAAGACCGCCAGCGTGACCACGCTGGATGTGTCGGGTTATACCGATACTTCGGGTACGGCTGATTATAACCAGGGTCTGTCTGAGCGCCGCGCCAAGTCCGTTGCGGCGGCGTTGGTGAAGGATGGGGTTCCGGAATCGGAGATCGAGATCCATGCTTATGGTGAGACGCATCTGCTGGTGGCGACCGGGCCGGGTGTGCGTGAGCCGCAGAACCGGCGTGTTGAGATCGTGCTGCACTAATCCTGCGGGATTTACGGAAAACCCCGGCAGGAGACTGCCGGGGTTTTTTTATGTGGTGGCATTGCTAGTGCAGCGAGGCAATCCATCTTTCTGGGCACAGCCTGAAAGATGGGTTGCTTCCCCCGTTTTCGCGGGTGTCGTAATAACGGGGAAGTTTCAGGTCAGACGGGCGACTTCGGATTTTAGGTGCGGCAGAACTTCCTCACCGAACCAGGGGTTTTGCTTTTCCCAGCCGCTGGTGCGCCAGCTTGGGTGTGGCAGGGGCAGAAATTTGCCCCCTGCCCCGGCGCGGACGTTTTCCGTCATGCTGGCTTTGCCGAGGTAGCGTTTTTGGGCGTAGCCGCCGACGAGGAGGATTAGTTCCAGTTGCGGTAGGAGCGCCAGGAATTTTTCGTGCCATGCTGGCGCGCATTCGGGGCGTGGCGGGGCGTCGCCGCCGTTCTTCAGCCGGCCGGGGTAGCAGAAGCCCATGGGCATGAAGTTGAGTTTTGTGGCATCGTAGAATGTTTCGCTTGTGATGCTCATCCAGTCGCGCAGGCGGTCGCCGGAAGCGTCGTCAAACGGCAGGCCGGAGGCATGGACTTTGGTGCCGGGGGCTTGGGAGATGACCAGCAGTTTGGCGGTGGGGGTGGCGCGGAATACTGGGCGGGGGCCTAAAGGCAGAACGGCGGCGCAGATTGTGCATCCTCGCGCCGCCGTTGTTAGTTCGTCTAGGGGGGTCAGATTGTCTCGCGCCACACTTTGCGCTTGGAGGCGATGGCGATGATGGCGAGGAAGCCGAAGAAGATGACGGCGCGGAAGCCGATCTGGTGGCGGGCATCGAGGTTGGGGTCCGCGGTCCAGGTTAGGAACTCGGCGACGTCGGAGGCTTCCTGCGCGGTGGTGGCTTTAGTGCCGTCGGCATAGGTGACCGCACCGTCGTGCAGGATGTTGGGCATGGCGGTCTCAAAGCCTGGGAAGGCCGCGTTGTAGCTATGGCCGGGTAGGAGCGTGACGCCATCCGGCGCGGTGCCGAAGCCGGTGAGGAAACTGTAGATGTAGTCCGTGCCGTGGCGCTCGGCGACGATGCTGGTGAGGTTGGGCGGGATGGCACCGCTGGTCTGCGGGGCGGCACCTTTCAGGGGCGAGTCCAGCGTACCGCCAGCGGCGGCGGCTTCGCCGGCGGCCTGGTCAGGCGTCAGGCCGAGGGCTTCGAGATCGCGGTAATGCACGCCGCTGGCGGCATGGCAGCCGGCGCAGACGGTGGCGTAGACCTGATAGCCGCGCTGGGCGGCGGCTTTGTCGATGGTGCCGAGCGGGCCCTGGCTTTGGAAATGCAGGGGGGAGAGTTTGTCCTCCGCGTGAGCGGCGGTGCCCAGGAGGCTGAGCGCCAGGACGGGAGCTAAAAAGCGGCGCATTATTCGGCCTCCAACGCCGTCACCACGGGGGTGATGACCAGAAAGTGGAAAAAATACCAGGCGGTGAAGACACCGGCCAGAATGGCGGAGCTGGAACAATGGGTGTTGGCGGCGATGCCTAGGCCGATGATGTCCAACGCCAGCAGGCGGATGAAGAAGCCATAGACCTTGCCCGTGGCACCGTTGATGCCGGAGCGGTCCAGCCAGGGCAGTGCGTAGAGCACGGCCACAGCGGCGATGCCGGCGATTATGCTTAAGGTGGCGCTGGCGAACACGCCGACCAGCCCTGCGGCCGGGGCGAGATACCAGGGCACGCCGGCACCTACCGGCACGGCCAGGGAATCGGCCGGGATGTTGTTGAAATGGCTGGTGCCGAGATGCGGGGCGTAGAAGGCCAGCAGCACGAAGATGAAGGCGAAGACCGCCAGAGCGGCGAAATATTGCGCCACGTAATAGGGGTAGAAGGCAACGGCGCGCTGCGAGGTGACCGGCGCGGAAATGGTTTTGCGGCTGGCGTGGATGAGCCAGAGCAGCAGCAGGACGCTGGCCGCGAGCAGGCCGTGGAACACTTCCAGCCGGGCCAGAGTGCCGCCGCCGGTCTGGGTCAAAGTGCCGCCTACGGCGGCGGGGCCGCCGAAGAACCAGGTGCCGACAGCACCGGGCAGGCCGCCCAGCGAGAGGGCGGCGTTGGAGGCGTTGAACAGCGACCAGTAGCCCGCCGCACCGCCGGTGAGCACATAGCCGAGCCAGCCGGTGAGCAGGAGCACGACCAGCAGTTTTACGCTGAGCAGCCAGACGAATTCGCCGGGGGCGCGGTAGCTGCGCGAGAGCATGGCGCGGAACAGGTACCAATAGGTGAGGCCGAAGATGAGCGTGGTGCCGGTGGCGTGGTAGGCGCGGATCAGCCAGCCGTTGTTCACGTCACGGTCGATGAACTGCACCGAGTCGAAGGCGTGCCAGGGGTTGTAATACACCGCCAGGACGATGCCTGAGAGGGTGAGGAAGGCTGCTGCCACGGTGATGAGGAAGGGGAAGGCCTGGACGTAAGGGGCGTCCGGGGCGCGGTTCTTCGTGTTGAAGGTGGCGCAGAGGGAGCCCAGGCAGGGGAGCCGGGTTGCGGCCCAGGATGTTTTTGAATGCGTTGTCATGATTGTCCTCAGCCCAACTTGATCTGCGCGGCGTCAAGAAAGCTATAGCGCGGGATGGCGAGATTTTTGGTGGCGGGGCCTTTGCGGACGCGGCCCAGCGGGTCGTATTCGCTGCCGTCACACGGGCAGACCCAGCCGCCGAAATCGCCGCGCGGGTCGGAGGCGGCATCGCCTTCCAGCGTGCAGGGGGTGGCGGTGTTGAGGCCGACCACAACCACGAAGGCGGGGTAGCCGGCGTTGACGCGGCTGGTGTAGCCGGCCGGGTCCGGCAGGCTTTCGGGCACCACGAATTCATTGGCCTGGGTCTCGGCTGTGGTGAGCTTGCGGATGGTGATGGGCAGGCCGGCCCATTGCACTGTTTTGGCTGTACCCTCGGCGATGTCGGCCACGTTGACGATGAGCCGGGCGGCGTCCTCGGACGCTGCGTCCGGGTTCAGCGCGTCGATCACGGGCCAGAGAATCGCGCCGGCCGCTACCGCGCCGGTGGCGGCCGTCAGCAGGGTTAGAAAATCACGCCTTGTGGGCGCTGTCGTGTGTGATGCTGCTGATTCAGCCATGTCGTCTCCCTTGGAGCAAATCCGGCTCCTGAACACACGCATGACGGCGATTGCGGAAAATTTCAAGAGTGGATGGACGGGCGGGAATTGCGTATGGGGGCGGCATGAGCATTTCCACGCCCCACCACGCCCTGAAACCCGATGTCACCGCCTGGTTTGCGCAGTTGCGCGACCGTATTTGCGGGGAGTTTGAGGCCATAGAGGATATGGGGGGGGCGCAACCCGGGCGGTTCGAGCGCACGAGTTGGGACCGGCCCGATGGCGGCGGCGGGGTGATGAGCGTGCTGCGGGGGCAGGTGTTTGAGAAGGCCGGGGTGAATATTTCCGTGGTGCAGGGGAATTTTACGCCGGATTTCGCGGCGCGGATTCCGGGCACCGAGGCTGGGGCCGCGTTTTGGGCGGCGGGGATCAGCCTGGTGGCGCATCCGCGCTCACCGCGCCTGCCGGCGGTGCATATGAACACGCGCATGATGGTGACGGCCAAGGGCTGGTTTGGCGGCGGCGGGGATTTAACCCCCTTGCAGCCGGGCACGGCGGCGGCTGAAGAGGATACGGCGCATTTTCACGCAGCGTACAAGGCCGCATGCGATAGACACGACCCGGCCTATTACGAGAAATTTAAAAAATGGTGCGATGAATATTTTTATCTGCCGCACCGCCAGGAGCCGCGCGGGGCGGGGGGGATTTTCTACGATTATCTCGATTCGGGGGATGCGACGGCGGATTTCGCCTTTACCCGCGATGTGGGCGAGGCATTTTGCGCCGCGTATATGCCGATTGCGAAGCGGCGCTTTGCCGAGCCGTATACGCCGGAAGAGCGGGAGGCCCAGCTCATCCGGCGCGGGCGGTATGTGGAATTCAACCTGCTGTACGACCGCGGTACAACCTTCGGGCTGAAAACCGGCGGCAAGACGGATGCGATACTGATGTCCATGCCGCCGGAAGTGAAATGGCCGTAGAAACACGTTCTGGCGGCCAGCCAACGCGTATTTGCTGCGCTCCGGTGCTCACGTACTAAAAGTACGCTCCGCGCCGGTGCTCGCAAATCCACGTTGGCTGACTCACCATAACGTGTTTCTCCAAAGCTTTACGGGGTAATGCCCACCCCGCCGGGGGTGATGACGATGGACGGCACGGGTGCCACGATGACCGGGGGCGGGGCGTAATAAGGCTGTGGCTGGGCGTAGTAGCCGGGCTGCGGCACGACGTAGACCGGCGGCGGGCCATAATAGCCATAGCCGGGGCCCCAGCCGGGAAACCAATGCCAGCCGTGATCCGGACCCCACCAGCCGTGGTTATGCCAGTCGTGATAGCCTTGATGGCCGTCCCAGCCGTGATGGTCCCAGCCGTGGTCATCGCCGTGCCAGCCGCCACCGGGGGGTGGGCCGCCGTGGTAGTCGCCGCCACCGTGGTAGCCACCGGGGCCGCCATGGTCGTCACCATGATAGCCGCCTTGGCCGCCATGGTCGTCCCCGTGGTAGCCGCCTTGGCCGCCGGGGCCGCCCTGCCAGGGCTGGGCCTGGGCCGTGGTGAACGCCAGGCCGCTGAACAAGGCAGCGCCTAGGAGAAGGGTTTTGAGTTTCATTCGGGTGTCCCCCTGATTGGTCAATGGAGCCCATATAGAGGAAACAGATGGCGGAACCATGCCCCAACAAAGGCCGAATCATGGCCGTGCAAAATAAAGATTAAATTTATTTAGAATCAGAGATGTATTCAAATTGCCCCTTGCGAAACCCAGGCTGGGACGGATAGACTCGGGCGTGAGTCCGGACTGCCGGGCAGAGTCAAGGAAACATTTCGTGCTTCGCGCCATCCGCAACCGCCTCCGCGCCATCGCACCGCCAGTGGTCTTCCTGGCGATCACCTATTATTTCGGGTGGAACGCCGTGCATGGGAAGAGCGGGCTGGAGGCACAGCATGTGCAGCAGCAGCAGTTGGACCAGGCCGTTGCCCGTAACCAGGCGGTGGCGGCGGAGCGGGCGTCCTGGCAGACCAAGATCCAGGATCTCAACGGGCAGTCTATCCAGCCGGATATGCTGGATGAGCAGGCGCGGCAGGTGCTGAACCTCGCCAATCCGCAGGATATGGTGATTGAGCTGGCGCCCCGAAAAGCGGCTGAGTAAAGCGGCTGAATAATTGTTTTATTTTGGCGTGTGGGGCGGATGAACCGTGCCTGGCTGCTGGGTTGCGCGTAATTTTATTGCGTGGAGCATGAGGCCGGTGTTGGCCTGGTGTGTAAATTAACCATTTATTGGTTAATTTGAAATTTTGCTGAATAATATGGGAGGTTTGCCAAGCCGCACTTGTGCGTTGCGTCTGGCTGGGTAAGAGTTGGTGCGAAAAACACCTCCAGGAGCAACGTGCGATGGCCGCCGCCCCCCAAGATAAATCCCGCAAACCGCGCAAGCCCACTGAGTCGATGGATAGGGACGAGCTGCTCGCCGCCTATACCACCATGCTGCTGATACGGCGCTTCGAGGAGAAGGCCGGGCAGTTGTATGGCATGGGGCTGATTGCGGGGTTCTGCCATCTGTATATCGGCCAGGAGGCGGTGGTGGTGGGGATGCAGCATGCCATCGATACCGGGGATGAGGTGATTACCTCGTACCGCGACCATGGGCATATGCTGGCGGCGGGCATGGACCCCAAGGGCGTTATGGCGGAGCTGACCGGGCGCTCGGGGGGATACTCCAAGGGTAAGGGCGGCTCGATGCATATGTTCTCCAAGGAGAAGGGCTTCTTTGGCGGGCATGGGATTGTGGGGGCGCAGGTCTCGCTGGGCACCGGGCTCGGGTTTTCTAACTGGTACCGGGAGAATGACCGGGTCTCGCTGACTTACTTTGGTGAGGGGGCTTCGAACCAGGGGCAGGTTTATGAGAGTTTTAATCTCGCGAATTTAATGAAATTGCCGGTGGTGTTTATCATTGAGAATAATCGCTACGCGATGGGGACTTCCGTTGAGCGGGCTTCGGCGTCGCGGGATTTGTCGTTGAACGGTGTGCCTTGGGGGATGCCGAGCTTTTCCGTGGATGGGATGGATGTGCAGGCGGTGAAGGCGGCGGGCGAGGAGGCGGTGGCGCATTGCCGGTCTGGCAAGGGGCCGTTTTTGTTGGAGATGAAGACCTACCGGTACCGGGGGCATTCCATGTCCGACCCGGCGAAATACCGGACGCGCGAGGAAGTGCAGAAGATGCGGGCCGAGCATGACAGCCTGGATAGCGCGAAAGCCAGGTTGCTGGAGCTGGGGCTGGATGAGGCTGGGCTGAAGAAGATTGATGATGGGTTGAAGGCGCAGGTGCAGGAGGCGGCGGATTTTGCGCAAGCCTCGCCGGAGCCGGAGCCGGGCGAGTTGTATACTGATGTGCTGGTGGGGGGCTGAGCTATGGTCGATATTTTGATGCCCGCCCTTTCGCCTACCATGACGGAAGGAAAACTCGCCAAATGGCTGAAGCGGCCGGGGGATGAGATTAAATCCGGCGATGTGATTGCCGAGATCGAAACCGATAAGGCGACCATGGAGGTCGAGGCGGTGGATGAAGGCACGATGCACGAGATTCTGGTTGAGGAAGGCACTGAGGGCGTGCCCGTGAATACGATTATCGCGCGGATGGGCGGCGATGAGGTCGCAGCACCCAAGCCCGAGGTTAAGGCTGAGGCACCGGCTGCTGCTGCGCCGGCCAAGCCTGAGGCGCCCGCAACCCCTGCCCCGGCCGCTGATCCCGCCTATGGCGAGACCAAGCCGACGACCGTGCGCGAGGCGTTGCGCGAGGCGATGAGTTTGGAGATGCGGGCCGATAAGGACGTGTTTCTGATGGGCGAGGAGGTGGCGCAATATCAGGGCGCCTACAAAATCAGCCAGGGGATGCTGGATGAGTTCGGGCCACGGCGGGTGATTGATACGCCGATTACCGAGCACGGGTTTACCGGCATGGCCGTGGGTGCGGCGATGAATGGGTTGAAACCTATTGTGGAGTTTATGACGTTTAATTTTGCCATGCAGGCGATTGATCAGATTATCAATTCCGCGGCGAAGACGCTGTATATGTCCGGCGGGCAGATGGGGGCGCAGATTGTGTTCCGTGGGCCTAATGGCGCGGCGGCGCGGGTGGGGGCGCAGCACTCGCAATGCTATGCTTCGTGGTATGCGCATTGCCCGGGGTTGAAGGTGGTGGCGCCGTGGAGTGCTGCGGATGCCAAGGGTTTGTTACGGGCTGCCATACGCGATCCTAATCCGGTGATTTTTCTGGAGAATGAGATTCTTTATGGGCATTCCTCGGAATGTCCGGTGTCTGACGATTTTATTTTGCCCATTGGCAAGGCCAAGGTGGAGCGTGAGGGGTCTGATGTGACCATTATTGCGTTCTCGATCATGGTGGATTTGGCGCTTAAAGCCGCCGAGGCTCTGGCCGAGCAGGGGATTTCGGCGGAGGTGATTAATCTGCGCACGATACGGCCGTTGGATATTGATACGATTGTGGAGAGCGTGAAGAAGACCAGCCGCGTGGTGAGCGTGGAAGAGGGCTGGCCGTTTGCGGGGATTGGGAGCGAGATTATCGCGACCGTGGTGGAGCATTGCTTTGACTGGCTGGATGCGCCGCCAGTGCGCGTGGCTGGTGTGGATGTGCCGATGCCTTATGCGGCGAATTTGGAAAAACTGGCGCTGCCGCAGCCTGGTTGGGTTGTGGATGCCGTGAAGAAACTCTTTTGAGGTTGGGGGAGCGCAAATGTCCATTAACATTCTGATGCCGGCGCTGTCGCCGACGATGACGGAAGGCAAACTCTCCCGCTGGCTTAAGAAAGAGGGGGATGAGGTTAAATCCGGCGATGTGCTGGCGGAGATAGAGACCGATAAGGCGACCATGGAGGTTGAGGCGGTTGAGGAAGGGTTTTTAGCCAAGATTGTGGTGCCGGATGGGACTGAGGGGGTTGCTGTTAATGCGGTGATCGGGGTGCTGACGGAGGAGAAGGGCGGGGCTGTGGATGCGGCACCGGTGGCTGAGAAGCCTGCACCCGCACCGAAGGCCGAGACTGCGCCGAAAGCTGCCGCGCCAGAGGCATCCGGCGGCGGGGAGATACCGACGCCGTTCAAAGAACCAACATCCGCGAAGACCGAGGAGCATGGTGAGCGGATTTTTGCGTCGCCTTTGGCGCGGCGGATTGCCAAGCAATCGGGGATTGATCTGGCGACGGTAAAAGGTTCCGGGCCGAATGGGCGGATTGTGAAGGCGGATCTGGATGAGGCGCCGGCGCATGAGGCGCCGAAGGAGGAGCCCAAGGCTGAGGCTCCGAAGGCCGCCGCCCCGGCTACGCCTAAGGCGGCTGGGCCGGCCATTGCGGCGCCGCATAAGAAGATTCCGAATTCCAGCATGCGCAAGGTGATTGCGAAGCGGTTGCTGGAATCCAAGCAGACTGTGCCGCATTTTTATCTGACGGTGAATGTCGAGCTGGATGCGCTGCTGGAATTGCGGGCGAAGCTTAATGCGACATCGCCGAAGGATGGGCCTGGGGCCTTTAAGCTTTCGGTGAATGATTTGATCATCAAGGCCTGCGGCGTGGCGTTGCGGCGGCACCCGAATGTGAATGCGAGCTGGACGGATGAGGCGATTATTCAGTACGATGATGTTGATATTTCCATTGCCGTTGCGATTCCGGATGGGTTGATTACGCCGATTGTGCGGAAAGCCGATGCGCTGGGGTTAGCTGCGATTTCCAATACGATGAAGGATCTGGGGGCGCGGGCGAAGGCCGGGAAACTCAAGCCGGATGAGTATCAGGGGGGCGGGTTCTCGATTTCCAATCTCGGGATGTTCGGGATTGCGGAGTTTTCCGCGATCATCAATCCACCGCAGGCCGCGATTTTGGCTGTGGGCGCGGGCGAGAAGCGGGCTGTGGTAAAGAATGATCAGTTAGCTATTGCGACGGTGATGAGTGCGACTTTGTCCTGTGATCATCGTGTGGTGGATGGGGCGCTGGGGGCGCAGTTTTTGGCGACGTTGAAGGGACTGTTGGAAGATCCGCTCGGGTTGATGCTGTGAGGGATGCCCGCTTTCGCGGGCATGACTGTGTGAGACGGGCGGTGAAAAAGGAAACGGACCATGGCTGATAATTTTGATCTGATTGTTGTTGGCGGCGGGCCTGGTGGGTATGTGGCCGCCATTCGCGCGGCGCAGTTGAAGCTGAAGGTTGCTGTGGTGGAGGGCAAGCATCTGGGTGGGATTTGCTTGAACTGGGGCTGTATTCCGACGAAGGCGCTGCTGCGGTCTGCCGAGATCAAGCATTTGCTGGATCATCTGCCGGATTATGGGTTTTCAGCGGATAATGTGCAGGTCGATTTGAAGAAGATCGTGGCGCGGTCTCGCGGGGTTGCGAATAAATTGGCCGGCGGTATTGGGCATTTGTTGAAGAAGAATAAGGTGACCGTGTATGATGGCTACGCCAAATTGGCGGGCGGCGGGAAGCTTGATGTGACGAAGGATGGGAAGGCGGTGGCGCAGTTGCAGGCGCCGCATATTATTTTGGCGACGGGGGCGCGGCCGCGGCAGATTCCGGGGTTGGAGGTGGATGGGACGCAGATCATCTCTTATTTTGAGGCGATGGTGCCTGAGGTGCTGCCGAAGTCGTTGCTGATTATGGGTTCGGGGGCGATTGGGATTGAGTTTGCTAGTTTCTATAATGATCTGGGCTCTGAGGTGATTGTGGTGGAGATGCTCGACCGGATTTTGCCGGTGGAGGATGCGGAGATTTCTGGGCTGGCGCGTAAATCGTTTGAGAAGCAGGGGATTAAGATTCTTACCTCGGCGACGGTGAAGAAGGCCGTGAAGGGTAAGGATTCTGTGACCGTGACTGTTGAGGTTGGCGGCAAGGAGCAGGTGTTTACCGTGGCGCAGGTGATCTCGGCTGTGGGGATTGTCGGGAATGTTGAAAACCTGGGGCTGGAGGGCACCAAGGTGAAGGTGGAGCGGACGCATATTGTGGTCGATGGGTTTGGCCGGACCGGCGAGCCTGGGGTGTATGCCATTGGCGATGTCGCGGGGCCGCCGTGGCTGGCGCATAAGGCGAGCCATGAGGGCGTGGTGTGTGTGGAGGCGATTGCGGGGAAGAATCCGCATGCTTTTGAGACCGGAAACATACCGGGTTGCACCTATGCTCGACCGCAGGTCGCCTCAGTGGGGATGACGGAGCAGAAAGCCAAGGAAGCCGGGTATGAGGTGAAGGTGGGGCGGTTTCCGTTCATCGGTAATGGCAAGGCGATTGCCATGGGCGAGCCGGAGGGGCTGATTAAGACGATTTTTGACGCCAAGACGGGGGCGATGCTGGGGGCGCATATGATCGGCGCGGAGGTGACGGAGTTGATCCAAGGCTATGTAATTGCTCGGCAATTGGAGACGACGGAGGCGGAGTTGATGCATACGGTGTTCCCGCACCCGACCATCTCGGAAGCCATGCATGAATCCGTGCTTGACGCCTATGGCCAGGTTATCCATTTCTGACGCCATGAGCAGCACCCGTATTGAGATCGACCACCGCGTTCGCCACCCCGAGAAGCAAGGGCGGGTGGATAATCCCATCCAGCGCAAGCCGGCGTGGATACGGGTGAAGGCGCCGACGGGCAAGGTGTATCAGGAGACCCGCGACCTGATGCGGGAGAAGAAGCTCTCGACCGTGTGCGAGGAGGCCTCGTGCCCGAATATTGGGGAATGCTGGTCGCAGAAGCATGCCACCATGATGATCATGGGCGAGATTTGCACGCGGGCGTGCTCGTTCTGCAATGTGGCGACGGGGTTGCCGAATGCGCTGGATGCGGATGAGCCACGGCGCGTGGCGGAGGCTGTGGCGACATTGGGCTTACGGCATGTGGTGATTACCTCGGTGGACCGGGATGATCTGGCCGATGGCGGGGCGGCGCATTTTGTGGCGGTGATCGAGGCAATACGGGCGGCGACTTCCGGGACGACGGTTGAGATTTTGACGCCGGATTTTCTGCGTAAACCGGGATGCGGGGAGATTGTGGCGGCGGCGCGGCCGGATGTTTTTAATCATAATTTGGAGACTGTGCCGCGGTTGTATCCCACCATTCGGCCGGGGGCGCGGTATTATCAGAGCCTGCGGCTGCTGGACCGGGTTAAGCTGGTTGATCCGCGGATTTTTACAAAATCCGGGTTGATGGTGGGGCTGGGAGAGACGAAAGCCGAGATTGGGCAGGTGATGGATGATCTGCGGATTGCGGATGTGGATTTCCTCACCATTGGGCAATATTTGCAGCCCAGCGTGAAGCATGCGGCGGTGGAACGGTTTGTGACGCCGGAGGAGTTCGAGGAGTTGGCTTCCATGGCGCGGGCTAAAGGGTTTTTGCAGGTATCCGCTACACCGCTGACGCGCTCAAGCTATCATGCGGATGCGGATTTTGCGGCACTGCGCGAGGCCCGGGCCAAAAAGCTGGCCGCGTAAAATGCCCAAATATATGGAGCAGAAAGCCGTGCCTTATACCACGGCTCAGCTCTATGCGCTGGTGGCCGATGTGGGGTCTTATCCGAAGTTTTTGCCCTGGTGCGTGGGGGCGCGGGTAAGAAAAAACGATGGGCATGAGATGGTGGCGGATCTCACTATTGGGTTTAAGATTTTCCGTGAGAGTTTTACCAGCAGGGTGATTCTGCATCCGCCGGAGGGCGACGGGCCGTGCTCGATACTGGTGACTTATGAGAATGGGCCGTTCAAATATCTGAACAATAACTGGAGTTTTTCGCCGCGCGCGCAGGGCTGCGAGGTGGATTTTTTTGTGGATTTTGAGCTCAAGAATGTGGTGCTGCAGAAGGCCATCGGGGTGGTGTTCGGCGAGGCTGTGAATGTGATGGTGAATGCGTTTTTGAAACGCGCGGCGAAGGTTTATGGGGTGCAAACTGGGGTTGTGGGGAACTTGGCGGTTTAGGGTTTCATCGGCGCCAAACATCATTTAAAATGGTACCATGAGCCAGGAAAACGGGGACAAAGTCAGGCTTGCCGTCCTGGCGGCCAGCGTGCTGCCGGGGTTTATTGTTGGCGGCATCATAAATGGAGGCTTTCTCGTAGAAGCCTTGCTCGGCCAAGACGGGATGGACCTCAACCACCCGCTCGACATGATATCGTCCGGCTTCTGCATATGGGTGTTTTTTACGCTCGCAGGCGCCGTTGTCGCAACACCTGTGGCGTTTTTCGTTGGCCTACCGGTCCACATGTTTCTTGAACATCGGGGCAAAGTTGGGTGGCTGCCTTACGGCGCGCTGGGTCTGACTACAGGTGTGATCGTGGCCATTACTTTCGTGGGTATCCAGGACCATGACGGTTGGGGCTGGGGTGATCCAAAAGAGTTTTTTGACTCCCTGCTGGTATTTGCCCTCTTAGGAGTGGTTAACACCACCGCCTTCTGGCTCATGATCCGGCCCGACCGCACAGCACGACGCAAAATAGACAAAGCGAGTTAGCCCTCACGGAGCCTGCGCGGCGGCGATGTGCTGGGCTTGGGCCTGGACATCCGATGAGAAGTGCAGGCCGGTGTTGCTGAAGGGCAGGTTGCCGGCGCGCAGGGCGTCCACGGCCCAGTTGTTGCAGTTGTAAAGCATATTGTAGTCCGGCTGGGCGGCGTAGAAGATGTTGGCGTTGTTGATGGTGACGATGGGCGCTGGCACGGCGCCATTGCGCGGCAGAGATTGCCAGATGAAGGCGAGCATGTGGTTGATGTCGTCCTGGGAGACGTAGAGCCAGGTGACCTTGTCGGCGGAGAGATTATCCATGGAGGCGAGGCCGATGGCGCTGGGGCCGGGCAGCAGGGCCTCGGCGGCTGTGCCGGCGCCGGCGGCTGGGTTGGTGAAATAGGCGCGGGCGCCGAAGCCGACCAGCAGATAGTGGCGGTGCAGTACGGCCGGGCCGAGGGAAGCCAGCGGGCCGGTGAGGGCCGCGTTAGGGATGCCGATTTCCGTGTGCCAGCCGCGCTGGGCGATGGCGAGCTGGATGGGGCCGTGCGGGACGGGGGCCGGCGTGGTGGCGCAGGCGGTGAGCAGCGCCAGCAGTAGGATGCCGAGGCGCATTCAGGGAACCCAGACGAGGTTGTGGTGGTCGAAGGGGCGGGGCATGTCTGGTTTTATCACTTGGAAAAATGGGGAAAGATCGAAATCGCGCGGGGTGAAGAGGCCGGTGTCGTGGATGTGGTAGATTTCCCTGGCCGAGCGGTCGGTTGCGGCATCGCGCGGTTGGGACGGGATTTCCGGGAGGATGGGGTAGCCCACGGCCTGGAAGGATTCGGCGACCAGCGTGGAGCAGATGGCGCGCGAGGGATCGGCGCTGCCCAAGGCGATGGCGCGGCGGCGCCAACTGCGGGGCACGGGCAGCGGGACCAGGTAGCGGGCGAGGTCGAAGACATGTTTGAGGTCGTATTGCACGCCGAGGCGCGAGGTGGCGTGGGCGACGATGCTATCGGCATCCTCCGGGGTGAGGCTGATGGGGCGGCAGATGCGGATGCGGTAGGGGGATAGTGCCGCCAGCGGGAAGCTGCGCACGCCTTCGAGCACGTCGGCCTCGATGCACGCGCCATTGCCGGTGTAGATTGCGGCATGCGACCAGGTGGATTGGGTTAGGTATTTGATCGCCGAGGAAATGCGCAGGTGGCCTTCGACGAGGATGACGTCGGCTTTGTGCAGGAGATGCGCGAGGGCGGTGATGTCCAGCGGTAATGCGGGCTCTACCTCGACCTCGGTGGTGAGAAATTCCGCGAGGGTGGTGCCAAGAATGCGGCGAAAGCGATTCATGAAAAAGCAGTCGCTTTTTGAAAAAAGCGACACCAAAAACTTTTATTACTCGGGGCATGGGCTGTGGTGGGGCCACAGCCCATGCCCCCAAGGATAAAGTTTTTTTGCTTCTTTTTGTTCACAAAAAGAAGTTACTTCTTCTTTTTCTTCGTCACAAGCAGCGGCTTCAGGAACCTTCCCGTATAACTCTCCGCCGCCGCCGCGATATCCTCCGGCGTGCCGGTGGCGATGATGCGGCCGCCCCCTGCCCCGCCTTCTGGTCCGATGTCGATGATGTGGTCGGCGGTTTTGATGACTTCGAGATTGTGCTCGATGACGATGATGGTGTTGCCGGTATCGACGAGGGCATGCAGGACTTCGAGGAGCTTGCGGATGTCTTCGAAATGCAGGCCGGTGGTGGGTTCGTCCAGGATGTAGAGGGTGCGGCCGGTGGCGCGGCGGGCCAGCTCTTTGGCGAGTTTGATGCGCTGGGCTTCGCCGCCTGAGAGGGTGGTGGCCTGCTGGCCGAGTTTTATGTAGCCCAGACCGACGCGGCCGAGGATGGCCAGGCGGTCGTGGATTTTTGGGACGGCGGCGAAGAAGACCAGGGCTTCGTCCACGGACATGTCCAGCACGTCGGCGATGGATTTGCCGCGGAATTTTACTTCTAATGTTTCGCGATTGTAGCGTTTGCCTTTGCAGGTGTCGCAGGTAACGAACACGTCTGGCAGGAAGTGCATCTCGATTTTGAGCAGGCCGTCGCCCTGGCAGGCTTCGCAGCGCCCGCCTTTGACGTTGAAGGAGAAACGGCCGGGTTTGTAGCCGCGCTGGCGGGCTTCGGGCATTTCCGAGAACCAGTCGCGGATGGGGGCGAACAGGTCCGTGTAGGTGGCGGGGTTGGAGCGCGGGGTGCGGCCGATGGGGGATTGGTCGATGTCGATGATTTTGTCGAGCTGCTCCAGGCCTTCGATTTTCTCGAAGGGGGCCGGGACTTCGCCGGAGCCCATGAGGCGGCGGGAGATGGCTTTGTAGAGGGTATCCACCACCAAAGTGGATTTGCCGCCGCCGGAAACGCCGGTGATGCAGGTGAACAGGCCGAGGGGGAAACTGGCGGTGATGTTTTTGAGGTTGTTGCCGCGTGCGCCTACGAGTTTGAGGATGCGGCTGTTCTGGATGGGGCGGCGCGCGGGGATGGGGATGGCGCGGCGGCCGGAGAGGTAGTCGCCGGTGACGGAGCCTTTGGTGGCGGCGACCTGGGCCGGGGTGCCTTGGGCGACGACGTAGCCGCCGGTGACGCCGGCGCCTGGGCCCATGTCTATGAGGTGGTCGGCGGCGCGGATGGCGTCTTCGTCGTGCTCCACCACCAGCACGGTGTTGCCGAGGTTTTTAAGGCGGTTGAGGGTGCCGAGGAGGCGTTCGTTGTCGCGCTGGTGCAGGCCGATGCTGGGCTCGTCCAGCACGTAGAGAACACCCGTGAGGCCGGAGCCGATCTGGCTGGCCAGGCGGATGCGCTGGCTCTCGCCGCCGGAGAGTGTGGCGGAGCCGCGGGCGAGGGTTAGGTAGTTGAGGCCTACATCCAGGAGGAATTGCAGGCGGTCGTGGATTTCGCGCAGGATTCTGCGGGCGATTTCCAGGCGTTGCGGGGTGAGGGTCGCGGCCACGGTGTCGAACCAGGCTTTGGCGGCATCGATGGAGAGGTCCGCGACTTCGGCGAGGTTTTTGGTGGCGATTTTGACGGCGAGGGCTTCGGGTTTCAGGCGGGCGCCGTGGCAGGTGCCGCAGGGGCGCTCGGCGTGGTAGCGGGAGAGTTCTTCGCGGGTCCAGACCGAATCGGTTTCCTTCAAGCGGCGCTCTAGGTTTTTGATGACGCCTTCGAAGGGTTTGGTCACGCTGTAGGCGCGGTTGGTGTCCTTATAGGTCATGGTGACCTCTTCGCGCGTGCCGTAGAGGATTTTTTCGCGGATCTCCTCGGGGAGTTTTTCCCAAGGCACGTTCATTTTTATTTTGAAATGTTTGGCCAGGGAGGCGAGGGTCTGATCGTAGAACGGCGCCATCGTGCCGGACCAGGGGGCGATGCAGTTATTGTCCAGGGCGCGCTGTTCGTCGGGGACGACAAGGTGGGGGTCGAAGAATATCTCGTGGCCGAGGCCGTCGCAGACCGGGCAGGCACCGTGCGGGGAGTTGAAGGAGAAGAGGCGGGGTTCGATTTCCTCGATAGTGAAGCCGGAGACCGGGCAGGCGAAGCGCGACGAGAAGACGGTGCGTTCGGCTGAGCCCGCGTCTTCGGCGTAGACGATGCCGTCTGCCAGGGCGAGCGCGGTTTCGAAGGAATCCGCGAGGCGCTGTTCTATGCCCTCTTTCACCACGATGCGGTCCACCACCGCTTCGATATCGTGTTTCAGTTTTTTGTTGAGGGCCGGGGCTTCCTCGATCTCGTAGAGCTTGCCGTCGATTTTTACGCGGGTGAAACCTTTGCGCTGGAGTTCCTGCAGCTCTTTTTTGTATTCGCCTTTGCGGTCGCGCACCACGGGGGCGAGGAGCAGCAGGCGGGTGCCGTCCTTCATGGTCATCACGCGGTCGACCATCTGGCTCACCGTCTGCGCCTCGATGGGTAGGCCGGTGGCGGGCGAGTATGGCACCCCAACCCTTGCCCAGAGCAAGCGCATGTAGTCGTGGATTTCCGTTACCGTGCCTACTGTGGAGCGGGGGTTTTTGGATGTGGTTTTCTGCTCGATGGAGATGGCCGGCGACAGGCCCTCGATGCTGTCCACATCCGGTTTGCTCATCAGCTCCAGGAACTGGCGGGCGTAGGCGGAGAGCGACTCGACATAGCGGCGCTGGCCCTCGGCATAGATGGTGTCGAACGCTAGCGAGGATTTGCCGGAGCCGGACAGGCCGGTGATGACGGTGAGCTGCTCGCGGGGGATCTGGATGTCGATGTTCTTGAGATTATGCTCGCGCGCGCCACGGACGGTGATAAAGCCCGCCCCCTTGAATTCCGCCATATTCGCCTCAGATGTTCGTGCAATGTTCTTGCAGGATATGGGGTGTTCGGGCATAAAGCAAATAGGCGGCGCTGGTTTATTTGTGGCAGATGCGTTAAGCTTACTGAACAATCGTAGGTTGAGGAGGTCCGGATGGCTGGTAGTGTGAACAAGGTGATCCTGGTGGGGAATCTGGGCAAGGACCCGGAGGTTCGCAATGCGCAATCGGGCATCAAAATCGTGAATCTCACGGTGGCGACCTCCGATAGCTGGAACGACAAGATGAGCGGCGAGCGCAAGGAGCAGACCGAGTGGCACCGCGTCGTTATTATGAACGACCGGATTGCCGATGTGGCCGAGAAATACCTGAAGAAGGGCTCGAAGGTTTACATCGAGGGCAAGTTGCAGACGCGCAAATGGACCGACCAGTCGGGCCAGGAGAAATATACCACCGAAGTGCTGATCGGGCGGTTTGGCGGCGAGCTGACGCTGCTGGATAGGGCCGGGAGCGGGGCTGGCGGTGGTGAGGAATATGCGCCGCGCGCGGCGAGCCCGGCGCGGGCACCGGCAGCGGCACAGCCGGCACGGGCCGTGGGCGGCTGGGATACGCGGCCAAGCAATGATCTGGATGATGAGATTCCGTTTTAAGGTAAGAAGTAAGCCGCTTTTTTGAAAAAAAGCGGCACCAAAAAACTTTTGCTATTTTTGGGCGGGGCGTTTCTCTATGGGAAGCCTGAGCGGGAAGCGGACATTACCGCCACTTACCTGGGTGCTGATTCTGGCACTCTGCGCCGTTGTGTACGCAACACGGGAACG
The DNA here is from genome assembly GCA_026224825.1 of bacterium. Classification (GTDB taxonomy): domain Bacteria; phylum Pseudomonadota; class Alphaproteobacteria; order Acetobacterales; family Acetobacteraceae; genus Acidocella. The sequence goes on along the minus strand of JAMFRO010000093.1, from coordinate 60,618 downwards.
CTTGGTGATCGCCGTGTGGCCTGTGGTGGCGCCTGCAAGCTATGCCAGGGCAATGCCGGAGGACTATGACTACAGGCTGGCCAATGCCGCGGGGCAGGATCCAACGCAGCTTCCGGCACTGCTGGCGCGGGCGCAGGCAGGCGATAGATACGCGATGTATCATTACGGTGAGATCTATAATCCACTTAGTTTCACGGGTGAGACAAGCGTGCGGAAGGACGCGGCCGTCAGCATCCTTTGGTACAGACCAAAGCCGTGGCGCTGGATGACCAGGGCTCGGAACGGGATCTTGGATATTTTTATTTGACCGGCACCGGCGTGCCCGAGGATGACGCGATGGCTGCATCGCTGTTTGAGCGCGCGGTGAGATATAATGACGATGTCGCCGACAATAACCTCGGCATCATGCTGGAGGAAGGAAAGGGCGAGAAGCAGGATATGCCACGCGCGATAAAACTGGAGCAGGCCAGTGCCGCGCAGGGCAATGAATATGGCGAGACCGAGCTGGGGCTCATGTATATGTATGCACGCGGCATGCCGCGTGATCCCGCGAAGGCGGCTGCCCAGTTCGAACGCGCAGTGGCGCAGAATGACGATATGGCCGAATATTACCTTGGCCTGCTGCTGGAATATGGTGATAACGGGCCGCCGGATGTCGCAGCGGCTGTAAGGCTCTACCAGGCCAGCGCGGCGCAGGGCTACACCGAAGCAGAGGTTAAGCTGGGGCAGATGTATATGGACGGCAATGGTGTGCCGGAGGACCCCGTGAAAGCCACCTTCTACTGGAAACAGGCGGCGGCCCAGGGCGACACGGGAGGGCAATATTTGCTGACGGAGCACGGGCTGATCCGGCACCATAAGGACCCCCCGCAGATGTGCGAACCCTGCCCATTTTAGCAGGGGCGCAATGACGAGGTTGTGAGCGGGTAGAGGTTTGGCACCACTGCGGTTTTTGGACCTTCAGTCTGTTCCGGTTATGGGCCAAACATACTGTAAAATACCATGCTCGATGTGACTCCGTCCTGGCCGCAACCCGATGACTCCGCGTGCTGCGTGCTGTTGCCCAAGACCGCAGCTCCGGCCAGAATCAGTGCGATTGTCCTGCCGGTGATCGTGCTTGGCGGGGCGCTGGCTGGCAGCATCGGCGGCGGCGGCGGCGATGTCCGCCTGTGCTTTGGCCACGGCGGCGTTCAGGGCTTCCATCATGCTGCACTCCTTGCCAGGCCGTCGCGCTCGCGGGGGATGCTGAAGCGGCGGATGTAGGCGCTGAATTGTTCGGCGACGGCTGCGTCCACCAGCCCCCATTGCTCCAGCGTGTAGTCGTTTTTGCCGCGCGCGTTTTTGGGGTTGGCGCGGTGCCAGGCGCTTACGGATTCCGCGATGCTATCCGGTGTGGCGATGCCGATGCCGGCGTGGATTTTGCGCATCTCGGCGACTGGATTGTCGATCAACGCGTAGTAATCGACATGCACGACTTTGGCACCTGCGGCATTGCGGTCGAATTCCATGATGCGGTCGATATGGCGCTGGATGAAATGCAGCATGTCGCGCCCTACATCGGCGGGGTTTACTTGGCCGCCTGTACGCACGCCGCGCAGATTGAAGGTCAGTTTCGCGATCGAGGCCAGGGTCTGCACGGGGTCGCGATGCGTCGTCACGAAATGCGCGTCGGGATAGACCGTGAGAATTTCGGGCATGGCGATGACGTGGTTGGGGTATTTCAGCGCCCAGGGTTTGCGGGGCGATTTCCATTGCAGCAGTTGCAACTGGCGTTTGTGGATGCGGTAGGTTTCAACGAGGTCAAGCCCGTCCAGGAGAAAATCGAAATACGCGGGCACGCGGAAGAGGTTGTGCAGGCCGGCGGCGCCGAAGCTTTGTTCGAGGAAGGCGTGGCATTCGTCTGAGCCGTCTTCATCGTAGAGATGTAGCGCGTCGAAGCCTTCGAATGTTGGGTGGTCGCGCCGGCGGCGTTCGGCCCATTCGGCTTTGCGTTGGCGCGCGGATGCGGGGTCGAAACCTGGCGGCGGGTTGGGGGCGGATGTTTCCCAGGTGCGGATCAGGCGGAAGCGTTCATCGCGGTCGAACAGATACTGGAAATAGGTGGTGCCGGAGCGCGGCAGGCCCATGAGGAAGACCGGCGTTTCGATTATTTCCGCGCCGATTTCCGGGTGGGTTTGGGTCCATTTCAGGCCCTCCAGCCGGTTTACGGTGTCGAAGGAGAACTGCCTTGTGGCCATGGCTTCGCCCGCTGGCGAGAGGCCGCCCTCGCGGTTTAGGGAGTCGACCAGATGCCTGAGGTTTTCCCGCACATTGGGGTCGGTATCGGTGATGCCGACATGGGTTTCGGCCGCTTCTATGATGGCATCTGCGTCCAGCATTTTTGGTCCTTCCCACCTGGCGCGGATTGATTTTTTGCGCCTCCGCCAGGCTATATTCGACAATCACCGAATATGTCAAATTTCCGGGACAAACGGATCAGGCCTGATTGGAAAACACGATGGTGCCGGCGGCGCTGAACATGCCGCCGACGCCGTGGCAGAGGGAGATTTTGGCGTCCGGCACCTGGGCGGCGGCGGTACCGCGTAATTGCCGCACGCTCTCCTGCAGCGCGTACATGCCGTACATGCCGGAATGCATGTAGGAGAGGCCGCCGCCGTTGGTGTTCATGGGCAGGCTGCCGCCGGGGGCGGTGCGGGCTTCGCGGAAGAAGTGTTTGGCTTCGCCGGGGGCGCAGAATCCGAGATCTTCCAGACCGTATAAGGGGAGATGGGCGAAGGCGTCGTAGATCATGAGGTGATCGACGTCCGCGTGCGTGATGCCGGAGGATGCGAAGGCGGCTTTGCCGGAGATTCGGAAGGCGCGGGAGGTGGTGAAATCTTCCATCACGCTGATCATGGGGCATTCGGTGCTTTCGCCGGAGCCTAGGATGTAGACGGGTTTTGTGGGGAAATCCTTGGCGCGTTCGGCGGTGGTGAGGATGAGTGCGCCGCCGCCATCGGTGACCAGGCAGCACATTGGTTTGGTGAAGGGATAGGCGATGAGGGGGGCGTTCATTACCTCGTCCACGCTGGTGGGTGTGCGCAGAGTGGCGCGGGGGTTTAGGGCGGCCCATTGGCGCTGTACCACCGCGACGCGGGCGAGATCTTCTCTGGTGGCGCCTCGGTCTTTTAAGTAGCGCAGCACCGGGATGGTGAACATGGTGAAGGCGGCGTAGGTGCCGTAGGGGGCCTCGAACTGCCCGGAGAGCGAGGCGGGTTGGGCGGCGTAGCGGGCGGGGGCGATCTGGCTGCGGCCGGATTCGCCGTGGGTGATGAGCACGTTGGTGCAATAGCCGGCGGCGATGGCGGCGGCGGCGTGGCGGACGTGCAGCATGAAGGAGCAGCCGCCGACATTGGTGGAATCGATCCATTTCGGCACGATGCCGAGTTGGGAGGCGACCCAGCCTGGTTGGTCGCCGACACCGGCCACGCCGTCTATATCCGCGGGTTTCAGGGCGGCATCGGCCAGCGCGTTCAGGGCGGCGTCCAGGTTGAGGCCGAGGGCGGAAAGTTCAGGTATTAGCCCAAGCTTTGTGGTTTCGGCGGCGCCGACGACGGCGATCTGGCCGGGCTTCATGGTGCGTCCACCGGCGCGAAAAAGGGGAGCGTGATGTCATCGTTCTGCGGGGCAAAAACCACGTGCAGGGGCATGTCCAACACCAAAGCTTCGGGGGTTTGCGGGCAGTTGATGATGTTGGTCATCATGCGCGGCCCTTCCGCCAGGGTGACGACGGCGATGGCGTGCGGTTCGGTGCCGATATCGGGGCGCGGGCGGTGGTTGATGATGTAGGAATACAGCGTGGCCTGGCCGCTGGCGGGGTAGATTTCCACCACGCGGCTGGCGCAATGCGGGCAGAAAGGGCGCGGGGGGAAATAGCTTTTTTCGCAGGGGATGCAGCGCTGGAGCAGCAGTTCACCGGCCTTGCAGCCATCCCAGAAATGCTGGGTTTCTGGCGTGGGTGATGGCAGGGTTCTGGGCATATGTCCTCAAGCTTTTTTGGAGAAATCCGGGGCGCGGCGTTCGAAAAATGCGCTGAACGCCTCGCGGGCTTCGGCCGAGGCCAGGCGCTCCAGGAATAGTTTGTTTTCGGTGTCTATTTGGGCGGTGATCCGCGCGGCCTGGCGCATTAGTTGTTTGGTGGCGCGCAGGGCATCGGGCGGTAGAGCGGCCAGGCGGTGTGCCACTGCTGCAATGGTTGGTCCCAGCTCGGCATTGGGGACGATTTTATTGGCCAGGCCCCAGGCGAATGCCTGCGGGGCTGCTACGGGCTCACCCAAGGCGAACATCGCGTAGGCGCGGGCGTGGCCGATGCGGGCTGGCAGCAGCAGGCTGGAGCCGGCTTCGGGCACCAGGCCGAGATTGACGAAAGGCGTGATCAGCACTGCGTCCTCGGCGAGTACCACATAGTCGCAATGCAATAGCAGCGTGGTGCCGATGCCGACCGCCTTGCCCTGTACGGCGGCCAGCAGCGGTTTGGTGGCGCGGGCCAGCGCTTGCAGGAAGCGGAAGACATTTACGGGAGAGGCGCCGGGGGTGGCGAACTCGGCGATGTCGTTGCCGGCGGTAAAACTTTCGCCATCCGCCAGCAGCAACACCACGCGTATGTCCGGGTCGGTCTCGGCGGCTTCCAGCGCATCGGCCAGGGTGGCGTACATCGCGTCGTTCAGCGCGTTGCGTTTTTGCTCCCGGCTGATGGTGAGGGTGAGGATGTGGCCGGTTTTATCGGTTCTGATGTGCTCAGCCATGTCCGCCCCTGTGTAGAACTAATGGTTGAGGTGTTATAGGCAAGGCAAGGAATATGACAATGCACGCCACGACAATGCACGCCAAGGAGACGCCGTGACCCTGCCTCATGTGTTCGACCGCCTGCGCCTGCCGGTTATCGGCTCGCCGATGTTCATTGTCTCCGGGCCGGAGCTGGTGATCGCCCAGTGCCAGGCGGGGATTGTGGGCTCCTTCCCTGCCCTGAACGCGCGGCCGCAGAGCCTGCTGGATGAGTGGCTGCACCAGATTACGGAGGCGCTGGCGGGGTGGGACCGGGCGAACCCGGAGCGTCCGGCGGCACCTTATGCGGTTAACCAGATCGTGCATCGCTCCAATGCCAGGCTGGAGGCGGATCTGGCGACTTGTGCCAAGTGGAAGGTGCCGGTGGTTATCACCTCGCTGGGGGCGCAGGCGGAGCTGAATGACGCGGTGCATGGCTGGGGCGGGATTACGCTGCATGATGTCATCGACAATGGATTTGCCCGCAAGGCGGTGGAAAAAGGGGCCGATGGGCTGATCGCCGTGGCGGTGGGTGCCGGCGGGCATGCGGGGCGGCTTTCACCTTTCGCGCTGGTGCAGGAGATACGGCAGTGGTTCACCGGCCCGCTGGCGCTGGCGGGGGCGATTGGCACCGGGGCGGGTATTCTGGCGGCGCAGGCGATGGGGGCGGATTTCGCCTATATCGGCAGTGCGTTCATTGCCACGGCGGAGGCCCATGCGCTGGAGGCGTATAAGCAGGCGGTGGTGGATGGGGTGTCCGGGGACATTGTGTATTCCAGCTATTTTACCGGGGTGCATGGCAATTATCTGCGCGGCTCCATCATCGCCAGCGGGCTGGACCCGGAGAATCTGCCGGAGGGGGATCACCGTTCGCTGAAGTTTGATGATGCGATGGTGGCGAAGGCCTGGCGGGATATTTGGGGCGCCGGGCAGGGAATTGGGGCCGTGGATGCGGTGGTGCCGGTGGCTGAGCGTGTGGCGCGGTTTGCGGCGGAGTATGCGGCGGCGCGGGCGCGGCTGGACCACGTGAGCCATGGCACGCTTCCTGCTGTCATAGCGCCGTCACATGGTTAACCGCACCGGCAAACGGGCGGGGTTTATATAAGGGGTTGGTCGCAATGGCGCGGCGTTTTTGGGTCACGGGGGCAATGGTGCTCCCGATGTTGGGTTTTTGTCTGCCTGCAAAAGCGGCAGATGTTGGGCTAAATTCGGGCGACACCGCCTGGATGCTGGTCAGCTCGGTTCTCGTTCTCCTGATGACCATTCCGGGGCTGGTGCTGTTTTACGGCGGCATGGTGCGCAAGAAGAACGTGCTGGCCATGATGATGCAGAGCGTGGTGATCTGCGCGCTGGTCTCGGTGCTGTGGATGATGATCGGCTACAGCCTGGTGTTTTCCAATGGCAATTTCTTCATCGGCGGGGTGTCTGACGCCATGCTGGGCTCGCTGGCGCAGGATTGGAATGCGCCGTTTACGCTCGGTGCTGGGCTGCAGAATGCGGTGCAGATGCATGTGCCGGAGAGCGTGTTCATCATGTTCCAGCTCACCTTCGCGGTGATCACGCCGGCTGTCATCACCGGGAGTTTCGCGGAGCGGATGAAGTTCTCGGCGCTGCTGGTGTTCATGGGGATCTGGTCGATCCTGGTGTACGCGCCGATCGCGCATTGGGTGTGGAGCCCGGCGGGATGGCTGTATCATCTGGGGCTGGCGGATTACGCGGGCGGTACGGTGGTGGAGGTGAACTCAGGCATCGCGGGGCTCATCTGCGCGGTTTATCTCGGCAAAAGGCTGGGGTTTGGGCATGATAATATGATGCCGTGGAACCTCTCCTACGCCGTGATGGGCGCCTCGCTGCTGTGGGTCGGCTGGCTCGGGTTCAACTCCGGCGGCGCCGGCGGGGCCAATGCCAATGCCGGCATGGCGGTGCTGGTAACGCAAATGGCCGCGGCCGGGGCCACACTCTCCTGGTGCGCGATTGAATGGGCGGTGAGCGGCAAGCCGACAGTGCTGGGGGCGATCTCCGGTACGGTGGCGGGGCTGGTGGCGGTAACGCCCGCGGCCGGCTTCGTGCTGCCGGGGGCGGCGCTGCTGCTGGGGTTGGCGGCCGGGCTGGTCGCCTACGCTGCCGTCACCATCGCCAAAACCAAACTCGGCTATGATGATTCGCTCGACGCTTTCGGCATTCACGGCGTGGCCGGTATCCTCGGCACGCTCGCCACCGGCGTGCTGGCCTTCGCTCCGCTCTCAGGCGGGGCAGTGCACGCCGGCTGGCACCAGCTCGCCATCCAGGCGCTCGGCGTAGGTGCCACCATCCTCTACTGCGGCACCGTAACAGCAGCGATCCTGTTCTTGATCGACCGCACAATCGGCCTGCGGGTGACGCGCGATGAGGAACGGCAAGGGCTCGATGAGGCGCTGCACGGCGAGTCCATCGCTTAGAAAGCCGTTCTGGCGGCCGTCTAGCGGCGATTTTCTGCGCTCCGGTGCTCGAAACTCACCAGATACGACTCACCAGAACGGCTTCTAAAAAACTATTGGCTCGGGGCACCCGGCATGGGCATGTTGCCCATACCGGGTGGCATTTGCGGCATGACGAATTGCGAATAGCCGGGCGGGACCGCGACATCGGCCGTGGGCACGGTGGTATAGGAGATGCTCTGCGCCACGATGCTGTCGCCATCGGAGGAGGTGAGCTTCAGCAGCACGCTGTCATCGGTGACGCATAAAGTAGAGCCGGTGCCCTTGGTTTTATCGGTGGCGTTGTAATCCGTGCACTCATGGCCGGCGATGGTTTCCACCCCGCCCTTGGCGATGCTGACATCATCGCCCTTGGTCCCGCCCTGCAGCATCTGGGCGCGGCTGGCGACCGAGGGCTGGTCCATATAGCGCTGCATCTGCGGCAGCACCATCTTGGCGTCCTTGGCCCCGAAATCATACAGCAGATAGCCCTGCCCGGCCGCCACGGTAACACGCAGCACATTGGCGGATTTGCTGTACTCCACCGCTATGGTTCTCGGCCCGTCCTTGCCGGTGGCGATATAGCTGCCGCTGACATCATGGACGGGGATGAGGTTGGGCATGGAGTCCGCGCTCGCCGGGACGGCGGTAAAAACAAGAGCCGGTGCGGCGAGAAGCGTGGCAGCCAAGGCGGGGATGAGGCAACGCATGTCAGTCCTCCTGGTTTTGCAACAAGAGCATAGGCCAGCTTGAGGGCATGGCCAAGCGGGGGGAAAAACCGTAAAGCGGGGCCAGATTTTTATCTGGATTGAAGCAGGGAGCTTGGACATGAGCGAAGCGAAGCAGCCGGTTATCGGCGTCATTGGCGGGTCGGGGCTGTATAATATCGAGGGGCTGACCGACACCAAATGGGTGAAGGTGGAAACGCCCTGGGGTGATCCGTCTGACGAGTTGCTGACCGGCAATTATGAGGGGCTGAAAGTGGTGTTTCTGCCGCGCCATGGGCGGGGCCATAAACTCTCTCCTTCCTCGCTGAATTACCGCGCCAATATTGATGCGCTGAAGCGGCTGGGGGTGACGGATATTCTCTCCATGTCGGCCGTGGGTTCGCTGAAAGAGGAGTTGCCGCCGGGGCATTTCGTGATCGTGGATCAGTTTATCGACCGCAGCTTTGCGCGGGAGAAGAGCTTCTTCGGGCCGGGCTTGGTGGCGCATGTGTCCATGGCGCACCCCACCTGCCCGCGCCTGGGCGATGCGCTGGAGGAAAGTTTGAAGACACTTGGCCTGCCGCATACGCGGGGCGGCACGTATCTCGTGATGGAGGGGCCGCAGTTCTCGACTTTGGCCGAGAGCAATCTGTACCGTAGCTGGGGCTGCTCGGTGATCGGCATGACCAATATGCCGGAGGCCAAGCTGGCGCGCGAGGCGGAGATTGATTACGCCTCCGTGGCGATGGTGACGGATTACGATTGCTGGCACGAGGACCATGACGCGGTGACCGTGGACCAGGTGATAAAAGTGCTGCTGGGCAATGCCGATAAGGCGCGCAACCTGGTGAAAAACGTGCTGCCGCGTCTGGCAGCACCCCGCCCTGTGTGCCATGCCGGCTGCGATACCGCACTCACATACGCGTTGATCACCGCCCCCGAGGCGCGCGACCCGGAAGTGCTGAAAAAGCTCCAAGCCGTGGCCGGGCGGGTGCTCTGAGGCTTCCGTTAATTTATGGTCATACCCGGCGAATTTGATTGCGCCGGTTACGGCTTCCATGGCTGGCTGATGGCAAATCCGACATTATGCCGGGTATGGAGGAGCGTGGCGGAATGGCCCCGATGATATGTCGGTGGTGCGTCGGCATATGTCTGGCCCTGCCGCTCAGCGCCCAGGCACACGCCGCCCCCGTGGCATATGTGCTGGACCAGCGCTACGCCACCATCGGCTTCACCACCTCCGGCCTGTTCAACACCCAAGGCTATTTCCAGAAATTCTGCGGCAGGATGACGCTGGATTTCCAGGCGCCGCAGAACAGCACCATGGATGTGACGCTGGATGACCGGAGCATAACACTCTCATGGCAGCCCGGCGCGCGGATGCTGGAGTCCCAGGATTACTTCGACTCCCAGGATTTTCCGCAGATCCGCTTCCATAGCATCTCGACCAAACCAGGCAGCACCCCGGGCCAGTACGATATACTGGGCGAGCTCACCATCCGCGGCGTGACCAGGCCGCAGATGATGGTCGCCACATTGCTCAGCGCCGCTCCAGGCTCGCAAAACGCCGGCACGGCGGATGTCTACGTTACCGGCACACTGCAACGCTCTGCCTTCGGCATGATCTCCGACCAGTTAACCGTGAACGACGCCGTGGTGCTGAGCATCCACGCCAGGGTGATGCTGGCCAATTAACGCCCGCACGTTGCAAATAGCAGGCGCCATGAGCCACTATATATTGTAACGTGACGCCAGCTTCCGGCACACCGGATGAATACGGAGAAACAGCAATGCAAAACTTGGGACAAACCGCGGGTGAAGCCTGCCCGTTCGAATTCAACTTCAACCCGGACACCTTCAAACCAGGTGATACCGTAAGCTACCGCGTGCCCGAACTCGGCGACTTCCCCTTCGTCGGCACCATCCTCGCCGTGTTCGACGACTACGTGGAAATCTCCCCTAACGACCCCAAAGAACCCGACAAACGCATGCGCGGTAGCCGCGAAAGCCGCCCGGTGGTGCCGGGGTCGGAGGCGCTTTAAGGGAAAAAGGCTGGGGCTCCGCCCCTGACCCCGCTGGGGCCGTCGTGCGAAGCACGCCTCCGGCGTGACGGCCCCAGACCCCTAGACTTTTGGGATAATGAGAGAGGGGGCGATACGCACCCCAGGTCGTGGAATAGCTCCACGATCTGGGGTGCGTATCGCCCCCTCTCTCATTATCCCACTAAAAGCTAATGGGGGTCCGGGGCCTCAGGCCCCGGCGGGTCCAGGGCAGAGCCCTGGCCTTTTTCCCTTAAACCAGCTCCCGCACCCGCACGGCCCGGCGGGTTGTGCCGGTGTTGAAGCGGCCTAGTTTTTCGGTGATTTCGGTGGCTTCGTTGGCCAGGCTTTGGGCGGCGGCGGCGGCTTCTTCGACCATGGCGGCGTTTTGCTGGGTTAGCTGGTCCATCTGGTTCACGGCCTGGTTCACCTGGTTCAGCGCGTCGGATTGTTCGGTGGCACTGGTTGCGATGTTGACGACGGAATCGTTGATGCTGATGACATGGGTGGCGATGCGCTCCAGGGCCGCCCGTGCATCGCCCACGGATTTAACGCCGGCGGCGACCTGCTGGCCGGAGGTGGCGATGAGGGTTTTGATCTCCTTCGCGGCATCGGCGGAGCGTTGGGCGAGCGCGCGCACCTCGGTGGCGACGACCGCGAAGCCGCGCCCGGCATCGCCGGCGCGGGCGGCCTCAACGCCTGCGTTGAGGGCGAGGAGATTGGTCTGGAAGGCGATCTCATCGATGACGCCGATGATATTGGCGATTTGCGACGAGCTGGAATCTATGCGCGACATGGCCTCCACCGCCTCGGCCACCACGATTCCGGAGGTATCGGTATCGGATTTGGCGTTGCGCACCACCTCGCGCACCTGGGCCGCACCCTCGGCGGTTTTGCGTACGGTGGAGGTGATCTTGTCCAGCGCCGCCGCGGTTTCCTCTAAATTAGCAGCCTGGCGCTCGGTGCGCTGGGCGAGCAGGTCTGCGGTTTTGCTCACCTCACCCGCGCTGTCCTTGATGATGGCGGCGGATTCGGAAATGGCGGTCATGGTCTCACGCATCGATTGCGAGGAGGCGTTGAAATCGAGGCGCAGCTTCTCCATCGAGGGAATAAGCTTTTCCTTCACATTCAGCGTCAGGTCACCTTTCGCAAGGCCGGCCAGAGCATCGCCGACGAGCCCGACATTGCGCATGTCCTCGGTCAGGTCGATGGCGAATTTCACGACTTTCACAATCTGCCCGGCGCCGTTGTAAACCGGGTTGTAACTGGCCTGCAGCCAGACATCGCGCCCGCCTTTGCCGACGCGGTGGAACTCACCCACGACAAATTCGCCGCGGCTCAGCCTGTGCCAGAAATCGCGGTATTCGGCGCTGGCGGCGAAGCCGGGTACGGCGAACATGGAATGTTTTTTGCCGACAACCTCATCACGCTCATAGCCGACTGCCTTGAGGAAATTATCATTGGCCCGGATGATGGTGCCGTCCAGCATGAACTCGATGACCGCCTGCGAACGGTAGATGGCGCCGATGAGGCTCTGGTCATCCGCCGCCTTCTGGTGCGCAGCCGTATTGTCGAGCGCCAGCTTGATGATTTTCAGCACCTTGCCGCCGCGCCCGCGTACCGGGGTGTAGCTGGCCTGCAGCCAGACCTCGCGCCCGCCCTTGGCCATGCGGCGGTACTCGCCCGTGTCGAACTTGCCAGCCCGCAGCTTGAGCCAGAAATCGGTATATTCCGGGGCGTTGGCGTAATCCGGCGAAACCAGCATGCGGTGATGCCGCCCGACAATCGCGCCGCGCGCATAGCCCATCGTCTGCTCGAATAACGCATTGCAATCCAGAATCGTGCCATCCGGCGCAAATTCGATGACAGCAAAAGACTGGCGCAAAGCATTCAGCGCCGCAGCAGATTTGAACACCCCAACCATATGGCTCTCCCGTGGCTCGTACCCCACAGTAACGGCCAATGCTTAAGGCCGCCCTAAGCCGGGACCGGCACGGGCAAGTAAGTAAGAAAGGCAAGGGGGCCTTGCCCCCTTAACCCCCGCGTGGGGCCGTCGTGCGCAGCACGCCTTCGGCGTGACGGCCCCACACCCCCGCTACTTAAGAACTAAAAAGGGCCCTGCCCCCGGCTGTTGAAACAGCTTGGAGGCAGGGCCCTTTTTAGTTCTTAAACTAATGGGGTCTGGGCCTCAGGCCCAGTGGGGGGTCGAGGGGGGCAAAGCCCCCTCGCCTTCCTTTCTTTACTCGTCCGTCGCCTGGTTCCGGCGGCGGATGGCGGCGCCCAGGATGTCGCCGAGGGAAGCACCCGAGTCGGACGAGCCGTATTCGGTGATGGCGTGCTTGTCCTCGTCGATTTCCTTGCCCTTGATGGTGAGCTGGAGCTTGCGGGCGGCGCGGTCGACGGCCGTGATCTTGGCGTCGATTGTATCGCCGATGGCGAAGCGCTCGGGGCGCTGCTCGGCTTTGTCGCGCGCCAGTTCGGCGCGGCGGATGAAGCCGGTCAGCACGTCGTCCACCTTAACCTCGACGCCATTGCTCTGCACGGCGGTAACCACGCAGGTGACGATCTGGTTCTTGTGGACCTTGTCCAGCACGCCGGCGGCGGGATCGACTTCGAGCTGCTTGATGCCGAGCGAGATGCGCTCTTTCTCAACGTCGATGTCGAGCACCTTGGCTTTGACGATGCCGCCCTTCTCGAACTTCGCGATGGCGGCCTCGCCGGCTTCTTCCCAGGAGAGGTCGGACATGTGGATCATGCCGTCGATTTCCGCGCCGACGGCCACGAACAGGCCGAACTCGGTGATGTTGCGGATTTCGCCTTCGACTTCGGAGCCGATCGGGTGCTCGTCCTGGAACTCCTCCCAAGGATTACGGGCAACCTGCTTCAGGCCAAGGCTGATGCGGCGCTTGGAGGCGTCGACATCGAGAACAACCACGTCGACTTCCTGCGAAGTGGAGACGATCTTGCCGGGATGGGCGTTCTTCTTGGTCCAGGACATTTCGGAGACGTGCACGAGACCTTCAACGCCGGCTTCCAGCTCCACGAAGGCGCCGTAATCGGTGATGTTGGTGACACGGCCGGAGGCCTTGATGCCGGGCGGGTACTTGGCGTCGACGCCTTCCCAGGGATCGGCTTCGAGCTGCTTCATGCCGAGCGAGATACGCTGGGTGTCGGCATTGAAGCGGATGACCTGCACCTTGACGGGCTGGCCGATGACCAGGGCCTCGGCCGGGTGGTTGATGCGCTTCCAGGCGATGTCGGTGACGTGCAACAGGCCGTCCACGCCGCCGAGGTCCACGAACGCACCGTAATCGGTGATGTTCTTGACCACGCCGTCGAGGATCTGGCCTTCCTTGAGGCCATGGATCAGCTCGCTGCGCTGTTCCGCACGGGTTTCCTCCAGCACGGCGCGGCGCGAGACCACGATATTGCCGCGCTGACGGTCCATTTTGAGGATCTGGAAGGGCTGGGACACGCCCATGAGGGGGCCGACGTCGCGGACCGGGCGGATATCGACCTGCGAACCGGGCAGGAACGCGGTGGCGCCGCCGAGGTCCACCGTGAAGCCGCCTTTGACGCGGCCGTGGATGACGCCGTTGACGCGGGTCTGGGCTTCAAAAGCCTTCTCAAGCTGGGTCCAGCTCTCTTCACGGCGGGCTTTCTCGCGGGAAAGCACCATGGAGCCGTCTTTGTCTTCGTAACGCTCAATATAGAGGTCGAAGACATCGCCGGCGTTGATTTCCGGACGGGCGCCGACGGGCGCGAATTCGCGGAGGGGGACGCGGCCTTCGGATTTCAGGCCGACATCGACGATGACGAAATCGTCGTCGATCCGGAGCACGATGCCGGAGACGACGGAGCCTTCGAACCCGGCGCCGGCACCGAGTGCGGCATCGAGGAGGGCCGCGAAATCGTCCGGGCCGGAATAGGTGGGGGCGTCAGAATGACGGCTGGCGTAGGTGGTTGAAGCCATGTGGCTGGGTGTGTCCTTAAAGGCGGGCGGGTGGCCCGGTGGGAATGCGCAGCCCCGATTAGGGGGAAACGGCTAGAGCATCCCACGCAATTTCAGCGGGGGATGTCCGGTTGACGATGCGGGGTGGTTTAGCCCCAGATGAGGCGTTGTCAAGCAAATAGCGGTTTATTACTGGGGCGGGGTGGAAACCCTATTGATTTTTCCATGGATTCCATGCGCTTGCAGGTCCGGCATGGCTTTATCTTTCCTCCTCTTTTTCAACCGGCTGCTGCAGGGTTTGGCGCGGCCGAAAATTCTCGCGGCCTGTTTTCTGCTGTGCGGCCTGCCCACGGGACTCGGCTGCGCGCTGCTGACGCCGATCGGCATGTTCCCTGATGAACTCGCTCATATCATCCGCGCGGATGGGCTGCGCTATGGGGAGATTTATGGGGTCACCCCGCCTGAACCGTCGCAGAATGCGGTGGCCACTCAGGGGGAGATGATCGGTGACGGGATCGTCATCGTTCTCATCGCCAAGGAATTTGCCGATTCCCAGCCCGACAGGCCGGTGCCGGCAGCCGACCGGCTGGCCGTGGAAGCCCTGCCCTGGGTGCCCGGCAAGGTTTATTGCGCGACCCAGATGGTGGAGTATTTTCCCATTCTCTATACGCCGGCCGCACTCGGCCTGCTGGCTGGGGAGGGCGCCGGGCTCTCGCCATTGCACACATTCTTCCTCGGCCGCGTGGCGATGCTGCTGGCATTCCTGGCCATGGGCACGGCGGCAATCGGGCTGGCCCGCTGGGGCAATCTACTGCTCTTCGCGGTGCTGACCCTGCCGACCACGATCAACCTGGCCTCGTCCTACAACCAGGATGGGATGCTCATCGTCACCTTTGCGCTCGCCGCGGCTTTGCTGAGCCGGAGTCGCCCCCACTTCAGCCCCCGCCTCAGCATCATGGGCCTCAGCCTGGGCTGGTTCGCAGCGCTGGCGCTGCTCACCGCCGGCATCTGCGCCAAAACGCCCTATGCCGCGCTGCTGGCATTGTGCCTGCTGCCGCTGCAGGCGGCGGGGATTTGGCGGCGGGCCGCGTTTCTGCTCCTGGCCTGCGTGGCGCCGGCCCTATGGCTGCTGCACATAGAGCATGCCGGGCTCATGGCTTATCCCCGCATTCCCTACCATCCGGGACCGCTCTGGCCGGGGCCGCGCGATATAATCCTGCGGGCGGTGACGCCCAGCTATAATCTCCAGGTGCTGCGGGCGCATCCGCTGCAGGTCATCCTGCTGCCGGTGGCCAGTTTCGCGCGCGACTGGGGTGGTGACTGGCGGCCGATGCTGGGCATGCTCATCAACGACCATATTCTTATCGGCTCGTGGGAATATCCTTTGCTTGCCTTGGGGCTGGCGGCCGCGATGTTGGACGCAGCCAGCGCCCGGCCCGGCTGGCGCCATGTCGATGCCGGTTTCGCAGGCGCGGCGCTGTTCGCGGCCTTCATCGGCATGGAACTCTCCATGTACCTCACCTTCACCCAGGTTGGGATGACCCAGATAAGCGGCGTGGAGAGCCGCTATTTACTGCCGCTGCTGCCGTTTTTAATTTTGCTCCTGCCCTTCGCGGGGAAGCCGCTGGCCCGCCTGCCCCGCCCTGCCCCGTTCTGGTTGTGCCTGCCGGCCGTGGTTATGGCGGGCGCAAATGTCTATGCTTTGCCTGTGTTTGTTTTCCACATCTTTCGCATGCCGGGGCCGTAGCAATGTGCAACATGGCATGGCTTCATGTTCTTGGATTTACTGCTATAAGCCGCACGCGATGACAAAATTATCCTCCCGCCTGACCCGCGCCGCCCTGCTCTCACTGGCCCTGGCCTTGAGTGGGTGCTCCAGTTTCCTCAACAGCGCCACCAAGGAGGGGGATTTTCCCAACGGCATCGTGCCCCCGCCGGACCAGGCCTATGCCATGGGCATCCATTACATGGACCAGGGCGACTACGCGCGCGCCGCCAAGGATTTCCAGGCGGTGGAAGAGACCTATCCGTATTCCACATGGTCCACCCATGCCGCTCTGCTGGCGGGCTATTCCCAGTATAAGAACCTCAATTATGACGATGCGATCAGCTCGCTGAACCGCTTCATCCAGTTGCATCCGGAGAATCAGGAGACGGCCTACGCCTATTACCTGAAGTCGCTCTGCTATTACGAGCAGATCGACGATGTGCAGCGCGACCAGACGGCGACATACGAGGCGATCTCGGCGCTGAATGACGTGGCCACACGCTACCCGGACAGCGCCTATGCACGTGATGCGCGGATAAAACTGCGCCTGGCCAACGACCGGCTGGCAGGGCACGACATGGTGATCGGGCGCTTCTACCAGAAGCAGCATCTGTATGGCGCCGCGGTGGGGCGTTACCAGGATGTGGCGAGTAATTTCCAGCAAACGACCTATGTGCCGGAGGCGCTGGAGCGGCTTGTGGAGGTGTATCTGGACCTCGGCCTGCCGGATGAGGCGCTGCGTGCGGCCAGCGTGCTGGGGTATAATTATCCGGGCTCGGCCTGGTACGAGACCGCCTATAACAAGCTCAAGGACCATGGCCTGTTGAACGCGGCCGATGAGTCCCAGGCGGCGGGCGGCGGCGAGGCTGTGCCGGTGCCGCCTGAGCACCATCATTGGTACTGGCCGTTCTAAGCACGGATGCTGCTCTCCCTCTCGATCCGCGATGTGGTGTTGATCGAGCGGCTGGATCTGCATTTTGCCGCGGGGCTGACAGCACTTACCGGTGAGACAGGCGCTGGCAAATCGATTCTGCTGGATAGCCTGGGGCTGGCTCTGGGGGCGCGGGCCGATACCGGGCTGATCCGGCACGGCGCCGAGCAGGCCGTGGTGGCGGCCAGTTTTTCCGTGGGTGGCGAGCATGCGGCGCTGACGCTGCTGGGCGAGCATGGGCTCGAGTCGGGGAGCGATATTCTGGTCCGGCGGATTGTCGGGCGGGATGGGCGTAGCCGGGCGCTGGTGAATGACCAGCCGGTGAGCGTTGGTTTTCTGAAAAATCTGGCCGGGCTGCTCATCGAGGTGCAGGGGCAGCATGAGCAGGTGGGGCTGGCTGATCCGGCCAATCACATCACGCTCCTCGATTCGTTTGGTGTTGAGGCGGGCGCGCGGGGCTTGGTTGCGGCGGCGCATAAAGCCTGGCGCGAGGCGGCGGGGCGGCTGAAGGCGGCTGAGCAGAAGATCGAGGAGACGGCGCGGGAAGAAGAGTTTCTGCGCCATGCCAGCGAAGAGCTGGGAAAATTACACCCGGTGGCGGGCGAGGAAGAGGCGCTGGCGGCCGAGCGGCTGCGGCTGCAGGCCGGCGAGCGAAGGGCCGAGGCGATTGCCTCGGCGATTGCGGAGTTGCGGCCGAAGGACCGTCGCCAGGGCGGGCCGGCCGCGGCGTTGCGCGGGGCCGCGCGGGCGCTGGCGCGCGTGACCGTTCCGGCAGGGAGTGTGAACCCGGCCGGGCCGGCAATTGCGGCGGTGGAGCGGGCCGAGGTGGCGCTGTCCGAGGCCGAGGATTTTCTGGAACGCATGGCGGCGGCGGAAGAGGATGATCCGCGCGCGCTGGAGGCGACCGAGGAGCGGCTGTTCGCGCTCCGGGCCGTGGCGCGCAAACATGCAATTCAGGTGGCGGCACTGCCAGCGTTTTACGCGGATTTGAAGGCGCGGCTTGCCGCACTGGAGAGCGGGGTTGCCGATATCGCGGCGCTGACAACCGAGGTGGCGCGGCTGCGGGCGGATTATGTGGAGAAATCCGCCGGGCTCTCGGCATTGCGCGAGGCGGCGGCGCGGGCTTTGGAAGCGGCGATTGGCAAGGAGCTGCCGCCGTTGAAGCTGGAGCGGGCGCGGTTTGTGGTGGAGCGGAGTATGTTGCCCGAGGCGGCCTGGGGCGCGCGCGGGGCGGATGCGATACGGTTTTTGATCGCCACCAATCCGGGGGAAACGCCGGGGGCGCTGGATAAGATTGCATCCGGCGGTGAACTCTCGCGGTTGATGCTGGCGATGAAGGTGGTTCTGACATCGGGCAACGGGATCGAGACGCTGATTTTCGACGAGGTGGATTCCGGGATTGGTGGCGCGACGGCGGCGGCGGTGGGCGAGCGGCTCGCACGCGTGGCCGAGGGCGTGCAGGTGCTGGTGGTGACGCATTCGCCGCAGGTGGCGGCGCGCGGGGTGGCGCAATTGCGCGTGGCCAAGCGCGTGGTGGATGAGCGGGCTGTGACCGGCGTGGACGTGCTGGATGGGGTGGAGCGGCGCGAAGAGATTGCGCGCATGCTGGCGGGGGAATTTGTGACGGATGCGGCGCGGCAGGCGGCTGAGAGTTTGCTGGCAAGGTGAGCGTCAAAAGCAGATTTGCACCTGTACTCCAACTGCTTCCACAAATTGTGGCGGTGTGTTTTGGTTTGATTTTTTGGCTTCACGCGACGTTGTTACAGAATTTTTTCGCGCATCCGCGTCAAGCAAGTCCAGCTCTGAATGACATCGTGCCGCTCACAACAAAAGGAGTGGTTGTTTATATTTCACCGCTACAGCATTGGTTACTTTCTGGCCTTTTTATTATGGAGCTCGTTTTGCTCCCTAGCATAGTGGCTCTGGTCGTGGAGCAAAAACGCGCCAATCGCACCAAACCATAGCGAATGAGTATTCGACATGAGTAATTCGAAAAACCGTTTGGAAGAGCTGCTGGCCCGCATCGAGGCTGCGAATGCCGCGTATCACGAGCATGATGCGCCCGAGATTACGGATGCCGAGTATGATGCGCTGCGCCGGGAGGCGGAGGCGATTTTGGCTGAGCATCCAGAATTGCGGGAGGATGCCGAGGCGCTGGCGCAGGTGGGGGCGAAACCGGCGGCGGGGTTTAAGAAGTTGCGGCACCGGACGCCGATGTTGTCGTTGGATAATGTTTTTGCAGCCGAGGAATTTGCGGAGTTTTGGCGGAGCAAGAGCCGGTTTTTGGGGCATGAGGGGGCTTGGGAATTGGTGGCCGAGCCTAAGATCGATGGGCTGTCTATTTCGCTCACCTACCAGGGGCAAAAATTTGTGCGGGCGGCGACGCGGGGGGATGGGGCTGAGGGCGAGGATGTTACGGCGAATATTTTGACGCTGCGGGATTTACCACGGCAATTGCCAGAGGATGCGCCGGAATTTATTGAGATCCGGGGCGAGGTTTACATGACCAAGGCGGATTTTCTGGCGCTCAATGCGGCGCAGGAGCGGCAGTTTGCCAATCCGCGCAATGCGGCGGCGGGGAGTTTGCGCCAGCTCGATGCCAGTATCACGGCGAAACGGAAAATCTCGCTGTTTGCTTATGCGCAGGGGGAATCATCCGCGCCCGTGGCGGCGACACATTGTGAATATTTGCAAACGCTGAAGCGCTGGGGGTTCGATGTTAATCCGCTCTCGAAATTGATCCCTGAGGGAGACGGGGAAGCATTTCAGAATGGCATCGGCGTGGCGCGGGGTACGCTGCCCTATGATATCGATGGCGTGGTCTACAAGGTTAACGATCTGGCGCTGCAATCGCGGCTGGGGTTTGTCGGGCGGGCGCCGCGCTGGGCTTGCGCCTGGAAATTCCCGGCAGAGAAGGCCACGACCTTGCTGGAAGCTATCGAGATCCAGGTGGGGCGCACGGGCGCGCTGACACCGCGGGCAAAACTGGCACCCGTAAATGTCGGCGGGGTGCTGGTGACTTATGCGACGCTGCATAATGAAGATGAGATTGGGCGTAAAAATGTGCGGGTGGGGGATGTGGTGGAGTTGCAGCGCGCTGGCGATGTGATTCCGCAGATTCTCGGCGTGGTTAAATCCGGTGGTGGCGAGGCCTATGTGTTTCCCGATCATTGCCCTGTATGTGGCAGCCTGGCGGTGCGGGCGGATGATGATGTGGTGCGGCGCTGCACCGGCGGACTCTCCTGCCCGGCGCAGGTGGTGGAGCGGCTGATCCATTTCTGCTCGCGTCTGGCGTTTGATATCGAGGGTTGCGGCGAGAAGACGATGCAGGAGTTTTACGCCGCCGGCTGGCTGCATAATGCGGCGGATATTTTTACACTGCCCACGCATGAGGCGGAGATCGCCAAGCGCGAGGGCTGGGGGCCGGTTTCTGCCGCCAAACTTTCCGCTGGTATTGCGGCGCGGCGCGAGATTGGGCTGGAGCGGTTTATCTATGCGCTCGGCATAAGGCGGATTGGCGAGAATAATGCCAAGCTGCTGGCGCGGCATTATGGGAGTTATGCGGCGTGGAAGGCGGCGATGATCGCGGGCGCGGAAATCGGCTCCGATGCGCGGCTGGAGCTGGGCTCGATTTCGGGGATTGGGCCGGCGATTGCGACGGATCTGGTGGCGTTTTTTGTGGAGGAGCATAATCTGCACACGCTGGCGGCACTTGAGCGCGAGGTGCGCGTGCTGGATGCGGTGAGTGCGGCGGCTGTGGATTCGCCGTTTGCGGGCAAGGTGATGGTGTTCACCGGCACGCTGACCATGGCACGGCCGGAAGCCAAGGCGCGGGCGGAAACGCTGGGCGCGAAAGTGACTGAATCCGTCTCCAAGAAAACGGATTTTGTGGTTGTGGGCGAGGATGCGGGCAGTAAGGCCAAGAAGGCGGCGGAGCTTGGGATACGCATGCTGACTGAGCAAGAGTTTCGCGATCTGGCGGGGTTTTAGGTGAGCAATATCAAACAGGGCAGAGAAAAACTGCAAACGATCTGGGCCGAAACGCCTTGGGATGACATCGCCGCCTATATCGGGCCCAATGCCGGAAAATTTCGTCCCGCCTGGGAGAAGCTGCGACAGAAGATTCTTGAAAAAGGCTATGGCAATACATGGAGTATGTGCTGGCCGGCACTTTTTATCTCCTACGTCTGGTTCTTCTACCGCAAGCAATGGGTTGCCGGTGCGGTGCTGGTCGGTCTGCCGATCGTCATCGGTTTCATGTTCCCGTCAGCAACGGGAGGGCTCGGTGGGGTTGCCATCGTTATCGCATTGATGGCGAAGAGCCTGTATCTTCAGGACGTGGTGCAGAAAACTGCCAGGATCAGGGCGGCAGAGCCTGACGATGCGGCGCGCCATGCGGCCCTGGCGGCGGCGGGCGGTATTTCATGGCCTGGGGCGATTGTGAGTGGGGTGTTTTTTGCTGTCACTGTGGCGGTGGTCATTATATCCGCCTCGAAAGTCTAAAGTTTTGCGCAATTAACTTTGGATGCAAGGCGGATTGCCCCATATGGAGGCAAGCAACCGGAGCTTTCACCATGGCGAAGACAAGTTTCTACTCCTGGCCGAATATGGGGCTGGCGTTTCAGGGCACGATGCTGGCCATCGAGGCGCAGCAGGTGATCGCATTGCGGCTGACCAAAATGGCCTTTGGCGGGCCGGCGGCGCAAGCTGAGGCCGAGCTGATGGTGTCCGAGAAACTCTCCGCCATGGCAGAGAGCGGCCAGATGATGATGATGGGCGCGCTGGGCGGCAAGCAGGATATGAATGCGGATAAGGTGGTGGCGCTGTACCGCAAGAAGGTGCGGGCGAATAGGCGGCGGTTGAGTGCTTAGGTTATTGGGCCTGCGGGTTAAAACCTTGCACTGAGGTGATGGCGTTGCGGTTTTGCTGCCAAGCAGATTCGTCGTGGCCTCGCACTATTGGACGGTCCTTACCATAGGAAATTGTACTGATCCGGGCGGGGGCTACGCCTTCGGCGAGGAGATAATCACGCGCGGCATCGGCGCGGCGTTGGCCAAGGGCAAGGTTATAGGTTTCAGTGCCTCGCTCGTCGGTATTGCAGGCGATCAACACCTCCACTGAAGGGTATTTGGCCAGCCAGGCGGATTGTTTGGCCAGTGTAACTTCGGAATCGCTGTTCAGGCTGGATTTGGCGAAGGTGAAGAACACGCGGTCGCCGACATTGGCGACCAGATCCTGTTCTGATCCTGGCGCGGGGCCAAAAACCAACCGCCCCAACTAGCAAGTACACTCGGCTCTCGCAACCGGCGGCTGGGCGCATCCGGTAAGCGCGAGGGGAAGCAAGAGGATGGCGGCGACAAAACGGTTCTGGGGCATGACGGCTCGCTGGGGTGGATGTATGGCGCATCATTGCATTCGGATAATGGGTTGCCAATGGCGGCAAAGATGGGTTGCTTCGCTGCGCTCGCAATGACGAGGGGGTGATGGGATGGTGCCTCCGCGGCCTGGGATGCCCGCTTTCGCGGGCATGACGGTGGCAGGGGCTATGGTGTATAAAGGCCGCAGTAAGGGGCGGAGGGGGACCAGAATCATGCTGGCACAGGCTATGGGGGCTTTTCTGCTGGCGTATCCGGCGCTGTTCTCCATTATCAACCCGCCGGGCGGGGCAATTATTTTTAATGAGGTGACATCCGCCCTTACCCATGCGCAGCGCACGGCGCTGGCGCGGCGGGTGGCGGTGTATTCCACTTTCGTGATGCTGGGAGCACTTGTACTCGGCGCCTATGTGCTGAGTTTCTTCGGCATCTCGCTGGATGCCTTGCGCATCGCTGGCGGCATTGTTGTCTCGGCGCGGGCTTATGAGATGCTCTCCACGCCGGATGACAGCACCGCGCGCAAGCAGCGTGAGGCGCAGCCGGTGGAGGATGCGAAACCGCAAAACCTGGGCGGGTTCGCGTTTTTTCCACTTACCCTGCCCTTCACCACCGGGCCGGGCACCATTGCGGTGGCCATCTCGCTGGGCACGGCGCGGCCCAATGGGCTGGCGGGCTTGGGCGCGTTTTACGGTGGCGCCACGGCGGCGGTGCTGGCGATGTCGCTCACCATCTGGGCCAGCTACAGTGCTGCGGACCGGCTGGCGGCCTTTCTGGGCGAGACCGGGCGGGTGGCGGTGGCCAGGCTGGCGGCGTTTCTGCTGCTGGGCATCGGCGTGCAGATTGCGTTGAACGGCATAATACCGGTGCTGCATATGGCGTTGAACAACGCGCGATGATGACTTGCGCGCATCGCGCGCGGGGCTGACAATCAAAAAACAGGTAGCTTGCTGTTTATAAGCTTGCTTATTATATGCCCCGTATGAGCGCCGAATTCGAACGCGACATGTTTCTCCTGATCCACGACGTGGCACGGCTCACGCGGGTGGAGGCGGACAGGCGCGCGCGGCGCATGGGCATGACGCGGGCGCAATGGGGCATTATCCGGCGCCTGGCCAGCCAGCCGGGGCGCAGCCAGAAGGAGCTGGCGGATATTCTGGAGGTGGAACCCATCACCGTGGCGCGGATGCTGGACCGGCTGGAGGCCGCCGGCATGGTGGAGCGCCGGGCGGATGGGCAGGACCGGCGCATCTGGCGGCTGCATCTGCTGCCGCCCGCGATGAAGGTGCTGAAGGATATAAATGACGAGCTGCAGGCACTGGCGGATTTTATCGGCACAGGGGTAACGCCGGAGCAGCGCGAGGTGATGGTAAATGGTTTGTTACGGATGAAGGCGAATGTGTTGAGCATAGAGAATGCCCCGGTCATTACCCAGGGTGCGGCCGATTAGAACGGCGGCAAATATTATAGACGCAACATTGTAAAAAGTATTCAAAGGGAAGACGCAATCTATGTCGCAGGCGAATATTGTGGGGCGGGAACAGGACGCCGGTGCGGGGCTTGCCGCGGTAAACCGGGTGAATCGCAGCCGGCTGCTGCGCCCGGTGTTGATGATCGGCGGCGTGCTGGCCGTGCTGCTGGTGGCATTTTTCATGTGGCTGGGCGGCGGTGCCACCATCTCCACCGATGATTCTTATGTCGATGCCGCGAAGGTCTCGCTCTCCACGGATGTATCCGGGCTGGTGGACCAGGTTTACGTGAAGGATAACCAGCATGTGGCGGCGGGGCAGCCGCTGTTCAGCATCGGCCAGGAAACATATCAGACAGCGGTTGAGCGCGCCCAGGCGGCGCTGGCGCAATCGGTTGAGAGCATAAACGGCGCCAGGCACAGCTACGCCCAGGCCGCGGCACAGGTGGAGATGGCCAAGGTGCAGGTGGAGAAGGACCAGGCCGACCTCGCCCGCTATGCCGCCGTGGTGGCCAAAGGTGGGGCGACACGCGCGCAATATGACGATGCGCGCTTTACGCTGGAAGCCGACCAACAGCATCTTACCCAGCTTGACCAGGCGGCAAGGCAGCAGTTGACGAAACTGCAGGGCAATCCGGACATCAAGCCCGAGGATACGCCCGAATACCAGCAGGCCGATGCGGATCTGCGCGATGCGCAGCGCAATCTCGACCATTCCGTGGTGAAGGCGCCGTTCTCCGGCACGGTGACGCAGGTGGAGCAGTTGCAGCCGGGCATGTTCCTGCTGGCCGGCACCGCCGCCTTCGGGCTGGTCTCGGACCAGGATGTGTTCATCACCGCGCAGCCCAAGGAAGACCAGCTTACCTGGGTGCGCCCGGGGCAGAGCGTGACCATTACGGTGGATACCTATCCGGGCCAGACATGGAAGGGCGAGGTGGAGAGTGTTTCCCCGGCATCGGGCTCGGAATTCGCCATTCTGCCGGCGCAGAATTCTTCCGGAAACTGGGTGAAGGTGGTGCAGCGCATTCCGGTGCGGATCCGGGTTCTCTCCGGTCCGGCTGATTTGCCGCTGCTGGCGGGGATGAGCACGGAGATCAGCATCGATACAAATCACCACCGGCATTTGGGCGATTTGTTTTAAGGCGGGGTGTTTCCACGGAAAAGGCCAGGGCTCTGCCCTGGACCCGCTGGGGCCTGAGGCCCCAGACCCCCATTAGCTTTTAAGAATTGAAAAGGGCCCTGCCATCCAGCTGTTAAAACAGCTAGGTGGCAGGGCCCTTTTCAATTCTTAAGTTACGGGATCCAAGGGCCTTTCGGCCCTTGGCGGGTCCAGGGCAGAGCCCTGGCCTTTTCCGTGGAAACACCCCCGCCTCAAACGGTTGCCAGGTTGCGCTCCATGAGGGCAATGATTTTTTCCAGCCGCGCTACAGGGTCGAGTGTGGCAAGCAAACTCTGCTTGTCGTTGATCGGGAGCGTTACAAATGCACAAATAACGTCCGCCACCCGTCCGGGGTCGCTTTGACCAATGGTCGAACGGATTCGCTGCATATCCAGATCGTGTTTTGCCGCATAGGCTTCGAAACCTTCCAGTGCCTTTCTAATGAGTTCAAGCGCATCGGGAATCGGCCCCTCGCTGATATTCGTGATTTCGGCCTGGTAAGCCCCCGCCCCGCCCGTGAATTTGCGGATGGCGACGCGCCTTGTGGCCATCAGCATGATTTTCATTGCGGCGTTAAGCGTTTTGCCTAAAATCTCGACGCCATCCGGCAGCCGCTGCAGCTCCATCACGGTGGCGAGCACGCCGAGCTCGTAAATATCGCCTTGGCCCGGCTCATCGACGGACTCATCCCGCTGCACGGCAAGCACCACCTCGCGGTGGCTTGCAAACGCGCGGTCAAGCGCCTGCTTGGTCTTCTCGCGCCCTATGAAAAGCGGAAAATAGCTCCCCGGAAATGGCACGAAATCCCGCACGGGAATGGCTGGATAGCTGGCGGTGTCCTGCGGGTGCTTTATGGTTGAAGGTTCCTGCTGCCCAGCCTGGAGCAGAGCCGATAATGTATTCCAATCCTGCAGTCCCAGCATTTTGGAGACCAGCTCCAGGCTTTCACTATGGCTGATGGGGGGGCTGATGGGGGCGGTTTTGCTGTTCAAACTATCACGTAGGGTCTGGGCCATGGCTTTGGCATCGCGAAAATCGCGCATGAGTTCATCCTTTGCATGAGCGAACCAGGGGTGTCAGGTGGTTGCGTTGCTGACCCGGCCGCTCGGGCAAAAGAAGGGCCATCATGGCTCGATACGTTCACCATTCCCCAAAGGGTGCAACCGGCAGGCCGTATCAGCCTGCGGCAAAACTGTACCTCTGGCCAGCGCATGTCAATTACGAATTTGCGGGCGGGGTGACAAATACGGTGGCTTGCGGGCATGATGCTCCCCGGAGGCCCCTTGAACGCGCAGCAGTTGCAGACCGAGATCCTTGTTATCCGCCAGAGCGGGCTGTTTTTGCCGGCCTGGTATATAGGGCTGCACCGGGAGCTGGCCGGGCGCGGCGGGGATGGGATTGAGCATTTCTGTAGCTTTGGCTGGCGCGAGGGGGCGCTGCCTAACCCGTATTTCGATACGGGGTGGTATCTCAAGCAGAACAGCCAAATTGCCGGCGCCGGGATAAATCCCCTGCTGCATTACATCGCCTTCGGCGAGGCCGAGGGGTTGAACCCCTCCCCTTGGTTCGACACGAAATGGTACCGTGAGACGCACGGGCTGGGGCCGAAAGAGCCATGCCTGAAACATTTCCTCGAGCGGCGGACGAGCGGGCAGGTGAGCCCGGTGCCGGTGTTCGATCCCGCCTATTACCTCGATACCAATAAGGACGTGGCGCAATCGGGCATCGATCCGTTTGAGCATTTCTGTATTTTCGGGGCCAAGGAGGGGCGCAATCCAGCAGCGGATTTCGACGTTAATTTCTATCAGCAGCGTTATGCGGCGGAGTTGGAGGAGCAGAACCCGCTGCTGCATTATCTGGCCAACCGCGAGAGCCGGCCGGAGCTGCTGACGCGGCCGGAGGAGCGGCGCGATGTGGCGGCGATGATCCGCCGGGCCACCCGCCCTGCCCCGCATTTTGAGGAATTTTCGCCCGCCCCCGCGCATGCGCCGCGCAAGGCGCAGGTGCTGGCGTATTACCTGCCGCAATTCCACCGCGTGGTGGAGAATGATGCCTGGTGGGGCAAGGGGTTTACGGATTGGACCAATCTGCTGCGCGCCAGCCCGCGTTTTGTGGGGCACCAGCAGCCGCGCGTGCCGCGTGACCTCGGGTTCTACGATCTGGACAATCCGGAGGTGCTGCGCCGCCAGGTGGAGATGGCCAAAGCGGCGGGGCTGTCTGGTTTTATTTTCTACACCTATTGGTTCAACCGGCACCGGTTGCTGGAAAAGCCGCTGGAGCTATTTCTCGCTGATAAATCCTTGGATTTTTCCTTTTGCGCGATGTGGGCCAATGAGAATTGGACGCGGCGCTGGGATGGGATGGAGAATGAAATCCTCATCGCCCAGGAATATCTGGAGAACGATGATCCAGCGCTAATTGCACATTTCGCCCGGCTGTTCGCCGATGCGCGGTATATCCGCATCGAGGGAAGGCCGCTGCTGATGATTTATCGCGCAGCCCTCATCCCCGATGCGCGCAGGCGGATCGCCATATGGCGGAAAATGTTCCGTGAGTTGCATGGCGAGACCCCGCTGATCATCATGGCGCAGAGCATGGGCGAGGATTACGATCCCACGCCTTACGGGCTGGATGGGGCGATCGAATTTCCGCCGCATAAGATCAACCAGGAAGTGCCGCGCATCGATGCGGAACTGGAAGCGCTTGATCCGGATTTTTCGGCTTCCGTGCATGATTACGCCACTTTCGCCGAGACCTCGCTGCGGCTGGAGGTGCCGGATTATCCGCTGATTAAAACCATCGTGCCGGGCTGGGATAATGACCCCAGGCGCGAGGGCAAGGGGCTGGTACTGCATGGCGCCACGCCGGCACTGTACCAGGACTGGCTGGAACGGACGATCGATTACAGTACGAAACATCCATTCCACGGCGCGCGGATCATCTGCGTGAATGCGTGGAATGAATGGGCCGAGGGGGCGTATCTGGAGCCCGATGTTTTCTCCGGTGCTGCCTATCTCAACGCCACATCGCGGGCGGTGGTGGCGCGGGATACCGGCGCGCTGGGGATTTTGCTGGTGGGGCATGATGCGCAGCCGCATGGCGCGCAGTTGCTGCTCCTGCACATCGCCCGGCGGCTGAAGCGGCAATACGGTATGCGCGTAAAAATGCTGCTGCTGGGCGCCGGGCCGCTGCTGGACCAGTACCACCAGGCGGCGGATGTGATTGTGGCCGGCAATAAGCGGATGATCGACAGCCTGCTGGACCAGTACCGGGCTTTGGGGCTGAGCCACGCCATTGTGAACACCGCCGCCGCCGCGCGCGTGGTGCCGTGGCTCACCGCGCGGCATTTTACCGCGACCATGCTGGTTCATGAACTGCCACAATTGATCCGCGAGCATAATCTGGAAACGCAAGGCAGGCGCGGTGCCGAGGCGGCGGCGCATGTGGTGTTCTCCTCAGGCTTCGCGCGCGATAAATTTGCCGAGGTGACGGAGCTGCCTGGCTTGAATGCCGTGGTGCTGCCGCAGGGCAATTACCAGCATATAAGTTTCGATCAGGCGGCGCGGGCGCGCATCAGGGCCGGGCTCGGTTTAAGTGACAAGCAGTTCCTCGTGCTCGGCGCCGGCTACGCGCATATGCGCAAGGGGTTCGATCTGTTCCTGCAACTGGCACGCAAATTTGGCAGCCGCAAAGATGTGTATTTCGTCTGGGCCGGCGATATCGAGTTCATGCTGAAGACCTATCTGGGCCCCGAGATGGCGGCGATCCCCGGCTTCACCCATGTGCCGTTCACCGATGATGTGGCGGCGTATTTCTCGGCCGCCGATGTGCTGGCTCTGCCCTCGCGCGAGGACCCGCTGCCGACCGTGGTGATGGAGGCGCTGGCCTGCGGCGTGCCTTGCGTGGCGTTTGATGAAAGCGGCGGCATACCCGAACTGCTGCGGGCGGAAAACGCCGGGCTGGTGGTGCCGCCGGGGGATGTGGACGCGTTTGCCGCCGCCCTCACCTCACTGCTGGACCACCGCAAACTGACGCAGATGCGCCCAAGGCTGGCGGCGATGGCGGCGCAGAAATTCGATTTTGGCGCCTATGTGGATGGCCTGCTGCGGCTGGTGGCGCCGGATATGGCGCGTGTGAGTGTCGCGGTGCTGAATTATAATTACGCGCGTTATCTGCCGGAGCGGCTCGCCAGCGTGTTCAACCAGAGCTACCCCGTGGCGGAGGTTTTGCTCCTGGACGATGCCTCTACCGATGATTCCATTGCCGTGGCGCAAGCTTTGGCCGAAGCGGCCGGGCGCGAGGTCAGGGTGATCGCCAACACCAAAAACGCCGGTGTGTTCGCGCAAT
Source organism: bacterium (assembly GCA_026224825.1). GTDB lineage: Bacteria > Pseudomonadota > Alphaproteobacteria > Acetobacterales > Acetobacteraceae > Acidocella. The sequence goes on along the minus strand of JAMFRO010000093.1, from coordinate 31,616 downwards.
GGCGCCGCGCCGCCGAGACGGCGGTGGGCGAGTATATCTGGCTGTGCGAGGCCGATGACGCGGCCGAGCCCGGCCTGCTGGCAGCGCTGGTGGAAGCCTGCGCCGGAGCCCTGCTCGCCTTTGCCGATAGCCGTGCGGTGGACGAGCATGGCCAGCAGGTGATGGCCGACTATAAATCCTATTATTTCGACGCCGGAGCCAAAGCCCTGATGGCCTCCGGCATCTGGCCGGCGCGCACATTCGCAGCCGCGCATCTGGGGTTACGCAACCTCATCCCCAATGTAAGTGCGGTGCTGTGGCGGCGCGCGGCCCTGCTGCAAGCGCTGGATGCGGTGCCGGATTTAGCCTCCTGGCAACTGGCCGGCGACTGGCGCCTGTATCTGGCGCTGGCGGAGCAGGAAGGCGACATCGCCTATGTGGCCGAGCCGCTGAATATCCACCGGCGGCATGGCGGCGGGGTGACGCAAAAACTCTCCGCGGCGGCACATCTGGCGGAGATTGCACGCATGCAATCTCTGGCGGCAAAAACCTTAAAACTTGGTAAGGCGGTAAAGGCGGCCCAGGCGGCGGATCTGGCGCGGGTGGAAGCGCAGCTCCAGCCCGTGAGACAAAAGCCCGGAAAACCTGTTGCCAGGAGCAAAAAGGTCTGATTGAACAGCCCCGGCTGGAATTATCTCACTTTACAGGGCGGACTTATGAAAATTCTACTCACCGGCGGGTGCGGCTTTATCGGCTCGGCGGTGGTCCGCCATGCCATCCGCCACGGGCATGAAATCGCCAATATCGACAAGATGACCTATGCCGCCTCCACCGAGGCGCTGGAAGACGCGTTCACCAACCCGCGCCATACGCTGGTGCGGGCCGATATCTGTGACCTGCCCGCCATACGCGCGGCGTTTGCGGCGCACCAGCCCGATGCGGTGATGCATCTGGCGGCGGAAAGCCATGTGGACCGCTCGATCGATGGGCCGGCTGAGTTCGTGCACACCAACGTCACCGGCACGTTCATCATGCTGGAGGCCGCGCGGGAATATTTCGCCACGCTGTCCGGCGAGAAGCGTGAGAATTTCCGCTTCCATCACATCTCCACCGATGAGGTTTTCGGCGCGCTGGAGGATGACGATCCGGCCTTCAACGAATACACGCCCTATGATCCGCGCAGCCCGTATTCCGCGAGCAAGGCCGCGTCCGATCATCTGGCACGGGCCTGGATGCATACCTACGGCCTGCCGGTCATCGTCTCCAACACCACTAACAATTATGGCAAATGGCAATTTCCCGAAAAATTGATCCCGCTGATGCTGATCAACGCCATCGATGAGAAACCTTTGCCCGTGTACGGTGCCGGGGTGAACACGCGTGACTGGCTGTTTGTGGATGACCATGCCGTGGCGCTGCTGAAGGTGCTCACCTGCGGCGTGCCGGGCGATACCTATTGCATCGGCGCCCGCCAGCCGCGCAAGAACATCGATGTGGTGAAGGCGATCTGCGCCATTGTCGATGCGAAACGCCCCAGTGCGGCGGGCGCGCGCGAGCGGTTGATCACCTATGTCACCGACCGGCCCGGCCATGATCATCGCTATGAGATCGACCCGACCACGGCGGAGAAAGAGCTGCATTGGGAGGCGGCGCATGATTTCGAGCGCGGCCTGGCGGTGACGGCGCAATGGTATCTGGATAACGAATCCTGGTGGCGCGGGATACAGGACAAGACATATGCCGGGCAGCGTCTCGGAGGAGCAAAAGCGTGATTAAGAAGGGCATTATTCTGGCCGGCGGTTCGGGCACGCGGCTGCATCCCATCACCCAGGCCAGCTCCAAGCAATTGCTGCCGGTGTATGACAAGCCGATGATCTATTACCCGCTCAGCACACTGCTGCTGGCGGGTATCACCGAGGTGCTGATCATCTCCACGCCGCAGGATCTGCCGCAGTTCCAGCGCCTGTTTCACGACGGTTCGCATCTCGGCATCCGCATCACCTATGCCGAGCAGCCGAGCCCCGATGGGCTGGCGCAGGCGTTTCTCATCGGCGAGACCTGGATCGATGGCGAGGCCTGTGCGCTGGCGCTTGGCGACAACCTCATCCATGGCGACCATCTCTCCACGCTGCTGCGCGCCGCCGCGGCACGGCCTGAGGGTGCCACCGTGTTCGCCTATCAGGTGCGCGACCCCGAGCGTTATGGCGTGGTCAGCTTCGATGTTGATGGCAAGGCCATCGAGATCGTCGAAAAGCCGACGCACCCCACCTCGCCCTGGGCGGTGACCGGCCTGTATTTCTACGACAACCGCGTGGTCGAGCTGGCCAAGAAGATCAAACCTTCGCCGCGCGGGGAGCTGGAGATCACGGATCTGAACCAGCTCTATCTGCATGAGGGCACGTTGCATGTGGAGCGGCTGGGGCGCGGCACGGCGTGGCTCGACGCCGGCACGCCGGACAGCCTGCTGCAGGCGGCAACCTTCGTGCAGACCATCCAGGACCGGCAGGGCAACCTCGTCGGCAGCCCGGAAGAGGCGGCGTTCCGCATGGGGTTGATCGACAAGGCGCAGTTGAAGGCGCGGGCATCGCTGATCAGCAAGACCGAATTGGGGCGTATTCTCCATGATATCGCCGAAGGGGTGCATGTGTAATGCAGATCGAGAAACTCGACATTCCGGAAGTGCTGCTGATCACCCCGGCGAAATTCGGGGATTCGCGAGGGTTTTTCTCCGAGACCTGGAATGAGGGCAAGCTCGCTTCTGCCGGGTTCAACGAGCATTTCGTGCAGGACAACCATAGTTTTTCCGCTGATGTGGGCACAATCCGGGGCCTGCATTGCCAGTTGGCGCCGGCCGTACAGGGCAAGCTCGTGCGGGTGGTGAAGGGTGCTATCTGGGATGTGGCGGTGGATATCCGTAAGGGCTCGCCCACCTTCGGCAAATGGGTGGCGGCCGAGATTACGGAAGACAACTGGAAGCAGATCTGGGTTCCAGGCGGGTTTCTGCATGGGTTCTGCACCTTGGTGCCGGATACCGAGGTGATTTATAAGGTCACCTCCGGGTACAATAAGGAAGCCGAGCGCGCCGTGGTGTGGGATGACCCAACCCTGGCGCTGCCCTGGCCGGTAGCGCCGGGGGGGGCAAAACTTTCCGACAAGGATAAAGTGGCGCCGGCGTTCAACCCCTCTGAAACCTGGTTCACCTATTCATGATCCTGATCACGGGCGGCTCCGGCCAATTGGGCGATGCGCTGGTAAAACTCTGCACGCTACAGGGCATTCCCTTTAAGGCCGTGGCGCGGCCGGAATTCGATTTCGAGCGGCCGGAGACGATTGCCGCCATTTTCCACGCAGCCAAACCGGATCTGGTCATCAACGCCGCCGCCTATACGGCGGTGGATAGAGCCGAGAGCGATGTGGCAGCCGCCACGGCAGGCAACCACACCGGGCCGCTGGCGCTGGCCAAGCTCTGCGAGGACGCAGGCATCCCCTTCATCCATGTCTCGACCGATTACGTGTTCGACGGCAACAAGGGCGCGCCGTACGTTGAGACCGACCCGACCGGGCCGACCGGCGTGTACGGCGCCACCAAACGCGACGGCGAAGAGGCGATACTGGCGACGGGGGCGCAGGCGATCATCCTGCGCACCGCCTGGGTTTACGCAGCACACGGCAAGAATTTCGCCCGCACCATGCTAACCGCCGGGCGCAAACTGCCGGTGCTCCGCGTGGTGGCGGACCAGCGCGGCACGCCGACCGCGGCACAGGATCTGGCCGCTGCCATCCTCGCCATCGCCGCCAAAATCCGCGCCACGGGTTGGCAGCCGGCATATCGCGGCATCTTCCACGCCACCGGCGCCGGGGAGACGACATGGCATGGTTTCGCCAGCGCCATCTTCGCGCAAGCCGCCAAAACCGGCTATGCCGCACCCGAGGTAAAGCCCATCACCACCCCGGAATACCCCACCCCCACCCGCCGCCCGCCGGACTCCCGGCTCGATGGGGCAAAGCTCACAGCAGTGTTCGGCGTGACCCTGCCGGACTGGCAGGACAGCCTGCCAGCCATCGTGCAGGGGCTGTTGGCGCTCGGTCCTTCAGCGTAAACATTGCATAGGCTTTATGAAAATCGTGTAAGTTGAGCGGTTTGCCGTAAAATAAACCTATCCCGGCGAGGCCCAATTGCGGCAAACTGATTGCCAGAGCCACTCCCTGCCCTCTATAGCTTTGTGCAGGTGCAGCAATGATAAGGACATGATGCAGCGCATGGTTTGTCAGCTTCGCCTTCTGTCCACGGCCGGACACCCGCCCGGCGCCGTGCCAGCGGGCTGCTGTTGATGCTGCCGGTCGTGCCCCATCATCCGGCGACCACCGTCGCCATTCTGCTCTCCACCTATAATGGCGAACGCTTCCTGCATGCCCAGTTGAACAGTTTTCTGGCGCAGACCCATGAGAACTGGGTGCTGCACTGGCGCGACGATGGCTCGACCGACGAGACGCTGAGCATCATGGGGGATTTTGCGCTGAAAATCGGGGCGCAGCGCTGCATTAAATCCACCTCCTCCGGCCCGCATCTGGGGGCCGCACGCAGTTTTCTCGCCCTTCTGTCCGAAACGCTGGGCACCGAGGCCGTGGCTTTCGCCGATCAGGACGATGTCTGGTTGCCGGAAAAACTCGACAACGCCGTTACCCTGCTGGAAGCTGCCGGTGAGGCGCCGGCGCTGTACTGCGCCCGGCAATATCTGGTGGATGAGAATCTGGGCGGCGCGCATCTGTCCATTCTGCACGACCACCAGCCGGGGTTTCCGGCCTGCCTGACGCAGAATATCGCCAATGGCAACACGCTGGTGATGAACGCCACCGCCGCCGCTCTGGTGGCCACTTCAGGCTATCCCGCCGGCAGCGTGCATGATTGGTGGAGCTATATCGTGGTCGCCGCCTGCGGCGGGCGCATAATATTCGATGAGCGGCCGCAGGTACTGTACCGGCTGCATAAGCATAACCTCATCGGCCGAGCCCAGCCGCTGCACCTCCGCGCGCTGGCGGCACTGCAGCGCGGGCCGATGGTGTACATGACCATGATGCACCGCCATGCCGATATGCTGGAGGAGCAGGCCGGGCGCCTGACCCCACAGGCACGCCAAGACCTGCGCCTGGTGCAGGCCGGGCTGCAAGGCGGGCTCAGCGCCAAACTCGCAGCCCTGCGCTGCCCGCGCTTCCGCCGCCGCACATTGCTGGAAAACCTGCTCTTCCGCTGGTGGTTCGTAACCAGCCGGCTCGCCGCCCGCCCAGCCCTCCAATCCACCCCCGCATGGACCGTCGCCGAACCCAAGGCACAACCGCGCAAAGCTGGTTAGGGGCGGGGTGGTTTAAAGGAAAAAGGCCAGGGCTCTGCCCTGGACCCGCCGGGGCCGCAGGCCCCGGACCCCCATTAGCTTTTAAAAGGATATGAGAGAGGGGGGAATGCGCCCCATAGGTTTGTGAACAATGTTCACAAACCTATGGGGCGCATTCCCCCCTCTCTCATATCCTTAAAGTCTAGGGGTCTGGGGCCTGCGGCCCCAGCGGGGTCAGGGGCGGAGCCCCAGCCTTTTTCCTTTAAACCACCCCGCCCTTAACCGGCTCTTCGCGGATGTCTTGCCATTCTTCGGTGAACGGGCGTTTGCGGAAGGTGGCCCAGATGAAGTTCATGGTGTAGCGCAGGCCGATGGTGAACACGCCTTCGCCGACCAGGCGGCGGCCGGAGGATTGGGCTGGCAGGCGGAAGGTGAAGATGACGCGGCCGACCTTGGAGAGGCGGTTGGCCATGTCGGTGTCTTCGCCATAGAAGGAGAAGCGCAGGTCCGGGTTGCCGAGTTTCAGCATGGCCTCGCGTTTGACCACGAAATTGCCGCCCTGGAGCATGGCGCCGACGTTGAGCAGGTAGTGGTTGATGACATAGGCCAGCCAGGCGGCGTGGTAATAGGCGCCGACGACCAGGTTCACCCGCTTCGGCACGCCGTAATATTCGTATGGCCCGGACAGACCGACCAGCTTGGGGGTGCGCGCGAACTGGCGCAGCACCTCGGTGAGCCAGCCGGGGGGGATGATGGTATCGGCATCGATATTGGCGATGAGATCGCCGGTGGAGTGGGCGAAACCGCACCAGCGCGCCTGCACCAGCCCCTTGCGGGGTTCGTCCACCACCCGCACGCCCTCGATGGAGGATGCAACCTCGCGCGTGTTGTCCGTACTGGCATTGTTCACCACGATGATCTCGGCATCCTGCCCCAGAACCTGGCCAGCGCGCGCGATTTCATCGCGTATGGCTTGCAGGGAGCGGGGCAGCAGGACCTGCTCATTATAGGCGGGGACGACGAAGCTGATTTTCATATAGGCAAACTCCAGACGACTCGGGGCATTAGTCTCTTAGCCGCCCTATCAACAGGGGTTGCGTGCTTTAATCGAATGACCATTCAATGACAGTTGGCCAAAAGCCTGCGGCATGGCTGGGATTTTTGGCGCGGCACTTGTGGCGGGCTCGCGCTGCTCCGGCGGAGGTTGACAGGGCAGCGCGGGGGCGGCATACCCCGCCACTGCTTTAAACCACTTTTGCCGAGAGCTGTGATGAAGATCCGTAACTCCCTGAAATCCGCGAAAACCCGCGACAAGAACTGCCGCGTCGTCCGCCGCCATGGCCGGGTGTACGTGATCAACAAGAAGAACCCCCGCATGAAGGCCCGCCAGGGCTAATTGCGGTCTTCTTTCGCGTTTCTACAAAAGCCCGGCTTGTGCCGGGCTTTTTGTTTGCCTCTCATTGGGCGGCGGCGGGGCTCTCCTGCGCGGCCTGCACCTTGAGGAGCAGTTGGATGAACACCTCCTCCTGCAGCGGCCGATGGAACAGATAGCCCTGCGCCTGGGCACAGCCATAAGAGAGCAGCAGCCCGGCCTGCTCGGTGTTCTCCACACCCTCGGCCGTCACCACCATATTCATGCGCTCAGCCAGGCCGATGATGGCCAGGATGATCGAGCTGTCGTCCTTCTCATAGCCTAGGTCACGGATGAAGGAGCGGTCGATCTTGATCTTGTCGAAGGGGAAGCGGCGCAGATAGGAGAGCGAGGAATAGCCTGTGCCAAAATCGTCGAGGGCGATTCGCACGCCGCGCTCATGCAGGCTCCACAACGCCTCCTCGGTCTGGGCGGTATGGTCGAGCATCACGGATTCGACGATCTCCAGCTCCAGCCGCGAGGCCGCCAGCCCGGAGGTTTCCAATATCTCGGCCACGGTTGCCACCAGCGTATCCTCACGCAATTGCAGCGGCGAGAGGTTTACGGCGATGCTCACCGGCACCGGCCAGGCGGCGGCGCGGGCGCAGGCCTCGCGCAGCACCCATTCGCCGATCTCCACGATCAGCCCGGTCTCCTCGGCCATGCCGATGAACTCGCCCGGCGCCAGCAGGCCGCGCTCCGGGTGCTGCCAGCGGATGAGCGCCTCGGCCCCGGTGATACGCCCGGTGGGCAGGTCGATAACCGGCTGGTAGTGCAGCACGAATTCCCCCCGCGCCACGGCCCGGCGCAAGGCCGCCTGCAATATGCGCCGCTCCTGCACGCGCTCATCCATCTCGGGATCGTACAACCGGGCCACACCGCGCCCCTCGGTCTTGGCGCGGTACAGGGCGAGGTCCGCGTTCTTCAGCAGCACGGCGGGCGTTTTGCCGTCGGCCGGGGCCATGGTGATGCCGACACTCATGCCTATTTGAACGAGCTGGCCATCGAAATGGAACGGCCGGGCGATGCGCTCGATGATGCGCCGCGCCACATGCACGGCCTCCTCGACCTCCTCGGTCACCACGATCACGGCGAATTCGTCGCCGCCCAGCCGTGCCGCCATATCCAGCTCGCGGATGGAGCCGCGAATGCGCTCGGCCACCGCCACCAGCACGGCATCGCCCGTGGCATGGCCCAGAGTGTCGTTGACGGTTTTGAAATTATCGAGGTCGAGGCAGAGCAGCGCGATCCCCGTGGCCTCGCAATTGTCGCAGACCTGATGCAGGGTTTCGGAAAACAGCACGCGGTTGGCGAGCTTGGTCAGGCTGTCGTGCCGGGCGAGGAAGGAGATCTGCTCCTGCTGGCGGCGCTGGCCTGTGATGTCCGACCCCACCCCGTGATAGCCGGCAAACCTGCCCTTCTTGTCCAGGATAGGCTTGCCGGTGATGGACCAGAAGCGCTCCTCGCCGGCGACCTGCACCGGCACCACGATATCGCGGAAGGGCGAGCGCTCGGCGATGGCACGGTTCAGCCGGCCCCACGCCAGGCCTGGGGCCGTACCGGGCCTGTTCTCCTGGCCGGTGTCCCCCAGCAATGCCGCGGGGAAGGTGCCTGAGAAACTCTCCACCGGGCGGCGCGCCACCTGCGCCAGGCGTTGGCTCACAGGTGCCAGCCGCAGCTCATCATTGGTCTCCCACAGCCAGTCCGAAGCGCTCTCCTCGAAATCGCGGAGCAAAAGCTTGATGACCGCGGCATTCTCCTCCAGCCGGATGGCGCCGATGGCGCGCTCGTTGAGGCGCCGGTTAAGGTAGACGATACAAAAGCCCGTGAGCCCGATGAATGACATAAGCTCGGTGAGGGCAAAGCGCTCGATGGTGCCCGCAAAAAACCCGGCCACACAGACGCCTAACGCGACGGGCAACCAATAAGCGAAAGCGCAGGCCATTGGCGACACCATCACCGGTGTTGCCAGGCAGCCGACCATGACACCGTAAAGCAGGCAAAGTTGGCCAACATTATGGTCGCGCATCAACATGATGAGTAGCACGGACCAGAAAAAGCCCAGGATGAGCAACAGCCGGATCATCCCTGCGAAATATCGCATCGCATCGCCACCTGCCGTCTTGCTTCCCTGTAGCCATGAGCGGCAACGCACCAGGATTAAGGCATAACTGGCGAGGATAGCCACCATATCCAGCCCGCGGAACAGCGCATCGGAACTTCCGTAAAAATCGACGGCAAGCAGGCTGACCGTACTGATTCCCAGAAATGAGATGGCGCTCATGATATAGCTGAAATCACCCGCCTGGTCGAACTGCAACCGCTCAGCCAGCTCCGGCGGCACCGCAACACCGGAGGCGATGCGCCTCAAATCTCCAAGAAGTACGGCCATTACCCGCCTGAAACTGAAAGCGCCTTTAGCCCTGCCGCGAGTCGAGTCGTGTGAGATTTTCCTCAAAATTTGAACACCTCTCCGCTTCCGGACGTCTCCTTAGACAGCCTGCGTACAATACAACCTAACATAAAAATGCTCGTCCACTCCAGGTTAGCATTAGTTGCCGGCCAAACGATGCATTGAAAAATTTTTTTTCGGTTGCGATTCACATTGGTCAAATCGCTCCAAATCTTGAGACCGGCAGATGAGGCGGCAAAACCAATGATTTGCAAGCCATTCTTCAAATCAAATGTAAACTTCCGCAGCTATCGGAACCAGGGTTGGCGGGAGCTTTTAAGACATATTTCCCGTTCGTAATCAAATTTACCTCTACATCTTGGGGATGAGAGGGTTACTAATTTACCCTCTTTGGTTGCAATCAGGAGATTTTTAATGAGTTCTTTACAGTTAGTCACACCAGTCGTCACACCAAGCCGGGCTCGCGGCGGGGCTCGTCAGCGACTCGGACATACGGGGCTCACCGCGCGCCTCGCCCTGGATGAGCAAACGCGCAACGACTCCTACAGCGTGCGCTATCTCAGCTACCTCTCCGGCGGTTTTATCGATCCACTGCCCGAGGCGCTGTTCTCGGATGCCGACGACGCCAAGCCAAATGCCCAATGCGTCGTCATCTACAAACATGGCCGGCCTGTCGCCTCGGTACGCATGTGCGTGCTGGATCTCACACCCGGCCTAATCGGCTGGGATGAAATCCCGGCCTCGCGCATATTCCCCGAAGACGTCTCAGCTTTGGCCGCGAGCATCTCTCACGGCCGGCCGGCACGCATGATGGAAATAAACCGGCTGGTGCGCCACCCCGACTACGCCACCGATTTCGAACTTGTTTTCGTGTTGTTCCGTTTTGTGTCCTACATGCTTCACGTCAAAAGCGCCGACATGATGCTGAATTGCGTGCGCAAGAACCACTCGCCGTTCTACCGCCGCATGCATTTTGAATATGTCGCCGGGCCGCGCCGCTACGCAGGCGTAAAATTCGAAACAAACCTGATGGCCTGCCCGGAAGCCAATTTCGACCGCATCCGGGAAGAAATCCCCGTCGTCGGCGCCGATCCCCGCACGCTGGAGACTTACACCAGCCTGCTGGCCGGCGACGCCGTCAACGTTTTCCTCTCCGAATAAATCCCACCTCATTCGAAAAGGCTTAGACAAATGCACGTTCTTTTTTCCATCCTCACCGGTTTTGACGCCACCATCTGCTTCGCCGCCTTCGGCTGGGGCGTGAAAGCGCATTTCCGCTCCACCGGCGACATGCCACCCGGCATGAAACTCACCACCGGCCTCTCAACCGCGCTGTTCATCGCCTTCCTCTGGCACCTGCACTACGGCGCCTCCAGCCTTTGGCTCCCGGCCCTCGTGCTCTTCACGGCCTCGCTCGCGGTCTTCGCCTCGGCCATCATCGCCAGCCGCAGCACACCGCCAACGCTCGCCTATGACAACGACAGCCCGAACTTCCTGCTCAACCACGGCCCCTACCGCTACGTGCGCCACCCGTTCTATCTGGCCTACGTGCTGTTCTGGTTCGGCACCGCCATAGCCACCCCCAGCCTCGCCGGCTGGCTGGCACCAGCCATCATGACAACCCTGTACCTGGATGCAGCGACCCGCGAGGAACGCAAATTTGCCAACTCCGAACTCGCCGCCGCCTACGCCGCCTACCGCACCCGCGCTGGTTTGTTCTGGCCCCGCCCGCGCGGCTTCATCGCCGGGTAAAGCCTTAGCAAGGAAAAAGGCCAGGGGGCCTCCCCCCCTTTACTATGCCGGGTGGGATCCAAGGGCCCTTCGGCCCTTGGTGGGGGTCGTCACGCCGGAGGCGTGCATTCGCACGACGGGGCGAAGCCCCTTGGCCTTCCTTCCCTGCTGTGGCTTTATCCGGCGCATGAATGACGCAGCAGGGGCATCGCCGGCGATGGCGCAGTGGTTTGCCATTAAGGCGAGGCATGAGGATGCTTTGCTGTTTTTTCGCATGGGCGATTTTTACGAGTTGTTCTTTGCGGATGCGCAGGCGGCGAGTGCGGCTTTGGATATCGCGCTGACGGCGCGGGGTTCGCATCAGGGGCAGCCTGTATCCATGTGCGGGGTGCCGGTTTCGCAGGCTGAGATGTATCTGGCGCGGCTGATCCGGCGCGGGTTCCGGGTGGCGATTGTTGAGCAGATGGAGGATCCGGCGGCGGCCAAGGCGCGGGGAGCGAAGGGGCCTTTGGCGCGGGATGTGGTGCGGCTGGTGACGCCGGGGACGCTGACTGAGGAGTCGCTGCTGGAGGCTGGGCGGGCTAATTTTCTGTTGGCTGTGGCGGTGGAGGGTTCTTCGCTTGGTGTAGCATGGGCCGATATTTCCACCGGGCTTTTCGAGACCGAGGCAACGGATGCGGCGGGGTTGGGGGCGATTCTGGGGCGGCTGGACCCGGCTGAGATTCTGGCACCTGAAAGCGTGGAGTTGGGCGGGTTCACGGCGCGCCGGGTGAGCACCGGGCGGCTCGCCATGGCGGTGCCTGCATCGGCCGAGGCGGCAAGGCGGGAGCTGGCGCTGAAATTCGGTGCGGCGAGTCTGGAGGCGTTTGGCGATTTCTCCGCCGCTGAGACTTTGGCTGCGGCGCAGGTGCTGGGCTACATCGCGGCCACACAGATGGGGGCTATGCCCCGGCTCTCCCACCCAGCCAGTGCCGGTGTGGCGGGGCGGCTGGCGATGGATGCGGCGACGCGCGCGAGCCTGGAGCTGGTATCCGCGCGTGGTGGCACCGAGGCGGGGAGTTTGCTGGGTTCGGTGAAGCGCACGGTGAGCCCTGCGGGTGCGCGCAAGCTGGCATCGTGGATTACCGCGCCCTTGTGCCAGTTGGAGCCGCTGCTGGCGCGGCAGGCAGCCTGGCTGTCGTTACGGGATTCCGGGCGGGCCGAGCTGGTGCGCAACGCTTTGCGCGGCACACCGGATATGGCGCGGGCTTTGGGGCGGATCGCGCTGGGGCGGGCCAGCCCGCGCGATCTGGCGGCGATAAAATCCGGGCTGGATGTGGCGGCGGGACTGCAAACATTGCTGCCGCCGGGCACCGCGTTGCTGGATGAAGCCGCCACGGCTCTGGCCCCGACACCGGAGCTGCTGGCCACGCTGCAAAGCGCCTTGGCCGAGCCGGCGCCGCTGAAACTGGAGGATGGCGGGGCAATCGCGGCTGGGTTTGACCCCGAGCTGGATGCCGAGCGGGCGTTGCGTGATGACACGCGCAGGGTGATCGCCGAGTTTCAGAGCGAGCTGGCGCAGCGTTATGGCGTGGCCTCGCTCAAAATCCGCCACCACGCGCAACTGGGTTACGTGCTGGAGGCCCCCGCCGTGGCCGTGGAAAAGCTGCGGGAAAACCCAGAGCTGATCCTGCGCCAGGGCATGGCCAATGGCGCGCGCTTCACCCACCCCGAGCTATCCACGCTCGACCAGCGCATATCGGAGGCCGCCGCGCGGGCAGCTTCGCGCGAAAAACTGGTGTTCTCCTGGCTGGTGAAACAGGTGCTGGCGGCGGCCGAGGCTCTGGCCGCCTGTGCCGAGGCGTTGGCGCTGGCCGATGTGCTGCAATCCGCCGCGCAGCTCGCCCTCTCCGGCCGGTTCTGCTGCCCGGAGCTGAGCGCGGATGCGGAGTTCCACATCGAATCCGGCCGCCACCCCGTGGTCGAAGCCGCCCTCCCGCCGGGTGTGGGCTTCATCCCCAATGCCTGCGAGCTTTCCGCGCATCAGCGGCTCATGCTGCTCACCGGGCCGAACATGGCCGGTAAATCCACCTACCTGCGCCAGAACGCGCTGCTGGTGATACTGGCCCAGGCCGGGCTGCCGGTGCCGGCGGATGCCATGCGCCTCGGCCTGGTGGACCGGCTGTTCTCCCGCGTGGGCGCGGCGGATGACCTCGCCTCCGGCCGCTCCACCTTCATGGTCGAGATGATCGAGACAGCGGCGATCCTGCACCAGGCCGGGCCGCGCAGCTTCGTCATCGTCGATGAGATCGGCCGCGGCACCGGCACGCGGGATGGTCTGGCCATTGCCCAGGCCGTGCTGGAGAGCCTGCATAACAGCAACCGCTGCCGCGCCATATTTGCCACACATTTTCATGAATTAACGCAGCTCACCGAAGCATTGCCACGGCTCAAAGCCCATACGATGCGGGTGAAAGAGTTCCGGGGAGAGGTCGTGTTCATGCACGAGGTGGTCGAGGGTGCGGCGCAGAAGAGCTGGGGCGTGCATGTGGCCAGGCTGGCCGGCGTGCCGGAAACCATCGCCAAACGCGCGGAAATGCTGCTTAAAACGGCCGAGCGCAACCTTTCCGCAACCTCTCCGCTGCCATTATTCGCCTCTATCGAAGTGCCGGTCTCGGCTTCCGAGGAGGCATTGCGGCTGCGCCTGGCCATGCTCAATCCGGATGCCATGACCCCGCGCGAGGCGCTGGACGCGCTGTATGAATTGCGGGACGAGCTCAACAAGGACGGACATGCGCAAAAATGACGTTTGACGGGACGCTGTGAATTCACTGATATGCTGGACTGATCTACCGTGCTGGATACGCAAGTTTTGAGAAAACAACCTGATATTGCCGATGCTTTGGCCGAATTACTGGGCCAGAAGGAGCCGTTGCAGCGTGAGGCGGCGCTGGCCGGATTCCGCCGCCAGCTCGGGCGGCTGCAGGGCTGCGTGCAGCAGAGTTTCGAGAAGGACGGGTTGAACGGGCTGCTTGCGGCGAGGCTGCATGCCGGGCTGATGGATGAGCTGATCGGCGGGCTGTTCGCCTATGCGCTGGCCGTGCTGCCATTGGGCAAGGACGACAAGCTCTGCATGGCGGCAACCGGCGGCTACGGCCGCTCCACCCTCGCCCCGTTTTCCGATATCGACCTGCTGTTTCTCACCGGTGGCGCTGCCAGCCCGGCGGTGGAGCGCGCGGTTGAGTTCATCCTGTATTTCCTGTGGGATCTGGGGCTCAAAGTCGGCCACGCCACACGCTCCATCGCCGATTGCCTGACCGAGGCCAAAGCCGATGTGACGATCCGCACCTCGCTGCTCGATGCCCGCTGTCTGACCGGGGACGAGGACCTGTTCACGGATTTCCAGGCGGCCTTCAGGGGCGATTGCGCGGCGGATGGTCCGGGTGAGTATATCCACGCCAAGCAGGCCGAGCGCGCCGCGCGCCATCGCCGCTTTGGCGAGACCCCTTTCATGGTCGAGCCCAATGTGAAGGAAGGGCGCGGCGGGTTGCGCGATTTGCAGACGCTGTATTGGCTCTCGCGCTATGTGTTCAACACCTTCGCCATGTCCGAGCTGGTCGGCAAGGATGCGCCAGGTGGCGGCATTCTCACCGAGACCGAGGCGCGGGCCTGTAAGCGGGCCTGGGAATATCTGTGGACCGTGCGGTTTCATCTGCATTACGTCGCCGGGCGCGCCGAGGAGCGGCTGACTTTCGATTTGCAGCCCGTGGTGGGTGCCCGCATGGGCTATACGCGCCACGGCCGCCAGGATGGCGTCGAGCGTTTCATGCGGCATTATTTTCTCGTGGTGCGCGAAGTGGCGCGGGTGACCGGCGTGCTGGAGCCCGCACTCGTGCGCGTGGCCTTGGGGCCGCCGGCGATTGTAGCGGCGACGGATCTGGCGCTGATCGAGGCTGGTTTCGTGCTGGCCGATGGGCAGATCCTTTTCGCACCGGGGCATGACCCCTCCACCGACCCCACCAGCGTGTTTCGCATCCTCATCGAGGCGCGCGATCGCGGGCTGGAATTGCATCCCCTCGCCCGGCGCATGCTGATCCGCTCGGCGCGTCTGGGTGCGGAAATGCGCGACGATAAAAAAGCCGCCGCATTATTCCTCAACCTTTTGTGCGGACCGAATGCCGATGGGCATGATCCGAATTGCACCTCCGCCACATGGATGGCGATACTGAACGAGAGCGGCATCCTCGGGCGTTATTTGCCGGATTGGCGGCGCATCGTCGGCCAGATGCAGTTCGACACGTATCATGTGTACACTGTCGATGTGCATACGGTGCAGTGCATCCGCAATCTCAACGCCATCGAAGCCGGTACGCTGAAGGAGGTGGCACCGGTCGCCACCGATCTCATCGGGCAGATCCAGTCGCGCCGGGCACTTTATGTGGCGATGCTGCTGCATGACATCGCCAAGGGGCGCGGCGGGGATCATTCCACCCTCGGCGCGGAACTGGCCCTCACCGTCGGCCCGGCGCTCGGCCTCTCGGCGGAAGAGACCGAGATGGTCTCCTGGCTGGTGCTGCATCATCTGCTGCTGAGCCAGACGGCGTTTTCGCGCGATATCGACGACCCCAAAACCATTCTGGATCTGGCGGATTCCATCCAGTCGCCGGAGCGGCTGCGTCTGCTGCTGATCCTCACCGTTGCCGACATCCGTGCTGTATCCCCCAAGGTCTGGAACGGCTGGAAGGCGACCTTGCTGCGTGAGCTTTATGCGCGCGTGGCCGAGGTGCTGGAAGGCGGGCTCTCCACCACCGAGCGCGACATGCGTATCGCGCGGGTAAAAGACGTTGTCGGCGAGATGCTGGCGGATTGGACGCCGGCCGAACGCGAGGATTTCCTCTCACTGGGCTACCCTTCCTACTGGCTTGGTTTCGACCCCGAAAGCATAGAGCGGCATGGGCGGATGATCCGCGATGCCAAGGCGCGCAACGCACCGCTCACCGTGCATACGGAAGTGCTGCCGGCCCGCGCCGTCACCGAGATCGTGGTGTATACCGCCGACCATGCCGGGCTGTTCAGCCGCATCGCAGGCGCCTTGGCCATTGCCGGCGCCTCCATTGTGGATGCGCGCATCCATACACTCACCGATGGCATGGCGCTGGATACATTCTGGATTCAGGACGCCAATGGCGGGCCGTTCGACACGCCGCACCGCCTGGCGCGGCTCGCGGCTTTGGTAGAGCAAGCCCTCTCCGGCCGGCTGCGGCTGGAAACCGAGATCCGCAAGGCCACACGCAGCGCCATGCCGCAGCGCATGCGCGCCATCCATGTGCCGCCGCGCGTGGTGGTGGATAACCGTGCCTCCAACCGGCATACCGTCATCGAAGTGAACGGGCGCGACCGGCCAGGGCTGCTGCATGATGTGACGGCGGCGATCTCCGAAGAGGGGCTGCAAATCGCCTCGGCGCATGTGACCACCTACGGCGTGCGCGCGGTGGACGTGTTCTATGTGAAGGACGTGTTCGGCATGAAGGTGGAGAATGACCGCAAGCTCTACCAGTTGCGCAAGGCGCTGCTGGCGGCCCTCACCCCCACCATCGATGAGCCGACCCCGCCAGTGAACAATACCAAAGTGGAAGCAGCGGCGTAAATTACGCGAGCCCAAGGATAAGTATGAAAAAGGCAACGGCGCCTGGGTTTTTCGAGGCGATCGGCATTTGCATCAGCAAATATGCTGTGTTTACCGGGCGCGCGCCGCGTTCAGAATTCTGGTGGTGGTCGCTGTTCCAGGGCCTCGTCACCGGGTTTTTCGATGCCATGATCATGCCCCGGCAGATACAGGAGCTGACCAGCGCCATCACCACCGGGACGATTCCACCGGCCGATTCCACCCAGGCAACGGTGCAGCTCATCGGCACGCTGGCGTCGCTGGCGCTGTTATTGCCCACCGCCGCCGTTACCGTGCGGCGGCTGCATGACATCGGCAAATCCGGCTGGTGGTATTTTTTCGGGCTCATCCCGCTGCTGGGCTGGTTCACCATGCTGTCCTGGCTGTGCCGCAAGGGCACAGATGGCGGCAACCGCTTCGGCACCGACCCGCGGCCGCCGGGGTATTTCACATAAATTCCTGTCAGCACACGAAAAAATCATTACCAAACGGCCACAACCCTGGTACCGGTGAATCGCACAACGAAAACCACGGGGAGTTGAGAATGGGATTTTTCGATGCGATCAGCACTTGCCTCAGCAAGTACGTCACGTTTCAGGGGCGGGCCACGCGCTCGGAATATTGGTGGTGGGGGCTGTTCATCATCATCGTCGCCCTCGGCGCGGAAAGCGTGATCCTGCCGCACAGCATACAGAATATAGCACAATTCAAGGCCACCGGCGTGATGCCGCCGCCGGATGCGTTCCATAGCATCGTCAGCCTGGTTTACGGGCTCTTCTCGCTGGCGACATTTCTGCCCTCAATCGCTGTGGCGGTGCGGCGGTTCCATGATCTGAACAAATCCGGCTGGTGGTACTTCTTCCTGCTCGTGCCGGTCATCGGGGCAATCATGGTTCTGATCTGGTTCTGCATGCGCGGCACGCGCGGCAACAACCGTTTTGGCGCCGACCCGCTAAGCGATTTTTGAACCATGGACAGCGTCCCGCCACTGGATTTTTTTGCCGCGGTGCGGCTTTGTCTCCGAAAATATGCAGATTTCCGGGGACGGGCACCGCGCGCGGAATTCTGGTGGTGGGCGCTGTTCCAATGGCTTGCCGGCAGTGCGCTGAACATGATCGCCGTCACCTGCATAGGCCTAGCGGTACCGGATGCGGTGAGGTTTCCACTCATGGGCACAGCGTTCTTGACGCAGAAATATGCCGCTCTCTGCAATGTGACCTGGCTCGTATTCCTGCTGCCTGGGCTGGCGGTGACAGTGCGGCGGCTGCATGACACGAACCGTTCCGGCTGGTGCAGCCTGCTGGGCTGGGCGCCGCTGCTCATATCCGTGCTGGCGGTTACGAGCGGGGCGCTGCTGCGCTTGCAGGACAGACCGGATATAGTGACCATCATCCGCGATATTGCTGTGGTGGTGGCCCTGCTCTGCCTGTTGCTTTTTTTCGGCTGGATACGCTTCCTCGTGGCAATTTTTAAACAAGGCACGACTGGCGACAACCGCTTCGGACCCGACCCGACACAGGATTTGCAAGCCGTAAATTGAGCCATAAATTGAGCCATAAATTGAGCCGTAAATTGACAGGTGCAAAAATCCAGCCAAAGGCTGGGTTATGGCAAAACTCTCCCCCGCGCGCCTCGGCTTCATGCTGTGCGCCTTCCTGCTCCCCGGTCTGATCGGCACCTTCGCCAGTTTTTCCATCCCCGCCCCGTTGGTGGATGAGATACGCCAGGAGCAGGCGTTGCAGGCGGTGCTGGACGCACCTAACGCCCAAGCCCAGGCCGCCGCGATTGCCGCACTGAGCGGCAATGAGGCGCAGACGGCCATGGCGACGCAAGCCGGCATGACGCAGGATGTGCCCGATACCGCTCTGGTGGACCCGGATACCGCCGCCATCGTGCAAAACGGCACCGGGCCTGTGGCCGAGCGCGTGGCGGCGGCGGCGCGGAACATGCGTGTGGAAGTTCTGGCGCAGGCACGGTCGGAGGCCTACAGAATCCGGTTGATGGTGATTACGTTCACCATTCTGGGCGCCATATTCGCCGTGTTTCTGATGGGGCCGGACTCTGATGGGGCCAACAAAAAATGACAGCGCATGTGAACTCCTATTACGCGGCCACCGCACATAAGCAGGACGCACGGCCGGCGCTCAGCGGCACCGTGAGTGCGGATGTCTGCGTCATCGGCGCCGGGTTTACCGGCATCAACGCCGCATTGGAGCTGGCCGAGCGCGGGGTTTCGGTGGTCGTGCTAGAGGCCGTGCGCGTGGGGTTCGGCGCCTCGGGGCGCAATGGCGGGCAGATCGTGAACGGGTATTCGCGCGATCTGGATGTGATTGCCGCGCGCTATGGCGAGACGGCCGGCAGGGTGATCGGCGGGCTGGCCAATGAGGGCGGGGATATTATTCGCAGCCGTGCGGAAAAATATGGCATTGCCTGCGATGTGCGTCCGGGGATGCTGATCACGGCATTTTCCGCGCGGCAGATGCGCGGGCTGGAACACCATGTGAAGACGTGGAACGGGTTCGGGTACGACCAGTTCGAGCTGCTTGATAAAGCCGGGCTGGCGCCGCATGTGACGACGGGACGTTACGTGGGCGGGCTGCTGGACAAGCGCGGCGGGCATATTCATCCGTTGAATCTGGTGCAGGGCGAGGCGGCGGCGTTTGAGAGCCTGGGCGGGCGGATTTTTGAGGGCTCGCCGGTGGTGTCCGTGGATATGGACAATGCCGTGGTGCGCACGGCGGCGGGCGAGGTGCGGGCGAAGACGGTGCTGGTGTGCGGCAATGCTTATTTGCAGGGCGTGCTGCCGGCGCTGGAGGGGCGGGTGATGCCGGTTTCTACCCAGGTGCTGGCGACGGAACCGCTGGGCGATGAGGCGGCACGGCTGCTGCCCTCCAACGTGTGTGTGGAAGATGCCAATTATGTGCTGGATTATTTTAGACGCACGGCCGAGGGGCGAATTCTGTACGGCGGCGGGATTGTGTATGGCGGGTCTGATCCGGCGAGCATCAAAGCGAAGATTTTGCCGAATATGCTGAAGACGTTTCCGACACTCAAAGACGCGAAGATTGACTACGCCTGGAGCGGGAATTTTGCGCTGACGCTGACGCGGTTTCCACAGATTGGGAAACTGGGAGAAAAAGTTTATTTTTCCCATGGCGATAGCGGGCATGGGGTGACGACGACGCATCTGCTGGCCCGGCTGCTGGCGGAGTCGGTGACAGGGGATAATTCGCGGTTCGATGTGTTTGCCGGACTGCCTTATTTTCCGTTCCCTGGGGGAAAGGTGTTCAGGGTGCCGCTGACGGTAGCGGGGAGTTGGTGGTACCGGGCGAGGGATGCGCTGGGGGTTTAAAGGGGGAGGCCCTGCCTCAGCGGTATCCAGGGTTAGCCCTTGTTGCGTTCAAGGGTCTTCATTCTGCTTCAAAAGGAAGCATCAGACCCCACCCAGCCAATACGGCTTTCAATCTCCAGCATTAGCAAGCATTCCGGCTCGTCTCGATGATTGGGTTTACCTGCCTGTTCAGTCATCCAGAAACTCACACCAATCTCGCGTGTGGCTGTTATTCCGAGGGAAGGACTGGGCAGCGGAAAGCTGAGATTGTACAAAAAAACTGCCCCTGGCTTGTTTGGTGGTCCTCTCGGACCGATAAATTCTATGGTACGGTCAGGGTGAACCTCCGCGACCATTCCGGGTTCAGGGAAGGATGTCGCCGGTCCTGGTTTGGGGCCAAAAACGGCTTTGATATCAGATT
Source organism: bacterium (assembly GCA_026224825.1). Taxonomy (GTDB): domain Bacteria; phylum Pseudomonadota; class Alphaproteobacteria; order Acetobacterales; family Acetobacteraceae; genus Acidocella. The sequence continues at coordinate 11,356 of JAMFRO010000093.1, read as the reverse complement.
CACTGATGCAGCTGTACGGCGGGATGTTCACGATACTGATGCCCGCTCGCAGCCAAGCATGGGGGATTCTCGTCCCCGGGGGACAGCCCTCCATATGGAAAGTCTCGTAGCCGATTTCAGGCTCGTCCGTTATCTGGACAACCTTCCCTGGGACGTTCAATCCAGCCATAGCCGGACCATCATCAATAGGAAGGATCATACGGCTTATGCCAGAGGGTAGAGTGTGAAACCGAGACTCGCCCTCCACGGCATAGTCGTTTTCGAACCACCCTCCATGGGCCGTGCAAGTGGGGAGGGCATCGACTCTTTGGCCGCTCAGGGAAAAAGACAGATGCAAAATCCTGCCGACAGTGACTGGATCATCAATCCGGTTGCTATCGGCCACGGTTTTAACGGCGCGCAGCAGAGCGGTGCCTGGGTTAGCCGGTGTTGTTTGAGCGCTGACGCCTGAAAGGAAGGTGCAAAGCAGCACTAAGGTCAGTCCAAACACCCGCATCGCATCGCTACCTCTCCGTCATTTCTGGCACGATGCCGGATCATTATCTCTGGCACAACATCGACGATGCGGTCCTTTTCGGACAAGATGGTGCATAAATCATAAATTTGGCACCATCAAAGGCCCGTTTCGGGAGCAACGGGAAGTCGGCCAAGGCTGAATGGGAGCCTGAGCGGCAATTCGCACGGAGACGCCCCCAAGAGAGAAGCCCTTGCCTTGCTCAGCCAGCAAGTCTAACCCGCGCGGATGGTAAAAGTTCGGTTTGCTCCCAGCCCCACGGGGTATCTGCATGTTGGTAATGCGCGCACGGCGCTGGTGAATTATCTGTTCGCCAGGCGTGAGGGGGGGAGGTTGCTCCTCCGGCTGGACGATACCGATACCGAGCGCGGCCGGCCGGAGTTTGAGCAGGGGCTCTACGACGACCTGCGCTGGCTGGGGATTGAATGGGATGAGAACGCCAAGCAATCCGAGCGGTTTGCCCGTTATGAGGAGGTTGCCGACCAGCTGAAAGCCACCGGGCGGCTGTATCCGTGCTTCGAGGGCGAGGACGAGCTGGCCTCCAAGCGCGCCGCACTGGTGAAGCGCAAGCTCCCCCCCATTTATGACCGCGGGGCACTGAACATGACGGCGGAGCAGCGCGCCACGGCGGAGGCCAACGGCAAGCGCCCGTATTGGCGCTTCAAGCTCTCGGATGGTGCGGCCTCCTGGAACGATCTGGTGCTGGGTTCGCGCAATATTCGCCTCGGCACGGTGTCGGACCCGGTGCTCATCCGCGCCGACGGCTCGCCCCTCTATACCTTCACCTCGGTGGTGGATGATGCGGATATGGACATCACGCATATCATCCGTGGCGAGGACCATGTGTCCAACACCGCCGTGCAGATCGATCTGTTTCAAGCGATTACAAAAAAGCCGGTGCCGCGTTTCGCGCATCTGCCGCTCATCTCCGGCGGGGATGGCGAGAAACTCTCCAAGCGCATCGGCTCCATCTCGCTTAAATCCCTGCGCAAGGATGGCATCGAGCCGGGGGCCATCACCTCGTACCTGGCGCGATTGGGCACGAATAAAGACCCTGCCCCCCTGCCCTTGCCCGAACTCGTCGCCAGCTTCTCGCTGTCGGATTTCTCACGCTCTACGCCGCGTTTCGACGCCCGCCAGTTGGTGGCGCTGAACCGTAAGTTATTGCACCATATTGAATTTGATGCCGTAAAGGACCGCCTGCCCGAGGGTGCCACGCCAAAATTCTGGAATGCGATTCGGGATAATATCGACATGCTGACCGAGGCCAGGCGCTGGTGGGAGGTGGTGGCCGGCGAATTTATACTCCCCGCACTGCCGGCGCATATCCCCGTATGGCGCGCCGCCCTGGACAGCCTGCCGCCCGAGCCCTGGGACGAGGCGACGTGGAAGCCCTGGAGCACCGTTATTTCCGAAGCCACAGGCGCCAAAGGCCGGGATTTGTTCCAGCCTTTGCGCCTGGCGCTCACCGGCGAGGAGCACGGGCCGGAAATGGCGAAGCTTTTACCCCTCATCGGCCGGGAGCTTGTGGCCAGGCGTTTGGCCTCGTGCGTTGCCGCAGACGGCACGCCCGGCTAAGAGAAGCGCGGTATAGGATTTAAGGACGCGCGCGTGCCCGATATTTTTGACGAGGTTGCCGAGGATCTGCGGCACGACCAGGCTGTGAAGCTGGCCAAGAGCTACGGCATCTGGCTGCTGGCGGCCTGCGTCGCGGTGCTGCTGGGCGTTGGCGTGCAGCAGGGCTGGCAGGATCATCAGGCGCGCCAGAACACCCAGGCCGCGCTGAAATTCCTGGCCCTTACCGACGCGCTGGACCAGCCGAACGCCCCCGCGCCGAGCCCCGACCAGGCCACACAGAGTGCCAAGGCGCTGAATGATTTCGCGGCAGGGGCGCCGGAGGGCTATAAAACCCTGGCCAATCTGCGCGCCGCGGTTTTGTACGCCAATGCCGGCCAGGAGCCGCAGGCCGCCGCTTTATGGACCGGCGTGGCCCAGGATGGCGCCGCCGACCCGCTGTTGCGCGACCTCGCCACCCTGCTCTGGGCGCAACATAGCATCGGCGTGGCGCCGGATGCCGATGTGCTGGCAAAACTCCAGCCGCTGGCGTTGGATGGCAATGCCTACCACCCGGTGGCGCGCGAGCTGCAGGGGTTGGTCTATCTGCGCCAGGGCAATGACGCCGGCGCGAAAGTGCTGTTCACGCAGATTGCCACCGACCCGCACGCCACCGATAATCTGCGCAACCGCGCCGCCGCACTTCTCGCCAGCCTGAACGGATGACCAATACCATGATGCGACGCCGTACCGCTCTATCGGGCCTGACGCTGGCTTTCCTCACCGCCTGTGCCGCGAAAAAATCGCCGATCATCGGTACGCAGATCCCCGTGGTGGCCACGGATACCGGCATGGGTGTGGCGCTCGACGCGCCGCCTGTGACCCTGCCGCCCGCCGCCCCGCTGGCGGATTGGACGCAGAGCCTGGCCAATGCCGCGCATGCGCCGGGCAATGTTGCGGCACCCCTCAACTTCAAACCGCTGTGGGCTACCGATGCCGGTGCCGCCGGCGGTTACCGCGCGCAATTGCGGGCGAGCCCGCTGGTCGCCAACGGCCAGGCCTTCACCATGGATTCGGACGCCACCGTGCATGCCTATGCGCTAGCCGACGGGCATGCGCTCTGGCACACCAGCACCCGGCCCAAGCACACCACCATCCAGAACATGGGCGGCGGCATCGCCTATGATTCCGGCACGATCTACGCCAGCACCGGCTATGGCGAGGTGCTGGCCCTGGATGCCGCCAGCGGCAAGATCCTGTGGCGCCAGACGCTGCTGCTGCCGGCCCGCAGCGCACCGCTGGTGGCGGGCGGGCTGGTGGCCGTGACCGTGTATAACGACCTGCTGATGACCTTCGACGCCGCCACCGGCACGCCGGGCTGGCGCTTCTCGGGCAATGCCGGTCAGGCCAGCGGCGCGGCCGTGGGCATCACCGGTGCACCGGCCTATGCGGATGGCATCATCGTCGCCGGCTTCTCCACCGGCATGCTGGCGGCCATAGACGCCAAATCCGGCACGCCGCTCTGGGAGCAGAGCCTGGCGGCCGGCTACGGCCAGGCCAGCGCGCTGGATTTCTCCGATATCGTCGCCTCCCCCATCATCGCCAATGGCGTGGTCTATGCCCTCAACCTGGGCGACACGTTCATGGCGGTGGATCTGCATTCGGGCGTGAAGGTGTGGACCAAGGGTGTGTCCGGCACCAGCGCCCCGGCCGCCGCGGGCGGGTTCCTGTTCCTGGTCGATGGCACGCAGACACTCTACGCCTTGCATGCCGATGACGGGCTGGTGGACTGGAGCGTGCAACTGCCGGCCTATAAGAAGCCCAAGAGCAAGAGCAAGCCGATATTGTGGACCGGGCCAGTGCTGATAAACGGCTTGCTCGTGCTGACCAACGACCACGGCGAAGTGGCGCTGGTGGATGCCGTGTCCGGCAAGATCACGCAGACCGCGAAACTCGACGCCCCCGCCGATATGCCCCCCATCGCCGCTGCCGGCGTGCTGCTGCAGCTTACGCGCAATGCAAAACTGACTGCTTATGGTTAATGCTTCCTCATGTCGTCATCGCTGGACGCCCGAATGTCGGCAAGTCCACACTCTTTAACCGCCTCATCGGCTCGCGCCTGGCGCTGGTTGCCGATACGCCGGGGGTAACCCGCGACCGCAAGGAGGCCGTGTGCGAACTCGGCGGCCGGAAAGTTCTTGTTGTGGATACCGCCGGGCTGGAGGAAGCCGCACCGGATACGCTGCCGGGCCGCATGCGCGCCTCCACCACCCATGCGGTGAATGAGGCGGATCTGGTGTTATTCGTGTTCGATGCCAGGAGCGGGCTGCTGCCCGAGGATAGGCATTTTGCCACCTGGCTGCGCCGTACGGGTAAAAAAGTGCTTGTTGTGGCCAACAAAGCCGAGGGGCGCGGCGGGGCCGCCGCCACCATGGAAGCCTATGAGCTGGGGCTGGGCGAGCCGGTGGGCATCTCGGCTGAGCATAATGAGGGCATGTACGGGCTGATGCAGGATATCGCCGATCTCCTGCCCAAGCTGGAAAAAACCTCGGATGAGGACGCGGAAAACCTGCCGCTGCATCTAGCCATCGTCGGGCGCCCCAATGCGGGCAAATCCACTTTGCTGAACTATCTGCTCGGCGAGCAGCGCATGATCACCGGCCCGGAACCGGGCCTGACCCGCGATTCCGTCTCGGTGGATTTCACCGGGCCGGATGACAAGCTCTACCGCGTGGTGGACACGGCGGGCTTACGCAAACGCGCCAAGGTGGATGAGGGGCTGGAGCGCATGTCCACCTCGTCGGCCATCGAGGCGCTGAAGCGGGCCGAGATGGCGGTGCTCGCGGTTGATGCCGTGAACGGTGTTCAAGAACAGGATCTGCACATCGCCCGGCTGATTGAGCGCGAAGGGCGCGGCTGCGTTATCGCGCTGACCAAATGGGACGCTGTGGAAGACCGCGGCAAAGCCCGCCAGGCCGCCTACGACCGCATCTCCATCTCGCTGTCGCAGATGAAGGGCATCACCGTGGTGCCCATCTCCGCCGAAACCGGCGAAGGCGTGGACAAACTCTTCCCCGCCATCCGCGCCACTTACGAACATTGGAACATGCGCATCCCCACCAGCCAGCTCAACCGCTGGTTTGAGACCGCATTGGAGCGCTTCCCGCCGCCGATGGTCCAGGGGCGGCGGCTGAAACTGCGCTACATCACGCAGATCAAGGCCAGGCCACCGACTTTTGCTTTGTTCGGCACCCGCGCCGAGCAGGTACCTGAGACGTATCAGCGCTATCTCGTGAACAACTTCCGCGAAACATTCGACATGCCGGGCGTGCCGATCCGTATCTATCTGCGCGGCACGGAAAATCCCTACGCGGATAAATGAACGCAGCGCTTGAGGCCGCCTATGCCGCAACACTGCGGCGCATCGCCGGGCTGGCCTGGGCGGATGATATTTTTGCCGCACCCCCGCCGGTAGGCCCGGCGCTGGATGCACTGGCGCAGGACACGGAGCCGGCCCATTGGAGCGCGCTGCGCCAGGAGCTGCACAACGCACTGGGGCAGATCGAGCCACGCCAGAAACTCGCCGTGCTGAGCATGGCCTGCAACGAGGCGCCGGATCTGGCGGAATGGATCGCGCATCACCTCGCCATCGGGGTGGATACGATCTTCATCTATACCAACGACAATAGCGACGGCACCGATGAAATGCTGCGCTGGTTCGTGGCCAATGCGCCGGTGGTGGTCATTCCGGTGGCAAGCGGGCCGGGCGTGAATGTGCAGTTGAAAAACTACAGCCACGCCCTGGCCCTGCTGCCGGAGCTGCGGCTGTACGAATGGGTCGCGGTGGTGGATGTGGACGAGTTTCTGCTGCCCGATGCGCGCTACGGCCATGACATGCGCCAACTTCTGGCCGCCGCGCCCGCGGATACCGAGGCCCTGCTCTTCCCCTGGCACGCACGGCAATGGCCGCGCGATTTCGAGCGCGGACCGGGGCTGCTGGCCGAACGCTTCCCCCACGCCTTGCCCCATGTCATCACCAAATGCGTGACCAGGCTGCGCCATGTCACCTCGCTGAGCCAGGTGCATTTCCCGCGCTTCGACCAGCCGCGCATTCTACGCGACAGCCGTTTTGCCATCATCGAGCAGACGGATGGCTGGTACCCCCAGTACCGCACCGGCGCCGGTGGCTGGATCGAGCATTTCTGGGGTAAGTCCTTCGAGGAATTCCTCGTTAAAAAACGCCGTGGCGACGCGATGGCAGTGGCAGGCAAACCGTTTCACCGCGGCTATGAGGATTTTTTCGCCTGGACGGTGAAAGAAACCGCCGAAAACCACAGCCCCTGGCCGCCAGCCATGCTGAACGCCACCCAAGCCCGCCTGGCCAGCTTCGCCACCCGCCCCGGCTTCGCCCAACTGCAACAGCTCATCGCCACCCGCTACGCCGCCTTCGCCGAAACCACCCGCACCGACCCAACCCTGCGCCAGCTTTACGACGACATGCTGGGGCGGTTTCCGCGATAAAAAAGGCCAGGGCTCTGCCCTGGACCCGCTGGGGCCTGAGGCCCCAGACCCCCACTACCTTCGGGTCTTGGAAAGGGATGCCCTTGCACGGGCTTTCCACGAGTATGCTGGTATGGGCATCCCTTTCCAAGACCCGGGTGGGATCCAAGGGCTCTTCGGCCCTTGGCGGATCCAGGGCAGAGCCCTGGCCTTTTTCTCCGCGAACCGCCTCAGGATTTCGGCGCGGCGGCTTCGGCTTGGAGGCTGGCTTTGTAGAGGTCGAGGCGGGAGTAGAGGCCGAAGTGGGAGCCGTTGTCGAGGAAGCCGCCGCCTGGGCCTTCGGTGGCCGTTAGGATGTTGTCGGCTTGTTTCAGGGTTAGGTAGGGGAAGGCGGCGGTTAGCAGGTGTCCGGCTTCTGGGGCTGTTTTTGCCACGTCTTCCGGTTTGGCTGCCTGGGCCGGGTAGACCACGGGGAGGCTGTAGGTCTGGGTTGATTCGTAGAATGCTTCATTGGCTGAGGCGTTGGCGAAGCGGCTGGTGTCATCGCGGGCGGCAGTGCCGATGCCGGTACCGGTGCTGGTTTCCAGGGCTTTGGTGAGGTCGGCCCGCGCTGCCGTCACGGCCGCGCCGTAATCGGTGATGGGCTGGGTTTTGGGGAATTTCTGGTTGATATAGGCCGGGTTGTTGGAGAGCAACTGGGCCAGATTGTACAGCGCCACGGTGCGGCCGCCGATGACATCCATGCTGTAATGCGCGCCGACAACGATGCGGTTATTGCCGTATTCGGCGGCGCGGGTGATCTCCTGGGGGTAGCGGGCGGGCACGAGGATGGCGAGCAGCACGCCCTCAGTATAGCCATAGGCGGTGTGGCCGCTGGGGAAGGACGGGCTGGTGAGCAGCTTCATGCCCATGCTTTTCGTGCCGGGCACGGCGCCGTCGAGCCATTCGGTGTTGCTGGAGGGGATGCCGAAATAATCCGGGTCGGCGTAGGAGAGAAATTTCTTTTCGGTCTGGAAGGGGCGGGAGTCGCCATCCGGATCGGCGCCGTTGCTGCCGGCGGGCAGATGGTAGGCCTTGCCCATGACATCGGTTTTGCCGTTGACGGCGGTGATGAATGCCATGGCCGCGGCGGAGGCCGGCACGGCGGGCGGTTTGCCCTGCTGGTAGGTGCCATTGGCAAAGAAATATTTGCCCGCATTTGAGTCCAGCTCAGCGGAGATGACGCTGTAGACCAGAAGGTTGCCGATATTGGGCGAGATATTGGTGAAGACGGTTTTGCCGTCCTTGCCCTGGCCGATGGTGGCGGGGGTGGCTGCCTGATAGGCGCCGCCCAAAGTGCTGCCCAGCCCGTCGGCAAGCTGGGTGCCGTTGCCCAAAGTGATATAGGCATCCCGCAAAGCGCGCGCCTGCTGGGCGGCGAAGGGTTCTAATCCGGGCTGGTTGGCGGTGCCGGTCTCAATCGCGCCGGTAACCTTGTAATTGGCATCGAGTGCGGCCTTCCCGGCATCGGTATTCAGCAGCGCGCTGAACGGGGCCAGGCCTTGCAGTGCTGCCAGATTATTAGCCGTTTGCGCGCAGGCCGGGGCGGCGGCAAGCAAGGCAAGTGCGGAGATCGTGGACAGATAACGCATGTTGGTTCCTCGTTCTGATTGGCTCAGTTCATAACGGTGCCTCTACATGTTTCGTGTGACAAGATTATTGCAAAACCGTCAGGTGGCGGCTTTGAGCATCTCCAATTCCAGCCAGCGTTCCTCGGCTGTTTCCAGCTTTTTATGCAGCTCGGCCAGAGCAGCCGTGGCGGCGGCGAATTTCTTCGGGTCCTTGGTGTAGAGGTCCGGGCGGGTGAGGATGAGATCCTGCTTTTGCACCTCGCCATGCAGCCGCTCGATCTCGGCGGTGAGGGTTTTTAGCTCATGCTGCTGCTTGAAACTCATTTTCGGCGCGGCTTTGGGCTGGGCCGGGGCGGTTGCGGGTTTGGATGCCTTTTTCTCGGCTTTGTCGGCGGCGGCAACTTCGCCGCGCTGTGCAAGCATGTCGGAATAGCCGCCGGCGTATTCCACCCATTTGCCATTGCCCTCGGACGCCAGAGTGGAGCTGGCGACGCGGTCCAGGAAGTCACGGTCATGGCTGACGAGGATCACCGTGCCGGGATATTCGTTAAGCATTTCCTGCAACAGATCGAGCGTTTCGAGATCGAGATCATTTGTCGGCTCATCCAGCACCAGCAGGTTGGAGGCCTTGGCCAAAGCTTTCGCCAGCAGCAGGCGCCCACGCTCTCCGCCCGAGAGCGTGCCGACGGGCGTGCGCGACTGTTCCGGCTTGAACAGGAACTCCTTCATATAGCCGATGACATGGCGCGGCTGGTCACCGACCATCACCATATCGCTTTTGCCGCCCGTAAGCGTATCAGCCAGCGAGGTGGCGGGGTTGAGCGTGGCGCGGCTCTGGTCGAGTGTCACCGTCTCCAGCGAGGTGCCTAGTTTTATGCCGCCGCTATCGGCGGTGAGCTGGCCCAGCAGCATTTTCAGCAGCGTGGATTTGCCGGCGCCATTGGGGCCGACGATGCCGAGCCTGTCGCCGCGCAATACGCGCACAGTGAGGTTGTCGACGATTTTGCGTTCCGAAAAACTCTTGGACACACCATCAAGATCGGCCACGATCTTGCCGGAGGTGGCGGAATCCAGTGCCGCCATTTTGGCCGTGCCTAGCTTATGCGTGTAGTCGCGTTTTTCCGCGCGCAAGGAGTGCAGGCCGGAGAGGCGTTTGACATTGCGCTTGCGCCGGGCAGTGACGCCATAGCGCAGCCAGTCTTCCTCGCGCGCGATCTTGCGGCCGAGCTTGTGGAAATCCAGTTCTTCCTGCTCCAGCACCTCATCGCGCCAGGTTTCGAAATGCGCGAAGCTTTTATCCAGGCGCTTTGTGGTGCCGCGGTCGAGCCAGACCATGGAGCGCGACAGGTTTTCCAGGAAGCGCCGGTCATGCGAGATGAGCACCATGCCGCTGGAGAGCGATTTCAGCTCGGATTCCAGCCATTCGATGGCCGGCAGATCGAGATGGTTTGTCGGCTCGTCGAGGAGCAAAAGATCGGGGCTCGGCGCCAAAGTGCGGGCCAGAGCGGCACGGCGGGCCTCGCCGCCGGAGAGGTTGGCGGGCTTTTCCGCACCCGTGAGGCCCAGCTCGCCCAGCAGATAGCGCACGCGGTATTCCTCGTCATTGGGGCCCAAACCCGCCTGCACGTAATCCATCACATCGGCAAAGGCGGAAAGGTCGGGCTCCTGCGGCAAATAGCGCATGGTGCAGCCGGGCTGGAGAAAGCGCGAACCGCCGTCGAAGGCGATCTCGCCCGAGGCGATTTTCAGCAAAGTGGATTTGCCCGAGCCGTTGCGTCCGACCAGGCAGATGCGCTCACCCGCCCCGATGGAGAGTGCCGCCCCGCTGAGCAGCGGCACGGAGCCGAGGGTGACGGAAATATTATCGAGCAGCATGAGCGGGGGAGAAGCCATGCGCGCTGTTTGGCCGTTTGCGCAGGCGGGGACAACCCCAACCGGCTAGTTTACTGGCGTGGCGACCGGCTGGGCCGGGCCTTTGGGGGAATAGCTGTCCACCGGCGGGGGCATGGGTTGCAGTGGTGCCACGGCGGACGGTGCCGCCGCTGCGGGAATCGCCGTTACGGCCAGGGGGGCGGTGGATGTGTCCGTTACCGGGGGCACCGTTATCTGGGGCAATACCGCATCTGGCACGGAAGCCGGGCTCGGTGCATCGGGCGTGTTCTGCGCGTCCTGCTGCGTCTGGTAGCGCCGCCCGGCGGCATAGCCCGCCCAATAGGCATGCTGCTCCGCCCGGCGCACATCCGCCGCCGAGAGCAAGGGCGATGCCAGTTGCTGCGGGACCAGCGGCGGGGGGGGCGGTGGTAGCGGCGCGCTGACGCAGCCGGCGAGCAAGGCCAGGGCAGCGGTCCAGAGAAGTGATTTACATGGCCAGGTCATTACACGCTACCTAACCCATAGCCGGCACGCCGTCACGGGGTTCACCTTGCCGGCAGGCTTTTCCAAAGCCCCGTTTAGGGACAACATGGCGGGGTGAAGCAGCTTCTCATCATCTGGCACAGTGCCACCGGCGGCACAGCGCAAATGGCACAGGCCGCAGCCGAAGGTGCCGCAACCGAAAGCGGCACCATCACGCGCAAACTGCGCGCCGCGGACGCCGGCCCCAACGATGTGCTGGCAGCCGATGGCTATATCTTCGCAACCCCCGAAAACCTCGCCGCCATGGCCGGGATGATGAAGGATTTCTTCGACCGGTGCTATTACCCGGCACTCGGGCAAATCGAGGGCCGCCCCTACGCCAGCCTGATCTGCGCCGGTTCCGATGGCGAGAACGCGGCCCGGCAGATCGCCCGCATCGCCACCGGCTGGCGCCTGCGGGCCGTGGCCGAACCGCTCATCATCCGCACCGGCGCCCAAACCCCCGAAGCCATACTGGCCCCCAAACACATCCCCCCCGACCAGCTCACCCACTGCGCCGAGCTCGGCCTCAGCCTAGCCGCAGGGCTATCAATGGGCGTGTTCTGAAGGCAGGCCCTGAGGGCCGGGGTGTTCCACGGAAAAGGCGAGGGCTCCGCCCCTCGACCCCGCTGGGGCCTGAGGCCCCAGACCCCCACGACTTCGGGTCTTGGAAAGGGATGCCCTGCACGGGCTGTCCAACTACGTGATCTCGAGGGCATCCCTTTCCAAGACCCGGGTGGGATCCAAGGGCCTTTCGGCCCTTGGCGGGTCCAGGGCAGAGCCC
>JAMFRO010000012.1 GCA_026224825.1 bacterium | reverse complement strand
GCTGGTTGATGGTGACATTCATCTCCACCTGCGCCACGTAGCGGCCGAGGCACATATGCGCCCCCAGCCCGGTGCCGAGATGCTGCTGAAACGGCCGGTGCAGATCAAACACATCCGGATTTTCCCAACGCGCCGGATCACGATTCGCCGCCCCCAGGCAAATATCCAGCACTGCCCCTTGCGGGATCACCACCCCACTAAGCTCCGTATCCACCAATGCCACGCGGCTGAACGTCGGATTGGTCGGGTTCCAGCGCAGGGATTCCTCAATGGCCGCATCGATCAACTTGCGATTCGCCTTCACCGCTTCCCAGTTCGCGCGGTCCACCAGCAAAGCATGCAGCACAATCCCCAGTTGGCGCCAAGTCGTCCCGCCACCGGCCAGCAAAAGCAGCCGCGCGAAGGTCACGATCTCACCATCAGTGAGCGGCCGGACCTCCTCGCCCGGCGGTTCAATCCGCGCCGCGATCAGCCAGGACAGAATATCCTCGCCAGGCTGGGCCCGGCGGATCGTGATCTGCTCCATCAGCATGCGGTGTACCGTGGCATGCGCTTCCATGCGCGCCTCTATCCCGTGCCGGCTGGCGGAGGTGCCAAGCAGCGCATTGCGGAACACCAGCGCATCGTCACCATTCAACCCCACGCCGCGGGTAATGGTATGCACCGGCACGCGCGCGCAAAGCTGTAAATTCAGCTCCGCCCGCTCCTGCCCCGCCAGGCTGCTCACCAGCCCGGTGACAAGCTCATCGATGAAATTCTGCCGCCACCATTTTTGCGCCCGCGGTAGGATGAACAGAGACTGCACCGCCTTGCGGAAGGCATGATGCTCCGGATTGTCCATCTCCAATATCCCCATGGTCTTCGGGGGACTGCCATCGAAATGATAGACATTGTTCGACAGGTTAACATTGTCGCGAAACGCACGCTCACAGGCCTCGAAGGTAAAGCAGGTATAGCCTTCGCGCTCCAGCGACCCCTTATGCCGGTGAAACGGCGGCAGGTCGAGCAGCTGCCGCAAGAACCCTTTCTGCACCGGTGCGCGCTCACGCAGCGCGTTCATCGCCGGGTAGGGATCGCCCTCGACGTAATTGCCGAGTTCCTCAGCCTCTTTTCTTACGTCATAGAGCGCTTCGATGAGTGCCTCATCGCCGCCCGCCTGCGCTACCGCTGTATTCACACTCAATCTCCTTCCGGTCTCAACCGATAATCTGCGCCGCGCGCAACCGCGCCAGCTCACTCGCATCCAGCCCGATGCTGGCCAGGATCGCATCGCTATGTTCACCAAGCGAGGGCGAACCGGCCGATGCTTCGGGCGCGCAAACCCCATCAAAACCCAACGGCCCGGCAACGACATCCACCGTCACGCCATTGCTCAGCGTCAAGGGAAACACAGTGCCGGCGGCTTTCAGCTGCGGGTCATTGCCCAGCTCATGGATCGTGCTGATCAATTCCCAGGGCGCATTCCAGGCCAGGAATTTTGGCCCCCATTCGGCCCAACTGCGCGAACCGATCCGCTCCACCAGAATTTCGCAAAGTGCGGCACCATTCTCAATCCGCGCCGCCCCCGTCGCGAAGCGGGGATCATGCACCAGTCCCTGCAGTGCGAGCAGCTCGCACAGCTCCGGCCAGGGCCTGTCCGGTGACAGCAGCATAAGCTGAATCCAGCGCCCATCGCTGGTCTTATAGGCGCGCATCAACGGCTGCTTGGTGCCGGCGCGAAAACCGGCATGCGGATTATACCCTTCAACCGAACGCGCGATGACGAGATCGGAGGATAAAACCCAGGCCGCGGTCTGCAGCAGTGAGGTTTCAACCACCATGCCCTGGCCATTTCGCTCGCGGCGGAACAGGCCCGATGCAATCGCCGCCAGCAGCGAGATGGCACTCGTATGGTCGCCCAACGCCGGGCGCGGGCGGGTCGTCGTCTCCGCATCAGGTGCGGTCAGCAGATCCGCGAACCCGCCGCGCGCCCAGAAGGCCGAGGCATCATAGCCAGCCTTATCTGCCTCATCACCCTTAAAGCCCAGCCCATTGCCCCTGGCGTAAATCAGCTTCGGGTTGCGCGCCTTCAAATCCTCAGGCTCCAGTCTCAGAGATTTTAACGCGCGCGGGCGCAGACTGGTCAGAAACACATCCGCGGTCTCGATCAACTTCAGCAGAACCTCGCGGCCCTCGGGACTCTTCAAATCGATCGCAACACTTTTTTTGCCGCGATTATTCTGCTCCATCGAAAGATTGGCATTCGCCGTCTCGCGGCCATCGCCCACTTTCAACGTCCGGTACGGATCGCCCAGTCCCGGCGGCTCGATCTTGATCACCTCAGCGCCATGATCGGCCATCAACGTCCCCGCCGCCGGCACAAACACATATTGCGCCAGCTCGACAACCCGCACGCCCCCAAAAATCTGCGTCATACTCTTCCCTTTGGGGGCAACCGCACGCCACCCCGCTTTATTGATTATCCAGACGGATACACCGCGGAGACGAACGCCGGCTCCGATTCAGCGGCGACCTGAACCTGATCGAACCAAGCATGTCAAATATCACAAAACACCAGATTGATATTTTTTATATTATGATTGAAAGTTTCCCCTGAGCTGGAGGAAAGCAATGGATCTGCGACAAATGCGCCAGTTCGTGGCGGTGGGTGAGGAGCTGCATTTCCGCAATGCAGCCAAACGGCTGAACATGGAGCAGGCGCCGCTCAGCCAATCCATCAAACGCCTGGAACAGGAACTCGGCGTGTTGTTGTTCGACCGCACCCAACGCAGCGTGGCACTCACGGACGCCGGCCGCGTCTTTCTCAATGAAGCCCGCCGCATGCTGATGCAGGCCGAGCTCATGCGCAAGCTGACCCAGCGCGAAGCCGTGAAGGCCCCCGAAATCCGCATGAGTTTTATCGGCCCGGCTTTGTACCGGGTGCTGCCGGATATGCTGGTACGCTACCGCGCCATCGCCCCGGAAGTCCATGTCCGCCTGCTCGAACACCCCTCGCCCGAACAGATGCGCGGCCTCCAGGCCGGCGATTACGATATCGGTTTCGTCACCGCTTTCGGCACCGCGGACGGCAGCGGCTGCGAAACACTGCTGGTCGAACGCGCCTCCTTCATGGCCGCCGTACCCGCCGACTGGCCGCTCGGCCAGGACGGCACCATCAGCCTCGCCGAACTTGCCAAACAGCCCTTCATCCAGCCGCCGCAGCAATATGCCGCTCAGGCAAACCTGGCCAACGCCATGTTCAAACATCTGGGGGTCATGCCGCACGTCGTCCAGGAAGCAACCCAAACCAATACCTCCCTCAGCCTGGTCGGCGCCCGGCTCGGCTGCAGCCTGGTCATGGCCACGGCGCAACTGCTGCAACCCCGCAACGTGCGCTTCCTGCGCATCCTCGACGACGTCCCCTACGCCCGCTGGGAGCTGATGATGACCTGGCACGCCGCCCATGTCAGCAAACGCGCCGCCGCCTTCGTCGAATTCGCTACCACCTACATGGCAGACAACCCACATCTGCTGGACCCGAAGGCGGCGATTTTTTGAGGAAAAGGCCAATCGGCTTAGGGTGGTTTTATCCTGGTATAAAAATCACCATTATACCAGTATAAAACTCATGCAAAATGCAGCCGGCGGTATTTGCCGCGGAAATACAGCAGTGGGTCGCGATGCGGCTCGAACCAGGCGTGCTTCACCTCGCCGATGAAAATGACATGGTCGCCGCCGTCATGCACGGCATAGGTGGTGCAGTCGAACGAGGCCAGCGAACCCGCCAGAATCGGCGAGCCGCCTTCCGCCCGGTAGGCCCAATCGACATCATCGAACCGCGCGACATCCCGCCTGGCAAAGCGATTGGCCAGCGGCTGCTGGCCGATATGCAGCACATTCACCGCAAACCGCCCCGCCTGCTGGAATGCCGCCAGATTTGCCGAGGATTTGGCCAGCGAGAACAGGATGAGCGGCGGGTCGAGCGACACGGAGGTAAAACTATTGGCGGTCAGCCCAAGCGGCTCACCCGTAGCGTCCACGCTGGTCACAACCGTCACCCCGGTACCAAAGCAGCCCAGCGCATCACGCAGCACGCGCGGTTCGGAGCCGCCGATATAGGTCAGCGGCTGGCGCGGCGCGCGGCGTTCCAGAAAGTCGAGCAGAATCGCGTTGAATTCCTCTTCGCGGTCTGTCGCCGCGTAATGCCCCGCCCCCTCAATTTCGGCGATTTCGGAACCTGGAATCACCGCCTGCAGCCGGCGGATCGTCGCTTCCGAAATGGTCTCGTTCAGCGCACCACGGACCAGCGTCACCGGCAGGTTGAGTTTCGCCGCCGCCGCATTCAGCCGCGCCTCTTCTTGCAGTAGCCCGGCCCCGGCAAAAGCCTTCGGGTCGCCCCGCCAGCGGTATTTCCCGTCATCACCCTGGGCAAACGAGGCCAGCAGCCGTTCCGTCGCCACCGGCGCCGGCTCACCGGGGTGCAGCGCCGTTATCGTCTTCATAATGGCTTCGGCGCTCTCAAACACCCCGCCCCGCCGCGCCAGTGCCGCCTGCAGCCGTTCCGTTACATCGCGGTCGAACCAGATCGTCGCATCCACCAGCGCCAGACCAGCGCATAACTCAGGCACCTCGCCCGCCGCGGCAATGGCGATGATCGCCCCCATGCCGGAAGCCACCACAAAGGCGCGGGACGGCAGTGCCGCCAAAACGGCGCGCAGATCACCGACATGCGCATCGAACCCATACCCGCCTTCGCCCGCATGCCCGCTATCGCCATGCCCGCGCAGATCCACACAGATCGCATAGCGCCCAGCCCGCGCCAGCGCCGCGGCCGAGCCGTGCCAATAGGCCCGGGATTGCCCGGCAGAGGGAATCAGCACGACGGCCGGATCATCCGGCGCGCCAAAGGCATCAGCCGCCAGACGCACGCCGCCGAACCCAGAGAAATAAAGCGTCTCCATACCCACTCCCAATATTTTGCAAGACAAATTTGATATATAAATAATATCAAAAATGTGGTTTCTGATTTTATATTAGTTAGGTACAATCGCAAACTCAATCCGAAATCAGCAACGGGGAGCGTGACATGCATAAAATGGTGGTTTTCGCGAAAGCGGCAGAAGGGCGGACCGAGGAGCTCGGCCGCTGGTATGACGAACGTCATTTCCCCGACCTGCTCGCCGTGCCCGGCTTCGTCTCAGCCGAGCGCCACACCCTCATCACCGTCAAACAGCCGGACGGCCTGCCGGGCTGGGACTTTATGCTGATCTATGAGATCGAAGGTAACCCGATGCCGGTGCTGCAGAGCATGGGCAGCCTGATGGGCACGGAAAAACTCCCCTTCACGGATGCGCTGGTCAGCATGTCCACCCTCTCCGTGGTCGGGCTTTCGCAAACCATGCAGCGGAATTGAGTTTTTAAAAATATCAATCCCTGCAGTTTTTAATATTTTACGCCGACAATCCAGTGGCGCTATCCCACACAAAATATCCCAGGAGGACCCAATGGCTGATCTCGCTTTCATGCCGAAGATCGTCGATGCCGACGCCCATGTTAACCCGTCTGCCGATATGTGGGCCGATTATCTGCCAGAAGGCCTGCGCGAGCTCGCGCCCAAAATCGAACATGGCGAGGATTGCGATTACGTCGTCTTCGAGGGCAAGCGGCGCAAGCTCAACCTCATAAGCGCCCAGGCCGGCCGCAAGGGCAGCGATTTCAAAATGCACGGCCGCGCTTCGGACGCCCGCGCCGGCGGCTGGATGCCCAATGCCCGCCTCTCCGACATGGATGAGGATGGCATCGACACCGCCGTACTGTTCGGCGGCGGCCCGCTCGGCACCTCCAATATGGAGCTCTACAAGGCGAGCTTCGATGCCTATAACCGCTGGCTCGCGGATTTCTGCGCGGCCGCCCCGCAGCGCCTCGTCGGCGTCGGCTATGTGCCGATGCAGGACGTCGATGAAGCCATCAAAATGGTCCGCGATTTCCATGCCCGCGGTCTGAAAGCCGTGAACATCCCGGCCTTCCCCATGAGCCCGGTGGCTTCGCTCAATGGAGGAGACGCCCAGATGATGGCGCTGACCGGTGATGTGAACAGCGAGCGCAGCTATGCCGATGCGGAATTCGACCCGTTCTGGAAAACCGTATGCGATCTCGGCATGCCGGTCACCATCCATCTCGGGGGCCGTGCAGTGCGCTTCACGAACCCGAAATTCTTCCTCTCCGACCTGCTGATGTCCAAATTCGGCATGGGCGAGCCGATCGCCATCATGATCTATGGCGGCGTATTCCAGCGTTTCCCGGATCTGAAGCTCGCTTCGGTGGAAAGCGGCGTCGGCTGGTTCGCCTTTGCCGCCAACTACATGGATGAGACCTGGAAGAAACAGCGCTACTGGGTGAATTCCGCGCTCGAACACGAGCCCAGCTATTTCTGGGAACGCAATATCTACGGCTCCTTCATCCATGACCGCGCCGGGATTCTGATGCGCAGCATGCCGGGTGCGGGCAACATTATGTGGTCGTCAGACTACCCGCATTCGGAAACGACCTTCCCTGAGTCGCTACAGGTCATCGAGCGCCTGTTCGAAGGCGTGCCGGAGGATGACAAGCATATGATCCTGTGCGGCCGCGCCAAGGCGCTCTACGGAATCTGAAACGCATCCCCATTGGGGCAAAACGCCAAATAGCCGTAATCAAGGGAAGCGCATGACGTCCAACAGACCCAAGGGGCGGCGCATTACCCTGCGCCGCCACCCAGAGCATAATCTACAACCGTCTGATTTTGCCCTCGAGGCGCAGGAAGCCCCCGCTCCCGACCAGAATAAATTTCTGGTCCGGAATTTATTCATCTCCGTCGACCCGATGCTGCGCCTGTTTATCGACGCCGCACCGCTCGGTGGGCTGATGCCGCCGATGCCCCTCGGCACGACCATCCCGGGCCCGGCGGTCGGAGAGGTCGTCGAATCCAACCACCCTGACTACACCATCGGCGATCTCGTCGAGGGCCGTTTCGGCTGGCAGGATTATGCCGTTTCCGACGGCGCCGGCGTACACCGCATCAACAAGGCGCTGGGTGCGCCGGAAAACGCACTGAGCATCGCCGGGCTGCCGGGCTTTACCGCCTATGTCGGCTTGCAGGCCGCCGGCGGCGTCCAACCCGGTCAGACTTTCCTGGTCAGCGGGGCCGCCGGTGCCGTCGGCTCCGTCGTGGGGCCGCTCATCAATGCCCGCGGCGGCCGCGCCGTCGGTATCGTCAGCGGCGATGACAAAAAACGCTACCTCATCGAACAGGCCGGCTACGCCGCCGCCGCCGACCGCACAGCGCCCGATTTCCTGGAGCAGCTCAAAGCCGCGCTGCCCAACGGTGCGGATGTATATTTCGACAATGTCGGCGGCCCGATGCTGGCCGCGATGCTGCCGTTTCTCGCACGCGGCGCCCTGGTCCTCATCTCCGGGCTGATGGCGCAATACCAGGGGTCTTCGCAGGCCGAGCCGGATCATCTGCCCGCCGTGCTGCACGCCGTCATGGGCAAGGGGATACGCATCCAGAGTTTTACGCAATACGGCCAGGATGCGCTGCGACCCGCCTTCGAACAGGAGATCGCAACCCTCCTCGCCAGCGGCGCCATCAAGCCGGCGCTGCATATCGAAGACGGGCTGGAGCGCCTGCCAGCCGCCATGTGCGGCCTGTTCACAAAAACCGTTGCCGGCAAGGTCATCGTCCGTACACGTAACGCAAACTGAAATGACTAATATGCCCGACCACACATCGCTCACCGGCCACGCGCATCAAATGCTTATCGGCGGCCGCCTCGTCGCCGGTGAAGGTGTTGCGCTATCGCCCATCAACCCCTCCACGGGCGAGGTCACCGCAACATTCCCCGGTGCCTCCGCCGGGCAATTCGCCCAGGCGATCGCTGCCGCCCGTAACGCGTTTGATAAAGGCGACTGGGCCAATCTGTCCGTGGCTGACCGTATTGCCGTGCTGCGGCGCTATCTCGCCGCGATACGCGACCGCGCGAAAGAACTCGAGCCGCTCGTCATCGCCGAAACCGGCGTGCCGATCAAATCCATGGTCATGGATTCTCAGCTTGCCGGCCCGTTGCGCCAGATGGAGGCGATGCTGACCCTGTGCGGAAAACTTCCCGAGATCGAGGAAAACCCACTCACTTTGGAAGAGCGCATCAACCCGTTCGGTGGCTTCGTACAGAGCCTGCGCTATTACGTGCCGGTCGGCGTTGTCGCCGCCATCTCCGCCTATAACGCGCCGATGCATATCAATCTCTGGAAGATGTTCCCGGCACTCGCCACCGGCAACAGCATTGTGCTCCGCCCAAGCCCGC